>JAAVEO010000012.1 GCA_014801225.1 Bacteroides sp.
GAGATCACCGTAGCGGAGACCCCGGCCTCCGGCGTTGTCATAGACAAGGAGGCCCTCGGTATCACCGGCGACAACCTTGAGATGCGCGTAGGAGATACCAAGACCATCAACGTGACCGTTGAGCCGGCCACAACAACCGACAAAGCGGTGACCTTTGAAAGCAGTAATGCTGCGGTTGCCACGGTCGACGCCGACAGCAATGTTACCGCCCTCGCCCTCGGTCAGACGACAGTCACCATCACAGCCAAGTCGGGTGTCAGCACCTCGATAACTGTCAATGTCGTTGCAACACCGGCTGCCTCAATTAGTTTGAACAAAAATGCAGCTACCCTGAAAGCGACTGAGACTACAACACTCGAAGCCACCGTAGGCCCTGCAACCACTACCGACAAGACAGTGACATGGTCAACTTCCGATGCTACGATCGCAACCGTAGATGAGAACGGCATAGTCACCGCCATATCCGTCGGCAAAGCCACCATCACGGCCACTACTGCAAACGGTCTGACCGCAACCTGCGAGATCACCGTAGCTGAGACCCCGGCCTCCGGCGTTGTCATAGACAAGGAGGCTCTCGGTATCACCGGCGACAACCTTGAGATGCGCGTAGGCGATGTCAAGACTATCAATGTTACTGTAGAGCCTGAGACGACTACCGACAAGTCGGTGACTTTCTCCAGCAGCGCCCCTGAGGTTGCCACGGTCGATGCCAACGGCATTGTGACAGCCCTCGCCCTCGGTCAGACGACAGTCACCATCACAGCCAAGTCTGGAGTAAGCACCTCAATAACTGTCAATGTCGTCGCTACACCTGCCGCCTCGATCACGCTAAATAAGACCGAGGCCACACTTAAGGCCACGGAGACATTAGACCTCGAAGCCTCCGTAGGCCCTACAACCACCACTGACAAGACAGTGACATGGTCTACTTCCGATGCCTCGATCGCCACCATAGACGAGAACGGCGTCGTAACCGCCATATCCGTCGGCAAAGCCACCATCACCGCCACAACCGCAAACGGTCTGACCGCAACCTGCGAGATCACGGTTGTTCATCGTGATGTTCCCGAGCCTAAGGCCATGATTAATGGAGATCAGTTTGATCTGCTCAGTGGGGAATCTCTGAATCTGAAAGTCAGCTATAACGGCGGACTTGAAAGCGGTTGGAGCTTTGACTGGCATATAAACGACAATCAGACTCCTGTAGCTGATAAGGCAGAGTATGAATTTGTTGAAAGTAAAGCCGGTGAATACCTCGTCAGTGTGCGTGCAGTCAATAACTGCGATGGAGAGGTGATATATGACCGTACATTTACTGTCGCAGTGAGCGTATGGGCACTCCCTCAGCTACCCGACGAAGATGAGATCAATGTAGATGCCCCGACTTCGGCTACAGTCAATGATGGTGTTGTGCGTGTCCGTCAGGACGAGACACTCACCCTCAGTGTGGAAGAAGGTAGAGGGGGATATGCTGACGGTTGGACCTATGATTGGACTACAGATGAAAACTTTATAGCCGACGGCTCTGCAATAGAAGTCATCGCCACGATGAAAGATGGAGAATCCAAAGCCATTGAACGTCGAAACTATCTTGTGAAAGTCAAGAACAGCATTCCTGATGGAACCGTTTGGGCTGAAAACTCTTTAAGCATCGCAACTGATGTATATCGCCGTCCGGTGACGCCGGCCTCCTTGGTTCGCAAAGGGGATGGTACCACCCATACCTTGATATGTATGCTGACAGTCGCCAACGATCAGCTGTCTCCATTGGGGTATAGTTTTGTCTACGGTTATGAGGCAGCTGACGGCAGCGATCATGAGATTGCACGTACCGATAAGCGATATTGCCGTGCCTCGGAGCAGGTGTATGACAATCCCTCCAACCGCTTCTGGGTATATGCTGTGTGGACGTACGACGATGGTTGCACCGTAAGCAGTGGCAAGCGCTACCTTGACGGCAGTGTGGATGAAGAGTTCAACGCCTCCGTATTCAATCCATCGCAGACAGATACACGCGGTGCTGATTTCAGCAAATCAGATAATTGGATAAAGATTTCAGGTAATTCTGTGGGTATTTCTGTTGATAGCGATAGCGATACTGCCATAGCCTTATACAATGCCGTCGGAATCATGATTCGTTCAATGATTGTAGAGGCCGGAACTTCTGTACGTGAGCAGATAGACTTCAGCACTCTTTCCGAGGGTATATACATTGTTAATGTGACATCGGGCAATGAAGCCGTATCACGTAAATTCAAGGTTAAGTAAAGATGAAAACAGCTTTAAAATATATAACTACTGCGTTCCTTGCCGTGGGAGCCTTAAACTCCCACGCGCAGGGGAACGCGCTCGGTAGTCGTTTTTCCGTAAAAGCACATGGTGAAATCGGAGTCGGCAGTGCTTTGAGTATGAAAACTCCGCAGGCCTTTTTGTCAAATAAGTCGTCGATGAACAGTTTCGGCGTTGATTTCGGCTACATGTTCTGGCAGCATAATGGCATGAGTCTGGGTGTTAATGCCGGTCTTGATTATGACATGATTAATGCCAAGTTCAGCATCGGAAGTATGAAATACGACTATGCGGCCGGAGCGGATGCCGATATGGATGGCAATACCTACCGCCGCTATTATCAATTAAGTAATCTCTGTCAGGAAATTGGCTTGGAATACATTTCCATACCGGTGTATTTGAATTTCACCTACCGTTTCAACGAATGGATAGGTGTGTATGCCAATGCGGGCATTAAACCCGGCTTCAACACCTGTGGCAAGATAAAATCGGTAAGCGGTGAGGTGTATAGCTATGGTATATATCCACAGTATGACAACCTGATGATTGACGAAGAGTGGCTCAATGACTTTGGTAATAGTAAACTGACAGACTCGCAAGTAGTCGCTCCCGAGATTAATAGCTTCAATATGTCGCTACTTGCCGGTGCGGGAGTTGAAGCGAAAATTTATGGTCCGCTGTTTGCTACTGTCGGGATGAACTACAATGCCGGACTTACCAATGTATTTAAGAGCAATTCGGAAGTAGGGTCTACAATACCATTGGTAAGTTATACCGTGGCTGACGGTCAGAAGGCTGAATCGCTCTCATCCATGATGAGCAAAAGCAAATTCTCCCATTTTGCCGTTAACATAGCTCTCATCTACCGATTCTAATTTGTCAGTCATTATAGACTTTGAATTTGGCCCGGAGTTCAGAATGGGTGTTTTTCTTAGCGAAAAACACCCATTTCCGTTTTTATAGATCAAAATGATGAGGCAATTTGATGGGCCGCAGATGGGGACCTCGGCCTGCTTCGCGGCACCAGGATTTTCGCAGATTGCCGCTCTTTTAAATTACCGCAGGGATTGGTAATCCGTGTAATACCGGCAATGTAGGGTTCGCGACCTGTCGCGACCTCTGCCGCCGCCCCCGATTTCGTAACCGATCAACCCGGAATAATCAATCCGGGTGAAATGGCGGCTACGGTCGCGACAGGTCGCGAACCCTACATGAGTAATCGGTAATTGAATAGATAGAAATTGATGAGAATGGCGTGGCAATCGGTAATTTTTGCAATTGACAATCTGCGCTCATCCGGCCGCCGCGAAGCAGGCCGGTTCCCAATCTGCGGACCGCCAATTTGCAAAAAAAGATCTGCGCCCGATCCCGCGGGCCCAATCCCCGTGAATCTGCGACCAAAAAATAAGCGACATTAAGAAAGATATTATGTAGAACCTTCCCGGCGCTTTAACATTCATTAAAAGCGGCGGGAAGGTTCTATTAAATTATTTTAAATGTGGAGTGGGAGAGGGGTGGGTAGTGTAATATCGGAGAGGTTTTTGCATTCTCTATTGTAGAACACTGATTGTTGTCGAGATTCGGCAATAATGAGCAGTACAATGATTTTGAATTAACCTGCGGAGGTTACTTCCGACCTCCCAAAACGATATTATATATATGAAGAGACAATTTATCGCGGCCGCCGTAGCGGCTTTCGCCATGATTGGCGCTCCTCTATCGGTTTTCGCAGGCTCTGTCCAAGATGCCGATTCTCAAGGCAGCTTTATCCGCACTGCCTCCCCCTCTGCTTTCGAGAATGATTTTACCGTAGCTGCAGAAAAGACGGTCAATACCGTGGTCTGCATCAAGAGTTTCACCTCCCGTCAGCAGGGAGGTTATGGCGGAGGTGGTTATAACGACCCCTTCGGAATGTTTGATTTCTTCTTCGGTCCGCAGGAACGCCAACAGCCTCGTCAGCCCCAGCAGAAAAAGGGTGAACCCGTACAGAGTGGCCTCGGCTCCGGCGTTATCATGACAGAGGACGGATACATTGTCACCAACAACCATGTGGTGGAAGGTGCTGACAAACTGGAAGTACTCCTCAACGACAACTCCACTTACGAAGCACGTATTGTAGGCACCGATGAGGCCACCGACCTCGCTCTCATCAAGATTGATGCCAAAGGACTCGATTTCATCACCTTCGGCGACAGCGAGACTCTCAAAGTTGGCGAATGGGTGTTGGCCGTAGGCAACCCTTTCGGATTTAATTCTACCGTGACTGCCGGTATCGTCAGCGCCAAGGCGCGTAGCCTCGGACAGAACGCCCACCGCGGCCGCATGGGTATCGAAAGCTTTATCCAGACTGATGCCGCCCTCAATCCCGGCAACTCCGGCGGTGCGCTCGTCAATCTCAAAGGTGAACTCGTTGGTATCAACTCCGCTATCTACAGCAATACCGGCAGCTACTCCGGTTTCTCATTCGCTATCCCCACCACTATAGTGAAGAAGGTAATGACGGATATCCGCCAGTATGGCACAGTACAGCGCGCGGTGCTCGGATGTACAGTGGCCGAACTCGATGCCAAGCTTGCCAAAGAGAAAAATATTACAGCCACCAAGACCGGCCTTCTGGTCAATAGCGTAAGCGACAGAAGTACAGCCAAAGAGCTCGGTCTGCAGGAGAACGACGTTATCACCAGCATCAACGGAGTGGAAGTGGCCAACCATGCACAGCTTGTGGAACAGCTCAATAAATTCCGCCCGGGCGACACTATCACTCTTACATACGTCCGTGATAACAAGAAGGTGACAAAGAGCGGTGTGCTCCGCAATACGCAGGGTAACACCGGAATCACCAAGAAGGGCGACTTCTCGGAAATCGGTTGTGCGTTCATGAAGATCAGCAACGAGACCAAGAACAACCTCGGTATCAGCAACGGCGTACAGGTGACCGGTATCAAGCCGGGTGCTTTCAAGGATGCCGGTATCAAGGATGGATTCATCATCACTGAGATCAACGGAAGTGTCGTAAATACGGCAGATGATGTGGAATATATCTATAACAACATCATGAAGAGCGACGACACCGACAAAGTAATGTTCCTCACCGGTCTTTATCCCACAGGAAAGAAATACTACTATGCTGTAAATCTCTCTGACGAAGAGTAATCTCGTCGTTCCCACATCATTCTGATTTTACACAGATCGGAGGAAATATCCGCAATTTGCAGATATTTCCTCCGATTCATATTTACCTTTTTTATCCATATACTATATATAGACATGATACCAACAAAATTTATCTCTCTTTTATACTTTTCAGAGGTAAATAAGCGTTATAATGTAGTTGCAGAATCTCCTCCCCGACTTGCCGATGTTGAAGAAATTTTGTAATTTTGCAGGAATTTTCCGAGCAAAAGCGGCAAGATTCTGATATCTATGAATAGAGAAGCATTAAAAAAGGATACAACACGCTACTGTTTTCTCAAGGCTTTGAGCGGAACGCTTATCATGCTGGCTTTAACATGGGCCGGAGTCCCTGCCGTAATGGCAGCTACTCCTAAAGTGAATACAGAAGGAGCCGATGGAGTCAAGAAGGAGCGTGAAAGTCTGTTCCCGAATAGTTCGAGAAGTCTTGCCACAAGCCATTTCACATGGGGTGCGGAGGTAGGCTCCTCAATCGACCTTTCGGGGCATGATATGTCTACTTTTGATGCAGATGTTCTTGTCGGGTATAAGAATCCCGTGATTCGGTTGGCCGGAATTGGTGCCGGAATACATCGCGCTTTCGGTAACGGTAATAATTTCGTTCCCCTTTATGCCGTATTCCGCAGTTCGTTCCGCAGCAAGCCCTCTCTCTGCTTCTTTCACCTCAAGGCCGGATATTCATTCAATACTATTGGTGATTCCCCAACCTTCGGCGACTGGGTCGGCTCGATAGGATGTGGTGTGAATCTCGCCATGAGCAAGAGCTTCCAGAGCCACATTCTCTTGGCTTTCGGATTTCGTCACTTCAATAAGCGCCATCAGTCGGAAGTGAAAATCGATGTGAAAGACGTATATATGGCGCAGATTTCCTTCGGTGTCAATTTCTGAAGGAAGAATTTTAAATTAGAAAACAGGCATAATATTTGCAGTAGAATACTACTATGAGACAATTAAAGATCAACAAATCCATCACCACTCGTAACGCCTCTCTCGATAAATACCTTCAGGAGATCGGACGTGAGGAACGTATTACGGTTGCGGAGGAGGTGGAGCTTGCCCAGCGTATCCAGAACGGCGATCAGAAGGCTCTTGACAAACTCGTGAGAGCCAATCTCCGATTCGTCGTGTCGGTGGCCAAGCAGTATCAGAACCAGGGACTGAGTCTCCCCGACCTGATCAACGAGGGTAACCTCGGCTTGATTCGTGCCGCCCAGAAATTTGACGAGACCCGCGGTTTTAAGTTTATCTCTTATGCCGTATGGTGGATTCGCCAGAGTATCCTTCAGGCTCTCGCTGAGCAGAGCCGTATCGTGCGCCTTCCCCTCAATCAGGTAGGCAGCCTCAACAAGATTACCAAAGAGCTCGCTAAATTCGAGCAGGAAAATGAGCGTCGCCCTTCGGCCGAAGAGCTTGCCGAACGCCTCGATCTTCCCGTTGACAAAGTGAGCGATACGCTTAAGGTATCCGGACGTCAGGTGTCAGTCGACGCTCCTTTTGCCGAAGGAGAGGATAATACACTTCTCGATGTGCTTTCCGACGACGATGCACCCATGACCGACTCAGTACTTACTCAGGAGAGCCTTGCAAAAGAGATCGACCGAGCCCTTCGTCAGCTTGGCGAGCGTGAGCGCGAAATCGTCAGAATGTTCTTCGGTATCGGTTGTCAGGAGAAAACTCTGGAAGAGATCGGTATCAAATTCGATCTTACCCGCGAGCGTGTACGCCAGATCAAAGAGAAAGCTATCCGTCGCCTCAAAGGCCAGAACAGCGAGCTACTCAAGAGCTATCTCTAACCTCAAATTAAATAAATAAAAAGCGGATATATCGCCTGCCCGATATATCCGCTTTTTATTTATGGTTGAAATATTTATTTCTTGATTCCGTCGCGGTGAAGCAGGGCATCGACTGTCGGTTTCTTACCGCGGAATTCGATATAGAGCTCCATGGGATCTACCGAGCCGCCGCTCTCGAGCATCTTGTGGAAACGATTGGCTGTCTTCTTGTCGAAGATATTGCCGGTCTCCTCGAAGGCTGCGAAGGCATCGGCATCGAGTTCCTCACTCCATTTGTAGCCATAATAGCCGGCGGCATAACCTCCTGAGAAGATATGACCGAAGGAGGGAGCGAGATAACATCCTTCCACAGCGTCGAAGATACGCACGGGATCCAGAGCTTGATTCTCGAATACCTCTACATCAGCCGAAGCTCTCATAGGTTCGGTAATTGTATGGAAAGCCATGTCGAGGAAGCCGAAGCCGAGCTGACGCATACAAGCGTAGGCTGCTCCAAACTGCTGTGCGCGGGTGAATTTGTCGATAAGCTCCTGAGGCATCTTCTTGCCTGTCTTCTCATGCTTTGCGAAGCTGTCGAGGAAGGCCTTCTGGGAAAGATAATTCTCGTTGAATTGCGAGAAGAGCTCCACAAAGTCGTGGTATACGTTTGTGCCGGAAAGGGTGGCGTATTTCGATTGAGCTGAAAGTCCGTGGAGGGCGTGGCCGAATTCATGCAGGAAAGTATTCACCTCATCGGGGGTAAGAAGCACTTTCTGTCCGGCTACGGGTTTGGAGAAGTTGCAGACGATAGAAATCAGGGGTACCGTGCGCACGCCGTTGTCATCCTTCTCCTCCGCACGATATTCAGTCTCCCACGCGCCGGGAGCCTTTCCGGGACGATAGAAGAAGTCTGTGTAAAGCACGCCGAGAAGATCCTTGTCAGGGCCGTATACCTCGAAAGCCTTTACATCGGGGTGATAGCCGGGGATATTCTTGTTCTCTTTGAAAGTATATCCGTAGAGCTTGGTGGCGAGACCGAATACACCCTTGATGGTGTTGTTGAGCTCGAAGTAGGGCTTCATGTCCTCATCATTGAAGGCATATTTATCATTCTTGAGCTTATCGCTCCAGAATGAGTAATCCCAAGGCTGGAGACGGAAGTCAGGCCCCTCTGTCTTTTGTGCGAACTCTTCGATTTCGGCAATCTCGGCTTTCATCGGTTCGGTATATGCCTCGCGGAGCTCGTTAAGGAAATTCCATACATTCTCCGGATTGCCTGCCATAGTGTTCTGAAGGCTGTAAGTGGCATAATTAGGGTGGCCGAGAAGGTTTGCGATTTCAAGGCGTACGTTCGCGATATCCTTCAATACCTGAGCGTTATCGAATTCTCCTCCGATATTTCGCTGCGCGTAAATCATATACAGCTGCTTGCGAAGGTCGCGATCCTCCTGATATTTCATGAAGGGAGCGTAGGAGGGGTAGAACACGGTGAAGAGATAGGAATCTCCGTCATCGGCCTTACCCTCGGCCTCCAAAGCCAGGCGAGCCTCCTCACGTGCAGCCTCGCGGATAGAAGCGGGCAGACCCTTCAGCTGATCGCCGCGAAGCCAGAGGCGGCGGGAGTCGCTCTTCATATCGTTGCTGACATTCTGACCGAATTTTACGGTAAGATCTGAAAGCTCATTATTCAGACGGCGATATTTCTCACGGTCCTTACCTTCGAGCGCAGCTCCGTTGGAGGCAAACTGAAGATAAGTCTCGGAAAGGAGGCGCTGATCCTCGGGAGTCAGATCGGTGCGGCTTGCACGATTGTCATACACATTTTTCACGCGCTTCCAGAGATTCTCATTGAGAATGATATTGGCCTGATGCTCCGAGATAGCCGGAGTCACCTCCATCATGATATTCTGAAGAATAGTGTCGCCGAGAGCACTCTCAAGATTGCTGAGAGCGAGCACAGACTGATTGAGCAGACGGCCGCTTCGGTCGAGCGCTACGATTGTATTCTCGAAAGTGGGTGTTTCGGTAGAATTAGCCAAAGCATCCAGTTCGGCCTGATGGCGACGTATACCCTCAAGCACAGCCTCTTTATAGTCGGCAGGTTCGGCCTTGTCGAAAGCCACAGCCGCGTAAGGGGCGGTGGAAGGTTGGAGAAGAGGATTGACGCGCTGAGCGTCGGCAGAAGTGACAATTGTCATAATTGAAAATGCTGCTAATGAATACAAAAAGTGTTTTTTCATCGCATTGTATAGGTTAGTGTTAGAATACAGAAATAAGCTGAAAACAGAGATAATATACAAATACAGCCGGAGCTACGAGGAGAAGGGAATCTATACGGTCGAGGATGCCTCCATGACCCGGAATCAAATTGCCCGAATCCTTTAAATCAAGAGAGCGCTTCATAAGTGATTCCACGAGATCTCCCCATGTTCCGAAAATAGTGACTGTAGTTCCTAAACCGAGCCAGAATCCAAGATTGCCTTGGAACAATGGTATTTGCTCTCCTCCGAAGTAGCAAAAGAGGGCGGAGGCGATAAGATTGAATATCAATCCTCCGAAGAATCCCTCCCATGTCTTTTTCGGACTGATTCTTTCAAATAGCTTATGGTGCCCGAAAAGACTTCCTGCAAGGAAGGCACCTGTGTCGTTGATCCAGATAAGTATGAAGACTACGAGCAAAAACGGTCCGAAACTCATCGTCCAAGAGGAATTATTGGCGTACCACTTATCATCAAGTGTCATATAAGCCATCACCGGAATCAAAGTCATCAGTAATAATGGCACACCGATATAAATCTGGGCCATAAGGGAATGGGAAAGATTTTTCACCGGTCGGGGATTCTCCATATATAGCTCAAGCACTAATCTTCCTATAAGGCAGGCAACCCAAATTATAAGAGGAATCACGTAAACACTATTGGCCATCAATACGCACATCACAGTGTCAAGAATCACCACCGGTATATTGCGGGATTCATTTTCTCGGCACATTTTTGCAAATTCCACTGTGGCCAAACATGCCAGGATTGTAGCCAACACCGATATGCCGATAGTCCCCGAGAGGCAGCATACGGAGATGATTGCTACATAAAGCAATCCGGATATAGAGCGTACGAGCAATTTCTTCAAATCCATTTCTTTTCCTTTTGTGCAAAATTACTCAAAAAATCCCATATATCTTATCCGTGGGCATAAAAATTTGAAAAGGAAGAAACAGATAAAAATGTCTGTTCCCTCCTTTTCAATGCGAGAGTATTTCATCTGCCGATTGCTTGGCAGTATGTTTTGATTCAGTTGAGCATGTTATCAATCAATGAGATCAAGAGGAAGCGCTACTACCTTGTAATTGTTATCCTTGATGAATCCCGCGATAGCATTACGCTCCTTGCACTCGGGAATATCCTCGATAATGCGGTTGAGCGCATTGAATGCGGATGTGCTGCTTTGATATATATGGCGATAACATTTCGCGATGTTTTCGATGGTCTCTTCGCTCTTTCCTCCTTTACGGAGTACAAATGCGTTGACGCCGTTATAGGTGATAGGATTGTGTGCCATGATCACGTAGGGGGGCACCGGACCATTGACACGGCAACCTCCCTTGATAAGGCACCATTCTGCAATCTCACATCCTTCGTGAACTATCACTCCGGAAGAGAGAATGCTACAACTCCCTACCTTTACGGCGCCGGCTATCTTCACCGAATTGCCAAGTACACAATGGTCGCCGATCTCTGAGTCATGGCCGATATGGGTCTGTGCCAGGATAAAGCTGCCACTTCCCACTTTGGTGGTGCCTCCCTCATAGATACTGCGATTGATAATGACTTGTTCGCGGATTGTGTTGTTGTCACCTACGGTCACAAAACTATATTCCCCTTTCCAGCGGAAATCCTGAGGTTTGGCTCCGATCACGGCTCCCTCGTGGATACTGTTGTTCTTACCGATACGGCTACCGTTGAGGATACTCACATGAGGATGGATATGGCATCCTTCTCCAATCTCCACATCTTCCTCGATATAGGCAAATGCGTCAATGGTGACGTTATCGGCTATCTTCGCATTTTCATGCACGAAGGCCAAGTTACTGATGTTCTTCATTGTCTGACGTTTTTAGATTCAACACCGGGGAAATTATCTACCGCCGCCTACAGCCTGATAAAGGCTGATGATGGCCGCTACTTTCGAATGCCAGCAAGCCAGACTTGCGAGCTGTGCGTTGAGCAGACCGCTGCGGGCTGTAAGGAGCTCCAGATAGGTGGTGCCGGTATTATACATGAGGAGTTCCTCGGTATATTCCACGCTCTTTTCCAACTGGTCGATTTGCTTAAGCACAAACTCTCTTTTCTCTGCATTGGTTCGGATTGCTGTCAAGGCATCGCTCACATCTGCACTCGCATTGAGCACTGTGCTCTCGAAGTTGTTCATGGCCTGCTCCTGGCGTGCCTTTGAGGCTTCGAGATTGGCGATATTGGCTCCGCGTGAGAAGAGGGGAGCTGTGAGCTGTCCGGCAAGCTGGATAAACCATTTTCCGGGATTGGAAATCATGCTTCCGAGAAGATTCGTGAAGCCTCCCTGTGCGGAGATGGTAAGATTGGGATAGAAATTCGCCCGGGCTGCTTGAGTGGCGTAATAAGCGGATGCCAAGGAGCGCTCTGCTGCACGTACATCAGGACGCACTGCAAGATAGCTCATCGGCACTCCCTCTTTGAGATTGGAAGGAAGGTCGAAGTTCATGTCGTTCCCTATCTCCCAGGTCTGCGGATAAGCACCCAAAAGCACGGAAAGCGCGTTCTGAGTCTGCTTGATCTGATTCTCCAGATCAGGAATGGTTGACATGATATTGTAATAATTAGCACGGCTTTGTACTACTGCTGCCTCATTCATTCGGCCCGCCTCTTTCATAAGCTCCATGGATTCCACCTGATCTTTCCAGATCTCGGATGTGCGCACCGTAAGGGCATATTGCTGGTTAAGGAGCATCAGGGCATAATATGTGCTTGCAACTCCGCAGATTATCTGCGAACGGGCGGCCTGCTCATAATCCTGCATCTGCTCCACAGCCACTTGAGCCGCTCTCTTTTTGTTGGTGATCTTGCCGAAAGCGTCAATCTCCCAGCTGAGAGCAGCCGGAATTGTGTAGCTCCAATTCATGTGGGATCCGCCGTAGCTAGCTGTGCCTCCGTTGGGGTTAAGAGCTAACGAGGGGAAATAACTTAGCTTCGCTCCTTTGAGTTGGGCGCGGGCTATATCGATATTCAGACGTGCGTTCTCAAGGTCTTGGTTGTTGGCAAGTGCCAGACGTATGAGATTCTGAAGTTTCGGATCGGTGAATACCTCCTCCCACCCCAGAAAGGGGAGGGAAGTGGAATCCGCCTGCGCCTCCACCGACTTCTGATAGTCGGCCACAAAGGCATTATCCTGTGGAAGCTCGTACTTCTTATAGATGTTACAGCTTCCCAATGTCACGGCGAGCATTGCTGCCACTGCCGCATTTTTTATAAATGATTTATTCATTGATTATCTGTCGATGCTGTATTGTTCGATTTCAGATGACATGTCGGAGTTATCCTTATCGTGCCATTTCATGGGTGAAAGTTTCTCTTGGAGTGACTGGAAGGCGACGAAGAGCGCGGGCACGATAAGTACCTGAAGCACCATACCTATGAGCATACCGCCGATAGCACCCGAGCCCAAAGCCTGGTTACCGTTACGACCGGCACCGTGAGCAAACATCATCGGGAGCAGACCGATAATCATGGCAAGTGATGTCATAAGGATAGGTCGTAAACGGTCTACCGCTCCCTGAATACCGGCCTTCAGGATACTCATTCCTGTCTTACGACGATCAAGGGCAAACTCAACGATAAGAATTGCATTCTTGGCGAGAAGACCGATAAGCATGATAAGTGCAATCTGAAGATAGATATTGTTATCTATATCCATCATTCTCGCAAATATAAATGTGCCCATAAGGCCGAACGGCACAGAGAGGATAACTGCCCAGGGAAGAATATAACTCTCATACTGAGCCGAAAGGATAAGATATACGAAGAGAAGCACGAGAATAAACACATATCCTGTGGAACCGCTTGAGCCGGATGCTTCTTCGCGCGTCATACCCGCATACTCGAAACTATAACCTGAAGGTAGTGTCTCCTGCGCAATACGGTTGATGGCTGCGATTGCGTCGCCGGAGGATACTCCGGGGGCCGGAGAGCCTGTCACTGATATGGCGGTGTACATATTGAATCGGTCAATAAGGTCAGGACCATATACTCGTGTCAGTTTCACAAAGTTGTCGATTGGGGCCATCTGATCGCCGTTGCGTATCTTTATGCGCTTGAGTGTTTCGGGCGATACTCGAGATTCAGGATTGGCCTGCATCATTACACGATAGAGCTTACCGTAGCTGTTGAAGTTGGAGATATACATACCGCCATAATAGCCTTGGAGCGCGGAAAGCACCTGATTCTGTGTAAGACCGGCTTGTTTCACCTTAGCAACATCTATTTCCACCAGATACTGAGGGAAGGTGGGGTTAAATGTAGAATATGCCATTTGTATCGCGGGGTCGGCGTTGAGGGCTCCGATGAATTTCTGATATATCCCGAAGAATTTGTTAAGGTCGCCACCTGTGCGGTCCTGAAGTTTAAGCTCGAAACCGTTGGTGGAGGAGTAACCGGAAATCATAGGAGGCTGGAAGAACATGATCCGAGCATCTTTGACGCTGCCGGTCATCATAAAGAGTCTGCCGAGAATTGCGGAAGCGCTCTCGGTATTCTCATCACGCTCGTCCCAAGGTTTCAGCTTGATGATGAATGATCCGTAGCTGTTGCCCTGACCGCCGATGAAGCTGAAGCCTGTGATGGCGGTGCGGCTCTTTACAGCCGGTATCGAGCCGATGATACTGTCCACCTTGTTCATAACCTCCTGAGTTTTCTCCTGTGAGGTGGCGGGGGGAAGTGTCACTGCACCCATTATCGTACCTGTATCCTCGGTAGGAACAAGCGATGTGGGGGTGATGGCCATCAACCATACGAGAATAGCTATGGAGGCAGTTACCAGTGAGAAGCCGATTATCTTATGGTTACAGAAAAAGCTTACCAGTTTATGATATACGCTGAGTAGTTTGTTAAAACTATTGTTGAATGCGTTGATGAAGCTCTTTGTGAATATTCCGAAGAGGGCTATAAGGGCCACACATATTGCGATAACGCTATGCGCCACATTCTCGAATGTGTACCAGCCTAATACAAGGAATACGATGGCTGCTATAAGGAATGCTAACGTGACGATAGGGGGGAAGTTGAGACGCTTCTTATAAGTATCAGCCATGGTATGCGCTGCTTCGCTGTAGGCCTCTCCCATACGTTCCTTGAGTGGCTTCTCATCGTGTCCTTTGAGGAATAGGGCACAGAGCGCCGGTGAAAGAGTAAGGGCGTTGATTGCGGAGAGGCCGATAGCCATCGCCATGGTAAGACCGAACTGTCGGTAGAAGATACCGGAGGTGCCTCCAAGGAATGACACAGGGATAAACACGAGCATCATTACAAGTGTGATGGAGATAAGCGCACCCGAGATTTCACGCATGGCATCGATGGAGGCCTTCTTTGCCGACTTGTATCCTTGGTCAAGTTTGGCATGGACCGCCTCGACGACGACTATCGCATCGTCCACCACAATCGCAATGGCAAGCACCAAAGCGGAAAGTGTCAGAAGGTTGATGGTGAATCCGAAGATATAAAGGAGGAAGAACGTACCGATAAGTGCGACGGGAATGGCAATCATCGGGATAAGCGTGGAGCGGAAATCCTGAAGGAAGATAAATACTACGATAAACACGAGAACGAATGCCTCCAACAGGGTCTTTATAACCTCGTGGATAGAGGCGAAAAGGAAGTCGTTGACACTCATTGTGGTCTCGAGAATCATTCCGGCCGGTAATTCCTTACGTGCCTGATCCATAAGTTTCTCGATATCCTCGATTACGGCTGTTGCATTGGAGCCTGCTGATTGATAGATAATAGCCGAGGATCCGAGATGGCCGTCATTGAGGTTATTGAAGCCGTATGTGAGGCGTCCGAGTTCTACATCCGCCACTTCACCGAGACGAAGCAACTCTCCGTTAGGCATGGCGCGTAGGATTATATCCTCAAACTCCTTCTCTTCAGTGAGACGACCTTTGTAACGGAGTACATACTGGAAACTCTGATTTCCCTGCTCGCCAAACTGACCCGGGGCAGCCTCGATATTCTGTTCCGCAAGTGCGGCGGTTATATCGGATGGCATCAGTTTGTATTGCGCCATCACATCAGGCTTCAGCCATATTCGCATTGAATAGTCAGAACCGAACGACATAGCCTCACCTACACCGGATACACGTTTGATCTGGGGCAGGATATTGATACTCATGTAGTTGTCGATAAACTGTGTGGTATATCGGTCGTTGGGGTCATACATACCGATTACCATAAGCATCGAAGTCTGACGCTTCTGGGTGATCACACCTACCTGGTTTACCTCCGAGGGGAGGAATGAAGCGGCCTTGGCCACACGGTTCTGAACGTCTACCGCCGCCATATCAGGGTCGGTACCTTGTTTAAAGTGTACCTCGATTGTAGCGGCGCCATTGTTGGTAGCCGACGATGCCATATAATCCATATTTTCGGCACCGTTGATTTGCTCCTCGATAGGGGCGATGACTGAATTCAGTACGGTCTGTGCGTTCGCTCCGGTATATGTCGTAGTCACTCTGACCGTCGGAGGCGCAATATCGGGATACTGCTCGATAGGGAGGCTGACCAGGCCGAGGAGACCGAAAATCACGATGAAAATCGAGATTACGGTAGAAAGCACCGGTCTGTTTATAAATCCATCAAGTTTCATTTCTTTCCAATAATGTTTTTAACTCAATTCTTACTTCGCGGGCTGTGCGGCGGTTGATGCGCCCCCTGTCTTGGGCTTGATGACCATTCCATCCTGTACATTGACGCCTACACCCTCCACTACGATGACATCTCCGTCTTTCAGACCATCTGTCACAATGAAATTCTTACCGTCATTCTGATCGGCTACATGGATTGGTGTTGCGTGTACCTTGCTTGAATCCCCGAGAACATATACGAATTTCATATCCTGAATCTCATAAGTGGCGCTCTGGGGGATAAGCATTGCATTCGGTCGGAGAGTCGGGATAAGTACCTGTCCTGTATTTCCACTTCGAAGCATTCCGTCGGGGTTGGGGAAAACGGCTTTGGCCTGAGCTGCTCCTGTAGTAGGATTGATTACGCCGGAGATGGAGACAATCTTACCCTGTTGTGCATAGCGTTCGCCGTTGGCGAGAAGGAGGGTGACGGAGGGCATGGAGGCTATTGCGGATGACACCGTCTTGGCGCCATTGTCCGTCATATCAAGAATCTCCTTCTCTGTAAAGGAGAATAATGCTTCGATATTACCATTCTTGGAAAGAATGGTGAGCAGTGTCTGAGGTGATACAAGTGTGCCCTCTTTGTAGTCTACTGTACCTACGTATCCGCTCTCGGGTGCTGTCACACGTGAATAGCTGAGATTTTTACGGGCGCTCACAAGGTTGGCGTTAGCCTGGTTCAATTGAGCTTTTGCGGCATTAAGCGCATCTACCGAGGTTTGGTAGGCCGGGGCGCTGATGATGTTTTTGTCAAGGAGAATCTTATTGTTGTTGGCGTTTGTCTGAGCCGTGTTTACATTGGCTTGGGCGACGGCTATCGCTGCTTGAGCGGCATCTACAGCTGCTTTCAGCGACACTTCGTCGATTTGAAACATTATTTGGCCCTTGTTGACGTATTGTCCTTCCTCTACATATACTTTTGTGAGGAATCCGGAGATTTGCGGACGTATCTCTACATCGTTTTCGCCTTGAAGCGTACATGGAAAACCTGTCTCAAGGTCGGCATTGCTTTCTCCGATGGTTATTACCGCGAGTTCGGGTGCCTGCTGCGCTTGCTGTTGCTCATCCTTCCCTTTACACGAGGGGAGAAGCATTCCTGCTGTAGCGATAGCTACCGCCATAATCTGAATCTCTTTTCTCTTCATTTGTCTAATTATGGTTTTTCTTTTTACTGTTTTCGTTGATATAGTGTTCCGACGGATTAGCTTTGAATATATGACGATTTAAAACTTAAATTGATTTCTCATATCCGTGGCAATTCCGTCCTACGTGTGCTCATCAAGATGATTGTTTGCTTCTCAGTTGGCTTTTTCTTTCATCCTCTGAGGGAAGCAACGAACCTAATGACCTGCAAATTTACGAAAAATAATCCTATCCATTACCCATTCCTATCCAATAAATCCGAAATTTTGACTAATATATTTTTGAAATGTAGTCCCCCGGCGATAACATCGGGCTCACGCACGTTGTTATAGCCGGGGGACTACGGCAAAGTTTAAACAATTTTAATATATCAAAAAAGGATGTCCTTAGTGATTGAAGGGGGGAGGTGTTTCCGAATCTTCATTATCTGCGTTTACACTGTGGTCGGTTGCGCTTCCGGATACGGGAGTCTTTTCGCCGATGCCTGAATCTTCTTTATCCGGAGTCTCGACATTTGCTTGGTCATCTGCGCCCTCTTCGATTGTATCTGCTTCTTCCGGGCGTGTGCGTCTTGATTTTATCTTGAGATGGGAGATATGAGCGTCAGTGTCTTTTTCTTTCTGCGCATTCTTTCTCTCCTTTTCAAGCTGTTTGTTGATTTCGCTCACTTCATCCGTGCGAGATTTCCATTTGCGGGGACCGAGAAGCCCTTCCACATCTTTAGTATAGATTACCTCGCGCTCCACAAGCATATCGCGCATTCGGTTGTGTTCTTTGGCATATTTGCGGAGAATCTCCTTGGCGCGTTCATATTGCTCATTGACGATACGCATCACTTCAAGATCGATGATACGTGCTGTCTCATCTGAATATGGCTTTGTAAAGCCGTATTCCTGACCGGTGGAATCATGATAGTTGAGGTTGGGAAGTTTATCGCTCATACCGTACACCATCACCATTGCACGGGCAATTTTTGTAGCCCGTTCAAGGTCGTTGCTGGCTCCCGCGCCAATTTGTCCAAGGAAAAGCTCCTCAGCCGCACGCCCGGCTACCAGACCGCAAATCTCATCCAACATTCCCTGAGTGGATATCTGTGGACGCTCCTCTACTTCGTACCATGCGGCGCCAAGCGCCATGCCTCGCGGCACGATGGTCACCTTAAGCAGAGGATTGCCATATCTTACCATCCAGGATACTGTGGCATGGCCGGCCTCATGTGTGGCTGTATTATATTTCTCCTCGGGTGTGATAATGCGGGAACGCTTCTCCATACCGCCTACGATTCTGTCGATAGCGGCCATGAAATCATCCCATTCTACAGCCGGTTTGTTATTACGGGCTGCGATAAGAGCAGCTTCATTGCAAACGTTGGCAATCTGGGCACCGGAGAATCCCGGTGTCTGCCGTGCAAGCTGCTCCACATCGAGCTTACTGTTTACTTTCAAATTGCGAAGGTGTACATTGAATATCTCGACACGGTCGGAAAGTTCGGGAAGATCCACGGTTATCTGGCGGTCGAAACGTCCCGGACGCATCAGTGCCTTATCGAGCATATCCGCACGGTTGGTAGCGGCAAGGATAATCACACCGTTGTTGCTACCGAAACCATCCATCTCCGTAAGCATGGCATTGAGCGTATTCTCTCGCTCATCATTGCTGCCCATATTAGGATTCTTGCCACGTGCGCGGCCTACGGCGTCAATCTCATCGATAAAGACGATGCAGGGCGCTTTCTCTTTAGCCTGCTTGAAGAGATCGCGTACACGCGCGGCTCCAACACCTACGAACATCTCCACGAAGTCGGAGCCCGACATGGAAAGGAAGGGGACATTGGCCTCTCCGGCTACAGCCTTGGCCAAAAGAGTCTTACCTGTGCCCGGAGGGCCTACGAGAAGGGCTCCACGGGGAATCTTGGCTCCTAATTCGGTATAACGGTCGGCATTCTTAAGGAATTCTACGATCTCTTCGATTTCTACCTTGGCCTCCGCCAGTCCGGCTACATCCTTGAAGGTGACGTTGGTGCCGTCTCCCTTGTCGAAGAGTTTAGCCTTTGATTTGCTCACATTGAATATGCCGCCCCCGGCTCCTCCGTTACCCATACGGCGCGACATCAGCACCATTACGAGTACCAGAACAAGAATCGGACCGAAATACCATACAATTTTCATCAGATCGCTCCCGCGTTCGTATTCAACTGTTATTTCGGGTTTTCCTTGACTCACGAGGGATGCGTTCCAAGAATCGATTTTCTCGGATATCTTGTCTCGGGAGGGAATTGTGGTGCGAAGTTTGGCGTCTCCGTCAATAGTGGGATTGAGGTCGATCTTCTGTTTCTTGCGGCCGGCCTCCGTCAGATAACCCTCGGCGGTGCCGTTCTCTGTGAGAACATCGATTTTTGTGAATTCTCCTGCTGTCGCAGCTTTCTCGAATACGGTCCAGTCCACCTCCTTCGTCTGGGAGCCGTCCTGAAAGTAATAAAGCCCTAACAGCGAGAGGATAATCAAAGCATACATCCAATACATATTGAAAAGCGGACGTTTACCTTGATTTCTGTTCTTGCGTGGTTGAAGCATGCTCATTGCTATAGTGTTTTTTTTCTTTTCGGATTATTTTCAGTCTATATCAGGGATTTCACGAGTGGGGGCATCGGTCCAAAGCTCCTCAAGACGATAGAACTCGCGTGTCTCAGGTGTGAAAATATGTATCATTACGTCGCCGTAATCGAGTACTATCCATTGGCTGTTGCGATAGCCATCATAATTATACGGCTTACGTCCTGCACACTTTGATATTTCCTCACGTATATTATCAGCTATCGCACTCACTTGAGAGCTGCTGCCTCCCTGACATACGATAAATTCCGGAGCCGGAGCCCCTTCAAGTGCGCTAAGATCGATCACACATATTTTCTTCCCTTTCTTATCCTGTATAGCAGTGATAATTTCCGGGGTCAGTTCTTTCTTAGATTGCATCCGTTGTCTTAGATGTGGAATTATTTGAATTTATAAATGATTTGAAATTATAGTTGTAGTGCGGATTTCATGCAATCCGCTTTCTCACAATAACTATAACAATCCGCGAGCCAAAAATTTTTATAGAGAAGAAAAATTTTATAAAATTTTTTTATTCACGTGCTTTCAAGCGACAAAAGCAATCCGCCCGCCCACTTCCCTCATCCGCTTGGTTCTGTTGGCGAGCTTCAGATCGCCTTCGCATCCGCATGAGTTGCCCTCATCAGCTTGGTTCTGTGGGCGAGCTTTAGATCGCCTTTATTCTACCCTGCGAAGCACATCCATCAGCTTTTCGCCCATACCGATAGCATACCCCTGAGATACGAATACCACCCTGTTGAATGTATCGGCCACAATCACTACCGGAAGATCGCCCTCAGTGAGATGAAGATTCTCTTCCAGCTCTTTCAAGATATTCCCGTCTATATCGCATCCGGCCACTACATTTGAAGGAAGATCGGAGAAGCGTTCAAGCTGCGCGCGCTCAAGCTGTCCCTGATCGCCATAAAGAAGAATTATCTTTCTTCCGTCGGCTTCCAGATCTTTGGCTACGGCTGAGATGTCGTTGAGCACATGTGAGGTCGGTTCATGATTGGGTTTACCATATATCAGTGTGTAATATCCACGCCCTGTGGTAGAAAGAAGATTTTGAATCCTTCCATCGCGTCCTTGGTAGAGGTCTTCGGAATTAAAACTGCCTACTACCTGAATACCACTGTTATCCTGGCGCACGATAAGGGGAATTGTCTTCTCTCCGTTCTCTTCCACTGTGAAAAGAGTGGTCCGGGCAAGTACACTGCCGTCTGCCATTCTTTGGCCGGTAGTCATTACGTATTGTCCGGTGTCGAAACGTGGATGACTCGCGGTCAGTTCGCTAAGGGGTAACATCTCGTCGAAATCAAGCAGACGTACATTGCCGTCTTCTATTTTCGAGAGACTGAATTGAGAATAATAAACGGGGTCGGATATTCTGCCGGTAGTTTCAAATGTGAAATTCACTTTCCCGGTGGGGGCGGCAGTACTCATCGCTCCGCTCTCGGTATTGAATTTAGCATCGATCCATTCCTTCCCGTTGTGCCATTGTGTCTTGCCGGTCACCTGATCCATTCTTGCCGGGATACCCATCGCTCTCGCAGAGGCTACAAAGAAGATATCGCGGGAGAGGGTGTCGCTCTTCTTAGCTTTCCATACAGCTGCAGGGTGGATTCTCAAGGCTTGATTGGTCCAATCGGTATCGATTACGATATCTTTTCCCACTCTCTCCACCCATTCGGCCGGATTCTTACGATATTTCTCCGTAGCAGCTACTCCTCCCATATCGCGGAGGAATGCTGTGGCAAAAGGTGTCAGACCTTCATTCTCCACTCGTGGATTCAATATATACTCCCGGAAGAGGGGTGAGTCGGTCATGGGTATTGAGAATCTGTCAGCCACTACGCTCATCGGGATATCTCTACGGTCTTTTTCGCTTACCGCTTCAAGCACTGCTATCGCTTTTTCGCGATGGGTTGCTTTAAGACGTCTTAGAAATTCGCTTATATTCTTATGGTTGCCGCGAGATTCAATCAATATTTTCTCTAACGCAGTAGCGTCATTAAGTCCTATTTCACGAGCAAGCTGTTGTGCTTCTTCGCTTCCTGCGAATGTCGCGGTATAACTTTTGCGGATGGAATCCTCTTTCTCTTTACGTGCTTCGTTCTGTGCCTGCTGTTCGGCAGTGGGCTTGGGAAGTTGTGCAGAGGGGGCGGGAGGTACGATGTCAAACTCTGTAGTATATTCTGTGGAACTGTCTTTGTCAAGTATAATCTCCACAGGCTGTCGCATTGAAGAGTTGGCTTTGGCAAATCCGAAGTTCTTACCATCGGTGGCCCATACCACAAGATCGCCTTCTCCTACTGTCAAATCAGCTTCCCCTTTACCATTGCTCTTCTTTAAGGCGAGGGGATAATATTCCGAATAGTTGTAAAGGCAGAATCTTACGTTGGCGTCGGCTACAGTCTTACCTTTCTTGTCTTTCACTATCACCTGCACAGGCTTTACCGGTGCATAGTTGGATGTGACGTTGATGATAGTATTGGTGGAATTCTTGTCGATTACTTCCTCCGGACCGTCATAATCGCCGTATGCGCGTGTATTCATAAGCATACCTCTGGATGCAGGAGCGTTAAACCATGCGAGGTTCAGGATAGGTTCCGGTTCGCAAGCTCCTAAAAAGTACCATTTCCCATTGGCCCAGGCTTCCACCCATGCATGGTTGTCATCGGTATGTGCCCACCGCGGTGTATAGACTTGACGTGCGGGAATACCCACAGCTCTCAAAGCTGCTACCGTGAATGTGGATTCCTCGCCACATCTACCGATAGCTTGGCTCACAGCCGACAGCGGGCTTGAAGTTCTGGCATCACTCGGCTGATAGGTCACTTTCTCATGACACCAATGGTTTACTTCCAATATGGCATCTTCCATGCTCATCCCTTTCACTCTGTCTTTGAGCTCGCGGAAGAATACGCTGCGGCTCTCGTCGAGATCCTCGTTGTTGACTCTCACCGGGAGTACGAAATGACGGAATTCTCTCTCGGGCACATCCTTTCCCCAAGCGAGTTCATCCTGAGCATCGATTGAAGCCTCTACATTGCGGCGGAAGTAATCCGGCGAGTAATTGAGAAGGTCGGCGAGAGGCATATAGGCATACAGAAATTCCAGACCTTCCTGTATACGCCTCTCTCTCTCGGATGTGGGTACGTTGGAGAGTTGCTGCTTCAAGGCAGGATCGGACATCTCCGTCATCCTCTTCTCGAAAGCTGCGTGTATTCTCTCTTTGGTTGTTTCAGCATTGACTGAAACGCCCAAAGTCATGGCGGCCAACAAGGCCGATATAATTATGCGATGGGTTTTCATCTGTTTTCGATGGTTGATAAGGTTGGTTGAGGTAGTATGTATTATTCCGGTCGGATTGCTTTTACGAGTGCCTCCACTTTGTCACGCGAAGTGGTGTTCCAACTGTATTCGTCATCCGAACCTGCTCCCATACTGGCGCTTTCATTGCGGAATCTCATCCCGCTCTCCACTCTTCCCGAGCAACTGCCATGAAGACTCATCACTCCGGTTTCCTCCATTATTTTTCGTGCGTTGGCGGCATTCACGCCTCCTCCGGCCATAATCACGATTCTTCCGGCTGCCTGCTCGTTGAGACGGCGCAGCATAGGGATTCCCGCTTCGGCTGTGGCCGCACATCCGGAGGTGAGAATTCGGTCGAATCCAAGTTCAATAATATCTTCAAGAGCTTGGAATGGATCGGAAGTCATGTCGAATGCGCGATGAAACGTAAAACTTTTTCGGTTCCCTTCGCAGTCGGTTGCGTTTTCTCCGACACATTTCATGAGTAGGGCGGTACGCTCTTTATCCACATTGCCATCAGCATCGAGAATACCGATCACATAGCCGTCCGCCGCCATTATGCCCGGACTGCGCATTTCCGCCACCATAGTCATGAATTCGTTATCTGTGTAGAGGAAATCTCCGGGACGCGGACGAATTAGTACATGACGTTTCATAGCGGGAGCCACATGGCGTGTCATTTCCATTACGGCAGCGGTAGGTGTAAGTCCCCCGATCGGAAGCGCGGCACAAATCTCCACGCGGGTAGCACCCCCTAAGAAAGCTGCCATGATGCTGTCATAGTCGCCGGTACACACCTCAAGTTCGGGAAGCATTATGTTTCGTCCCCTGATTTCTGTAGTAGTCATGATTTATTGTATAGGGGGAGAAATCATACTGTCTCAAGCTCCACGATATGGTCGGTCTCGTCGGGAATGCGGTTGAGATGAAGTGTGATCGTATTATCTTTGTTGCGGGTGAATTTCACTTTGGTGCCGGTGGCAAATTCTTTGGCGCTCTTCACCTTGACCGTTGTCGGAACTACGATATCTGCCGTGTCGGTGTCAAGTACGTGGATAAAAAGGCGATTCCCCTTACGGGTGGAGGTGCCCCAGTCGGTAGCCGGGAAATCTCCGGCTGTCGTGCCGTAGATCGTCTCTCCGTTGGCTCTCATCCATTCTCCCATCTCTTTAAGTCGCGCGAGGCTCTGGTCAGGAAGCTTTCCGTCAGGACGAGGACCGATATTGAGAAGAAGGTTCGCACCCATTCCGGCTGTTTTCACGAGATATTGCACTAAGGTACGTGTATCCTTGTAATCTGTATCTTTCACTTTGTATCCCCACATTCCGTTCATGGTGTTGCAGGTCTCGAGCGGGAGTCGGCCGATTGCTTGTCCGGAGAGTCCGTAGGTGTTTTCGCCCGGAAGGTCACGTTCGAAAATCTGAATATCCTCGCCGGGGTAGGGAGTCTGATGGTGATTATTGCCGATAAGACATCCGGGCTGGAGTGAATGTACGAGGGCATATTGCTCATTGAGCTGCCAATCGAAGGGTGTCTCATCTTCATCATGATCCCACCATCCGTCAAACCATATACAACGTACCGGACCGTAGTTGGTAAGCAACTCGGTGAGCTGGCGGTTCATGAAATCGAAGTAGTGAGGCCAGTCGGTCTTGAGAGAGTCGCACCCTGTGGTGTTTCCTGTGCGTCCCTTGGGATAGTCGTCGCGTCCCCAGTCAATGTGGGAATAATAAAGGTGGAGTTTGATGTCATTACGTTGGCAAGCCTCGGAAAGTTCTTTCAGCACATCACGCTTGAAGGGCGTGGCATCTACGATGTTATAGTCCGATTCTGCCGTGTCATACATTGAAAAACCGTCGTGATGGCGGGTAGTGAATGTGATGTAGCGTGCGCCGGAATCCTTGATAGCGGATATCCATTCTTCTGCGTCGAAGCCTGCGGGATAGAATCCTCCTGCAGCTTTAGAATATTCGGAATGGAGCGGACCGTAATTTAGATACCATTCTCCCTGAGCGAACATACTGTAGATTCCCCAATGGAGGAAAATTCCGAAGCGATCGTTGGAGAATTCCTGTTGTGAAGCTGCCACATCGGAGGTGGGTATATAACAATAGGCCGGTTCTGTCTTTGCCTCTCTTTTTTCAGCGATATCTGCGGCAGAGATTCCGGAGATGCCGGCAAGGACCGCAAGCGCGGTGATTAATTCCTTTTTCATGTTGAATGAGTTCTGAATTATTGAGAAGGATTATATCTCGGCTTCCCATCCGAGTGCGCTTGCTCCCAAGAGAGCGGCATCGGCTTCATTGAGCTCGGAGGTGCAGATTGTCACATGGCCGCGATAGAGATGAAGCACATTGCGGTCGAAGGATTCTCGCAAGGGGGCAAGAAGAAGCTCTCCGGCCCGGGATACCCCTCCGAAGATGATTATGGCTTCCGGATCACTGAACGCTGCGAAATGAGCACAGGCTTCGCCCAGCACTTCTCCTGTGAAACGGAACACCTCCTTTGCAGTCTCATCTCCCGCATTGGCTGCTTCTGCTATGAGCTTTGATGTGAGTTGTTCTTCTTTCAGTAGGCATAGTCTCGACTCCGGGTGCTTTGCCATGAGCTTGCGGGCTGTGGTCACCACGCCTTTCGCCGAACAATATGTCTGGAGGCAATCTTTTCTTCCGCATCCGCAGGGACGGTCTTCCACGGTCCATGCTTTCACATGACCTAATTCTCCTCCGAAACTGCGATTTCCGTTAAGAATCTGGCCATTACATACAATGCCGCTGCCAACTCCCGTGCCGAGGGTAATTACGATAAAGTCACGAAGACCGCGGGCCGCCCCATAACTCATCTCGCCTATGGCTGCCGCATTAGCGTCATTACTCATTTTCACGGGGAGACCCGTTGCCTCTGACAGCAATCTGCCTAATGGGATAGGGGAGGGCCAGGGAAGATCTGTGGCTGCTTCGATCTCTCCTGTAAAATAGTTGGCGCAGGGAGCGCCTACCCCGATACCCACCACCGCATCATCTGCGTTGCAGTCGGATATGAGGGCCTTTATATTTTCTCCAAGCCGACTGGCAAATGCCTCGGCTGTAGGCTCTGAGGCAGTCGGAAAACTTCTATGGGCGATAATCTCGCCGCGTCGATTGACGAGTCCGTATACTGTATTGGTGCCACCCATATCGACACCTATTACAAATTTCTTATCCACGATGTTTGTTAGTTCAATGTCTAATAGAGCCCAAAATTACGTAAAAATCCCTTCCCATGCAACGTTTCTTCGTTTTTTTCACTTGCTTTCACATTCTTATTTTGTCGTTTGGGAAATATTTTATACTTTTGTATCCGATATGGCAGTCATGACGTTTCCAGCTTTCAAAGCTTCGGTCTTCGGGAGAGTCCGGAAGGGTGCTAACCCCTCCGCAGGCTGTCAGTTTTTCGAGTTAATTCATTTTGCGGCAACTTCCTTTTAGGAATGTTGCTGTTTTTTATATCCTACAGCAAATATGTCTGACAAGATGACAGCGGCTCCTGTTCTTATCAAGGGAGCGAAGGTATGGCTCGACGGAGAGTTCCGATGCACGGATCTCCGTGTGGCTGATGGTGTGGTCAATGCTATCGCTCCTGATATCATGCCGGAGGAGGACGATATGATTGTGGATGGCAAAGGACGTCATCTTATTCCCGGTCTCGTTGATCTTCATGTGCATTTCCGCGAACCCGGTTTCTCTTATAAAGAGACTATTGCCGCAGGTTCGCGTGCGGCAGCCAAAGGGGGATTCACGACTGTATGCACCATGCCAAACCTAAAGCCCGCTCCCGATTCTGTAGAGAATCTCAAGAAGCAGCTTGATAGCATCTCCGATGATGCGCAGATAGAAGTGCTTCCTTTCGCTACTATCACACGTCAGCGTCTCGGCCATGAATGTGTGGACTATAAAGCTCTTCTTCCTTATGTGGCCGGATTTTCCGATGATGGCACAGGTGTGCAGGATGCCGACGTGATGCGACGCTCTATGGAGGGTATCGCTGAAGTTGACGGCCTTCTTGCAGCTCATTGCGAGGTGGAGAGTCTGCTCAACAAGGGATATATTCATGACGGCGAGTACGCCCGTGCACATGGACATCGCGGCATCTGCTCCGAGAGTGAATGGGGCGAAGTGAAACGCGACATAGAACTCGCCGCCGCCACAGGCTGTCGTCTCCATATCTGCCATGTGTCTACCAAGGAAAGTGTAGAACTCGTACGCGAGGCTAAACGAAAAGGACTGAAGGTGACATGTGAGACCGGACCGCATTACCTCGCTTTTACGGATGCGGATCTTCAAGAGGACGGACGTTTCAAGATGAATCCTCCTATTCGTTCTGGTGCCGACCGTGAGGCATTGCGTCGCGGTATTGCCGACGGCACTGTAGATGTTGTGGCCACCGACCACGCTCCCCATTCTGCTGAAGAAAAGGCAAAGGGGCTGGAGAAGAGCGCCATGGGTGTCGTAGGCCTTGAGACTTCTCTCCCGGCCGTATATACTTATATGGTGGAGCCAGGTCATATATCCCTGGGAAAGCTTGTGGAGGTGATGGCCGACAATCCGCGCCGTATACTGGGACGCGACCCTGAGATAAAGGAGGGCTCGCGCGCCGATCTTACGCTTGTGGATTTTTCCCGTGAATGGACAGTGGATCCCGAGTCGTTCCTCACTCTTGGTCGTGCCACTCCTTTCAATGGTTGTAAACTTAAGGGTGAGATAATGCTCACATTATTCGGAGGTGCTCCTGTATTCTCTCATCCTGAACTATAAAAATAGACCTATCATAACAGTTTTCTTTACTGTATTCACATGTATAAGAAAGATAATTATAAGATTCTCTCCAACACACAACTCACACGCCGCTCATGGCTGATGGTGCTTGAGGGCGATACCCGTTATCTCACTGCCCCCGGGCAGTTTGTCAATGTGGCTGTAGATGGTAAATTCCTTCGCCGTCCGATCTCGCTTTGCGATTACGATGCCCATACTATTACTCTCCTCTATGACATAGTAGGGGAGGGCACTGAATGGATGAGTCATCGTAAGCCCGGTGAATACCTTGACCTTCTTACAGGTCTCGGTAATGGTTTCGATATCTCTGAATGTGGGGCTTCTCCCGTTTTGCTCGGTGGAGGTGTCGGTGTGGCACCGCTCTTGAAATTGGCTAAAACTCTAATAGTAAAAGGTAAGAAACCGATTGCAGTGCTTGGTTTTAATTCTGCCGCTGATGTGGTGCTTGAAGCCGAACTCAAGGCTGCCGGTGTGGAGACGTATGTCTCTACTGTCGACGGTACATACGGAACAAAGGGCTTCGTCTCCGATGTTATTCGCGAGAAGAATCTCACTCCCGATTATTTCTTTGCCTGTGGTCCGCTCCCTATGCTCCGCTCCCTATGTGGACTCGATATCCCGGGCCAACTCAGTCTTGACGAACGTATGGCCTGCGGTTTCGGAGTGTGTATGTGTTGCAGCCTTGAGACTGCTTCCGGTGCGAAACGTATCTGTAAGGATGGCCCCGTATTCAGAAAGGAGGAACTTATATGGAAATGAAAAATGTAGACACTTCTGTGGTGTTGTCGGGCGTGCGCCTTGACAACCCTGTGATTCCTGCCAGCGGATGCTTCGGATTCGGCTATGGAATGAATGAATATTACGATATCAATATTCTTGGCTCCATATCTTTTAAAGGTACTACCCGCGATGCCCGCTTCGGCAATCCGCTTCCCCGTGTGGCGGAATGCACCTCGGGTATGATCAATTCAGTAGGTCTTCAGAACCCCGGAATTGATAAGGTAATCTCTGAGGAACTCCCCAAGATGAGAGCCGTGTTCCATAAACCCATCGTTGCCAATATCTCCGGCTTCTCAATAGATGAGTATGTGGAGTGTTGCGAAAAAATCGATAAGGAGGAGCAGGTCGCCATAATTGAGCTTAATGTGAGTTGTCCTAATGTGCACGGTGGCGGTATGAGCTTCGGCACATGCTGCGAGTCTGTGTCCGAGGTGGTGAAGGAAGTGAAGAAAGTTATCACTAAACCTCTATATGTTAAACTCACTCCCAATGTCACAGATATCGTATCGATCGCCCGTTCTGCGGTAGATGCCGGGGCCGATGGCCTTTGCCTCATCAATACGATGCTCGGTATGCGTATTGACGTGCGTACCCGTCGACCGGTCATTGCCAATGTGATGGGCGGTTTCTCCGGAGCTGCTGTCTTTCCGGTGGCCGTGAGAATGGTATATCAGGTGAGCAAAGCCACCGGTGTGCCTGTCATAGGTTGCGGTGGTGTGGAGACTGCCCGCGATGTTATAGAGATGATGATGGCCGGTGCTACGGCAGTGGAGGTAGGTGCAGCCAATCTTCGCGATCCGTATGCCTGCAAGAATATCATAGAGGATCTTCCCGTCTGGATGGAGCGCCTTCGTATAAATTCTCTTTCAGAGATTATCGGTGCTTGTGAATAATAAAAATAATAATAACCCTATTCCTGCCGGCACTATGGGTGAGTGCAGGAGAAAATAAAATATAGACATTATGTCCAACGCCAAAGATGTGATCATTGCATGCGACTTCCCTACCGCGGAAGCCACATATGCTTTTCTTGACAAATTCAAGGATGAGGAGCGCAAACCTTTCCTCAAGATAGGAATGGAACTTTATTACGGTGCCGGCAACGAGGTGGTACGCGAAATCAAACGTCGAGGCCATAAGATTTTCCTCGACCTCAAGCTTCATGATATCCCCAATACTGTGCGTAAGGCTATGAAAGTGCTTTCCGCTCTTGATGTGGATATGGTGAATGTGCATGCGGCCGGCACTGTGGCCATGATGCGCGCGGCTCTCGAGGGTCTCACTCGCGAGGATGGTACACGTCCTCTCCTTATCGCTGTCACTCAGCTCACCTCCACTTCCGAGCAGACTATGCGCGAGGAGCTCCTCATTGATGCCTCTATCAATGATACTATTGCCAAATACGCCGCCAATGCCAAGGAGGCCGGTCTCGATGGAGTGGTTTGCTCTCCTCTTGAGGCCTCTCTCGTGAAGGAGGCTTGTGGCAATGATTTCATGACTGTCACTCCCGGTATTCGCTTTGCCGATGCTAAAGCAGACGATCAGGTGCGTATCACCACTCCCGAGCGTGCACGGGAGATTGGCTCCGATTATATCGTCGTAGGGCGTCCTATCACAGCCGCGGAAGATCCGGTGGCCGCTTATCGCCGTTGTGTGGCTGAGTTTCTTAACCAATAAATTCAGATAATCAAAAATAAAATTTCCATCATGGAGACAGCAAAAAAAGTAGCTTCCGAACTTCTTGATATTCAGGCAGTGTTCCTTCGTCCCGATGAGCCTTTCACATGGGCCAGCGGTATCAAGAGCCCTATATATTGTGACAATCGTCTTATCCTCACATCTCCAGATGCGCGCCGTGTGGTGGAGAATGCTATCGCCGAGACTGTGAAGGATAAATTTCCTGAGGCTCAGGTGCTCATGGGCACATCCACAGCAGGTATCGCCCACGCTGCCATAGCTGCTTATATTCTTGATATGCCTATGGGCTACGTTCGCGGAAGTGCCAAGGATCATGGTCGCAATAATAAGATTGAAGGCCGTCTCAACCCCGGTGATAAGGTAGTCGTGATTGAAGATCTCATCTCCACCGGTGGCAGCTGTATTGACGTAGTGGAGGCTCTCCGCGAGGCCGGAGCCGAGGTGCTCGGCGTGGTCAGCATCTTCACCTACGGAATGAAGAAAGGCCTGGAGCGTCTGGCCGCTGCCAACGTCACCAACTATTCTCTCTCCAACCTCGACACCCTCGTGGACGTGGCTGTAGAGAAGAACTATATTGCTCCCGAGGATAAGGCGCGTCTGCTTAAATTCCGTGACAACCCTTCCGACGAGAGCTGGATGAATAAATAAATTAATCGTTTACGGAGATGAAACATCTTATCGATCCCCACGACCTCTCTCGAAAGGAGATAGAGGATATCGTGGACCTTGCCCTTGACATTATCGCTCATCGCGAGATGTATTCTGAGGTATGCAAGGGTAAAAAACTCGCTACTCTTTTCTACGAGCCTTCCACTCGGACACGCCTCAGCTTTACGGCTGCCATGATGGAACTCGGTGGAAATGTCCTCGGCTTCAGCGATGCTCAATCCTCCTCCGTAAGCAAAGGCGAGACAGTAGCTGATACCACAAAGGTGATATCCTGCTTCGCGGATATCATCGCTATGCGCCATTATGTGGAGGGTGCCCCTTTCGTTTCCGCTCTCAATTCTCGTGTGCCCGTTATCAATGCGGGCGACGGTTCCCACAGCCATCCCACTCAGACTCTTACAGACTTGCTTACAATCAAACGTGAGATCGGACGTTTCGACCATATCACTGTCGGTTTCTGCGGCGATCTCCGGTATGGACGCACTGTTCATTCCCTTATCAAGGCTCTTTCCCGTTATGAGGGTGTGAAAGTGGTTCTTATTTCTCCCGATGTGCTCCGTATTCCGGATTATATGAAGAAGGATGTGCTCGAACCCAACGGTATGGAATATCGTGAGGTAAACACTCTTGAAGAGGTTATGTCCGAGCTCGATGTCCTCTATATGACTCGGGTACAGAAGGAGCGTTTCGATGATCTCGATGAGTATGAGCGTGTGAAGGATGCATATATTCTCGATGCCGCCAAAATGAAACTTGGTCGCCCCGAGATGCGTGTGCTCCATCCCCTTCCGCGTGTCAATGAGATTACAGTGGAAGTAGATGATGATCCCCGTGCTGCATATTTCCGTCAGGTTGAAAATGGAAAGTTTGTGCGTATGGCGCTTATATATATTCTCTTGCGTTGGGCGGAAGAGGGTAAGAACCCCGATGAACCTCTTGTGCCCGAAGATGTTATTCGGGAGGGTCATACTTGCAATAACCCTAAATGTATCTGCAACACGGAGAATGTTCCCGCCGGTTTCCGCAAGGCTGCCGATGATACTCTGCGCTGTATCTATTGCGAGCATCAGCCCGATTGATAGCATTTAAATCTAAAGCGTTGTTTTATACAAAGCAGGCTCACGGATTCCGTCAATCCGTGAGCCTGCTCATTATAATCTCTATCGAAGCTTATTCAAAGCTTCTCTACCAAGCGAATCTCTACCATTCGCCCATTTTCAGAATTCAAAAAATCCCCGGCCAAATCCAATCCCGCCTAAGCCATCCGGCCTCGGCCGAATCTACGCGCGCAGCCGGTTTGTCTTTGGTGAAAAATCCTAATTCATCCGGCTCAAGGCCGAATCCAATCGCGGTAGCCGGTTTGTCTTTGGTGAAAAATCCTGAATGCTTATATCTTCCGCATAAGATCATCAGCACTCTCCTTCACATTATGAGATACCTTCACCACGCCGTCCTTGCTCTGCTCATAAACCTTCACAGCGCCGTTCTTACCTCTTTCAAAGACTCTCTTCTCTCCGTTGGAAGCATTCTGCACGCTCTTACGAGCAGCCGCCTTGTCGAGCTTGTACTGCTTGTCAGCCTTATCCCGCGCCTGTCTTACCTCCTTAGAGGCTTTATCGCGGTCCTTGCGGAATTCCTTAGAGGCTTTATCCTTATCCTTACGGAATTCTTTCGAAGCTTTGTCTTTACCTTTCTTATATTCCTTCGAGGCTCTATCTTTGTCTTTCCGGAATTCCTTCGAGGCTTTGTCTTTACCTTTCTTATATTCCTTCGAGGCTTTGTCTTTGTCTTTCCTGAATTCCTTTGAGGCCTTGTCTTTACCTTTCGAGATACCTTTCTTTACGCCATCCTTGACATTATTATATACTTTGACACTTTCATCACCAACTGCCTGAGCACCCTTTACGGTTCCCTCTTTGACAGCCTTGGCGCCTTTGACAGTGCCGTCTTTCACTACCTTTACAACATCAGCGGCTTTATCCCCGATGTTGAAGTCTGCTGCATAAGCGCTGCCGAATGAGGCAAACGCCATAAGAGCTACAGCTACGCTCATCATAATCTTTTTCATAATCTTGTCTTTTAAATATTCTTCTTTCTGCGTTTTCTGCTACTAAAACACTCTTATTCCAATCATGTATCTTTAATAAATGTTATTTCACTATAAGAAATGCAAATCGGGTGCAAACAAATAAGAACGGACACCTGCTTTTGCAGATGCCCGTTTCATATAATACTGTTTGGAGTCTTACCCGTAGAGTAAAACTATCCGAGTCTTATCAGAAGAGTAATGCTATCCGATAAGTGCAGAAGGCCAGTACCCATGCCAAGGCTGTATTATAAATCATTGAGAAGGCTGCATACTTCCAACTACCCGTTTCCCTCATTATCGCAGCCAAGGAGGCTATACAGGGGAAATAAAGAAGTACGAAAACCAAGAATCCTAATGCCATGGGTGGATTGAATGGTGCTTTTCCGGTTGCTTTGGATGGAGTGGAAAGTCGTTCGGAAAGAGCGGCCGCATCATCATCTCCAACGTAGAGCACTCCAAGAGTCGACACCACTACCTCCTTGGCAGCTGCTCCCGCAAGAAGCGAACTGCATACCTTCCAATCGAAATCCAGCGGACGTACTATCGGCTCGATTCCTCGGCCGATATGGCCTAAAATCGAATTTTCCTGCTGATATTCATGAGTTATCAGTTCCTTGATCTCTTCGTCTGTCATCCCTTCCAAAGTGCTTGTCGGCATTTCGGCCAAGGCTGCCTCTGTATATTCAGCCGGAACATTATCCTCGTCTACACGCGGGAAATAGCTCAAAGCCCAAATGATAATGGAAGCTACCAGAATGAGACCCCCCATCTTTTGCAGATACTGCTTCGCTTTCGACCACATATTGCGCAGTGTAGCTTTGGCAGTGGGGATGCGATAGGGGGGGAGTTCCATTACGAATGGAGTCTCATCCTTCTTGAACCAAAAACGTCTCAACAGTCGGGCTGTGATGACGGCAACGATAATTCCAAGCAGATACAGCCCGAAGAATACCCATGTGCCATGTGTCGGGAAAAATGCTCCTGCCAACAATACGTAAATAGGAATACGGGCGGAACAGCTCATGAAAGGATTTATTAGAATAGTAATAAGTCTACTCGATTTACTCTCGATTATGCGGGTAGACATAATAGCTGGTACGTTGCACCCGAATCCCATTACGAGCGGTATGAATGATTTGCCGTGAAGTCCCATCCTGTGCATAAGTTTATCCATGATGAAGGCCACACGTGCCATATATCCCGAATCCTCCATAAAAGATATGAAAGCATAGAGAATTACGATATTGGGAAGGAAGACTATCACACCTCCCACTCCTCCGATTATACCATCAAGAAGAAGGTCTTTAAGAGGCCCGTCGTCTATTCGTGCTCCTATGAATTCTGAAAGCCAACCTACACCGGCTTCGATCCATTCCATCGGGTAGGAGCCAAGCTGGAAGGTAGTCCAGAACATCAACCACATCACAAGAAGGAAAATCGGGAACCCGAACAATTTGTTAGTGACGAATGAGTCGATTATTTTTGTCGATTTCTCTTCATGAGCGGTATCTCCTTCAAGCACTTCAGCCAAGGCTCCCTGGATAAATCCATATTTCTCACTGGCTATGACCGAGGTCACATCCTCTCCCAATACTCGCTTTATGCGTTCCGTTTCCTCATCTCGAAGTTTCTTCCATTCCTGATAGTGGGGCGATTTGCCAAGCATATTCTCCACTTCCGGATCTCCTTCAAGAAATTTTATGGCGAGATAGCGAGGCGAGAAGTGTTGTGGGAAAGTATCGTCTGCCTTAATGGCATCTTTTATTACGCTGACACTCTTCTCTACCTCCGGACTCATCCGGATATGGATATGACGGGTGTCCGGATTCTTCATCTCATACACCTGAATCACAGTGTCCAGAAGCTCATTTACCCCTTTGCCGGAGGAAGCTGTGGTAGGCACCATTGGCACACCAAGCATCTTCCCAAGAAGTTTATAATCGAGATTGGCTCCGCTTCGCTCCAATTCGTCATACATATTGAGGTCGATCACCATGCTGCGATTCATGTCGATCAATTCGGATGTGAGATAGAGGTTACGTTCCAGATTGGAAGCCACCACTACATTGACGATCACATCCGGTGTCTCCTCACGAAGATATCGCATCACGTAGAGCTCTTCAGGCGAATAGGCCGATAGTGAATAAGTGCCTGGAAGGTCTACTATATTTAGCTGATATCCTTTATAGAATAGTTTGCCTGCCTTGGCTCCGACAGTGACTCCGGCATAATTTCCCACATGCTCATGCGCTCCGCTCACTATATTGAATAGAGAGGTCTTGCCACAGTTGGGGTTGCCTACAAGCGCTACGTTTATGACCTTGTCGCGTCTCAGGTGCATGTTTTCATTTTCTTCATGCTCTCCCATAGCGATAGGAGAGTCTTCTTCATGCTTCTCCCAATCTTCAAGAAGCATCACTTCTATTAAAGATGCTTCGGCACGACGCAATGATACTTCATAATCCATCAGTGCGTATTTCACCGGATCCGCCAACGGAGCGTTAAGCACCATCCGCACTTCACGCCCTCTCACAAATCCCATCTCCATAACCCTCTTGCGGAAGGCTCCGTGTCCGAGTATCTTCGTCACGACTCCCGTCTGCCCGGGTCTTAAGTCTGCTAACAGCATATCAAAAATTTCATTTATTCAGTTTATATCCCTGAAATCCAGCTATACTTTCCAATATCCGGGAATAATATTGGCTTTCACTACAGTATCCATCCCCATGTCCAAAATCCACATGCAAAATTACTCCAAAAAATCCATCCTCCCCAATTTCACGACTATTCTGACCCAAAAATACCTATATATAGGTATTAGAATCAATTATAAGATTCGCTCTTTCGCAATTAGGGTGACACAAACTATCAGTTTTTAGGCCTCCCCACTTGTTTTGACTTGGAATTAACTGTGATTTCTCTCTTTTACTGTGAGATTGATTGAATTGGTTTCCTTGAAAAATAAGGAGATTATCAAAAAATGAAAAATATTTTAAAAAATAATTGTTGAAAAATTTGGTCAGTTCAAAAAAAGCTTGTAATTTTGCAAGCGTAAACGAGGAACAATCCTCTCTTACTGACTGGGGCATTAGCTCATCTGGCTAGAGCGTTTGACTGGCAGTCAAGAGGTGACCAGTTCGAGTCTGGTATGCTCCACTAAGCGAATCGGAATTCCGATTCGCTTTTATTTTGTGTAATGTCCTTATCCGTTCCGATTTCTTAATCTTCCTCTTGATAGAAGCGATATTCATCTGTATAATTTTATATTTAGTAAAAATTAAATTTTTATTTAATAAATTTATATAAAATTATATTTTATATAAATTTGTCTACAATTCCCAATAAAAAATTGTGATTTCCTTTGCGAATGGGAAATTTTTGGCTACATTTGCCACGAAAACCTAATTTTTCGGCAATAGGGAGCAAATCATTGAAGCCTGTCGGTATCTCTGCTGAGTCCCGCTCCCTTATTTTATTTTCATACTAATCTATGGCCTCGACGGGACTCCGGACCAAATAAAAATTTTCAGTGCTTATGAAGAAACTGATTACATCCTTGGCTCTGATGGCAACGATGTTGTCGGCCTCAGCAGCAGATGTCATTAATGTGGCCGCTCTGCTCCAAGCCAATCCTGATGCAACAAAGAGTGAATTGGAAGATCCAATGACAGCCAACTATGACGCTGATTTCACTTTTGGCAACAATTTTAATCTCACCGGTGAGTCCGGCGCTACTTACGAAGTGATAAATATCGCTGTTGTAGATGCCTCTCCCATTACCTATTTCCGTTTCCCCTGGAATTATGATCTTTCCTCAAATGTTCATGGCGGACTTGAAGGCAAATATATTCAGAGCGTAGAGATTAAAACCTGGAACAACAGCAACGCTGATATCAAGCTTTATGCATCTGAGGGCGAATTCGACTGTACCACATGGGATGGCCGTGACGGAGCCGCTTTCAAGTATGATGAGTATGATGTTCGTCCTCTCAGCGGTAAAATCACAATTCCGGTAAACGTTCCTTGTAATTATTTTGCTCTCTCCTGCTCCCAGACCAATGTTCAGAGCATTACAATCAACTGGACAGATGAAAAGCCTGTTCCTACCGTTATGAAGCCTGAGATTTCCTGCTGGGCGAATCCTGTTGAAGTCGGTAGTAGCGTGAGCATCAAGACTGCCACAGTCGGTGCTACTATCAATGCTTCCGTATATGTAAATGATGAGCTCGCTGCTAATCAGCCTGAGGCTTGGGTGCAGGATAGCGAATGGTCTTCCATGACTGTTACCCTCCCCGGTAAAGCCGGCGATAAGGTACGTGTCGAGGCTTATGCTTCCAAGACCGACTGGGCGGAAAGTGAGACCGCAATATGGGAATGTGCATCGCTTGCAATGTCTCCCGCTCCTCGCCCCTCTATCACTAAGGTAGGCTCCGATGAAAGCTATATCAGCTATGTCCTTCCCGGCGAACAGATTCAGATCGCTGTCAATACAACCGGTGACAATGGTGAGAGTGTAGCTCTTGAAGGTGCTAAAGTGGTCTACGTGTATGGTTGGAACGACTGGGAAAATGAAGAGAATAGTTTCCGCTCTGAGGAGTTTGAAGCTGCTGCTCCCGCTGTCTTCACAGTCCCTGCCAATGCTCCTGTAGGTGTTAGCTTCTATGTTGAGGCGGTTGCCACAGCCGAAGGTTATCGTGAAAGCAATAAAAACGAGCTCTATACCTCTGTTATCTCCCCTGTGCTTCCGGCTCCTTCCTTCAGTCATCAAGATGGTGCGATGTTGAAAGCCGGCGGTGCTCTTACAATTTATCGTCCCGACCGCGCTACTGAGATCCATTATACTGTCAATGGCGGTGAGGAGCAGGTTTCTGATGCATATACTGTTGAGATTCCCGTTGTGGAGGAAATCACTGTTGTAGCTTGGGCCACCGGCAATGCTCCCTTCGAGCCGAGTGAAAAGGTCACTGTCAGCGTATCCACAGAGAAATTCGAGGCCTGGATGGATGTTATCAACTGCTATACTTTCGGTATGTCGAACGATGAGACTGACAGCACTTCCAAGATTTATGATTCTGTACTGACTAATGCCGAGACCGGTGTTCATTATGAATATTATGGCGGTTTCTGGCAGCGCACTATCGATGGTGAGGATGTCAACTGCTTCTATATGAACGGAAGAAGCTCTGCAGATATTCCCTATATCCGCAGCACTGTTCCCGCTATCAATACTACCGGCGATGAGGTTCCCGTAAATTCCGTAATGCTTGACTCTTATCTTGGCACAGGCTTCTTCGTTTTCCTTTCCAATGAGAAGATCGAGCTCAACGATGAAATGACCAACTACGATTACGATGGCACAGAGACTGTACGTTTCACTATTGTGGGCGATGATAATGTAGGTTCTGATTATTCCGACTACGTCGCTGCTCCCGGTGTGATGGTAAAACTTTCCGAAGTTCAGGAGATGTTAGGCAACGACGAGGTTAAATACGACGACAAGAAATATATTGCTATCGTCCCCGTTCTTGCCAATCAGGGTTACTACCTGAGCCGCGCTGTCATTGGCTACCGCAACCCCAATACCGCAGCCGAGCTCGTATCTGCCGATGCTCTCAATGGCGATGAGGTTCTTTACAACCTCAACGGTCTTCAGGTAAAAGCCGACAACCTTACTCCCGGTATCTACGTTCGCGTAGCCAACGGTAAGACTACCAAGATTCTCGTGAAATAATCATAGCGAATGTAAATTCACAGAAGCAAGCTCCCCCCACAATAAGGAGTAAGCTTCTTAAATAAAAAAGAATGGGCATCAGATTCATCCGATGCTTATTCTTTTTTATTTCTCTATGAAAAAGTTTAGGCGACTTCTCTTAAAAAGAAGAAATTCAGTTTATGTTATATACAGACGGCAGTAATGATTACGCGGAAGGACTGGGAACGGCTCTTTTAGCATTGCTATTTTTTATGCTTTTATTCTGCAGCATTACTTTTATAATTATGTAGCCGATAAATTTCGTTCAGTTCCCTTTGTCTCTGCTTTGTTCTTTGGCTTGGGTCTATATGCTTGTTGCACGCGGGCGTGTATTCCTGAAAATTGTCCTCACCACGCTTGGTATTATTGCGGGATCGATTCTTTTCTGTAGCTTCGTGTATGACACGGGTTATGATAGCTACAGTTATCATCTGAATATAGTCGCGAATATGGTGCATGGTTGGAATCCATTCTTTGAAGATCCGCCTGACAATTCGCTTTGGGCCCGACATTATGCCAAGGGGATGGAGATGATGCAGGCGGTGGTATTTGGATTCACACGTAATATTCAATCCGTGAGATGTGTGAATTTTATATTGGCGTGTGCTGCAGCTTCTGTGGCGTGGTATACATTGAAAAGGGTATTCCGGAGAATTCCATATACTTGGCGATGGTGTATTGTGTGTCTTATTCTTGCAAATCCCGTTGTATTGAGCCAACTTACCACTGCCTACAATGATTACGCCCTATGGTTGGAGATTGTGATATTGGCTGCTTCTTTTCTATTGATGTATTATGATGACCTGGATACTACGGCCTATATATGGATGTTTTTTATTTTTTCCATAGGAATTACCACTAAGTTCACTCACTTCTTTTATTTGGGTATATTATGTATCTTTTTTGCGGTTTGGTGTATTTTGACCAGGCAGTATTACATAGTAAAAGCAGCGAGCAGCTTCATTTCTGTATCGCTCGTGCTTGGAATCGTAATTATGGCAAATAACCCTTACCTGACTAATTTCTTTGACTATGGAAATCCTTTTTATCCCTTATTAGGCGGGTATGTTGATATTATGTCGCAAAATACGCCCGAGATGTATATAGATGGAGGAAGAATTACAAATTTTGCCAAATCTCTTCTATCTGTCGGAAATGAAGAGTGGGGAAGTCTCACAGGGGGATTTTCCCTTAACGATTTTGTTCAGACTTATTCTTACGATGCGAGAGTCAATGGTTTCGGAATACTGATGGCCCCCGCTTTGATTGCCTCATTTGTGCTGATGCTTTTGAATAAGGCAAGCAAGCAGTGGTGGATTGTCTATATCTTTTGTCTTCTCATGGCTTTCTGTTTCGATCAGGCATGGTGGGCGAGATATGTTCCTTTTATTTGGGCATTAATAATCATCCCGATCTTATATTATGCCAATTCCTGTTTCTGGGAATACGAAGTAAAGAGAAAGTTATCGGCTAAAAGGATTATAGCCTCTCTTGTGGTAGTCATTGTTATGAGCAACGCTCTTATGGCTATTGCCATATCTCTCACCGCAAGAGCTTCTTATACTTCTTACCTGAATTACATCGCTACTGCGCAGAAGGCCTCCGGTAAGAAGATACGTGTGGCTAATTTCAACTCCTCGTTTCGTGAAACGTTTGATGATCTTCATATTAATTATGAGAATTATCCAAGCGATAGTCTGCTGAAATCACCTGATAAGCTATATACAATATGTAATTTCATTAAATCTCCTGTAATCGCCGAGCTTCCTCCCGAAGATTTTCCGGCTCTTTACGATGCTCCCAAAGGAATATGGAGAAAAGTCTGCGACTTTTCCAAGCGGAGATATCATCCGGTGATACCCTCCGAGTCAAAAATGGATTACTTGTCTGATAAGCCTTTATAATGAGTCTCAAGAGTATTATTACACTATGCCGTCCGGGGCAGTGGGTAAAGAATCTGTTTGTATTTACTCCTCTCTTCTTCAGTGGTAATCTACTTGCATTTACTCCGGAAATTCATGCTGTGGTGGCTTTCATATCTTTCTGCTTGGCCTCAAGCGCGATATATTGCCTCAACGATCTTAAAGATGTCAGTTATGACAGGCAGCATCCTGTAAAACGTTTTCGTCCCGTGGCAGCCGGAGAAATAAGCACAATGCAGTGTATTGTAATTATGCTGATACTCGCCGTGATTTCTTTGGTTCTTCCGGCTTTGCTACTGAAAGGGGAGGAGGCTTTGCAATCATGCCTGATCATAGCGGGATATATTATTCTTAATATCGCTTACTGCTTCCGGCTCAAGCAGATCGCTATCGTAGATGTGTCCGTGATTTCAATCGGTTTCGTTCTTAGAGTTGGAATCGGAGGCACCGCCACCGGGATTGAACTTAGTCCATGGATTATTATAATGACTTTTCTTCTCGCCCTCTTTCTTGCGTTGTCAAAGCGCCGCGACGATATTCTTATATACGAAGCCACAGGCGAACGAATGCGACGCAATGTGGAGAAATATAATCTCATATTCATAAATCAGGCTTCCACGATGGTAGCCACCGTGATGCTTGTAAGCTATATAATTTATACTGTTTCCCCTGATGTAATTGGGCGATTCCAGTCATCCTATGTCTATACCACTTCTATATTTGTATTGCTCGGACTCCTTAGATATATGCAGCTTGCGATAGTATATGCAAAGACAGGTAGTCCTACGAAAGTGCTTTTCCATGATCGTTTTATTCAGCTGTGTGTAATAGGATGGTTGATTCTGTTTTCAATAATCATTTATTTCTGATGTCGAATATGAAGAAGGCTGTAGCAGTATTTGATTTTGATGGCACACTCACATTGAAAGACTCATTTATAGAGTTTGCTATCCATGCTGTGGGAAAGAAACAACTATTACTCGCTATGCTAAAGAATTTCCGTTGGCTGGCGGCATGGAAGCTGGGTAAGATCGATGGAGGAGTCGCGAAAGAGAGATTGTTCGCCACTCTTTATAAGGATATGCCTCTTGATGAATTTAGAGCAAAATGTGTCTCATTCGCTTGGGCTGTCGATAAGTTTGAAAGAAAAGATACTATAAATAAACTCCGTACTCATTTGCAAGCAGGTCATGATGTCTACATAATCTCGGCAAGTATTTCCGATTGGATTATACCCTGGGCCAAAGCGTATGGCATACACCGATCCCATATTCTCGCCACTGAAATCGACGTTACCGACTCCGGACATCTCACCGGCAGATTCTCGACCCCCAATTGCATAGGAGAGCAAAAGGTGGCAAGACTTAAAACTCTCTTCCCCGACCTCTCCCAAATTGATCTCTACGCCTACGGCGACTCCGCCGGTGATTATCCCCTTCTTTCCATCGCCGATCATCCCTCTCTCCTGACTCCCTGATATCCCTATCTCAGCTTTGCTTATTCAGACCTTATCGTCCTGGTTCTGTGGGCGAGCTTCAGATCGCCATTTGCCATTATTTACCCATCCTGATTCTACGTGCGAGCTTGAGATCGCCATAATTTACCCGTCCTGGTTCTGTGGGCGAGCTTNAGATCGCCATTCTCGTCCCAATTCCCGATAAATTAATACAAAAAGAGCCGAGTCAAAAANACTCAGCTCTTTCTATGGTTGCCTTGGAAGGATTCGAACCCTCACTAAAGGTGCCAGAAACCTGCGTGCTACCATTACACCACAAGGCAATCTATTTTTTTGTCTCAAGGTGTGTTTCCCTTTTGACGATGCAAAATTACAACGAATTTCCGAATCGGCCAAATTTTTCGGCAAAAAAATTACAATATTTTTCAAAAATTCTCCTCTTTTCCCTTCTCTACCCGCCGGGAAAACAAAAGCCGAAGCTTTTGCTTTCCCGAGAGAAGACGATTTATCCTCTCACCTGATAATTGACCTCCGNAAGGTCATACCCGAGCTCTTCCAGAGCNGCTGCCAAGCGGTGATTAAGCTGCTTCATCACCTGATTCTTACGGGCTTTNGCCGTATTGGCATTGCTNTAGCCCAGACGGGAGGCAATCTCATTCATCTTCATCTTCTTTATGTAGAAGCAATCGATGAGCTCCCGATTTGCTTCGGTCATCTCCTGAAGTACTCCNTCAAATACTTCCTGAGTCTCCTCATCCATGTAGAATGGTTTCTGCTCTTCGTTCTGTTCCGTAATCATGCGGTCAAGCGAAAGATACGAACCATCCAGCGTGCTCTCCGTCACCATCACATCATATGATTCGAAGTTTCTATAATTAAACGATTTCACCAGAGCCGATGCCTTTCGGTGTCCGATTGTATACACATATCCCTTCCAGTTGGTATCNGCGGATACCTTTCCGGCTCGNATGTTGGCATCAACATCTATCATCGTCTCCTGATAGAGATCCTGGATCTGCCCCATGGTCAGAGCCGGATACTCTCCTCCGATTCGGGAGAGGAAAGTAGGGTAGAGGGCGTTGTAGAGACGTGTGAACTCTTTGGAAGAAATGCTTGCGTTAGTTGACATAATTTTGTTTTTTAGTGGGTTGAACATATTNTTTCTTGTTTTGCTCCGCCGNCTTATGCGGTTTCACGANGCAAATTTAGACATTTANATCATACNCCCGGGATTTTAAAATATTGCAGCGTTGAATGTATCCCGTTCGCCAAGCAATGTCTGTAATGTTGCGGCTATGTGGAAGATGGTGAAAGTCGNGGCCTAAAAGTCAATGAAATCAAANAGATTCTTGATCGAACCNTCAGATGAGTTTGCTTGATCTTCATTNTTAACCANNTTCTTGNNGATTAATTGTANGGAGAGAGAAAATNTNCTTACCGGACGTTTGCNGACCGNTNGANNTNTACTCTCNCNNGCCTCCACAGTTTCCGAGCTTATCAGCTTGCGCTCGAAATTNCGNCGGTCATACTTCTCGCCATTGATGGCTTCATACACTTTCCTCAACTCATCCACTGAGAATATCTCATCCACCAAGCGGAAGGCCACGGGGCGCAGTCTCAATTGCTCCTTAAGATATTGTCGTGCGGTGCGAAGTATCTCTGCATGGTCGAATGCAAGCGGAGGCAACTCATCGGCATCAAACCATGCCGCAATATTGGCATCGTCTCCTCCCACAACGTCATATTCCGACGGGCGTACGAGGGCGATGAATGCTACCGTCACTACTCTCCCTCGNGGGTCGCGACCGGGCGAGGAGAACGTGTGGAACTGCTCCAGATATACATCCTTCACATTCGTCTCCTCCCATAGTTCCCTGCGTGCACATTCCTCGATGCTCTCGTTCATGCGCATGAAGCCGCCGGGAAGCGCCCAGCATCCTTTATAAGGCTCCACTCCGCGCTCAATCAGCAATATCTGAAGACGCTCATCGTTAAACCCGAATATAACGCAGTCGGCCGTAAGTGCCGGACGCGGATACTCGTAGGTATAAGTGCCGCGCTTCTCTTCGCCCGGNGTGGCCTCATTCCGCTTTTTATTTTTGTGACTGTTCATGCTTATTGCGTTATTATGACGCAAAATTAGAAATAAAATTTTTAATCCACAAAATTTTGTGTAAAATGTACGCAATTTTTTTTCGAAGGGCCGTTCGGCAGGTGCATTTCTCATCTCTATCCGCCGATTTCTCACTCTGAATTTTCTGATATGCAAATAATTCATTAATTTCGCAGAATGAAGCTTACCCTCGTCTTCTCAGCATCTATTAGAGGGAGGCTTGTTGAAAAGCTTTATCATATTATTTCGAACTAATTTATAATATCCTTCTATACGCCATGAAAAGATATTGTCTTTCTGCCGCATTGGCCCTCGCCGCGCTCCCGGCTTTGGCCGTGGCTCCGATGTGGACCCGCGACGTCAGAATCTCTCCCGACGGCAAACAGATCGCTTTCTCCTACAAAGGGGATATATATACCGTCAATACTCAGGGTGGTACGGCTCGCCGTATCACTGANGGTTCCTCTTATGAGAGCAACCCCGTATGGTCGCCCGATGGTTCTCGTATCGCTTTCGCCTCTGACCGCAACGGTGGACGCGATGTGTATATCGTCAGCTCTTTAGGTGGTGCTCCCGCTCGCCTTACATTCAACTCTGCCAAGCAGACTCCCGAGGCTTTTACTCCCGATGGTAAAAATGTAATCTTCTCNGCTCAGATTCAAGACCCCGCCTCAAGTGTGGCGGCTCCCATGCCTCCTCTTTCAGAGCTTTATACCGTGCCTGCCGATGGAGGCCGCACAGTACAGCTTCTCGCAGTACCCGCAGTAAATCTNTCCATGCTCCCTGANGGCCGCTTCCTTTATGAAGAGGTAAAGGGATTGGAGGATAAATGGCGTAAGCATCATACATCTTCCGTCACCCGGGATATATGGATCTATAATCCTGCCGACAATTCTTTCGCCAATCTCACTTCTCATGCCGGTGAAGACCGCTATCCGGCAGCAGTACCCGGTTCCAACCGCTGGTTCTTCCTCAGCGAACGCGATGGCGATTCTTTCAATGTTTACNCCGCCGATGCTCTCGCTCCCGGTGCTGCTCCTCGTAAACTTACCAATTTCAAGGATCATCCCGTCAGATTCCTCAGCGCGGCTNCNGACGGCACNCTCGCCTTTACATATAATGGAGAAATCTTCACCATATCTCCTGATGGAAAACAGACCAAGACTCCGATAGATGTCACTGATTTCTCTACTGATGAGATAGTCTCCGTTCCCTTCTCCTCTCCTGCCGAGGCTGCCGTTTCTCCTGATGGGAAGCAAGTGGCNTTCACTGTTCGCGGCGAACTCTTCGTTACCTCTACGGAATANCCCTCTACAAAGCAGATTACTCAGACTCCCGCCCTTGAAGGGGAAGTNGCCTGGGGTANCGACGGTCGCACNCTCTATTACTCCTCTTTGAGAAATGGCCGCAGCAATATCTATAAAGCCCGTATCGCTCGCGCTGAGGATCCCAATTTCTCCAATGCTACCCTGATAGAGGAGGAAGCNCTCTTCCCCGATGATGGNGTGGAACGCGGTATGCCGCAGATNTCTCCCGATGGCAANAAGATGGCATTCGTGCAGGATCGCAATCGCCTCATGGTGATGGATCTGGCTTCCAAGGATGTGAAAGCCCTTATGCCCGAACCCTTCACCAACTATCGCGATGGAAGTGCCTATCTCACTTGGAGCCCTGACAGCAAACGCCTCGCCATGATGGTGATGAATCCCTCCCACGAGCCTTACAGCGATGTTGCGATCGTGGATGTGAATACGTGTGAATATACCCCCGTGGCTCCCTCTGCATATTTTGACGAGCTTCCTCGCTGGAGCCCCGATGGCAACGCTCTTCTTTTCATGTCGGAACGTTATGGTATGCGTAATCATGCCTCCTGGGGATCTGAATATGACGTGCTGATGGCTTTCCTGAATAAGGAGAGCTATGATAAGTTCCGTCTCTCGGAAGAGGATTATGCGCTCCTAAAGGAGGTGGAGGATCAGCAGAAGAAAGATGCCGCCAAGGATAAGGAGTCAAAGGAATCCAAGGATAAGAAAGGTAAGAAAAACGCGAAAAAAGATAATAAGGAGGATGCCGCGAAGGAATCCCCTGCAGTGGCTATCGAGCCCGGCATAGAAGACCGTATCGTACGCCTCACTCCCAATTCCTCCCAGATTGCCGATTTCGCGCTTACTTCCGATGGCGAGACTCTCTATTATCTCTCCGCTGTGGAGGGAGACTACGATCTCTGGAAAGCTAATCTCCGCAAGGGGGATGTATCGCTTGTAAAGAAAATCGGTGTTCCTTCCGGTCGGATCGAACTTGACAAGGATGGGAATATGTATATCCTCGGACGTCAGATAATGCGATTCAATCCGAAATCGTCAGAGACCAAGAATGTATCCATCTCCGGCAAAGTGAAGATCGATCCCGCTAAGGAGCGTGAGGTGATGCTCGATTATGTGCAGACTGAGGCCCGCGAACGATTCTATCTCCCCGAGATGCCTGTGGATTGGGACGCATATGTGGAGAATTACCGTCGTTTCCTCCCGCATATCAGCAATAATTATGATTATGCCGATATGCTCAGCGAACTCCTCGGCGAACTCAACGTATCCCATTCCGGTGGACGTTATTTCGCTCCCGGAGCCAATGAGACCACTGCTTCGCTCGGCCTCCTCTTCGATATGGCAGAAGCCGGCGATGGTCTTCCTATTCAGGAGATACTTGCCGGAGGCCCGTTCGACCGCGCCACTACCAAGGTGAAGGCCGGAGACGTAGTGGAGGCTGTCAATGGTCAGAAGGTTTCCGCTGAGTCGGATTGGGCGGCACTCCTTAACGGTGTCGTGGGGAAAAAGACTTTGGTCTCTCTGCGTAATCCCGCCACCGGTGAGAAATGGGACGAAGTGATTCTTCCGATATCC
>JAAVEO010000013.1 GCA_014801225.1 Bacteroides sp.
GTTCAGCGTGAACTCGTCTTAGTCGTTGACTATGTACCCGGAGCTCCTCTTAAAGTAAGCCTATCTCGTAAACGCAATATAACTGATGTCCTTCCGGATGCTGTAGAAATCAAACCGGATCCAGTTGTTGAACACACAGAGAAGAAAAAGGGAGGTAAAAAGGTTGTAATAAACCCACGTACTCGCCTAAGGATAACTATGCCAGACGGGGCTCAATCATCGATGAACAAACAGCATTGGAATCACTCCGGAAATTTGTTCTTAAGGTCGGTATAGACAAGGTTCGTGCAGTTGGGTTAAAAGTCAATAAAGTTCCCATTATAAGCAATACAATAGATAAAAAATATCAGTCTTCTCAAAAGTCACTCGGCAAAGGATGGTATCTTATGACTAACTCTAACACATTGACCAAACGCAAACAAATCCTCGCGATCGCCTCCCATATTGGAATAAATGTTAACGTCGATATAATATAACTATGTGAGAGATGTGAGTCGTTGATAATTTTATAACTTATCTGGACAAAATCGTCACTAAGGAAGAATGTGCCTCCGTTGAAAAATAGCAATGACGAGTTAAATTAGTCGCATATAGCATATCAAGTATCGTTTTATTTTTCTTAGCAACTTAAAATTTAGCGATGGATACCGGACAGATTATACTATTTCAGACGCAGGGAGGCGAGACGAAGATTGAGGTTCGTCTTGCCAATGAATCCGTGTGGCTTACTGCCGAACAGATGGCGGAGCTGTTTCAACGAGATCGTTCAACCATACAACGGCACGTTAAACGGATATATGAGGAGGGAGAATTGAAGCCCGATTCAACTTGTGTATTTTTTGCACAAGTTCAAACTGAGGGTAAACGTCAGGTAGAACGCCAAATCCCAATCTATACCTTGATATGATTATCAGTGTTGGGTATCGTGTCAATTCTCATCGAGGCGTGCAGTTCCGTCAGTGGGCCACTCAGGTGTTGAAGGAGTATATGATTAATTGCTTTGTGCTTCCACGAACGCACCCAATACCAGCTCTCCCCGGGTGAAATCCACTTCATCGAAGCCTTCGAAGTCGAACAAAAGAAACTCCGAGGAAAGCAATAATGCAGAAAGCACTCAAACACTCCCCCTCATTTTATTCGGTTCCAAATCCGAGAGGGTTATCTGCAAGCTGTTACCCCAAAAACTGAAGGTCGCCCGCGGGGTAGGGGGCGACCTTCTATGCGTTGACGACAGGCGGCTTTGTCAAGACTCGGGTATTCTTCCTTATCATCATTATCTTCAACACAGTAGGGGAGGGCGGGGTAGGTGGTAGGGGAGAGCCTTACGGTGTCAAAGCTGCCTTGCTATGTCGTGGATTGTCAGAACTGATAGTCCTTAAGCTCCTTCTGGAGGCGCTTGCGGGCGAAGAATATACGGCTCTTTACGGTGCCGAGGGGAAGACCCATCTTCTCGGCGATCTCGTTGTATTTATAGCCGGCTACATACATGTTGAAAGGGATACGGTAGTCATCGGAGAAGCTGTTGAGCGTCTCGGAGATCTCCTTCACGGCGATAGAGCCTTCGGGAGTGTTCAGACCGGAATCCTGGGATATATTAAGATGGTAGAGATCTTCAGTCTGGTCGATTACCGTAGCTTTTCTTACATTCTGACGGTAATTGTTGATGAAGATATTTCTCATGATGGTGAAGATCCATCCCTTGAAATTGGTATTGTCTACATATTTTTCCTCGTTGTCGAGGGCTTTCAGGGTAGTGTCCTGAAGAAGATCCTGTGCCGCTTCGCGGTTGGATGTAAGCTGATAAGCGAAACTCAGAAGGTTGTTCTGAAGTCCGAGGAGACGAGAGGTAAAAGATTCTTTAGTTTTCATATCTGTGTTGTTTTAATGTTGAAGAACATATAAGTAACAACCCCCATTGGATTTTGTTCCGGGAATGGCGAAAAATTTTTCTCAGTACACTCTTCTCCATTACTTTTCTTTTGTTATTTTGCTATTTATTTGACGCGATTATCTGACAAAGGAAAAGCCGAAATCCCCAAAAGAATAGGAATGTCGGCTATTTTGGCTGAAAAATGTAAATAAAAAATTATCTGATTTTTTTATTTTTCTATGAAAAATTTGTCGGCATCGCGCCATGCGGGGAATTTTTCACGGAATGCAGTGAGCTTATCCATAGAGAGGGAGGCGTAAAGCAGACCGTTTTCCTGTCCTTTTACGGTGATCTCCTTCCCCTTGAAGTCGATCGCCATACTGCTACCGTCATATTTGAATCCCTTCGGATCTGTGCCACAACAATCCACTCCGCATACGTAGGCCTCATTCTCTATGGCGCGCGCGAAGAGAAGTTTGTTCCAGGCATCCACTCTCACTTCGGGCCAATTGGCTACGGCGATAAGAAGATCATACTCATTCTCGCGGTTACGACACCATGCCGGGAAGCGAATGTCATAACATACGATCATCGCGATATTCCATCCTCTATATCGTACTGCCAGACGGTCATGTCCGGCGGAAAATACCTTATCCTCTCCGGCCATGGTGAAGAGGTGACGTTTGTCGGCGAAAGTTTCATCGCCTGAAGGCTCTATAAAGAACGCGCGATTATATAACGAACCGCCCGAATTGGCGATGAACGTACCGGCGATAGCCACATTAAAGCGTTTCGCAAGCTCTTTCAGCCGGTCGATGCTCTCCTGAGTATTACGCTCGGCAAGAGTACGCACATATTCCTTGTCGCAGCCGGCGGGAAATCCTGTGGAGAAAGTCTCGGGAAGAATCATAAGATCAGTCTCCGGGTGAGCTTTCTCAAGAGCTGCCTCAAGATTGCGGAAATTAGTCTCTTTATCGTCCCATGCTATCTCCATGGGAAACATACATACTTTTAAATCGTTGGTCAGCACGATAGGGTAGGTTGGGGGGATGAGTAAATATAGGTTTTATGCAGAAATCTGAATTGAAGATTCCTTATGATTCAAGATTCCTCCGGCAGTGCGAATTTATCGGAAAATTTTCCGGCGTCTGTCCATGCGGAGTAATAAGCCTTCACAGCTTCCATATCCTTGGAGATATCGCCGGTCAGCTCAAGTTCATCTTTAATGATGATTCGTTTTGAGCGATAGTCTATCACACCGAGTTGTACCGGCACTCCCGCTCCGTAGGCTATACGCAGGAATCCGGTATGCCATTTCCGGGTAAGACTGCGGGTCCCTTCGGGGGTTACGGCCAAATTCATATAGCTACGCTCCCTGAACATGGCTGTCACTTGCTCCACGAGCGAATAGCCGTGTGGCGACCTGGCTACCGGAATGCCGCCCAAAGCGCGCAACAGATATTTCAATGGGAAGAAAAACCAGAATTTCTTCATAAGAAAATTGGCTTCCCTTCCCAAAGATTTATATGCTGCAAGCCCCAACGGGAAATCCCAGTTGGAGGTATGGGGAGCCACGCATATCACACATTTATCCCGGCGTGGGGTGGTGATTTCCACTTTCCACCCCGTGAGTCGTAATACGCTGCCCCAGATATTCATAATCTACGAGCTTTTATTATTTTACGGCTTCGATATTCTGCTTCTTCACATCCTCGGGAAGGGCGGCGTTGAACTCGCTGAGCGCACCGTTTACCTCAGCGGAAAATTCACCGGAGATCTTCTTGAAGAGGGCTTTGAAGAACTGACGCTTTGCCTTTGTGTAGTCAAGACGATTCTCGAAGGCTTTGCTTCCCTTGTCGAAGAATACGTTGGCGTTGCTCTTCGCTGCAGCGGTAGCGCCGAGCACACGGGCGATGGAACGCTCGATAGCGTCTTTATCAACACCCTTTACATTATAGTATACGAACATCATCTGCTCTACAACGGAGGCGCCTACTGCCTCTACGTATTTCTTGAACTCTCTTTTGTTTTCCATTTTCGTAATTCTTAGTTTGAATATGTTGTGGAAAGACCCGCGCAACGGATGTCTCCCGCCCGCGGGTCCTTGCTTTTCAGTTATAACGCAAATAGCGTGCCGAAGGTTTATGTCTGACGCTTATCAGATATTCTCGCTCTCGCCTACCGCTTCCTGAGCCTTCGCATTGCCGTCGTTCTTCGGCTCTTTTATGATGAATACACAAAGCGCTCCGACTCCGATAGCTACACCGGCTATGAGCATCATCATATATTCGGGGGCCAACTCTCCGGGCTTGCTGAGAAGGGAGAGAATCCAGCCGCCTGCAAGCGCCGCTATAATCTGTGGCAAGCATATCGTACAGTTGAAGAGGCCGAGATAAGCACCGATATTACCGCTCTTCAAGGAGTTGGTAAGGATCGTGAAAGGCCATGCCAGCATTGCCGACCATCCGCATCCTATGAGTATAAAGGCGATGAAGAGCACCCATTTCGATGTGACGAAAGCAAACATTATGAAACCCACCGCCGCCAGCAGCAGACTCAGCGAATAGCTGAGTTTCTTACTTCTGAACATCGGGAGCACCAATGCCCAGACCACACTGCCGATAGCCTGCACGGCATAGAGAAGGCCGAGCCAGTTGCCGGCATCGTTGTATTGTGTTGTGGCTGCATTGAGCACAGTCTTGGTGTCATACTTGCAGTCGCGTGCATTATCCACTGAAATACTTTCGGCATCCTCCACCTGAAGACTGCCGTTTTCTCCCTGCGCTACAATGGATGCCATGGTAAGTTTGAAACTTCCCTCCAGGCGAGAAAGATAGTCGCATAGAGTGGTCTTTCCGGGTGTCTCAACAGTATTGCCGTCGATAGTCAATGTCTTGGAATCGGCTATCTCTTTTCCGAATTCAGCCTTGGCCACGCCCTCGGCATTACGGAGTATTATATGATCTTTGACGATAGTGTCACCGTTTGCTACGACGGTAGAAGCCGGATAAAATGTAGAATTGACTTCCACGCCGGCCACAAGCACAGCGCCATGATCCACTATCAGCGTGGAGTCGTTCAGAAGGATATATTTGGAATCGTACGCCTTTCCGTTGACACTTATGCCGGTCACGGTCTGTGTAGCGGGTGTGTCAAAGGCGTTGTGGGCTACGGTATTGGTAGCGTAGGTCCAAAGGAAAAGGAATGCAAACCAGCAGAAGAATTGCACAAGGCCCACGCTCCAGAATGTGGAGGGTGCGTTTTTAAGCAATGTGAGCACATTCCCTTCGCTCTTACCTTTATCAGTGTTTTTCTCATCTACGCCGTTATATTCATTATATACGGCCGGTGGCCACTCTTTGATTCTCAGCAGGGAGTATATCACACAGAGAAGCAGAATACCGGCTCCGATATAGAACGACCAGATCACGGTGGGCGGCACAACTCCGCTCTCGGCCACATTCTTGAGGCCGATCCATCCCAAAAGGAAAGGGAAGATATAGCCCATCACGGAGCCGGCATTGCAGAGGAAACTCTGTATGGAGTATGCCTTGGCCTTTTGGTCTTCGTTCACCATGTCGCCCACAAGCATCTTGAAAGGTTGCATGGCCATGTTGATAGAGGTGTCGAGGAGCATCAGCGCCACAAGTCCGAAGAGGATAGCACTTGACACCGTGAAATGGAAACTGCCCGAATTGGGAAGCAGACACATCACGATGACGGCGATAATGGCACCGAGGATAAGATAGGGGAGACGCCGGCCGAAGCGATTCCAGGTTCGGTCGCTCATTATGCCTACGATCGGTTGCACTATGAGACCCATCAGAGGGGGCAGAATCCAGAAGTAGCTGAGATCATGAGGGTCGGCTCCGATAGTGGTGAAGATTCGCGACACATTCGCGCTCTGAAGCGCGTAAGCGATCTGCACTCCGAAGAAGCCGAAACTCAGATCCCAGAGACGTCCGAAACTCAAGTCTGGTTTTCTTTTCATGTGTTGTATAGAATTTAATGATTAAGCCGTAATCAGGAATATTATTTGTCGATCATGCCGTAGAGCATCTTGATCTCTTCCGGCCAAAGCGATTCGTCGGGAGTTTCAAGGATAATGGGAATACCATCCATACGGGGATCATTCATCAGGCGATGAAAGAACTCCTGCCCGAGGGTTCCCGTGCCGATGCTGGCATGGCGGTCGATTCTCGATCCGAGTTCGCGCTTGTCATCGTTGAGGTGCATACCGCGGAGATACTTTGCCCCGATGATATTGTCGAAATCCTCCCATGTCTTCCGGTAGCCCTCTTCCGTAGCGAGATCATATCCGGCTGAATAAGCGTGACAGGTGTCGATACATACTCCCACACGCTCCTTATCTTCCACACGATCGATGATCCGGGCCAGATGCGCGAAGTCAAAACCTAAGTTGGTGCCTTGGCCTGCTGTATTCTCCAGCACTGCGGTGACACCCTCCGTCTTATCGAGAGTAATGTTGATTGATTCTGCAATGCGGTCGAGACATTCCTCCACAGATAATTCTTTGAGATGACTTCCCGGGTGGAAATTAAGCATAGTCAGGCCAAGCTGCATGCAACGTTGCATCTCCTCTAAAAAGGATTTGCGCGACATTGCCAATTTTGTCTCGTCGGGGCTGCCTAAATTGATCAGAAAGTTATCATGAGGGAGAATCACGTCGGGAGTATAACCTCCCTCTTCGCAATACTGCTTGAAAAGCGCCACCTCTTTCTCGGAAATCGGTTTGGAAGCCCAACGGTTGGAACTCCCGGTAAAAAGTGCGAAGGCCTTCGCCCCAATCTCCCGGGCTGTGAGAGGGGCATTGCTTACGCCTCCGGCTATACTTACATGTGCGCCGACATATTTCATATCTTATATTATTCTATTTGAGTTATACATTCGCAAATTTAATACAAAATCTCATATTCCGCAAATTATCCTTCTCTTTCCGTTTTTCCGGTTACGCCCACCGGCAATTATGCCATTATCTTTTGCCATAATTGCCTACTCTTTTAGGTAGGTCACTTAATTACTTCGGCCAATTGATTTTCAAGACTGAAATCTTTTTCATAACTTTGCCGCGTGGTAGCTGACGGACTTTTCCATAATCGGTCCGGACCTCCGGTTGCCACATTAGTTTTTACCAGAAAACTCCTGTATATGAAAAAACTCCTGACATCATTCATTCTGGCGGCCTCTTTATCCGGAACGGTCTGCGCCGCCGATGCCCCTTTGTGGTTGCGCGATACCCGGATCTCGCCTGATGGCAAGACTATTGCCTTCACATACAAGGGAAATATCTTTACTGTCGGCGTCTCAGGCGGTGAATCGCGTCAACTCACTTCCGGAGGCGCATACGATTCCACACCGATATGGAGCCCGGACGGCTCCAAGATTGCTTTCCGTAGCAACCGTCTCGGCAGCGATGATGTCTTTATCGTGGATGCCAAGGGTGGCACTCCCCGCCGTGTCACTACCGACAGCGGACGTGAGACTCCCGTTGACTTCCTTGACGAAAATACTCTCGTATATTTCTCTGCGGGCATCCCGGGTGAAAAATCGGCGGTCGGTCCGTTCGGTTTCCCCCTCCCTTATGTGGTTGACCTCTCGATGGAGAATCCCCGTCCGCGCCTTATGATGTCGGTGCCTATGACCGGGCTTTCCGTATCCCCCTCAGGCAAAATGCTTTATGCCGATAAAAAGGGTTACGAGAATTTCTTCCGTAAGCATGAGCGTTCTTCCGGCACATACGATATCTGGATGATAGGTAACGGTGAATTCACCAAACTCACTGATTTCAACGGCCATGATATGTACCCCGTGTGGGCTCCCGACGAGGCTTCGTTCTATTATGTGAGTGAGGAGGACGGCACTCTCAATGTCTATCGTAAAGGTATTGATGGCTCGGGTAAGAAGCAGCTCACATTTTTCGAGAAGCATCCGGTGCGTATGCTTTCCGCTGCAAAGGATGGCACCCTCGCTTTCTCATGGGATGGAGAGATCTACACTATGCGTGAAGGGGAGCAGCCTAAGAAGGTGAATGTCTCCATCACCGCCGATGATTTCGATAATGATCTCGTGAAGCGTATCGTAAATGGCGGAGCGAGCAATTATGCTGTGGCTCCTTCAGGTAATGAGGTGGCGGTAGTGTTGCGTGGCGAAGTATATGTCACCGATTCAAAATACAAGACCACTCGTCGTATCACCGATACTCCCTGGCAGGAGCGAAATGTGTCCTTCTCTCCCGATGGCCGTACACTCGTATATGACAGCGACCGCGACGGATATTGGCAACTCTTCACTGCCAAGATAAAGAATCCCGATGAGAAGCGTTTCGCATACGCTTCGGAGATAGAGGAGGAACTTCTCTATAAGTCGCCTACATCCGCCCAACAGCCTGTGTTCTCGCCCGATGGAAAGAAGGTGGCCTTCCTTGAGAATCGCTCCGAACTGAAGGTGATCGATGTTGACACGAAGAAAGTAGTGACCGCTCTCCCCGGAAAATTCAATTATTCATACGAGGATGGTGATATACCCTTCTGCTGGAGTCCTGATAGCCAGTGGCTTCTAATCTCTTATATCGGAGATGGTGGCTGGAACAATAGCGATGTTGCCGCAGTACGAGCCGATGGCAGCGAGGTAGTCAATCTCTCGGAGAGCGGCTTCTCAAATGGTAATCCCAAATGGGCGCTCGATGGCAAGGCCGTCACTTTCACTACTTCCAAGTATGGTATGAAGAATCCCGGTTCGTGGGGCACTCAGCAGGATATTGTCCTCATGGCGCTCGACGGCGAGGCATGGGATAATTTCCTGATGACCGAGGAGGAAGCCGGTCTGGCCGAAGAGGCGGAGAAAGTGGAGAAAGAGAAAGAATCCAAGGATAATAACGGAAAAGACTCCAAGAAGAAAGATAAGAAAAAAGGTAAGGCTGATTCTGAAAAGAAGGAGAGCTCGAAGAAGAGCGATCTTGAATTTGCCGACGGCCGCTATCGTCAGATCCGTCTCACTGATGTCTCCACTCTCATGGGCGATTATTGGCTCAATAAGAAGGGCGACAAACTCTATTATACAGCTGTGGATCCCACAGGCGAGATGACTCTCTATATGGAGGATCTCAAGAAGAATGAGACTTCCCCGGTAATGTCGGGAGTGCAAGCTATGGAAGCGGATGCTGCCGGAGATAATCTCTTCCTTATTACCCGTGGGGGCGGTCTCACCAAGATGAACCTTGCTTCCGGCACAAAGGAACCGGTGGCCTTCGAGGCGGATTATGATCGTAAACCCTCTGCCGAGCGTGAATATATCTATTCCCACATGCTCCGTCAGGTCAACGATAAGTTCTATGACGTCAATCTTCACGGTGTCGACTGGGAGTATTATGGCGATCACTATCGTCAGTTCCTTCCCCACATCGGCAACGACCGCGATTTTGCAGATCTTCTCAGCGAGATTCTCGGCGAGCTGAATGCTTCCCATACCGGAGCCAAGTGTTTCGCCGGTGATGCGGAACTTGAAGTTGCCGATCTCGGCGCATATTTCGATGATTCGTATGACGGAGCCGGACTTAAGGTCTCTTCCGTGATGCCGCGTGGTCCTCTTTCCCGTCGCAATGCCAATGTAGCTCCCGGCGACATTATCCTTGCTATTGATGGAAAAGAGATTGTCAAGGGAGCCGATTATTCTTCCATGCTTGAAGGAAAGGCCGGTCGTCCTGTAAGTCTCCGCATCCGTAAGGCTGACGGAAAGGAGGTCACTTCCAAAGTGAAACCCATTACTCCCGGCCGTCTGCGTCAGCTTGCTTACGAGCGCTGGGTGGAGAATAATGAGAGAGTAGTTGATTCCGTATCGGGCGGTAAGATCGGCTATGTACATGTGAAGGGTATGGACGGCGACAGTTTCCGTACTATCTACGAACGAATCCTCGGTAAATATCGTAATTGCGATGCGATCGTAGTGGATACCCGCTATAACGGTGGCGGTTGGCTTCATAACGACTTGGCTATTCTGCTAAGCGGTAAGGAGTATGTCAATTTCTCTCCCCGCGGACAGTTTATCGGCCACGAACCCTTCTCTCAGTGGACCAAACCTTCCGTTATGCTCGTATGTGAGGGCAATTACAGCGATGCCCATGGCAGCCCCTATACATATCAGACGCTCGGAATCGGCGATATCGTCGGTGCGCCTATCCCCGGCACGATGACTGCCGTATGGTGGGAAAATCAGATCAATCCCATGATTACGTTTGGTATACCGCAGGTTACTTCTCTCGACTTGAATGGTCGCCCTCTCGAAAACCAGCAGCTCAATCCCGACCTTATCATCTACAATGAACCGGGTGCGCTTGAGAATGGTGTGGACAACCAGTTGATTGAAGCCACAAAGCATCTCCTCCGCAAGACTGCCAAGTAAATTCCACTACATTTCTCCATAAATAGCGAAGGCTGACTCCATTCCTAAAGAGTCAGCCTTCGCTGTATTATTTTAATTCCGTATTTTCAAAGCTACTTAGTCATTATGTCGTTTTATTTATCTTAGCTACTTATTACCCTTTTCTCGCATAAGATGATCCATCAGTTCGCCGGCAAAATAGCGCTCACCTACGGGGCGGAACCCGATACGTTCGTAAAGCCGGCGTGCTTTGTCATTCGTTTTGCTGCAAAGCAGGCCTGCCGGTTTGCCGCATAAATCCGCTTTTTTGGATGCCTCATCGATAAGCTGCGCGGCGATACCATTCCCGCGATAGTCAGGAAAGACCGCCAACGAATCCAGATAATATTCCTCAGGCCCTGTCTCATCTGTCACATTGTCAAGATTGTCAATGTCGATGTCAAGACCGATCGCTATTCGTGCCTCATTGAAGAATGACTTGCGCAGCTTTCTGAGTTTCGCACCGTCATACGATACTATCACTCCGGCTACATTTCCACGCTCATCTTCCGCCACAAGGGAGTTAAGGTAACTATATTGTGAATCTTTACGACGTGCCAGCGATATGAATAGATTCTCTACATCTTCTACGTTATGGTCCGGTCCTCCTAATTCGGCTGCCAGTTCATCGCCGATAGCCATAGTAATTGCATTTCCGATAAAAGGAGCATCCTCCTTCTCGGCTTCTCTAATTGTTATTTCCATCTCTTTATTACTCTTTTTTATTCACTCATTCTTTATTGAGTCGAACCGGCTTAATGAAGTCGTCTACCCTGCTATTATAATGAGTCAATACATCTTTATAACAATTTAATTCGGTCGATGGGCCAGAATAAGGATCGGTTTTTCCGCTCGCCCCCAGCGCGTGCCGATTAAAAATGAATCCCCTCCATCGCTGACTCCGGCTTTCTTCCGAATTTGTTCCGGCGTCAGAGGATAATTCCTGGCAACCACATTTATCTTTCTACCTTTCAGACTTTTGAGAATTTTCTTATCCACTATCCCCTCTATTTCCAACTCCCTTCCGGGGAATCCCTCAATCCTTTGGGCGCTAAAGAAGAGATGACTGTTGCCTCCGGCTTTCGTCAGTGAGGGCCAGCGACGGCAAATCTCCCCCCATGCTCCCAATTTCATTACGGAAGATGAGGCTTCGTAAAGCCATCCCCTTTCTGCCGGAAGCTCTTCTGCATATCGCACCTCCTCATTTCCGAGATGCGATGCCTCTACCTGAAAGGCTTCACCATTCCCATTGCTATCCACTTCAACGGCTGTCACACCGCTAAACTCGCCCTCGTTCCTTACCTCTATCAGGATTTCCTTGCATTCCCCTTTGCGGGATAGCACCCACATTTCTGTCACTCCGGGCAGCTCCTCACGTATAGCTGAAAGGTCGAGTAGGGGAGAGGCCTTCACCAATAGCCTATGGCAATGGCTTAGCAGAAGATCAAGATTGGCGGTAATGTCGGGGGCACAGTCTGCAAACCTATATTTTCTGGAATTCATCTCCCCCCGTCGGGCAGGGTCGATAAAAATGGTATCGAAATGCCCGGCTTCCGGAAGCCATTGCAGACAATCCGCATTGACAGCCTCAAGGTTTTCTCTCCCAAATAATACCGCGTTGTACGCCAGCAAGTGCGAGCGCAACGCTTCTATCTCTACGGCTGTCACCTTCCCGCAGCTCAGGGAAAGTGCCAACGCATCGATACCTAAACCGGCCGTCAGGTCGGCCACTCGTTCCTCTCCCGCTACCAGGCGGGAGTGAAAAGCCGCTATCCCTTCGTCGGAGGATTGCTCGGCGCTGACGGTAGCTGGATAGAGGGTTTTCATATTGGAATTAAATAAGGGAAGTTTTGTTCGTGTGCGACGCCGGCAATCGATTTGGTCTATAGCAAAATTAATGTCGAATTCTCGGCTCGCACCGCGATAGCGTAACCGCAATGTATCAGGCGATACACTCGCATTATCCTCTATAAAGCGGAAGAAGGCGTCTTCTTCACCGGTATCAGCTCCAATAAGCCGGGCTATATCTTTAGAAATCATTTTTCTGACAATATGAGGGGCTGTTAGGTAGTTATTTAAAAAGAACCGACAATGTCAGCGATAGTGTCGGCATTACAAACTTATACATTTTTTATGACCCGGCCAAATTCCGGACGCAAAACCTGAGAAACAGATATGAAAGACTTTGCCGCTATAGATTTCGAGACAGCCAACGGTTACCATTCCAGTGTATGTAGTGTCGGCGTGGTGATAGTGCGTGACGGGAAGGTAGTGGAGGAGTTTTACCGCCTTATTCATCCCGCGCCTAATTATTATAATGCCATAAATGTCTCCATACATGGTCTTACTCGTGCCGATACCGACAATGCCGATTACTTTCCGGAAGTTTGGGCCGAGGTGGCGCAGAAGATCGAAGGCCTCCCTCTCGTGGCCCACAACAGCCGTTTTGACGAAAGTTGCTTGAAAGCTGCCCATGAGCGTTATGAGATGACTTATCCAAACTACGAATTTCACTGCACCTGCAACGCTTCGCGGCGTACATTCGGACGTGAACTTCCAAATCATAAGCTTGACACTGTAGCGGCTCACTGTGGCTTCGACCTTACAGCCCACCATAACGCCCTCGCTGACGCTCAGGCTTGCGCGGCTATTGCCCTTGCCATACTCTGATTCAATCTATTTATGCTGAGAGCATGGGCCAAAACATATTTCTTTATTCCGATTTTCCTAATTATTGGGCGATTTTCCCTACTTTGACCCGTTAAGGTTTCCGAGACTCTTTTTTTTTTAGTAATTTTGCACCCTATCAGAAGTGTATCCGATTTATATCGGATACATATCTTTTCAATCGGAAAAATTATGAAAGGAACTCATAAATATCTCATATCATTTCTCCTCATGCTTCTCTTCCCCCTCTTTGCCATGGCGGCCCCTGCACCCAAGAGCAAAGCGAAGGAGGATAAATTCACTGTTGTGATCGATGCCGGCCACGGCGGCAAGGACACCGGTGCAATCGATAATAATGTAAAAGAGAAGGATATCAATCTCGGTGTGGCGCTTCAGCTTGCCGATCTTATCAAAAAAAAACTGAAAAATGTCAATGTCGTTCTGACGCGCGATAATGACACATTCCTTTCCCTTCAAGAGCGTGCTGATAAAGCCAACAAGAATAAGGGCAACCTCTTTATCTCTATCCACACCAACTCTGTGGATAAGACGAATAAGAACCGTACCTCTGTTGCCGGAGCTTCCGTCTACGCTCTCGGTCTTCATAAAGATCAGAATAACATGAAGGTGGCGCAGAGAGAGAACTCTGTGATAGAGCTGGAGAAAAACTATGAAGAGAAATATTCCGGATTCGATCCCAATAAGGATGAATCCTATATCATCTTCGAGATGGCTCAGAAGAAGAATCTCAGTCAAAGTATCAAATTCGCCAACGATGCTCAGAAGCAGCTCGTCAATGTAGCCGGCCGTCGTGACCGTGGTGTGCATCAGGCCGGTTTCTGGGTACTTTGGGCCACCTCCATGCCGGCGGTTCTCGTGGAGCTTGATTTCATATGCAATCCGAATTCCGCCAAATATATGGCTTCCGAACAGGGACAGAAAAAGCTTGCGGAAGCTCTTTTCAATGCAGTGAAGAATTACAGCGAGTCTTATTCTAAGGGTAAGTCTTCTGCAATGGTTGATGGTGCTCCGGAGTCTGACGAGGCTGAATCCCTTCTTGCAGAAGCTTCTTCCGCCGAGAGTGAATCTTCTGAAGCGGTCCCCGCCCGTCGTCGTGAGGTGACAGCGGCCCCCTCTTCCGCAGTAGTCTCCACTTCCCGGCGTGCCGCTTCCGCTTCTCCGCGCCGTCGCCGTTCGGCAGCGGCCAAAGCTTCTTCCGATCAGAAGGATTTCGAGACTAAGACCGATATACCTCTAAAATCTGAAAAGTCCCGACAGGCGGAGGAGGTTCTTATTGCATCAGCTCCTGTCGAACAAGCAGCATCCGTAGATTCCAATAACAGCAAGAAAAGTAAAAATAAAAAGCAGGATAAGAAGGAGAAAGCCGAGAAGGATAAGGTGAAGAATGCCTTTGCCGGCGCAGGCTCTCCCAAAAGCAATCCGGGTCATGCGGCTTCGCGTCGTTCGATTCATGCCTCCGGAAAGAATCGCAATGTGGCTATGAAGACGGTATATAAGATTCAGCTGCTTGCGTCTGTCGACGAACTCAAACAGAATAGTCCGCAGTTCTGTGGCCTGGGCCCTATCTCCTCTTTCCGAGAAAACAATCTGTATAAGTACACTTACGGTGAAAGCGAGAACAAATCCGAGATTGAAGCGTTGCTCAGAGAGGTGCAGGCTGTTATCCCGGAGGCTATTGTGATTCAAGTGACTAAACTTGATGATAAAGCCCGGAAGAGCTGAATCCCTACCGGTGTATTCCGATAAGGTTAATTAATTATTTACAACAAGAAAATCATCATTTCCACAATATGAAAAAAGTTTTTTCCAAAGAGTTCATTATCGGTCTGTCCGTGATAGGTGCGATCGCTATCCTCTTTTTTGGTATCGAGTATCTTAAGGGTGTGAATCTATTCAAACCCGCCAATTTCTATGTGGCCTCTTATGATAACGTAGCCGGGCTTGAGATTTCAGCTCCGGTCACGGTTGACGGTTTCAAGGTAGGTCAGGTCCGTGAGATTAATTTTGATTATGAGCACCCGGGCAAAATTGAAGTGGTTCTCGCTCTCAACAAGAATCTGCATCTTCCGGATAATACTGTCGCCACTATTGGGAGTACTCTGATGAGCGGTGCTTATGTAGATCTTAAGCTTGGGGATAGCAAGACTCTTCTTCCTGTGGGAGGAGAGGTGAAGACGGCGGTTGTGCCCGATCTCATGTCAAGTCTCTCCAACGATGTGATGCCTTCGGTAAATTCAATACTCCCGCGTATCGACTCCCTGCTGTATAATCTCAATGTCCTTGTGACTGATCCTGCCCTTGTAGCTTCTATTCAGCGTCTCGACGGTATCACAGGTAATGTGATGGCTATGACCGGAGGTCTTAACAAGACTCTCAATGCTCAGGTGCCTTACATTCTCGGTAAGACCGGTCATATAACCAACAATCTTGATTCCGTCACATTGAATCTGATGGATCTCTCCGCTCAGCTCAAGGCACTCCCGATTCAGAATACTATGGATAATGTCAATAGTATTACCGATAATCTTACGAGATTCTCCGCTCAGCTTAACGATAAGAACTCCACTCTCGGACAGCTTACCAATGATCCCGAGCTCTACAATCGCATCAACCGTGTAGCTGCCGATGTTGATTCCCTCATCGTGGATATCAAGAAAAATCCCAAACGCTATATCTCAATCAAACTCCTCTGACAGATACTTCTCTTGTAACTTACAGAATACGCTACATTTTTAGTATATTCTGAAGTAAGGGTAAAACAGATTAAGGAAGGGTCACCTATTTAGGTGGCCTTTTCATATTTTATAGAAAATTTTTGCAGTTTTTATGAACCATGTTTGATAATAGGTGTTAAATTATTGAGAACAATCTTAAAAAGGAAAGTAATCATGATAACGGACGAAGTAATCAAAGAAATCTATAAGACCTTCAGTAAGCCTCCCAAAGATGCGAGCTCACTGAATCTTAAGAGCCACCTTGCCACTCTGGAGCCTCATCATAAGCTTCGCAGTGATGATTTTGAGGTGATTGTGGAAGATTTGGAAGAGTTCAATCCTTTCAGAAGATTCCTTATTCGTCGTCTCCACGGCGCTGTTGAATTCGATAAGTGGATTGCTTTCGTATTCCCCAACCATATTCTTTTCTTCAGCAAAGTGGATAAGCAGATGCAGGTTCATTTTAAACCTGAGGAACAAAAGAAGAGTTTCCTCGGTCGACTCTTCGGTCGGAAAAAAGGGTAGACACCATTCTTCTTCGTCCGTCTATTTCCTTTTTTAGCCTCAGCTTACTTTACCGATAAATAAAATCAAGTGCCCGATTCGGATTCCGAATCGGGCACTTGATTTTATTACGTACTATCTATCTAAGGGCCGGTGCGGTCGCTATTAGAGCTGGTCGCTACCGATATTTTCCAACCCGCTGAGATCATCATCATTATAGAGATCGTCTCCGAAATCATCGCCGAATATATCTGTGCCCAAATCTCCGGTCACTACTGCCGCTGCATCAAGCTTCTGCTCAAATTCATCGAGATCCACACTCTGGGCAGGGGCATTTCCCGACTTGCGTACACATTTCGGCTCATCCTGATACTCTCCGGGGATTGTCTCTTTAAGTTCAAGGAAGAAACCGCGGTCAGTGAGATAATCAAACACGAACATCAGACGCTGTCCCTCATCTTCCACAAGATCGCTCAGCGGAGTCTCTTTCATAAGATATGTGTCCATATCGCTGCTTGATCCCATATCCTCGAGAGTGATCTCTTCATGGCGCGACCAATCTCTCTCGCAGATAAAGAATGAGTCGATGTTATCTTTGCTGTATCCTACGCTATCAAGGATTGCATTGCGAAGATCAAGGAAGGTATTGTCAGCATCGATTGTGTACTCTCGTGAGAAATTCTCAACCTCGTCGCTGACCATCTTGAATCTGTAAATCATACTATGATTGTTTAGCGGTAATATTTTCTTTCTCTTTCATCAATAAAGAAGTTGTCTAAACCTATCCGAATAGATTAGACAACTTCATTTCATTATACGTGAAGTTAACGTTTTACATCGGTATTAACTTCCCGTCGGCTCCTTTTATTGTAAAAGGGCGCGAAAATTATTTCTTAAGTAGATCGTAGCGCTTGAATACCTTCTCGATAGCCTCAAGCGAGCGGGTCACTTGCTCTTTGGTATGAGTGGCCATCAAGGAGTAGCGGATAAGTGTATCGTTGGGCGCAACAGCCGGAGTCACCACCGGATTTACGAAAACACCCTCGTCAAGAAGATCCTTGGTCACATGGAATGTCTTATAATCATCGCGGATGAAAAGCGGAATAATCGGAGTGGAAGTATGTCCGATCTCACATCCCATAGCGCGGAAGTTCTCAAGTGCGTAGTGGGTAATTTCCCAAAGATGCTCCTGACGCTCCGGTTCGCTGAGCATAATGTCAAGGGCTGCATTCGCTGCCGCAGTCGCCCCGGGAGTGATACTTGCGGTGAAGATATAGGAGCGTGAATGATGACGAAGGAAGTTGGTGATCACCTTGTCGGTAGCGATAAAGCCTCCCAAAGACGCAAACGATTTGCTGAATGTGCCCATGATGAGATCCACATCATCGGTCAGCCCGAAATGATTCACTGTCCCTCGGCCCCCTTTGCCGAATACGCCGAGACCGTGAGCTTCATCTACCATCACCGAAGCATTATACTGTTTCGCGAGTCGTACTATCTCCGGAATGTTGGCCACATCTCCCTCCATTGAGAACACACCGTCGGTCACGATGAGTTTCACTTTGTCCGGTTTGCACTTTTTCAGTTGAGCCTCAAGTGAGGCCATATCGTTGTGCTTGTATTTCAGATAGTTGGAGAAGGAGAGACGGCGACCCTCTATAATCGAAGCATGGTCCTGTTCATCGAGGATGATATAGTCCTCTCTTCCCGTAAGAGTAGATACTACTCCTAAGTTCACACCGAATCCGGTGCTGTAGATCATTGCATCCTCTTTACCTACAAACTCAGCGAGGCGCGCCTCAAGCTGTTTGTGAATGTCAAGCGTACCGTTAAGGAAGGGGGAACCGGCCAAACCTGTGCCATATTTCTTTGTGGCTTCCACAGCCGCCTCTATCACTTTCGGGTGGTTGGTGAGACCCATATAGCTGTTGGATCCGAACATAAGCACCTTCTTGCCGTTCATCAGAACTTCGGTGTCCTGCTCGCTCGATATGGCTCGGAAATAGGGATACACGCCTGCGGCTTTCGCCTTCTGCGGTTCCGTGTACTGGGAGAGTTTCTCTTGTAATGGCTTCATATCAGTTCAAGTTCGTTAGCTTGCCAAACCATGACCGGACCGTGGATTTCCCCCTGCGCCTCTTTCCGGATTGACAAGGAGTTCTCTGTGCTGCGGGAGCCGACTTCTTTATATATTATAAGAGGTGTGAAACCTCATCGAAGTACCCGTAGAGTCAGGTTTAGGCCGCAAAGTTAACTATTTTTTAGAAATCTATGCCATTTTTTCAGAGTTTTTTCGTCTCTTTCTTCTCATAGCCTCTTTTTTTCGCCTCGGTTAACCCTTTTGTGTATCCCCTCTGTCCTGATTCCCGACATGGCTGTGTTGGAATCTCTTCGCTCGATTTTGGACATTTTGCCAGCGTTGTCATACATTTTGTCACACTCTATGTCATACTCTTTTCTTCTTCCCCGGTATTTGTAGAAAGATATTTAAATGACTTATATTCAGCTTATTATAATCTATTTATAATTTTTTTAGAAGGTTGCTCCGAAACTTTTAGCACGCCATTTGTTTAATAGATGTGCGAAGGGCATTGAAAGAGCTCTTCCAAAAACAATAGAAATTATAAACCTATAAAAATCATAAAAGTCATGGGAAAAATTATTGGTATTGACTTGGGTACTACAAACTCCTGCGTAGCTGTTCTCGAAGGAGGTAACCCTGTTGTAATTCCGAACAACGAGGGCCGCAACACAACTCCGTCTATCGTCGCTTTTGTAGATGATGGCGAACGTAAGGTGGGCGACCCCGCCAAACGTCAGGCAATCACCAATCCTACACGTACTATCTATTCTATCAAGCGCTTCATGAGTGAGAAATGTAATTAAGTGGAAACTGAGATCAAGCGTGTGCCTTATAAGGTTGTCTGCCAGAACGACCTTCCCAAGGTTGACATTGATGGCCGCGATTACACTCCGCAGGAGATTTCGGCCATGATTCTTCAGAAAATGAAAAAGACTGCCGAGGACTATCTTGGTGAGGCTGTTACTGAGGCTGTCATCACTGTCCCGGCTTACTTCAACGATTCTCAGCGTCAGGCTACAAAAGAGGCCGGTGAGATCGCAGGTCTTAAGGTTCGCCGTATCGTCAACGAGCCTACTGCCGCCGCCCTCGCTTATGGTCTTGAGAGAAGTGATAAGGAGCAGAAGATCGCTGTATTCGACCTCGGTGGCGGTACATTCGATATCTCTATCCTTGAACTCGGCGATGGTGTGTTCGAGGTAAAATCCACTAATGGTGATACCCACCTTGGTGGTGATGACTTCGACCATGTTATTATCGACTGGCTCGCTGATGAGTTCCAGAAGAAAGAGGATGTGGATCTCCGCAAGGATCCTATGGCAATGCAGCGTCTCAAGGAAGCTGCCGAGAAGGCTAAGATCGAGCTTTCCAGCTCTCCCGAGACTGAGATCAACCTTCCTTACATCACAGCTACAGCGTCCGGCCCGAAGCACCTTGTAGAGAAGCTTTCCCGCTCTAAGTTCGAGCAGCTTTCCGCTAAGCTTATCGATGCCGTTGTCGCTCCTTGTGAGAAGGCTCTTAAGGATGCCGGTCTCTCTTCTTCTCAGATCGACGAGGTGATTCTCGTAGGTGGGTCTACTCGTATCCCCGCTATCCAGGCTAAGGTAAAGGAGATTTTTGGCAAGGAACCCAACAAGGGTGTTAACCCCGATGAGGTTGTAGCTGTCGGCGCCGCCATCCAGGGTGGTATCCTCAGTGGCGATTCCAAGGTGAAGGATGTGCTTCTTCTTGATGTCGTGCCTCTGTCAATCGGTATCGAGACTCTCGGTGGCGTATTCACTAAGATGATCGAGGCCAACACTACAATCCCCGCACGTAAGAGCGAGACATTCTCTACTGCCGTCGACAATCAGCCTGAGGTGACTGTTCGTGTGCTTCAGGGTGAGCGTCCTATGGCAGCCGATAATAAACTTCTCGGTGAGTTCAACCTCTCCGGTATTGCTCCCGCACCCCGTGGTGTGCCCCAGATTGAGGTGACCTTCGAGGTGGATGCCAACGGTATCCTCAACGTTTCTGCAAAGGATAAGGCTACAGGCAAGGAGCAGAGCATCCGTATCGAGGCTTCCAGCGGTCTTAGCGAGGAAGAGATCCAGCGTATGCGTGATGAGGCCAAGGCCAACGAGAAGGCTGATAAGGAAGCTAAGGAGCGTGCCGAGAAGCTCAACAGAGCCGACAGCGTAATCTTCCAGACTGAGCGTCAGCTCCAGGAGCTCGGCGATAAGATTCCGGCCGACAAGCGTGCCGCAATTGACTCCGCCCTCGATCGTCTGAAAGAGGTTCACAAGAACAAGCTCTACGAGGATATCGACATGGCCGAGAAGGCTGTTACCGATGCCCTTCAGGCAGCCGCTCAGGATATTGCAGCCGCTCAGGCAGCATCCCAGCAGGGTGCTCAGGCAGGTCCTCAGCCCGGAGCTCAGTCCGGCGCAAGCCATGATGGCGGTGCCGAGGACGTAGACTTCGAGGAAGTGAAGTAATCGTTAGAATATAGAAATCAATAAAAAGGATGCAACTCCATGTGGGTTGCATCCTTTTTTATGGTCTCTCCGTAAGCAGACGGCGGCTTCAAAAATCCTGTAAACCGGTCATTTTAGGATCAGTAATGCTCTTTGAGACGACATAAACATACATTGTCACTAATACATGAACTGCCTCTCTTAAATCACTCTCGTCCATTTCCGGAGCGCTATGAGCCTCTTCGTTTCGCCAGCCTCTGACTTTCTCCAGATAGTCGCGGAATGCGAAGTAACGTGTGTCGGTGGTATGCTTCAGACGCTTGAGTGAGTCATGAGCGTAGATGCAGTCTGCGAAGGTTGTGCTTGTCGTGCTTCCATCTCGGGTTGTAAGTTCCCGGTTGTGGATAAGATAATAGAGCTTCTTCAGGAAAGGCTCGAATTTCCCGACAAGTGTGTTGAAATTGACACGACGTTCCAATTCACTCAACCGGTCATTGCAGAGCAATTGATTGAACGAATGGATGAGCAGGTCGTTGGCTCCGTTAAGACCCGGTTTTGATGTCCTCTTCTGAATTATGTTTATGAGGTATTCGGCTATTTCATCCAGCCTGCGGGAAGTCTGTGCAAGCATCGCAAACTCATCACGTATTTCCTCCACGATTCTCTCGGCAAGACGATGAAGGTCAAGTTCTATTACGTTCTGCTGATTATTGCGGAGCGCCATATCGAGAATACCGCGAATATACTCACGTGCAAAGGGAGTGTCATTGACAAACTCTTCGTATAGGTCAATTCCCTTTCCGCTCATGTCAAGCACAAGATCCTGAGCCCGCTCTGAAAAGAGTTCACGCAGCACACCGTAAGAATTGCCGCTTCTTATCGCCTCATTGATGCTGCTGTCGGTCAGCATAAGGTGATTGAGCGGACGCAGTACGATGTCATGGTCGTCGAGGAATCCGCGATATGGTTCGTTGACAATATCAAGGATTTCGCGTAATGATTTCTTTTCATCCTCAGCCGGAGCCTTTACATCTCCGATACGTGAAGAGGATAGTTCGGAATCTTCATTCTCGAGAGTTATCGTGCCCTCCATCATCATCTGAAGACGGAGCTTGTTAAGGTCTACACGGTCGAGAATCTCCATCGGGAGGGTCTCCTTCGTGTATTGCAGACGCGGATATAGTGTGCGAAGGAAAATATATTCGCGTTCAAGATCAGGGTCGCAATATGTCAGTAACTGCGCCATGAAACCATAACTGCGGATATAACGGTTTACGAGCTTACGGAACCTGTCCTTGTCGTCATTGCTGAGCGGAGTCTCGCGTTCCTCTACAATACTACAACATTCCGACACGGCAGCAGCGACATTTTCCTCTACCATATACTTCACTACTCTGTCGCGCTCAGCATCGTTGTAGATCTTGAACGCCTTGATGTCGTCGATGAGGGAGTATAGACGTTGTGTATCTACTTCTCCGGTCAGGATGGTGGTCTGATAATACCGCTGGAATGCCTTTTGCACGGAGTCGGCATCGTTGCGGAAATCTATCACCATCGTATCCTCTTTCTTTATTCCTCCTTTGTCGTAACAGCGGTTCAGGCGCGAGAGGGTTTGTATGCACTGTATCCCCCCGAGCATCTTATCCACAAACATAGTGTGGAGGAGTTTCTGGTCGAAACCGGTCTGAAATTTATCAGCTACGATCAGGATGCGGTATTCCGGAGTGTCGAATGCTTCGGCAATCTTGTTGTCCTTCAATCCCAGTCCGTTCATACGGTCTTCGGTGTACTTGCTTCCGTCAGGCAGTTCCACTTCACCGGAGAAAGCCACGAGGGTCTTGAACTCATCGCCATACTCTTCATGTATGAGGTTGTCGAATATCTTCTTGTAGCGCACCGCTGAGGCTCGGCTGTCGCTGACAAACATAGCTTTGGCTTTCCCTCCGATCTTGTGGCGGGTATGCTGCATGAAGTAGTTGAGGGCGAGTCGGGCTTTCAAAGTCATATTCTCCGGCTCGGAATTAAGCTTGCGCAGAATCAGCGACACTGATTTCTTCTCGCCATACAGCTCCTCATCAGGTTCTGATGCCACTCCTTCGGTGGTCATCGCCATCATCGGATGTGCGCTGTTCTTTTCGATGTATTCAAACATCGTCTTGTAGGTCGTATAGTTCCGGAGAACGTCAAGGATGAATTTCTCGTCGATAGCCTGCTTCATCGTATAGTAGTCGTGGGCCATATAGCCTGACTCAGTCTTCTTTCCGAAGAGGGCGTAGGTCTTATCCTTGGGAGTGGCTGTAAATGCAAAATAGCTTATATGCGCCATCTGCTGTCTCCGGGTCTGCATATAGGCCATCAGCGCATCCATCTCATCTTCATATCCGTCGGCATCGGCATTGGCCATTGCTGCCTGAATATCGGCATCGGTGGATAGTGCCGCCACAATATCTTTTGCGCTCTCGTTTCCTATTGCCGTGTGCGCCTCATCGATGATGACTGCATAGTTGCGGTGCTTGTCCCGTTTCAGTTCGCTGAGGGCAAAACTGAATTTCTGAACCGTGCTGACTATGATTCTTCCCCCTTCGTTGATGGCTTTCGCAAGTTTCTTACTGCCATGGCGAATATCCTTGACGACCCCGGCTTCAGTGGCGAAGTTATTGACATCCTCGGCCATATTTGCATTCAGCACGATGCGGTCGGTCACCATGATGATGGAATCGAACATCGGTGTCCGGTCCGGATTGACCATGTTGACAAGCTGATGGGCAAGCCAAGCCATTGACTTTGTCTTTCCGCTACCTGCCGAATGTTCGATGAGATAGTTATGTCCCGGACCTTCTTCCGCCACTCGGTTGACGAGGTTTCGCACCACACGCAATTGATGATAGCGGGGGAAGATGGTAATGCTGTTCCCCTTCTCTTTGTAGTTCTTTATGAAATGGTCGATGATATTGAGCAGCGAATCTGCCTGCCATATCTCTCGCCAAAGATAACTTGTAGCATAGTCGCCCGGTACTTGTGGATTGACCGAGTCAACATTGAATGGCAGAAACGACGTATCCTCCCCGTTGAGGAAGGTGGTCATGAATGCGTAATTATTGTCGACAACGAAATGCACCAATGCCGTACGGAGCATCGGATTCTTCGGGTCGCGGTCATGGCGATACTGCCAGATGCCGTTGGTATAGTTCTGGTTCGTTCCTTCGTTTTTTAGTTCGGCAGTGATTATCGGAAAACCGTTGAGCAGGATACACAAGTCTAATTCATTGTTCTTGTCGGCTTTATCAGTGGAATATTTCATCTGGCGGACCACTGCAAATCGGTTGGCGAGATAGAGCTGATGCAGCGCGGAATCCTCACCGGCGAGTGTCGGCTTGGTCTGCATCAGCTTTATAGGAATACCCTGTATCTTCAATCCTTTACGCAGAATGTCTACGAGCGAATGACCATTGTCGAGTTTTGAATTGTAATCCTTGATAACGGCTTCGAGAGCGGCGTCATCGCTTTTGAAACGCTTTATCATCCTTGCCCATGTCTCGGTCTGCGAGCGAAGAAACTGATATAGCATATCGGTATCCACCCGACGTTTGATATCAAAATCGCCGGGCTTCCGGGATATATAGAGAGGCGAAGCTAACAGGGCTGCTTCGATATGTTCCTCAAACTTGGTTTCGTTATCAATATTCATATATGCCGTAATTTGTATGTTTAAGATTCTGCCCTATTATTACCAAAAATATCATTCACCATTTTCTTTGCATCTTCTTCTGTGGCATATTGAATCTCATCTTTATTGATTTTGTTAGCCAATTCTTCATTGAGTTTTTCAAGATAAGATTGCATGGAGTTATATGAATCCATTGAATCTCTAACAATAGATTGTAAATCAGTAATTTCTTTTGTAATCGTAGAAATGTGCTCAATATTACTTCGATTACAATTAGAAAGATGTGTGACCTCGTTTGTAATTGAAGATAAATTAGATGAAAGTTGAGTAGTTGATACTTGAGTATCTTTAAGCATTTGTTCTGCTTGGTTTTTTGCTTCTATGGCATCAACTTTAGCTTTTTCAGTTTGACTAACCAATTCTTGGAGATTAAGGGCATTATACAATTGCCATCCTATCAATATTGCAACAAGAACTCCTAAAATACCTACAATTATTCCAATATAGTCTAGACCGGAGTCCGCACTTCTGGGATAAGTTACGCTTATAGCAACAATACTAAGGATTATTGCTATCAACGATAATGTAGTTTGTGTATAACTTAAAAACTTCTTCATCTGCGTTGGATATTATATTACTTTTCTTTTGCCGGTCACAACTTCGGAGATGATAGCTTGCCGAAGCTCTTTCAGTGCCTCGCGCTTCTTTTCTAACTCACCTTTCAGTCTATTAATCTCAGCACATTTCTTGTCGAGATAATCGGCGATTGCCTGCTGCTCGGAGAGAGGTGGAACAATTATCGGATTATTTGCCAAATCACTGGCTGCCATACTTGGTAATGCTGTCGCTGTAGAATAATAATCGTAAGGAAAACCTAATGCTTGATAATACATATACTTACAGCATACATTGTCATTCGGTATAGCATAGAACATAGTATCTACTGTCCAAAATTTACCAATAAAATACATGGGCCTGTCAATTGTCCCTTTACGTCCTAATAGCAAAACTTCTCCATCATATAGATAATCTGAAGCAAATGCAAATTGTCCACCAGAGCCGATAACTGGATAACCCTCCTCAGACACAATGTGCTTATAATCACAGCCATTATTAATTCTTAAAGACCTCTTAAAAGGTGCAATTACCCAATGTTTTGGCACATCACCGATCCAGTCGATCCCGGAGGAACGGAGAGGTGCATCGGGATTGAGGCCGCGAGTTACAACTCGTGAAATCTCACTCTGTTTCAGTTCATCGATCAGCTCAATCTCCCGGTCAACCTTTGCAATCGCCACATCAATCTCACCACACTTCTCATCAAGCCACGCCGCTATTGCCTCCTGCTCAGCAATGGGCATTACAGGGAAAGGGATTTTACATACCTTTTCTTTTGTGAAATGAGCAAAAGTGGCTTCGTTACACTCGATATCAACATATCCTGATTTAACAAGATACTCAATCAAATACTTAAGATAAGTCGTAGAATTCCTTTTATGTCTTACTATGAGAATAGAATTTTGAACATATCTATTCTTACTCGGATCCACATATGGGAGAGCACATCCTCCTGCTCCTGCTCCTCCTTCAACAATTAAGAGATCTCCGTCTTTTACCAGATATTTGTTTTTCTCCTCTGGAGTAAACCACATCCTCTTTAAGTTGGAATTATTTACACCATCAAAATGAACGTCACCTGCACAATAATACTCTTCTAATGTATATGAAGCATCAAGAGGTTTAGGACAAAGCATTTTTCCAAGAATGACTTGGAAGTGCTTTCCCAAAGTACTTAGTTTCCAATGACTGGGAATCTCCCCAATCCAGTCGATGCCGGAGGGCTTATATGAATCGTAACGCTGTTTCATCGTGCCTCCTCCCATTCTTTTTTTACCTTTTCCACTTCGGCTATAAGTTGCTGTTCAGTGGGTAGGTAGAGTTGATATTTTGATGCCACAATGGTGTTGTTATCGGCAGGAAGCGTCATCTTGACAAGAGTATCGTTCTTGGCAGTACAAAGCAATATACCGATTGTCGGATTTTCATCCGGCAATTTCTCCACGCGATCATAATAGTTCACATACATTTGCAATTGTCCCAAATCCTGATGAGTTACCTCTCCGGTCTTCAATTCGAGGATGACAAATCTACGAGCCAAACGATTATAAAACACCAAGTCGATAAAGAATTCATCATCTTCTATCTGAATGCGCTTCTGACGTGCAACAAAAGTAAATCCGTTGCCAAGTTCAAGAATGAATTCCTGAAGATGATTGATGAGTTCTGTTTCAAGATCGCTCTCAAAATAGTGAGCTTTCTTTTCAAGTCCGAGAAATTCAAGCACCATCGGATCCTTAACAATCTCCTGAGGCGTTTCCGGCAATTTTTCTTTACGGGCCATCGCCAAGACGGCTTCCTTATCATTGCTTAGAAGCAATCGCTCGTAAAGCATCGAATTTATCTGTCGTTGCATCTGACGGGCTGTCCAGCAATTATTGGCAGCTTCCAGCTCGTAATATTCACGTTTATCTTTATCAGTTATTTGAATTAGAGTGCGATACTGAGTCCAATTGAATTGCGAACGCAGTGCGTTCGCAATTGGATATTCAATATAAAACTGACGAGCTTGCTCTAATTGCCGCACACCGAATCCACTACCATATTCAGGCTCAATCTCTTTTGCAAGGTTCTTAATCAGTCCTCTGCCATACTCTGCACGGGCCTTTCCACCCTGTTCTTCCTCTACGATACGACGGCCTATATGCCAATACATCTGTACACGGCAGAAATCTACTGAACGGACGGCATTAGTCCGCGCAGAATCAATTATATGGCGTATTTCTTTTACTAATTCTTTCATCTTACTTCGGAGATTAGGGATTGAAGTGCGGAGGTTGTATCGGATTCGAGTGCCATAAGGTCGGCAAGTATCTCGCTGCTGTCGCGCAGGGGCGTATAGCGATAGAACAGGCGTGTGAGCGGGAACTCACAACCAACCTTGTCTTTCGACGGGTCGCGCCATGCGTCGGGAACAAACGGCAATACTTCCCTTTCGATATACTCTTCTATATCCTCTTTCATCGGAATGGTCTCGGTGTCGGTCAGAGCAGGGTCAATCACCATTCCGCTCGTGGGATCTCCGGGTGTGTTGTAAACAATTTCGGCGTCGGGCCAGGTCAAACCAAATGTATCTCTCACGAACTTGACGGTGCTCTTCGTGAGCTTTATATGTCGGCTGATAATTGAAAAGACTTCCGCATCATCCATGTCGTGGGCCGGAAAATCAATCGTCGCTATCTTGCGCAGGATATCGGCATCACTCTTCTTTTTTGCATTTTCTGCAAAATCCGGGGCTTCAACATTTGGCAGGCAGTAATGGAGACGAAGCGGGCGGTAGATTGTAACTGTAGTATAGAGGAAATCCTCTATATCCATAAGGCGCGCCACTTTCACCTCCTCATTATCCGGAAGAGAGGCATCCTTGAAATTGCCATATATTCCCAAAATCTCATCTATGGCATCATCGGGGATTTCATAGCGCTTCTTTCCCAAACTGCGCTGAAGCAGTTTGGCATAGCGAGGATGGGTGGCATCAACCATCAATACCTTTCCTTTTCGTTCTTCAGGTTTGTTGTTGTCGAGAACCCAGAGATAAGTAGAAATATCCGTTCCGTAAAAAAGATTTTTTGGCAATGCTATGATGGCATCGAGAAGGTCGCGGTCCATGAGCATCTTGCGAATTTCGCTCCATCCACTGCCGGCAGCTCCGTTGAACAGTGGCGAGCCGTTGAGTACAATACCTATACGCGAACCGTTCGGGTCCATCTTGCTTATCATGTGAAGCAGGAATAACAGCGAACCATCGGAAGTAGAGGGNAGACCGACNGAGAACCGTCCGTCNCTTTTGGCTGCNTCCTCNTTNACCTTACNCTCGATTTTCTTCCAATCTACNCCNAATGGCGGGTTGGCNAGCATATANCCGAAATGNTCACCGGGAAACTGATCNTTNGCNAGNGTNTCGCCGAGGGCTATGTTACGGTCTTTATCCANNTCTCCTTTTATCAAAAGGTCTGACTTGCAGATGGCGTAGGTCTTTTCATTCAGNTCCTGACCNAAGAGGAANACTTTCATATCCTTTCGGTCGGTCATTGACTGAAGATACCGTTTACCNTCGGTCAGCATACCNCCNGTNCCACAGCANGGNTCGTAAATCTGGAAATGCTTTCCCACAGTATTCACTTCCGCTTCNCGACCNTGCATNACGAGNGAAACGAGCAGNCGNACCACTTCACGCGGAGTNTAGAACTGACCNGCTTTAGTATTGGTCGTTTCCTTCGACTTNCGGATAATNATTTCAAAGATNGTNCCCATCATGGCATTATCCACCTTGTCGGGATGNAGGTNGGCGTTATTGACAAAACTTTCCGTCACCTGAAAGAGCAGGTCGTTACGGTCAAGACGGGAATAGATTCGGGTAATNTCGCCGTTCTCTCCGTCCTCCTGAGTAAAGGCAAGAAGGATATCACGCACATTCTTGGTAAAACCGTCAAGATACGCCTTGAAATTATCTGATAGCATCTTTGGCTGAGCCAAGAGCTTGTTGAGTGACAAGCCTGAGGTGTTGAAGAATGTGAGACGGTTGCGACGCATAAGAGCCTGAAGCATTATTTCCTTCTTTTCATCGGGAAAAGCACGGTATTGCTCATAGAGTTCTTCATACCTATCCTGCAACACACAATCGAGACGACGCAGAAGAGTAAACGGTAGAATCACGTTCTCCACTTCCGTATCATCATATACACCACGGATAATCTCCTTGATGTTCCAAATCATTCCTGCCAGCTCTTGCTCTGTCATATCTTAGGGTATATGTTGGTTTANCATGCAAATTTACAAAAAATATGTTCAACTTAAATATGCCGTATCTAACTATTTTTTTGTAATTTCGCGAAANATGGAAAATATTGATGCGAAGCAATTGGCCTCTCGTGTGGCCCGTCTTTTATCCCTCCCCGTTGGAGCAGTGGCAAATACTATCGCTCTTCTCGATGAAGGCGCTACCGTACCCTTCATTAGCCGCTACCGTAAGGAGCGTACCGGNTCGCTCGACGAAATGGCTGTCAAGGCCATTGAGGATGAAGCCCGCAGATCACGCGATTTTTTCGCTCGCCGTGAATTTATTACGGATGCTATCCGGCAGGCCGATGCCATGACTCCGCGCCTTAAAGATACTCTCGAGAAAGCCGATACTCTTACCGAACTTGAAGATATCTACGCACCCTTCAAACCTAAACGGCGCACACGGGCCACTGCCGCAAAAGAGAAAGGTCTCGAACCGCTCGCGCGCATGATTATGTCAGGCAANGTTGCCGATTGCCGGCATACGGCCGGCCGTTTCTCAGGAAAGAACGGTGTCGAGACTGTAGATGATGCCCTCCAAGGCGCCTCCGACATTATAGCCGAATGGGCTTCCGAATCAGTAAAACTGCGTAATATTACCCGCCGTACGATTGAGCGTGGCGCACGATTCGTCACTTCCGTAGTGAAAGGGAAGGAGGAGGAATTGCGNCAGTCTCCTTACGCGCAATATGCCGATTTCTCCCGTAATGTGTCAAATATCCCTTCTCATCAATACCTTGCCCTCCGTCGTGCAGAACGCGAAGGATTCCTCAAAATAAAATATAATCTCGATCGCCCGGAGCAACTTTTGGATTCCCTGACACGAGGTTTTATACACGAGCGNCTGGCCGGTGAATCGCGGAAAATAGTGGCCGACGCGGTGAANGATGCTGCTGCACGTCTCCTCATCCCCTCGGTAGAGAATGAGATATCGGCAGTCTTGAAGCAGAAAGCCGATAAAGTGGCTGTAGATCTTTTCAGTGGTAATTTGCGCCAGCTTCTCCTTGCCTCCCCATTGAAAGGGAAGCGGGTGTTGGCCCTGGATCCGGGTTATCGTACGGGTTGCAAGACAGTGGCGCTTGATGATCATGGCAATCTTCTTGAGGATACCGTTATCTATCCGGCAGCTCCGCGTAATGATACGGAGGGAGCAGCCCGGATTATCCAACGTCTTATGCGTACTCATCGCTTGGATGTAGTGGCTCTCGGCGATGGCACTGCCTCTCGCGAGACTGAGGCATTTCTAAAGAAATGTCCTTTCATCGACAACGACAAGATTTTTGTAGTAAGCGAAAATGGAGCCTCCGTATATTCGGCTTCTGAAGTAGCACGCCATGAGTTCCCGGNCAAGGATGTCACGGTGCGCGGCGCCGTATCTATAGGACGTCGTCTTATTGATCCTCTTGCCGAATTGGTTAAGATTGACCCGCGCTCCATCGGGGTAGGGCAGTATCAACATGATGTCGACCAGACAATGCTGCGCGATGCCTTGGATTTTACGGTGGTAAGCTGTGTCAATTCAGTAGGTGTGGATCTCAATACCGCCTCCGAGAGTCTTCTCTCTTATGTATCAGGTGTNGGGCCGACATTGGCAGCGAATATTGTGAAATATCGTACTGAACANGGAGGATTCTCCACACGTGCTGAATTAAAGAAGGTGCCCCGCCTGGGTGACAAGGCATTTGAATTGAGTGCCGGATTCCTCCGGGTGCAGGGGAAAGAACCGCTCGACAATACCGGTATTCATCCCGAAAGTTATNGGGTTGTGCGTGAGATTGCNCGTCAGTGTAACGTTGCAGTAGAGTCTCTTCCGGNAAATATTCCTGTTCTTGACACCATANATGTTGAGAAGTTGGCCGTTTCTATAGGAGCCGGCTTGGAGACAGTTCGCGATATAATTGCCGAACTGCNCAAACCGGGCCGCGACCCGCGCTCAGAGCATAACGAGAATCCTTTCGTGCCCGGTGTAGAGAGTTTCGAAGATATAAGAATAGGTATGGAGCTCCCCGCTCTTGTAGCCAACATCACTGCCTTCGGGGCCTTCTTGAATCTCGGTATAAAAGAAAACGCACTGCTCCACATCTCTCAAATATCATCCCGTCGTATATCTTCCGTATCCGATGTGCTCCGTCTCGGGCAGGAATTGAAAGTGAAAGTGATCGAACTCGATGAGGCTCGCAAACGAATTGGCGTAACCCTTCTTTTCTGACTGTATTTCCAACTTAAAAAAATCGGTATGACATTCTGTCAAGACTGTCATACCGATTTTTTATATGATAGTAATGCAGTGGCGATTACTCGTCGTTGAAATCCTCTTGCATTACGTATGAATTNCGCAGAAGATTGATAAGCATCACCATTCCATGGTTGCTCGCACTTTCTATCACCTGATTTCTGTCGCCACGGAAGTGGATACACTCACTCACGATCTGATCATTATACTTCACTGAGATCCAGACNGTACCTACCGGTTTATACTTAGTGCCGCCGTCCGGTCCGGCNATTCCCGTTGTGGAGATGGCGCAATCGGTGTGCATCAACTTCGACACACCCAATGCCATAGCTTCCGCTACAGGTCGGCTCACNGCTCCATAGCGGTCAATATCAGTATGNGGCACTTTAAGCACCTCTGTCTTGACATGATTGGAATAGCTCACCACACTGCCTAAGAAATANGCNGACGACCCGGGAGCCTGCACTATACGATGGGCAAGATTCCCGCCTGTGCAACTCTCCGCACATGATACGGTAAGTTCGCGCTCTTTGAGTAATTCGCCGAGCACTATCCCTATACTCTTGTCTTCCATNGTCACCACATCCTCTGAAAAGATGGATTTGAGATCCTGATGAATCTTATTCATCTTGAAGCGNAGNAATTCTANTCCGCTGTCAATACCGGTAAGCGTGATATTGGTGACGAGATTGGAATTNTCTACTGTNATCTTTACAAATTCAGGTAATTGCTTCTCGAAATGGTGCAATACCTTTGAAAGCTCATCACGTGTATATCCGTAGATCACCACATGACGCAGCTCTTTGAAAGATTCTGATTTATTATTTTTTTTGTCTTGTTCGCTCATTTCGGATTTATTTGGAAAGAGGTTATTTTTGACCGGGAAGGGTATGCCTTGACAAATGCCCGGATTCTTATACTGTCACTTTTGTGAAAGGGGGCAACGAGAGATCACAGAATTTTTTATCAAGATATCTGAAATATCCTGCTGTCGCTACCATCGCGGCATTGTCTGTAGTGTACACACGTTCCGGTATCCATGGAGTAATCCNGCGTGCTAAGCAGAATTTCTCCACGGNTTCTCTTACTCCTGAATTGGCGGAAACACCGCCNCCGATAGCTATATGCTTCACAGGATATTCTTTCGCGGCCTTTCCCAACTTGTCGAGCAGGATAGAGATAATTGTGGCTTGAAGCGAGGCCGCCAGATCAGCTTTGCGCTTCTCGATGAAATCCGGATCGTTNTTGAGATTGTCGCGAAGAGTATAGAGNAANGAAGTTTTCAATCCGCTGAAAGAGCAATCGAGNCCCGGGATATGCGGCTTTGCGAATGTGAAAGCTTTCGGATCCCCCTCGGCGGCCAAGCGGTCGATATGCGGACCGCCGGGATAGGGGAGCCCCATCACTTTTGCGCATTTGTCGAATGCCTCGCCGGCGGCATCGTCGATGGTACGNCCTACAATCTCCATATCNCCTGGAGAGCGAACCACTACAATCTGGGTGTTGCCTCCGGATATGAGAAGACACATATAGGGAAAGTCAGGCACCGGCTGATTCTCATCCTTACGTATAAATTGNGCCAACACATGGGCATGGAGGTGATTCACATCGATAAGCGGCACATTAAGNCCGATTGCCATCCCTTTTGCAAAGGATAGCCCTACATGGAGTGACCCCGGCAGACCGGGTCCGCGTGTGCAAGCCACAGCNGTTACATCGCCGGNCTCCACTCCGGCCTGACGAAGAGCTTCGCTCACTACCGGCACTATGTTCTGCTGATGGGANCGCGATGCAAGTTCGGGCACAACACCGCCGTAAGCTTCATGCACCTTCTGTGAGGCGATTACGTTGCTTTTTACGATTCCGTCGACAACCACAGCTGCCGAAGTGTCGTCACATGAGGACTCGATACCGAGAATTGTTACACTCATCTTTTATCCGTTCTTTCAATTCTTCGGCAAATTTACAAAAAAAATCCCACTTGCGAAAATTTCACCCTCTCCCGAAATTTTTGTAATTTTGCATTCCCATGTCTATAGCGAGAAATGTGTATAGGGTGACTCGAAGTATTTTGTTCTCGGCAATCGGTCTGATTGCCGCCCTTTACTTGTCGCTTTATATTGCTCTTTCTATCCCTTCTGTCCAGAATGAAGTCCGTTCGATTGCGGAAAANGAATTGTCGGCTCTATTCGGCTCGCAACTATCTATAGGNANGGTCGAGATCTTTCCTTTCAATGAGGCTGTGGTGNATGAGGTAAGACTCTTTACGNCCGATGGGCAACTTTGTGCTTCAATTGAAAAATTGGGTGCGGGTATCGATTTATGGCATCTTGTTTCACGTAAAAAGGTGGAGATTACGTATGCCGAGCTTATCGGTCTTGACGCACGTATTTGGCAGGACGAGAAAGACGGGCCGTTGAATATTCAGTTTCTTATCGACGCCTTTGCACCGAAAGAAAAGAATAAACCTCCCACGCGTTTCGATCTTGCGCTTCATAGTATTGTGATCCGTAATTGTAAGGCCTCATTCGATCGCCTATGGCAACCTCGTAATGTAGCGGGACGCATAGATTTCAATCATCTCTTCGTTGACGATCTTAAGGCCGATGTGGATATCCCGCGCCTGAGCAATGATGATTATGTGTTTGATCTCCGTCGTCTGTCTCTCTCCGGACCTGAAGATCTCAGCCTTGAGACTCTGTCTTTAAGTGCACATATCACACCTCACTCTATTTCGCTTAAAAATACGGTCATTAAATTTCCCGGCACTGATATCCGTCCTTCGGATATAGTGCTTGAATTTCCTTCTTTCAGTGATATCCCGCAGGTGCTTAGGGAGGGTTCTCATCAGTTTGTGATTGTAGACTCTCATATCACTCCTTCTGATTTCGCCGCATTTTTACCCGGTCTGCGCGAGTTGAGAAATTCCTATCTTTTGTCTTTGGATCTTTCCGGCAATCTGTCTTCTCTCGAAATCAACCGATTCTCTCTCTCTTCCTCGGGATATACTCTTTCCAACTCTTTTTTATCCCCTTTCGCATCAGGTTCTGCTGTATCTCGTGTCTCTTCCTCCTCAATGCTTCACGATGGTCGCAGAGTGCTTGGGCTTGAGATAGAGGGCTCGGTTTCGGGTCTTACCGACTTCCGCAATTCCTTTGTCTCTGATTTGACCAATATGCGTCTCGCTGTTTCAGCTTCGGAGGCTGAAGCCATTATCCATGCCTTTGCCGATGTTCCTGAAAAAGTAAGCGGGATTATACGTCAGGCCGGGTATTTGGATCTTACTGCCTCAGGCAAATTCCTTGCGTCGTCCGGTTATGCCGATGCTGATGTTTCTTTTTCATCCGGTCTGGGAGATATAGATATGAAGGGGAGTGCGTCGGCTCTTTTCTCTCCGATAAAATCGGTCTCGGCCGATATTTCCTCCGATGGTATAGATCTTGGGAAAATTTTGGATAATCCTGAGTTCGGACCGGTAGTATTCGCCCTTTCGGCCGATGGCAGGCTTGGTAGAGGAGTAGTGGATGGCGATGCTGATCTGACCATAGAGGAAGCATTGATAAAAGGTAGGAAAGTTTCCGATATCACGGCCAATATCAGTAAAAGCGGACATGAAGTGTCATGTGATGTGGCTTGTGATAATCCCGATGCTGTCATATATGCTTCTGCAAGGGCTTCTCTCGACGGGAAAGACACTCAGATTGCCGCTGATATAGATATCCCTCGATTTATCCCGTCTGCCTTCGGGCTCTTATCCTCGTTCCCCGGTTATGTTGGTGCCGGACGCTTCTCTTGCGATTTTACAGGTAATGATATTGATAATCTTTCCGGATATGCACGTGGGGAAAATATCACTTTCGTCGGCGATCTTGATCGTGGCTCCCTTTCGCTCAATGGTTTTGTGCTCGATGTAGTTCCAATGGCTCCCGCAGAAGGGGAGGGCTCAGCATCCCGGTTGATTCGTTTCAACTCCGATTTTCTTGATGCCACGCTCACCGGTTCTTATACTCTCTCTTCCATAGGGCGCGAGTTTCAATGTCTTCTTTCTGATATCATTCCGGCATTCGTGAAATGTCCCGCAACGGTCGAGATGGCTTCTTCCGGTCGGTTCGAAGTCATCGTCAAACCCTCCGATCGGCTCTATACATTTCTCAATGCTCCCGTCCGTCCGCTTATGCCGGTTCCTTTTAAAGGAAGTTTCGACATGCGTTCTCTCACAGCTTCCCTTGATCTGGATGTCCCATATATTCAGCAGGGACGTGACAAGCTCGTTCGCGACACTCGGCTTGACCTGGCTCTCACAGGAGAATCCGGACGTGGAGCCATGAAGCTCCATACCGTTTACCCTTCCAAAAAGGGTGATGCCGAACTGGATCTCGAGTTGAATGCCGTAGAGGGAGATATTAATTTGGATTTGGGATGGCTGATGAGCGGCCTCAATGATTTCCACGGCATGCTCTCGATGGAGCTGGATACCGGTGTGGAGACTTTCGATATTCGCAAACCTGTCGTACTTCGTATCAAACCGACGTCTTTTACACTCAGTGGAGCGGATTGGCAGATTGGAGAATCTACTGTGAGATATGCCGACAAGAGAGTGGAAGTAGATAAATTCCGTATTTGGCATGGCGATCAGTTTGTGCTTATCGATGGCACAGCTTCCTCTTTGCCTGAAGATATGGTGGAAGTGAGATTGGCTGATATTGATTTGGGTTTTATCTTCGATACTCTGAATATCAATTATGTCACCTTCGGAGGTATTGCCTCCGGTGAGATAGCCGCCACGGGTGTCTTTTCTCCGGAGCCGGTGGCCGCGACGCGGTGGTTGAAAGTGAAGAATCTGAGCTATAACGATTGTGTATTGGGCGATGGCGATATTTCCTCCCGTTGGATCAATTCTGAGAAGGAAGTGGAAATCAAGGCGGATATACGTGAGAAAGGGCATCGCTCTGCAAGTATTGACGGAGGAATTTGGCTCGGACAGGATTCTTTGAATTTCAAGATTGATGCCGATAAGGTCAATGTGGCGTTTCTCAAGCCATTCATGGCGGCTTTTACTTCCGATGTGGGAGGACGTGCTTCGGGTAAGGCCAATCTTTTCGGTAATTTCCATGACATTGACCTGACCGGACGCATCTTTGCCGATTCCATTGCTATGAAAGTGGATTATACAAATGTCTGTTATCATGGTTCGGATTCGGTGCGCATTGACCCGGGGCATATAATTATTCCGGGTTTCAGGCTATATGACAAGTATGGAAATTCCGCTCTCCTTTCCGGCGAGTTACATCATAATTATTTCCATGATCCTCGCTTCAATTTCAGGATAAGCGAGGCGAAGGGATTGTTATGCTATGACACCAACGCCTCTATTAATCCCGTGTGGTATGGCCGAGTATTCGGTAATGGCGGTGGAGTGATTCGAGGATGGCCCGGAGCTGTGGCTATAGATATGGATATGTCTACGGCTCCCGGTTCGAATTTCACTTTCGTAATATCGGATGAGCAGGAGGCCGGTAATTACGATTTCCTTTCGTTTACGGATAAACGCAAGGAGGAACTTATGAAATCCATGCCTCGAGATACTGTGCCGGATTTCCTGGAAGCCTTCCGCAAAAAAGTGGAGGCTTCGCAGGATCGTCCCTCCACATTCTCGATGAATCTATTCGCTTCAGTCACTCCCGATGCGCTCCTTACCATAGTGATGGATCCCGAGGCGGGCGATAAGATTACGGCTCGCGGTGCCGGTCCGATGCAGATGGCTTATGATTCGGAGAAAGACGATATCACTATGTATGGCAAATATACTCTTGAAGAAGGTAAGTACAATTTCACTCTTCAAGAGCTTATTCTTCGTGATTTTACCATCAAACCCGGTAGCTCGATATCTTTCAACGGCGACCCCATGCGGGCGGATCTTGATATCAAGGCCGCTTACCGTGTCAATACGAATCTTTCCGACCTTGACAAGAGTTTTGCATCCGATCCGGAGCTCAACCGTACTAACGTTCCGGTGGATGCCATTCTTAATATAGATGGAGAGATGGATCATCCTGAGATTACGTTCGATATCGAACTCCCCACGCTGACGTCGGATATCACAAGGAAGGTAAAGAGTATTATATCCACTGACGACCTAATGAGCCGTCAGGTGATATATCTCCTTGCCCTAAATCGATTCTATACTCCTGAGTATATGGGTGGAGGTTCGAATGGTAGCGGTGAGTTGGCTTCCGTGGCTTCTTCCACACTTTCGTCACAATTCTCGCGTATCGTGAGTCAGCTTACGGATAAGGTGGCTATCGCTCCCTCTTTCCGTTCGGATAAAGGGGATTTTTCTGATTTCGAGATGGACCTCGCGCTCTCTTCCAGTCTTCTCAATAATCGCTTGTTGATCAATGGTAATTTCGGATATCGCGACCCCTCCACTTCTTCCACTACTTTTATCGGTGATTTCGATATCGAATACCTCCTCACGCGTTCCGGTAATCTTCGCTTGAAGGCTTACAATCATTTCAACGACCAGAACTATTATCTCAAATCCTCTCTCACCACTCAAGGTATAGGTGTTGTTTTCCGCCGTGATTTCGAGAATCCTTTTACATTCCTTCGTCGCCGTCGCAGGGTGATTACCGATTCGATACCTCCTTTACCTGCCGAACAGTCCGATTCTTTGGAAAATCAGTGAGAGAAATAGATTTCTTATTGAAATTCAATAAATTTTAGTTGGAATTCCCAAACTATTTATTAACTTTGCACTCACAAACACGAAATAACACCGTGTTGTCATTAACTACGTTTTCTATAAAAGATGAAAAAGACATCGATTAATCTCCTTTGCATACTCATAATTGCGATTCTCGGAATGTCGGTATTGCTCCCCGCATTTTATATAGGTGCGAGTTTCACCGAAGGTTTCTGTAAAGGATTGGAAATGGCCGACAAGGAATCTTCGATGGCACAAATCGGCCAGCAGACGGTGGATATATATTTTGTTCCCTCTACTGAGCAGATGCTCGCTCCGACCGACAGCATCTCTTTCGATGACGGGCGTAAATTTCCGATGGTGGTGAAGCAAGCCGCCATAGTGACCGACTCCACTGCCGGTTCTTCAGCTGTGCAATGGATATCCGGAATATCCTATTTCCTCTCTCTGGTATTTTGTGTTTTCCTTGTCATTGAGATAGTGAAATTCGTGGTTAATATCAATAGGGGAGAGGTATTCGTTGCCAAAAATGTCAAACGTCTCCGTCATATATCGATATGCTTCATTGCTATCTCCCTTCTCATTGTAATTAGCGGAGTGGCTCAGGAATATCTTCTCGGATCGATGAATCTCACTCTCAGCGGCTATCAGTTGTCGGCATATTGGATCATCCCATGGTCAAACCTTCTTCTTGGTCTTCTCGCACTCCTTATCGCACAGGTATGGAGCCGTGGGATCGCCCTTGAGGAAGAACAGCAATTTACAGTGTGAATTAACATTTTGAAGGGTCCCATATATTAAAGTGAAAATGCCGATAATAGTCAATTTAGACGTGATGATGGCTAAACGCAAGATATCTCTTGGAGATCTTGCCGAGAAAATGAACATCACCCCCTCCAACTTGTCTATTCTTAAGACCGGAAAAGCGAAGGCCATTCGTTTCTCTACCTTGATGAGCATCTGTCATCACCTCGATTGTCAGCCGGGTGATATTCTTGAATATCGTCCCGATCCGGACGACTTCACCTCCCTCTCATCGCCGGATTAATCTCCCTCCGATAATTCCATTCTCTCCAATTCCTATAATAAATCAATTTCAATTTCAATTATAACTTAACCATGAAACTGACAAAACATCTTCTCATGCTCGCCTTGGCCGGTGGTATAGCTTTCACCGGAGCCGCAGAGCATCTCAAGAGCCTTAATGCAGCCGGTATCGACAAGAATACTCCTGCCGGCGAAGACTTCTATCTCCACGTTAACCGTGGATGGATGGAGGCTAACCCCCTGACTCCCGAACACGCACGTTACGGCTCTTTCAACGTTCTTGCCGATTCCTCTCAGGCCCGTATCCGCAGAATTATCGATGGTCTCGGCGCCGCTAATCCCGAGAAGGGCACCACTGCATATAAGGTAGCCGCTCTCTATAAGACAGGTATGGACTCCATCCGTCGTAATCAGATGGGTGCCGAGCCTATCAAGGCTGATCTTGCCCGTATCGAGGCCGCCACTCCCGATCAGATGGCCGACCTCTTCCTCTGGATGCACAAATATAACAGCTCTCCGCTGCTTGCCGCCGGTCCGATGGAGGACATGCTCAACAGCCAGGAATATGCTATGTATGTGGTAGGCGCTCCCCTTAATCTCGGCGACCGTGACTATTATCTCGAGAACGACAAGCGTAATAAGTCCGTTCGCGATGCTTATCAGAAGCTTATCGTCAACCAGATGGTCAATGCAGGCTATTCAAAGAAGGATGCTCAGCGTATCTCCAAGAATGTCCTCAAGATCGAAACTCTTATCGCCGATTCCACATGGACTCGTGAGGCTTCCCGCAATATGCAGGCTCAGTACAATCCCATGACTATGGCTGAGCTTCAGGCTGCTTACCCTTCCCTCAATTGGAAGCAGTTCTTTAATACTACCATGGGTATCGATCCCGAGAGAGTAATCGTCACTACTCCCAATACTGTGGCTCAGGGTATCAAACTTTATGACACTCTTACCGACCGTGAGAAGAAGGACCTCTACCTTTGGCAGGTGGTTGCCTCTGCATCTCCCTACCTGAGTGATAAGTTTAGCAACACTGCTTTTGAGTTCAATAAGGTGATGAGCGGTGTGCAGGTGATGCAGCCTCGCTGGAAGCGTGTGCAGGGCGCTGTAGAGCGTAGCCTCGGTGAAGCTATCGGTGAGCTTTACGTTGCTCAGTACTTCCCCGAAAGTTCCAAGATTTATATGCAGGGTCTCGTGCAGAACCTCCGCAATGCTCTCGCAAAGCACATCATGCACCTTCCCTGGATGAGCGACGACACTAAGGTACAGGCTCTCGGCAAACTCAACTCGATCACAGTCAAGATCGGTTATCCCGACTCTTGGAAAGACTATACCACTCTTAATGTTGACCCCAATCTCTCCTACTGGGAGAATGTTCATAACGCCCAGCTTTGGGAAAACGATGAGCAGCTTGCCAAGTGGGGCAAACCCGTTGACCGCACTGAGTGGGGTATGACTCCTCAGACCATCAACGCCTACTATAATCCCCTCAACAATGAGATCGTATTCCCTGCCGGTATCCTTCAGGCTCCTTTCTATGATCCTGAGGCTTCCGATGCCGAGAACTATGGTGGTATCGGTGTCGTAATCGGCCATGAGCTTACTCACGGCTTCGACGACCAGGGTTGCAACTTCGACAAGGATGGCAACATGATCAACTGGTGGACTGCTGAGGATAAAGAAGCCTTTGATAAACTCACCGGTGGTCTCGTTGAGCAGTATAGCGCCGTTGAGGTTCTCCCCGGCCTCCATGCTAACGGACAGTACACTCTTGGTGAGAACATCGCTGACCAGGGTGGTCTCCGCATCGCCATGACAGCCTTCCTCGATAGCCAGAAGCAGAAAGGGGTTGACGTTAACAGCCCCGCTGCTATGATCGACGGCTTCACTCCCGCACAGGTGTTCTATATGAACTTTGCCAACCTCTGGGCGCAGAATATCCGTGAAGAGGAGATCCGTAGCCTCACCAGCGGCGACGTACACTCCCTTGGCGAGAATCGTGTGAATGTTGCTCTCCGTAACATCCAGCCCTTCTTCGACGCCTTCGGCATCAAGGAAGGCCAGAAGCTCTATCTCCCCGCTTCCGAGCAGGTGATTATCTGGTAATTCTGTCTTATAATAAGACAATTCCCATATTTATAATCCCAATTTAGACACCCGGAGGGGGCGCCCGCATCTGCAGGCGCCCCCTCTTCATTCCCTCCTCTTCTTCCCCAATCACTCTCCCTCTCTCCCGATCCTTGCGCAGAGTTCCGTCAGAGCAAAACCCGCTTGTGGGCTTAAATAAAGATTTAACTTTTTCTTACGGCCGATGTTTAAAAGAAAAAAAGAATAATATGTCGAAGACTAAAGTAAAAAAGGCCCTGGATGCTTTGTCAAAGGAAGAATTACTCGAATGTGTCATGGAAATGTATGTGGCGAGTAAAGATGCAAAATTATATCTCGATTTCTGGGCTGATCCCGATATCGAAAAGACATTCGAGAAAGCTGAAAAGAAACTTTTTACCCTCTTCTTTCATCCCAATAACGAACCCAAACGTGCCCCACGCATGGGTAAACTAAAAGAAATAATCAAGGATTTTACCTCACTCGTAAAAGAACCGGAGGAGGAAGCTCGTTTGCGCACTTCCGCTCTCACCTATGCTGCGCAATGGATTGAGGCCAATGATCGTCATCTCTCCAACTCCACAACTCTTCGCAAATTTCTTGCCGACTCCCTTACATTTTCAGCTTCCGTCGCTCTACTCCCCGTTACAGAAAAAAATCTTTCCCATTCCGCCGAAATCCTCAAAAAAGTGCTCGACACCGATGCTTCCGCTCGCCGCCGTAGCTACTACGGATGGTATTTCCCCCACAAATAATCTCAATCCATCTGTCCCCTTCATTCAATCCCCCTTTATCACTCACCATCTCCTTTTAATTTCTTCTCAATCTTCTCTCTGCAAAAAAAGAATTCCCTGCCGGCTATGAGGGCGGCAGGGAATCTTATGAAATCAAATATTTAATCTCTTAAGCGATTATTTGAAGAGATATTGGGAAGAGATACTCTGATTGTTGTGGATACGGCGGATAGTGTCAGCGAAAAGCTTGGCTACCGGAAGCACCACGGCCTTCTCATTCTCTTTCAGGTAGGGGATGGAGTCAGTGAAGATAATCTCTGTCAATCCGCTGGCTTTCACGCGCTCTGTGGCAGGATCGCTCATCACGGCATGGCTGCAAAGTGCTCTTACGCTCTTGGCTCCGAACTCCAGAAGAAGGTCGGCGGCTTTGGTGATAGTGCCGGCGGTATCCACGATATCGTCAACGAGAATCACATTCTTGCCTTCCACGTCACCGATTACGGTCATCTTGTCTACTACATTGGCTTTCGCGCGTGTCTTGTGACAAAGTACCAGAGGTACATCGAAATACTTGGCATAGCTATTGGCACGTTTGGCTCCGCCTACGTCGGGAGAGGCGATTACCATGTCTTCGAGATGCAGACCCTCTATCCAGGGAATAAAGATGGAAGACGCGTAAAGATGGTCAACGGGAACATTGAAGAACCCCTGGATCTGATCGGCATGAAGGTCCATGGTGATTAGACGGTCGATACCGGCGGTGCTGAGAAGATCAGCCACAAGTTTGGCGGCGATTGACACTCTCGGTTTGTCCTTGCGGTCCTGACGTGCCCATCCGAAATAGGGGAGGACGGCGATAATCTTCCCTGCGGACGCTCTCTTTGCGGCGTCTATCATCAGGAGAAGTTCCATCAAGTTGTCGGAGTTGGGGAAAGTGCTCTGTACAAGATATACCTCCGCTCCGCGGATCGACTCCTCGAAGCCTACCTCAAACTCTCCGTCGGCAAAGTGCTCGATTTTCATTTTGCCAAGCTCAATGCCAAGATCCTTGCAAATCTGCTCACCAAGGTAGCGACTCTTTGAGCCAGCGAACACCTTGATGGGGGGTAATGAATTACTCATGTTTAAGATCGGATATGAAATTTACGACAAATTTACGAAATTCTTTCTGATTGGCTCAATCTTTCGCCCCTTTTTTTCCTTTCATGGGGGCTTTTTTAACGTTCGGAGCCTTATTCTTTCCTTTCGGTTCTTTCAGCATCAATACTGCCGCATCTGACCCGCCTACGGTCAGACTCACCTTTTTACCCTTTTTCACTTCAAAGGTGCAGGTTGCATCATGAAGCAGTTCGCGATAATTACCTTCTCCGGTTGGGATAGAGGCCATATCAAAGGCAAGATCGGGTATCTCTATCTTTATGTTTCGCTCCTCACGTCCGAAATTGGCCACTATAAGCAACACTTGATTATCCGTATATCTCAGGAAGGCGAATTGCTCATGAGGATTGAAGTCCGGGTGATTGAGATTTACGTACATAAGATCAAAGAATGCTCCCTCGCGGATTGCCTCTTCGCTGTTGCACATTCCCAACACTTTGGTATAGAACCCGCGGAGCCATTTCTCCTGGCGTGTAAGCTTCGCTCCGAACTTCTTGCCGTCGCCATACCAACGGCGCATCGTATCATAACTCCAATAGTCGAAAATGGTGCTTCGGTTATTATCTCCGGCAAATCCTTCGTTGTCATGCGCCTGTTCGCCAAGCTCCTGACCGTAATATATCATCACCGGACCTTTGGAGATAAATGCCGACACTACAAGATGAGGCACAATCCTCATGGGATTGTTGGCAAACTCGCGTGATGCGAATCTCACTTCGTCATGATTCTCAAGGAAATTGAGCATCTTGTCTCCGATCCCGTCCACAGTTTGCCAACATTGTGTGAGGCGAGCGGCAGAATGGTTGAAGCGCTCTATGGCTACCAATGTATCATAAAGGTTTACCTTATCATAGAGATAGTCAAAACATCCGTAATCGAGAAACGGCCTGTAAAGCCCTATATCGTAGATCTCTCCTATAAAGATTACGTGAGGAAATGCTGACTTTACCTGAGGAATAGCCCAATGCCAGAAAGGCAACGGAACCATGAAGACCATATCGCAGCGGAATCCGTCAACACCCTTTCCGCACCAGAAGAGCAGAATGTCGAGCATCTTCATCCAAGTGTCGGGCACTGGATCAAAATGCTCCGAACGGTCGCCGTAGTCAAGGCCGTAGTTGAGTTTTACAGTCTCATACCAATCATACTCTCCGCAGAAAGCGTTGAAGCAATCGTTGCCGGTGGCTTTTGCAGGAAACTCTACATATTCCTCCGTTCCTTCTGCGTGGAGAGGGATAGATGGGCAGAACTGCTGATTGGGGATATAATAATAGTTGTTGTCGCGTCCGAAGAAGAGGGTGGTGTCGTCATCGTCACCGAAATCTTTCGTTCCTTCAGGAGCTGCATCGCTCTTATATTGGCGAGCTGTATGATTAGGCACGAAATCGATGATCATTTTCATTTCTTGAGCATGCACACGCTCTACCAGCTCTTCGAACTCCTTCATCCTCTCCGGAATATTTTCAGCGATTGCCGGATCGATATCATAGTAATCGCAGATAGCGTAAGGCGAACCTGCCTCACCCTTCACTACATTCGGGTTTTGGCTCGGAATACCCTCGAAGCGGGTCTTGGTGGCATGTTCTATCACACCCGTAAACCAGATGCAATTCACTCCTAACGATTTAATTTCCTTAAGCAAAGCGGGAGTGTAGTGATTCATCTTACCACTACCATTCTCTTCCAAGGAGCCATCACGGCGTGGAGAAGGGCAGGTATTGGTGAAAATTCGGGGAAAGAGTTGGTAAATTATAAGTTTCTCGTTTTGAGATTCCATTTATTCAGAATTTATATCTTAAGCCTTCATTTTTAGCGAGGCATACGCCATGTCCCTACGTATGATCATTTCATTTTTTTCTCAAGCACTCTGCACGCTGCGTCATATCCGAGGCGCACAGCTTTTCTCAACGCTGTAACATCGAATGTGCCTACGGAGGAAAGCGGAGCGGGGGAGATCACCACATCACACATCTTTATATCTTGCAACATATTTGCTTTCGACATCAGATGATAGCTCCGCATTGCAATTCCGAGTATTGAATCCTTATAGCTATAACCTCGGTTGAGCGGAGAGCAATTGCTGGCATAGAGCGTATTGCAATAGTCGCGTATGGCCCAGGCCGGAAGATTACGAAGCACTCCGCCGTCTACGTAATGCACACCGTTGATCACTTTCGGTGCGAATACAATTGGAATACTGCAGGAGGCTATGACGCGGGGCACAATCTCTCCCTTCGACCATCCTACCGATTTTCCATTGTCGAAATCCGTGGCACATACTACGGTCGGTATCTTCAAATCCTCCAGATTCTTTACGGGCAGCCATCTTTCAAGCCGACGGGCAAATCTGTTAAGTTTCATGAAGCCCTCCTTCGGAAGTGCCCATTCAGTGAAGTCCTGAAAACTTTTGGCATCACTGAAACATTCTATCATATCCTCAGGTGTCAGGCCGGAGGCATAAAGTGTGGCGGCTATACTTCCGGCCGACACCCCGGAAATTATCGATGGTCGGAGTCCGAATTCCTCCATGGCCTTCAATACTCCGATATGAGAAAAACCTTTGGCTCCGCCACCGCTCAACGCGATGCCGATGCTATTCTCCTTCACTATTCCTATCCTTTCAAGGATTCCTTCTATTTTCCAAGGCATACTGCAAAATTAGTCAAATCCTACTTTTTTGCAAAATTATTTCCACCTATTCTGAATGGTGAGCATGAAATTTGCTTAAATTGTTCTGAGAAACAGTGATTTCCTTTCCGTCTCTTCCCATTCGGAATCAGGGTCGCTGTCGGCCATGATACCCCCGCCGGCATAGATAGCGGCTTTTCCACATTCTATCCTCATGCTTCGGAGATTCACATAGATGTCTGCATCTCCGTTGCCGTAGTCGAGGGCAATATACCCGCCATATAATCCGCGTGGCCACATCTCGAGTCTTTTTATCTCTTCCATCGCCACACTACGAGGATAGCCGCAGAGTGCCGGGGTAGGGGATAAATCTTTGAGCAATCGTCCGAAGTCCGCTTCATTTCTCAACTCTCCGGTTAGATCGGAGCATATATGCTCCACATAACCGGCCTTTCTCGTATAAGGCTCGCTACATTGCACATTATCGCAATATCGGGAGAGAACATCGCGGATAAATCGCTCCACTATTTTCTGCTCTTCCCGGTTCTTGTCATCCCAATCTCGCCCGTCATTACTCGGACGTGTGCCCGCCAAGGCCATCGTCTCGATCTTATATCCTCTTTTCCGGCACAATAGTTCCGGAGAAGCTCCAAGCCATATTCCCGCCTCCCGAGTGGTAAGGTAGAATACAAAAGCATCGGGGTTATTATCGAGAAGTTTGCGATAGAACGGAGTGGGTTTATCCGAGAGGATATCTCTTATGATCACGCGTGACAGCACGGTCTTTCCGGGGTTTGTTCCGTTCTCGCGTTCGGCGCGCAGGCGGCGGGTAATCTCTTCCACTCCTCTACGATGCGTCTCTCTCGGGGTGCTCTTCTTGGGCATGGCAAATCTATCATCGCTATCATCCGATATGTCGAAAGGCATGACATAAAGCGTAGCTTCCCCTGCTATTTCATTTTTGACAGGGGTGACATCATCACGCACCACCGAGCGATACTCCTCTCCGTTCGGAAGGTGGCAATGAAAGGATTCGCAGCGTATACTCCCGGCAAATGGATTCATCACGATAATTTCTCCAATATCTCTCCGGCCAACTCAAAGGGATAGGAGGCCGTGATTTTAACTTTGAGGAAGTCACCGGGGTTTATATCCATCTCTTCCGGCACAGACATAAGCACCTCCGGGTCTACCTCGGGTGAATCCCATTGAGTGCGTCCCGTTATCTGGTCTTCATCAACACTGTCCACCAGTACTTTCACTTCGCGTCCCACCAGCTCGACGTTCAATTCGTCGGAAATACTCTCCTGCATCTCCATTATCTCATCCAAACGCTTCTGTTTCACTTCAGGATCTACATTATCCTCCAGATGACGCGCGGCGTATGTGTCCTCCTCCTCGCTATAGGCGAAAGCTCCCATACGGTCGAATCGCTGGCTACGCACAAACTCCTTAAGCTCTTTGAATGCTTCCTCATCCTCACCCGGGAATCCTGTCATGAGGGTGGTGCGGATCTTTATGTCTGGCACTCTCCGGCGTATCTCTGCCAAAAGAGCGAGTGTCTCCTCTTTAGTGATATGCCGCCGCATATTGCTCAGCACCTTGTCCGAGATGTGTTGAAGAGCGATATCAAGATATTTGCAGACATTCTCGCGACGATTCATCACCTCAAGAATATCCATCGGAAAATCGGCGGGATATGCGTAATGCAATCTAATCCATTCCACACCCTCGATATCCGCCATTCTGTCGATAAGCTCGGCAAGCTTATGCTCTCCGTAGAGATCAAGGCCATAGCTGGAGAGATCCTGGGCTATCACATTGAATTCCTTCACGCCTTCGCTGACAAGCTGGCGGGTTTCCTCCAGGATTTCGTCGATGCTGCGGGAAGTATGCCGCCCCGTGATGAGCGGTATGGCGCAAAACGCACACATACGGTTGCATCCCTCCGATATCTTCATATAAGTGGAGTATGGGGGAGTGGTCAATGTTCGTTCCCACTCTCTCGGTTTCTCGGCTCCGGATCGGTCGGGAAGTTTCTCGATGAAATCTTTCCAATCGAATTTTCCATACCATCGGTCCACACCCTTTATCTCCTCCTTGAGCTCTTTCATATAGCGTTCGGAGAGGCATCCCATCACGATGAGCCGACCTATCTCTCCTTCTTCACGCATCTGCTCCAAGGCGAGAATCATCTCGATAGATTCCTCTTTGGCATCGGCGATGAAGCCGCATGTGTTCACTACTACGTATTCGCCGTCGGGAATCTCGCTGTCATGACTTGTTGTATATCCCTTTGCCTCAAGACGGCGAATGAGCCGCTCCGAATCTACAAGATTCTTGGAGCAGCCCATTGATATGATATCTATATGGTTCTTTCTGAAACCCATAAGCTTTATTTCTCTATTTCATCAAAGTGCTCCCGCGAAGAGCGATTTCACAAATTCGTCGGGGCGGAACACCTGAAGATCTTCCAGACCCTCGCCGACACCGATATATTTCACGGGAATACGGAATTGATCGCTGATGCCGAGCACTACGCCTCCCTTTGCCGTGCCGTCAAGCTTGGTGATGGCGAGTGAGCTCACCTGAGTCGCGGCTGAGAATTGTTTGGCCTGCTCGAAGGCATTCTGACCTGTGGAACCGTCAAGCACCAACAGCACCTCCTGCGGAGCATCGGGCACAACTCTCTGCATCACTTTCTTAATCTTCGTGAGCTCATCCATCAGGCCTTTCTTGTTGTGGAGACGCCCTGCCGTGTCGATAAGCACTACATCCGCACCCTGAGCTTTTGCAGAGGCTACAGTGTCGTATGCAACTGCGGCCGGATCGCTGCCGGCTTTCTGCTTCACGATGGGCACTCCCACGCGCTCGCACCATGCCTCAAGCTGAGGAATGGAAGCGGCGCGGAATGTGTCGGCGGCTCCGATCATTACCTTGTTGCCGGCTTTCTTGAACTGATAGGCGAGTTTACCGATAGTGGTGGTCTTGCCCACACCATTCACTCCCACTACCATGATTACGTAAGGATCGTCTCCCTTACGAGGCACCTGAAACTCATCAAGCTCCTCTTCACCCTCGGCTCGCACCACAAGTTTGGATATCTCGTCGCAGAGAAGATTGTTAAGCTCTGAAGTGCTGACATATTTGTCGCGTGCCACTCGCTCTTCGAGTTGCTCGATAATCTTTAGCGTAGTCTCTACTCCGACGTCCGACGAGAGGAAGGCCTCTTCAAGATTGTCGAGCACTTCCTCGTCAACCTTGCTTTTGCCTACCACTGCATGCGTGATCTTTCCCCACATTCCTTCGCGGGTCTTCTCGAGTCCGGAGTCGAGTTTCTCTTTCTTCTCTTTTGAAAATATCTTTTTAAAGAATCCCATACTTGATGAGTTTATTATTATGGCGTGTAAAAGCAGCCTGTATATCGCCCTTTTGATCGCGGGCTTTCCGAGACTCTTTTATTTACCTGTTGCAAAATTACTAACATTCTCTCTATCTCGCAAAATTCATGCCAAAAAAAAGCGGAAGGCGATACGTAGTGTCGTCGTATTGCCTCCCGCTTCCTGTCTTAAATCATATTAATTATGATGCAAATCACTTTTTTAATTTCCGGCGGTATATATCATTTTGTGCCGTGGCGCCCTTGGTGTAGACGATTCTTTCCCTCCCGCTGCACCGAGATGCTGTCGGCATGCTCGGCTATCTTCTCGGCGCGTTCGGCTATCTTTTCCGCTTTCGAAGCTATGCGGTCGGCTTTATCAGCCATTCTCTCGGCCATCGTTGCCTGCGACTCCACATACTCCTCATATGTGGTATCCTTCACGATTGTGTCTATATCGTTCATAAGACCTCTGAGTTCTTCATCTTCTGTCTCTGTCTCGATCACCTTCACATTTCGCGGCATATTCTCATGAGCCACCAATACTCCGGCGCAGATGCTGCCAAGCAGGAAGCCTACAATCCAGATTGTGACGAGAGATATCTTCCAACCTCTTGTGATGGGATGATTCTTCATCACCACCATCCAGATTATGGCTAATAAAGGTATGCCTATCACTATGATTATGCCGATTCCGGTCAGTACGCCCAAAATGGCATCATTCGTATAGGTGAAAGGAAGTGAATCCTCAAAATATCCCGTACCCCAGGAGGTAGAGAGAAGAACAAGGGCGAAGAGGCAACCGATAAGACCTAAAATCAGGGCAATCTCTACAGGAATGGCAATGAGTATCAGGCAGATAAGCACCACTTTTGCCAGAATCCCGAAAAGGCCGGCAAGACGGTCGATAAAGCGCTTGGAGCCGTTGGTGTTCTCGTATTGCTCACCTCCCTGCTCACCTTTGAAATTGTCGGTCACGGTGCGTCCGATATTCTCGATGGTGGGGGCCTCTCCGTTCATTTGCATACGCTGCAGAGGAGTGCGCGCTTCGGGAAGTACAATCCATAGAATGATATAGGCGATGGCTGCTGTACTCAAGGAGATGAAGCATAGAGCCACTGTCAGGAGTCTCACCCATGTCACATCGATCTTCAGATAAGCCGCCAGACCGGCACATACACCTCCGATCATGGCGTTCTGTGGGTCGCGGAAGAGTTTGCGACTGAGGGGGTGAGGAGCAGTGTAGGGTGGAGGTACGCTTCCGTTCTCTTCAATTCTTATTTCTTCTTTCACTTCCTCGCCGTTAGTGGCGCGGCCTTCTTCGCGGTTGAAGAAATCGCGTTCGCGTGTCTCGCTGACGACTTCTTCCTCCATCATCTCCTCCGGGCGCCCGATCTGCGCGATGACGGTCTCCACATCGGCGAGAGTCACCACCTGTCTGTTTTCTCCGAGATGCTCCGCAAGAAGCTCGGCGGCGCGTCCTTCGATATCCGCAATCAACTCTGTTGCATCAGGATCCTTGCGGAAGGCATGCTGAAGGGTATCAAGATAATTATTGAGAAGATCGTAGGCGTCATCATCCATAGTGAATACTAAGCCCGCGAGATTTATGTTATAAGTCTTTTTCATTGTTTTGTTTTGAAATTAGAGGTTTTGAATTCCGCGGAAGAACTCCACTGTGCGGCAGATATCATCCCATGCTTCCGACATTACTCCGAGGGTCTCTTTCCCCTCATCGGTGATGAAGTAATACTTCCTCGGAGGCCCTTTCGGCGATTCCTCCCACTCGTAATCGAGTTTCCCCTCCTTGCGAAGGCGGTTGAGAAGAGTGTAAAGCGTGCCTTCCACTACTATCAGATCCACATCCTTCAGTCGGGATATGATATCGGAAGGATAAGCCCTCTCTTTGCTGAGTAGCAGAAGGATGCAATATTCAAGCATCCCTTTTCGCATCTGGGCGCGTATGTTATTCTTATTTTGTTCGTTCATTTGTTCTTTGTTGTGAAAAAAGGTTGTTGTCACCTTCCTCCGCCACTTGACGAACTGCCGCCGGATACTACTCCTTCGGCTTCGATGCTTGCGTTCGTACGCTTCACATCGGCATTGAGTTTGCCGAATTGGAAGGATACGGATGCTCCGACATACCATTCCGAACGGCGGTACCATCCAGTGTTGCTGACGTTGTCACCGATGGTGGAGTTGCGCCAAGTTCTCATGGGGCGGAAGAAATTCTGTCCGTAAATGTTTACTTTTAGTTTTTCGTCTTTCAGAAAGCCTCTGCTTACGGAGAGCCCGTAATAATTCCAACCGTCGCCTGTCGATTCCAGATCTTTCCAGGCGCTTCCCTGGCCTCCGTAGAGTGAAAGTGAAATAAGACACGGTAGGCGGTAGTTGAAGTTGCAGTTGTACGACCAATTCCAGAAGTTACGCTTTCTGCTGAGCAATTCTGTCTCGGCCTTATACATCTCTCGGGCGATATATCCGTACAGCGATACAGTCATATCCGGGATAATCGTCCATTGGAGATCGCCGTAAAGCTCACAATCCTGATATTTTCCGATATTGGCATAAGTGGAATGAATCAGACTTCCCTCGGCGAAAGTGTAACTCTCGATTTTATTCCCGGTGTGGGAGTAGCCGAGCGTTGCCGATCCTCCCACTTTACCGCCGTAGTTGCTGTAAGTGAGTCTTACGGCGTTGTTACGCTCACTGTCGAGATTCGGATTGCCGTAGCTCACCTGGCCTATGGTCATTGTGTTGACGTAGGGATTGAGTACTCCCACTCCCGGACGCGATATGCGCATCTGATAGGAGAGACGGAAATTCTGCATCCCGGTCAGGCGATAGGTGAGGGCCGCGTTGGGAATAAGATCGTTGAAAGTCGATGAGAAATTTTCATTCCCTTCTGTGAAGTAGTCGATGCCGGTCTCGGTATGCTCGAATCTCAATCCGACCTTCGTACCCCACTTGCCGTATTTACCGGTATGGGATACGTAGAGGGCCTGGATATTCTTGAATTGAGCGAGACTCACTTCCTCTTCACGGTTCACCGTCATATCTGCCTCCGTCTCTCCATACCATGGTGCGGAAAGATTGTTGGTCCGGTTCCATACGGCTTTGCCACCGGCCTCGAGTACATTATGTTCACCCAAGGGATTGGCGTAGTCGATTTGAATGGTATGCTGATTGGCATGGTTTCTGTTTTCGTTGCGGCGGAAGGGTGTGTCCCAAGCGTTTCCGAAGAAATCGTAACTATACATATCACTCTTCCCTGTGCCATGGTTGAAACTGTATTCGTAAGAACCGATCAGGTTATGTCCCTCTTTGCCGAAGGTATGCTGGAAGGAGGTGTTTGCGCTGGTCCATAATAAATTGTAGTCGTTTGTCCAGCTGCGTTTATAACTCCAATTGAGCACCTCTTCCGAGGTGAAGCACTCGATACTCTGTGCGGTGTAGGATCCGTTGGTCGTTTTCCCGACATGTGCCTCTACGGTGAAGAGATTGAGAGTATCCGGTTCCCAGGAGAGGGAGAATCCTCCTCCGAAATAGGAATTGCTGCTGTGGCCGTTGCCGGATGTCACCTGTTTCCTGTCGGTTTCGGAAACCATATTCTCATACACATTTCCGCTGGTGTAATCGTTGATACCGGGAAACATAGAGTGAGAATAGCTGAAATTCGCACTTCCGGTCACATTCCCTACTTTTGTTCGGGTGTAGACGGAAGCTCCGGTATATGTCTTGTTAAGCCATATACTCAGGTTTCCTACGATTCCTTCAAGATTAGTCTTGCTTACAGTGACGATATTCAGGATTCCCGCTGTGCCTTCGGCATCATATTTCGCTCCCGGCTCGGTGATCACCTCTATCTTTTTGATTGTGGAGGCAGGCATCGATTTAAGGATTGTTTTCGGATCTCCGGAAAGCATCGGGTCCTCGCGGCCGTTGAGATATATCTTGAAGTTGCTGTTCCCCTTCACCTTGATATTCTCTTCGGCATCCACGGTCACCATCGGCACTTTCCTCAGCATCTCCAACACGCTGTTGCCTTGCGCCATCGGGTCCTCCGACATGTTGTAGGTCAATGTGCCTCCATCGCTCTCTACAAGCGGTTTCTTCACACTCACTACCAATTCGTCGAGCATCTCTGATGAAGATGTGAGGCTAATGGTGTCAAGTCGTATCTCGGAAGAGGCTTTGTCGGCGGTGAAGGGTACCTCCATCGTCTTCATCCCCATGAATTCCGCACGCAGATGATAGCGGCCGGCTGAATCGAGCGGTTCGGCGAAACGCCCTAAAGAGTCGGTGACGTCGCTCAAGATAGGAAGCACAGTGTCTCCCTCGGCATATACTCTGACAATTGCTCCCGGAATCGGGGAATTGTCGGTAGCGTCGGTCACGATTCCTTTCACTAAATATGTGGAGGCTACCGTGCTGGCGGTTATGGTTATGCCGGCGGCGATAAATCCGGCTGCTATCTTGTGTCTGTTATGCTTGGTGTTCATAAGAAGATGGTATTTGTGGAAGTAAAAAAGACTCCCTTTTCAGCTCGAAGCCCGAAAGACGACATCGAAGTGCGAAGGATAATCTATCATAGTTGACGTAGGAGTGAGGAGAATGTGACAGTCATCTACGAAAAATTTTCTTTCTGCCGGATTTTATTCTAATTTCCCATCATGTTAGCCCCTTTTGCGGATGATTTGTCATTGTTTTCAATACTTGCCGATGTGCGCTTCACATCCTGTTTCAAGCTACCGAAATTCCAGCTAAGATTCACGCCTATATTCCAGTTGGCATTGTAGTTGGTGGAGTAGGAGCGATAGTTGAGGGATTGGCTGTAGCTCTTGTATTTTATCTCGCTTTCCAGGAAATTGTTCATACTCACTCCTACGGTAAGGCTGCGGTCCTTGAGAAGCTGTTTGTTGACAGCCAGACCGTAATAGTGGTATCCGGGCCAATAACCTTGCAAGTTGAGATTACGTGTGCTCATACCTCCGTAGGCGGAGAAGCTCCATCCTGAAAGGAGCATATAATTCCAGTTGGCTCCGAAGTTGCCCTGCCAGCCGTGATTGCTGAAACGGGGAGAGTCGGAACTGAAATCCACATATTCTACACGTCCGTTGATTCCCAATGTCATGTGGGAAATAATTGTCCAGCTCAGGAATCCGTTGAGAGCGGCTGCCCTTTTCTTGCCTAAGTTGGCGTAGGAGCGGATAAGTTTCTCTCCGTCGGCATATATAAAGTCGGAGATGCAATTGTCGGTCTGAGAATATTCAATGCCGATATTTCCTCCCAACACTGCGCCAAACTGTGTGTAGGTCAAGCTCACATTATTGTTATGCTCGGATTTGAGATCGGGATTACCACACATGTTGAGATACTGTGACAACTCCATCAGATAGGGGTTGACTTGCTCCATTGTGGGGCGCGAGATTCTCATCTGGTATGCGAGGCGTAAGTTTTGGGCGGGCCCGAAGGAATAGGCGATTGCCGCATTCGGCACCACATCATCGAGGTTGCGTGTAAAGTCTTCACCTTCGCTCAGGTGATAACGGTTCCCCATTCTCGTATGCTCGTATCTCACTCCGGCTTTTGCATTCCATTTCTCGAAAGTGCCGGTATAGCTGGCATAGAGGGCGGCAATATCCTGAAGCTGGGTAAGATTGGTGGCGGCTGCCTCCACAGGAAGCATACCGGCCTCGGTCTCTCCTGTGCTCAGGTTGCCGAATCCGCTGTTATGGCGCCCTACATACTTTCCGCCGGTCTCGAGAAGATGATGTTCGCTGTTGAAATCATTGGTATAGTCGATCTGCACAGTCTGCTCTCGGTTGATATTTAGCTGCTTGTTGGCGGAGAAGGGGATCTGCCATGTGTTGCGAAGCTCTTCAGCCTCTGTGAGCGAAGTCAGCTCGTTATGTCCATAGCTGAATTGATAGCTTACGGCGAGATAGTTGCGGTTGCCGGCGAAGTTGTGCTGATATGATGCAAGGGCTGAGGAGGAGAGATTGCTCATTCTGGCATTGATTCGGTTCCATATAGTCCATTGTGGATCTCCGAAAATCCATTGATCGGGGTCATAGGGTTCATAGCTTGTTGTTTGGTCGGCCATATCTGCAATGTCTCCTTTCACCTTATTGAAGCTCAGATCGATGGAAAGAAGGTCGTTCGCGGTTGGTTCCCATGAGAGTTTCAATCCGGCTCCTATATAATCGAATTTCGTTTTTTGTTCGCTCCAATGGTCCAATATGGAAGTCGCTTCTCCCGTTACGGGATCTAAGAATAATGTTTCATCTTTTGTAGAGGTCTTGGAGGGATTGTATCGGCCGTTGGCATAATCGATGTTGGCTCCCATAGTGATATTCCCGATTTTTGCTCTGGCGTTGGCTCCCCCGCCGCTCATACGGTTGTTGGCATATACGTTTGCGCCTACATTATATCCGTCCTGACGCTGATTGCGGATTGTGATGAGATTGATGATACCTCCCGTACCCTCGGCATCGTATTTGGCTCCGGGTTCGGTGATGACTTCAATCTTGGCTACTGAATTCGCAGGCATCATCTTGAATATCTGCGAGGCGCTGGCGCTCAGCGTAGGATCCTCTTTGCCGTTTACGAGAATCTTGTAGTTTCCTTCTCCTTTCAGTTTGATATTGTCATTGGCGTCTACACTTACCATCGGTACTTTTCTGAGTAGATCAAGCAGGGTGATGCCCGCGGCTCCGGGATCATCATCCACACTGTAGGTGGTGGTGGCACCATCGCTGGTCACTACCGGACGAACACCGGTCACGACCAGTTCCTCCAAATCATCGTAAGTGGACATTGCCACGCTGTCGGCTATCTCCACAGCCTCGGGTGCCGGCTGATTCTCCGGGCAAGTGGTGGGCTCAATATTCTGGGCCTTCATCCCGGCCAGACCGGCCGCGGAGGCCAATCCTAAAAGTAAAACACAGTTTTTCATAACAATCATTTTTTAGCTTTCCGGCTTCTGTTTTCCGGTGTCTGCAATCCGTTTCCGGATTCTGCATTGCTCAAGAAAATTGAAATCCTTTCAGCTTTAGTTTTTCTCTTCTTTTGTTTTGACGGCTTTTACCATATCTATGGCAACATTCTGATCCTTATATTTCGTCGGCTTTTACCATATTTATGAATGCCTCGCAATCCTGACGAACGGCCTCTTCCTCAGAATCACGTGGCAAAATTAATAATTCTTTTAGTACTATGCAATACATAGTACTAAAAATTTTCAAGTATTCTTCAAAACAAGCTATTGCAGAAGTCTTGATTTCCCCGCCCATTGTCTTCCGAAGGCTACTCCTTTCCTTTACCGAAGATTGCTTTAGATGCCTGATAATCACTCAATTGCTAAATAATATAAACTTATTCTCGTCAAATAGAGGCATGCGTATTAACCCTCAGAAAAAATTTTTTGTTATATTTGCAGTAAAATACTATCCGTAGTCCATGAGTAAGCAGATAATCAAAGCGCCGAAGAGGCTCTCGCTCAGATCGAGCGTAAGGAATATGCTCCCCTCTGGGCTGTGGACTCTCGTGAGATCATAGCCATCGGTATAAACTTCTCAACTACCCGACGCACCATCGACGGCTGGAAATTTAAGTATCTGATTAGATATGGGAAAGATTGCTAAAGAGAATTTTCCGCTTACGGGGCTGGCGTGTGCCGCCTGCGCCGCAAGAGTGGAGAAAGTGCTTGCCTCCGCACCCGGAGTCAAGACAGCCATTGTAAATTTTGCTACATCCTCCGCCAATGTGGAGTATGACCGGGATAAATGTTCACCGCTCGATTTGCAGAGATTAGTCCGTGATGCGGGTTATGATCTGCTTCCCGGTGATATGGCCGAAAGGGCCGAAAAACAACGCCGTGAGGATTACTGCCGGCTTCGCACTCGTACTATATGGGCGATTATTCTCTCTCTTCCGGTGGTGATTATCGGAATGGGCTTCATGCATTGGGAATGGGCCGACCCTATAATGTTTATCCTCTCCACACCGGTGGTTTTCGTTTTCGGTCGCCAATTTTTTATCGGAGCATGGAAACAGTTGCGTCATCGCTCATCCAATATGGATACTCTCGTTGCGCTCAGCACCGGTATCGCATGGCTCTTCAGTGTGGCTAATATGCTCTTCCCCTCATGGTGGTTGAAGCATGGCATACATCCCCACGTTTATTTCGAGGCTTCGGCTGTTATTATCACATTTATCCTCTTGGGACGCCTGATGGAGGCGAAAGCCAAGAGCAACACATCCTCTGCAATCCGCAAACTGTTGGGACTGCGCCCTGACACGGTTGTACGCATCTCTTCCTCCGGAGAGCAGGTGGAAGTGCCTCTTGCCGACATTATCTGCGGCGATACGCTGCTTGTACGTCCGGGCGAACGAATAGCAGTGGATGGAGAGGTCATTGACGGTGAATCCCATGTGGATGAGTCAATGCTCACCGGCGAACCGATTCCGGTATCGAAGCGCAGAGGCGATAAGGTGTTTGCCGGCACTGTCAATGAGAATGGTGCGCTGCGCTATGAAGCGCGCGAGATAGGGGAGAGTACTATGCTCGCACGTATCACGCGGATGGTGCAGGAGGCGCAAGGAAGCAAAGCTCCCGTGCAACGCCTTGTAGACCGCATAGCGGCCATATTCGTCCCTGTTATCATCACTATCGCCGCCATAGCTTTTCTAATATGGTGGTTTCTTGATCCGGTAGACGGTGTCACGCACGCTCTCCTTGCTGCCGTTACTGTTTTGATCATCGCCTGTCCCTGTGCGTTGGGCCTCGCTACTCCTACCGCGATCATGGTGGGTGTGGGAAAAGGTGCTCAGCTCGGTATCCTTATAAAGGATGCCGAAGCCTTGGAGACTGCTCCGAAGGTTGACGCTATTGTTCTTGACAAAACCGGTACCCTTACCGTCGGTCGTCCTGAAGTGGTGAAGATAGAACGTTGTAGGGAATTTTCGGAAGCTGACGCTATCCTTGCTTCTCTCGAAGGGATGTCTGATCATCCCTTGGCCCATGCCGTAACCCGATATTTTGAAACAGCTCCTTTGCTCGATATTACTGATTTCCGGAATGTCTCCGGTCGCGGAGTCTGTGGAGATTATGCCGGCAGGACCTTTTATGCCGGCAACCTCCGATTTATGAAGGAGAATGGTATTCCGGTTTCGGAAGATGTCTTGTCTCGTAATAGAGAAATTACAAGGGCCGGTAATTCCATTGTATGGTTTGCTGATTCCGAGGGTGTCATATCTCTCCTCGCTATCTCCGATCCCGTGAAGGCGGATTCTGTGGCAGCCATCACTTCTCTCTCCAAGATGGGAATAGAAGTGTATATGCTTACGGGCGATAACAGTGCCACAGCCGAAGCAGTGGCCCGTGAGGTAGGTATCATTCACTATGAAGCCGAGGTTCTTCCGGAAGATAAAGCTGCCTTTGTAGAAAGACTTAAGAGGGAAGGAAAATGTGTGGCTATGGTAGGCGACGGTATCAATGACAGCGCCGCTCTTGCCGTGGCCGACCTCAGCATTGCTATGGGCACAGGTAGCGATATAGCTATTGAAGTAGCCGGGATAACACTCGTTTCCGCCGACTTGGCAAAGATTCCGGTAGCGATACGTCTGGCGAAAGCCACGGTGCGCACTGTCCGTCAAAACCTCTTCTGGGCTTTCATCTATAATATTATAGGTGTTCCCATTGCGGCAGGAGTGCTTTATCCTGTCAACGGTTTTCTGCTTAACCCCATGCTTGCCGGAGCCGCAATGGCGTTCAGCAGTGTGAGTGTAGTGACCAATTCCCTCCTTCTCAACCGTAAGAAATTCTAAGACTCTACTCTTTGATTTTGTACAGTCTTTGTCGCTCTACATAGAATCTCCCTATACGAAGATATGCAAGATGCCATATTGTCTCTCACCCGAATGAGAGAATTGCTTCAGATAGAGTATGAGGAGGAGAAAAATTCTTTTCATACTCTTGCCGACAAGATTGGTATTTCTCGTCTTGTTGACCGCGGAAATGCTTGGTACCCGGTTTCTGTCGCCTCTACACGCTATAATTCACTCGACCAAAGGGTTGTGGAGATTGAGCGTGAACCCGTGGAGGATTCCGACCATAACTTTGAGTATGGCCGACCTGTTGTGTTTTTCACCCTTTCGGGTGCCGGGGGAGAAAAACCTTATCGTCTGTTCCCCGGTATGGTGAGTTATGTGGATGGCGACCGTATGGTGGTGGCCGTCTCCGACGGTGCGGATATAAGCCGTCTATCTTCCGAAGATCCCGCCGGAGTGATGCTCTCTTTTGATGAGACCACTTATCGCGCGATGTTCGAGGCAATCGACAATACGATGAAGGCCAAAGGGCGGCTTGCGGAATTACGCGACTTGATATACTCAAATCGTAAATTCGGAAACCTCTCGCTCCCTCCCATGAGATTCCCTTATCTCAATGTCTCTCAGCAAGAGGCTGTCAACAAGGTTCTGTCGGCCAAGGATGTGGCTATCGTTCACGGTCCTCCGGGCACCGGCAAGACCACTACTCTCGTTGAGGCTATCTATGAGACGCTGCGTCGCGAACCGCAAGTGATGGTATGTGCGCAGAGCAATATGGCCGTCGACTGGATTTCGGAGAAACTTACCGATCGAGGTATAAATGTGCTGCGTATCGGCAATCCCTCGCGCGTCAACGATAAAATGCTCTCCTTCACCTACGAGCGCCGCTTCGAGTCCCACCCCGCCTATTCCGATCTATGGGCTGTTAGGAACGCTATCCGTCAGCTTTACGCCGGCAAAAAGCGCGGCGATGCTTGGCACCAAAAAATAGAACGCCTCAAAGAACGAGCCACCGAACTCGAACTCCGTATCAATAACGATCTCTTCAATGAGGCGCGTGTAGTGGCCTGCACGTTGGTGGGTGCTTCATCCCGTATACTTACGGGTATGAAATTCCCGACTCTCTTCATAGATGAGGCTGCCCAGGCTCTTGAAGCCGCCTGCTGGATACCGGCACGACGAGCCGGACGCATCATTCTCGCCGGCGACCATTGTCAGCTTCCCGCCACGGTAAAGAGTTACGAGGCTCTGAAGCGCGGGCTCGGCAAGTCTTTGATGGAGAGAATAGTGGAGACTCATCCCGAATGTGTTACCCTCCTTACCATGCAATACCGTATGCACCGTGAGATTATGGCGTTCCCCAATCAGGAGTTTTACGACGGAAGAATGACGGCCGCTCCCGAAGTGGCCTACCGCGGTATCCTTGATCTCGACACTCCGGTGCAGTGGATCGACACATCTTCTCTCCCCTCCGTGTTGTCATCCCCCGGCCCTGATCAGGATAATTCAACTTCCGTCAACTTATCTCCCGACCGAGATTCCGAGCATCTCCCGGCATCCGAACTCGAGATGGAATTCCGCGAATCTATAGCCGGAGCAGGAATGGGTAGAGTGAATCATGCCGAAGCCGCCCTGACAGTCGCCACCCTCGCTGATTATATCGAGACAATCGGAGTAGGGCGCTTTCTTGAAGAACGAATCGACGTCGGGGTGATTTCTCCGTATCGTGCGCAAGTACGATACCTGCGCACCCTTATACGCAAAGAACCGCGACTGCGCCGAGTAAGAAACCTTATCTCCGTCAACACCGTCGATGGTTTTCAAGGACAGGAACGCGATATGATAGTGCTCTCTCTCGTAAGAAGTAACGAGAAAGGGGATATCGGTTTTCTGCGGGATCTCCGCCGTATAAATGTGGCCATGACCCGTGCGAAAATGAAGCTTCTGATAATCGGCGACGCCGCTACACTATGCCGTCATCCTTTCTACCGCCGCCTCAAGGTCCACATCGATTCATCCGGCGACTGACTCCCTTGCTAACCGGCTATGTCAATATTTTTTTTGCACTCTGCCATGAAATGACAAAATGTATTGTTAACTTTGCAAGTGCATAAAAACAGAAATAGCATGGCAACTTCTATTAGACTGATAAGAAGATATGTTTGGCTCGTTGATACTATCCGACGGGCAGGAAGTATTACATTACAGGATATAAACCGTAAATGGGCCTACAACACCTCTCTCAATATTGACAACGATGATGAGATTCCGGAAAGAACCTTTCATCGTCATCGTGAAGCGATAGCCGAACTATTCGATATTGAGATCGGTTGTAATCGCTTTGACGGCAACAAGTATTATATAAAAAATGAGGAGGCGCTTGAAACGCCTTCCTTCACTACATGGTTGTTCAACGGACTCTCCATTGACAATCAGATACTCGCCAATCGCGATGTGGCGGCGAGTATCATCTTCGAGGACACACCCGGAGGCAACGAATTCATATCGCCGATCATCGATGCCATAGCCAACCATAGGATAGTCGTCTTGAATTATCAGCGTTTCAATTCAGCGGATATAAGCGAAAAGCATATAGAGCCCTACGGCCTCAAGCAATCCGGAAGAAGATGGTATCTGGTAGGGAAGACCCGTGGAAAAGATAAACTATCGGTGCTTGCCCTCGACCGCATCAAGTCGATGAATGTCTCCGAAGACACCTTTGAGTCAGATAAGACGATAGATGTAGCCACATATTTCGATGAAGTGATAGGGGTGAACGTCGATGACGAATACGACAGCGAGACAGTGACGCTTCGCGTCTACGGAAACCAACGCGCATACATCGACTCCTTGCCGCTTCATCGATCTCAGAAGATATTACACCGCACATCGGCCTACACCGACTATGAATTTACACTCCGACCCGAATGGCAATTCCAGCGAGAAATCCTGCGCCTCGGTAGAGATGCCGAGATCCTCACCCCGTCATGGCTCCGAGACGAAATCCGCTGGCAAGCAGACGAAATCCTCAAACGCTATTCCGCCGCCCCCGCCCATCCCGCCACCCCCAATGACTAACTCCCCAGCCCTTCATATAAAAACCTGATATCCTCGCCATTCCAAATTTTCTTTTGTTTTAGTATTTTTTGTCGCGCATTTTTTGTCGCGGTAGGTTTTTGGTCGCAGATTCACGGGGATTGGGTCTGCAGGATGAAGTGACCCCAAAAAGTTGGACAGGTTAAATATTATCCAGTAATAGAAAGAGTTCGGTATTGCACCGGACTCTTTCCTTTTAACCGAGATTTGATTCTTTTATTGTTGTAATAATCTATATATTCTTCCAAAGCCTTTATAAAGGCTTGCGGCGATTCAAATTTCTCGGCATACAGAAGTTCTGATTTCATTATGCCGAAGAAGTTTTCCATCATTGAGTTGTCAAGACAATTGCCCTTACGGGACATGCTCTGTATTATATGATGATCTTCAAGACGTTTACGGTAGCCAAAATGCTGATACTGCCATCCCTGGTCGGAGTGGAGTATCAAGCCGTCGAGGTTGTCGAACTTATTGAAGGCCTTATCAAGCATGTCATAAACTTGTTCGAGATTTGGGCTTGTGGAGATATTATGCGATATTATCTCTCCATTATACATGTCAAGTATAGGTGACAGATAGAGCTTGGTGTCACCGATGTTTATCTGAGTCACATCTGTTGCCCACTTCTGATTAGGAGCCGATGCGACAAAATCACGATTTATTACGTTGGGAGCGATTCTACCGATTTCTCCCTTATATGAACGATAGCGCACTTTGCGTATCCGGCTTTTTATGCCCATGGACTGCATCAGCCTTTGAACAGTCTTGTGGTTTATGACAAAATTACGGTTATGCATCTCTGATGTAATGCGCCTATAGCCATAACGCCCTTTATGCTCATAAAAAATGGACCTGATATTCTCCTTTTCATCAGCATATTTATCTCCAGCCTTCAGTTTCGTAAGATGATAATAGAATACGGAACGAGCCATCTGTCTTAACTCTAGTAACAAGTCAAGAGGATATTCCGACCTTAGTTCGTCGATGGCTTTTGCCCATTGAGACGTGCTCGGGCTTCCTGTTCCTCGACTAAGGCCTTCACTTTTTTTAGTAGCGCATTCTCCGCTCTCAGACGGAGATTTTCCGCCTGAAGCTTTTCAAGTTCTGTCTGGGGTCCTTTCTTCTTCGGTCGTGCCATAGGGTCTTTGGGTGGTCTCCCTCGTTTCTTTTTTAGATGCAGGCTTTCATATCCATCTTTACGAACTATGCTTACCCAGCGCTGCAAGGCCGTTTTTCCAATACGGTATTCTATCCTTACATGAGCCAAAGGTACGCCTTTTTCTAATATTAAACGTACTACTTTCTCTTTTAGTGCAGGGGTAGGACGACAGTGGGGCTGTTTTTCCAGTCCAGAGCGTCCGTATTTATCCCACATCCGCACCCATGCCAATATTTGAGTCTCATTTATATGATACTCTCTTGAAAGATGCGCAATCGTTTCTCCTTGTTTTACTCGTTGAACAATGACGAGTCGGTGTTCATAACTGTACTTCATAAAAAGCACCCCAAAAGTTTTTTGTCTAACTTTTGGGGTGCGGTTCA
>JAAVEO010000014.1 GCA_014801225.1 Bacteroides sp.
GAAAATGCCAATAAACTCATTCGACAATATATTCCGAAAGGAACAGACTTTTCAACATTGACGGATGCTTTTATTCGCAAAATTCAGTACAAAATTAACCGAAGACCGCGGAAGAAGCTCAATTTCGAATCTCCAAAAACCGTTTTCTTCCGAAGAATCACTAATTTTGCAGTTGCCAGTTGAGAGTAGGACAGTCAATAATATACATCCCATTATTGATTTTGAGATTTTCTGTTATGAATTTTCGGTTTCCAAGGACATTGTAGACGGCATTTGTATCAGTAGTCCATACTCTGAATTTATTAGGGTAAAGAATGATATTGTCTCCTTCTTGGTTTTCGGATAGTGTTTTCCCTTTGGTAGAACCATGTAAATAATTGGGAACTATTTCCGGCTCCATACCTTCAGGATATTGAGGAGGGACTACTTTCCATGACATAATAAATTGAAGTCGTCGAAACTTTTTACGAAAATAAAATAAGTAGCCAAGAGCGACTGTCTGAGATTCAGGCAGTCGCTCTTGGTGTTTATTTGCTGTGGGGAAGTCCTGAGTTATTTCGGGGTGATGGTGAAGGTGAGGGTGCCGCGGGTTTCGCCGGCTCCCTTTTTCTCCGTCCAGCGCGCGCGGAGGGCGGCTTGCTCGCATTTTCTGCGGATATCGGCCGAGGCACTTCCGGTGGCTGAGGCGGAAATCACCTTTCCGGCTGCATCCACCACGATATTCACCGTCACTACAGTCTTATGGCGCAGGGCAACATCCGGAGAGGGGCAGGAGATGAACGTTCGGCCGCGGGCGTTGCCCGATATACCGACACCTGTGCCGCCGGCACCGACGCTTTCGGAGGCCTTCCCGTCAGGAGTGCCGTTGCGCCCCGCAAAACCTTTTGCCACGGAGGAAGTGGCTTTTTGACGTTCCTTATCGGTGGCCGAAGGTTCAGTGGCTTTCACAGGCGATTCCTTCTTCTGAGTGATGGGTTTGGGCACGGGAGGCGTCGGTTTGGGGGATGGACCCGGTTCCACCACTTCAGGTTGATCCTCCTCAGCCGGTTCCGGTTCGCCTTTGAATGCCGGGGCGGGAGCATCATTATTGACGGCATTCTCCTCGCCGAGGTCCAGCAGCTCAGGATCGAGGAATAATTCCTCCTCCTCCGGAGTCTCCATAGGCTCAGGCATCGAGGAGGCCGCGAGCAGACTGCGGTCGAAACGCAAACCACAACAGAAGAGTACCACCAACAGCACTAAAGCCGCCACAAAAGTGACGGCGGCGGCGATTGCGGAATCTTTCTTTTCTCGAGAGGTCATTGCCGGGTGTCGGGTGTTGCGGGGGTTGCTGACTCGGATTCAGGCACCTGCTTCGCTCTCGTGGCGAGCACCATCTTGAGATTGGCGCGGGCTGCCATATCGAGAATCTCCACCACGCGGGCATACTTCACGGTGCTGTCGGCATAGAGAGCCACAGCGCGCAGCGAATCCGCTTGCTGTATGCGAGTGAGAGCGCCTGAAAGTTCCGGTAGCGAAATCTCACGCGGGGAAGAATTCTCGGGCACGGAATCATTACGGTCCGTCACGAGATAAAGCGTATTGTCAGAATCTATATAGACCTCCGTGAGAGGTTTCTCGGAAGTCTGTTCCGAACTCTGGGGGAGTCCCACTTCGATAGCCGAAGGGAAGATAATAGTAGATGTCACCATGAAGAAGATGAGTAGAAGGAAAATCACGTCTGTCATCGACGACATGGAGAAAGTCTCCAGAGTGGTGAATGGTTTCTTAAGAGCCATGATGTAAAGGTCTTGGTAACGGACCCGGGGGTCAGACAGTGGGTTCGTTGAGCAGATCCATAAACTCCATAGTCTTGGATTCAAGGGAGTTCATGATACGGTTCACTCTCGCCACGAGGAAGTTGTAGGCGAAGAGGGCGATGATGCCTACCACAAGGCCGGCCACAGTAGTGACGAGAGCCTGATAGATACCGCCCGAAAGCACAGTGATATTGGCGGCGGTGCCGGCGCTTGCCATGGCATAGAAAGCCTGCACCATACCTACCACGGTGCCGAGGAATCCGAGCATCGGCGCGCCGGCGGCAGTAGTGGAGAGCCAGGGAAGACCCTTTCCGAGGTTCGCCACTTCAATATTGCCCGTATTCTCGATAGCTACGAGCACATCATTCATAGGGCGTCCGATACGGGACACACCCTTGAGGATAAGGCGTGAGGCCGGAGTATCGGTCTTCTTACAGAGCGACACGGCGCTTTCGATATCCCCTTCATGGATATAATCGCGGATACGCTTCATGAAAGTGGAGTCCTCACGCGAAGCCCGGGCAAGCACGATGCATCTTTCAGTGAAGACGTATATAGTGAGCAGAAGCAGGAGGGCGAGCGGAATCATGATATATCCGCCGTCCATGGTCAGCGACCAGAGTGAAAGTTCGTTTGACATCTATATTACGGATTATTGATTGGTGTTGTCAGCAGGATCAGTGCAGGCAGGCGAGGTATCTCTTTATCACTTCCTCGATACCCATATAGAGTGCGTCGCATATAATGGCATGCCCGATGCTCACCTCATCGAGCAGAGGCAGCCTCTTATGGAAATATTCGAGATTCTCGAGATTGAGATCGTGGCCGGCGTTTAGTCCGATTCCGATACGTGCGGCTTCTTCCGAAGCTTTCACGAAGGGGGCTACGGCCGCTTCACGGTCGGCCGCGTAATTGTCGGCATACGACTTTGTGTAAAGCTCCACGCGGTCGGCGCCTATCTCTTTGGCGGCTCTCACCTGAGCCGGATCGGCATCCACGAAAATCGACACCCGTACTCCGGCACGCTTGAGCCGCTCCACTATAGGACGCAACACATCATGACGACGCACTACATCCCAGCCGGCGGAAGAGGTGAGGGCATCGGGGGCGTCGGGTACGAGAGTGGCCTGAGCGGGGCGCACCTCCTCCACGAGCTTCAGGAAATCCTCGGAGGGGAAGCCTTCGATATTGAATTCGGTAGTGACCACTCGGCTCAGCTCGCGCACGTCACTTCGGCGGATGTGGCGCTCATCGGGACGCGGATGCACCGTTATACCTTCGGCTCCGAAGCGTTCGCAGTCGATTGCGAATTTCACTACATCGGGATTGTTCTCTCCACGCGCATTACGCAGGGTGGCTACTTTATTGATGTTGACACTCAGGCGAGTCATCTTGATAGAATACTTTATTAGGTTGATTTTTAAGATAATTATGAAATTTTTATGCACGATTTGTGAAATTCGGCACAAAATTTGTAACTTTGACTTTGCAAAAGCGAACGTTACCCTTCATCAAGGCGTTAGACAGATGTGGGAGGGCCCGGCGGACGCTCCTTTGCAAAATCAGATGCAAAAATAAACAAAATTAGTTTTTCTGCAAAACAGGCGCCTGTTTTTTTGAGAGTTCGGAGTGTGATTCCGATATATCCGGACAGGCCGAAAGAAGGAAAGGATTTTAATTATGACAGCACGCGACGTTTTATCACCCCTGATGGTCCCTGCCGATGAAATGGCGGGTCTGCGCATAATCGACGGCGATATGCCGTTGGTGGATGTGCTTCCCCGTCTGCTTGATTCGGGGAGCCATAGTCTGGCAGTGGCCGACGGCGACGTCACGCTCGGGGTCATCACCGAGACTTCGCTCCTTGAAGGCCTCGGGCGCATGATCGCTCCTCGCGACGACAGCAGCGTCATTACGCTGGAATGTAGGCCGGAGGATTATTCTGCCTCCATGCTGGCGCATGCTGTGGAGAATACGGATTCGCATCTCGTGGATTTCTGGAGTGTGCCTGCGGCCGACGGTATGCTGCGTGTCACGCTGAGAGTGCGTTGCAGCGATCCTTCGGCTGCGGTGCGCAGTCTTGAGCGCTATGATTTCAGAGTGGTGGAGGCTTCCGGCTCCATGGTGCGCGATGCCGAGATTGCTTCCGAGCGTCTGCTCGCGCTTCAGACATTGCTGAATGTCTGATCAGTATTTAACCGGCTGCCCTTTCTCGGCAGCCATTTTCTTTTCCTTTTATGTCATCATCACTGATTTTTCGCAAACTTTTTCTTTTCGGTAATACCCGTCAGGATGGACACTTCCGGAATCTCTCTGAATTTATGGAGGTGCTTCGCGGCCGTGGATTCGAGATTGATATAGAGAGGGGGTTCGGACGGTATCTCGATGAGTCGGGTGTAGATATAAGCGGGTGTACCCTTGTCGAGGCCTTGCCTGCTTCTGCCGATGCCATAGTCAGCATAGGGGGCGACGGCACATTCCTCCATGCTGCGGAATATGCCGGCGATTCGGAAGTGCCGATACTCGGTATCAATACGGGGCATCTCGGTTTCCTCGCGTCTTATACGCTTGATGAAGCCGCGATGCTGGCTGATATGCTTCTCGGAGGGGGAGCGCGACTGGAGCATAGATTAGTGCTTCGTCTCGAGTCCACATCCTTGCCGGAAGGGTTCAGGCCCTACGCTTTGAATGAAGTGGCATTGCTGAAAGAAGACACCTCCTCGATGATAAATGTATTGGCGGAAATCGACGGCTACAAACTCGCCGATTATCTTGCCGACGGATTGGTGATTTCCACTCCCACAGGTTCTACTGCCTACAGTCTGGCGGCGGGAGGTCCGATCGTGCAACCTACTCTGGATTGTGTCACACTTACACCGGTAGCGCCGCATACGCTTACGCTGCGACCTTTGGTGGTAGGTGCGGATTCGGATATAACATTGCGAGTGACATCGCGCTCGGCTACATGCCGGGTGAGTCTTGACGGCCGATCGTTCGTGATTCCGTGCGGCACAACGCTACGTGTATGCAGGGCCGGGTTCTCGGTGATTGTGATGCGCGGCCCGGAGGATGATTTTGCCTCCATCCTGCGCAACAAGCTGCTTTGGGGGCGGAGGTAGGCTAAGGCTTACTCCTCAGCTTTCGGACGGCGCCGATGGTAATGGCGGCGTCTCGGGCGTTCGGGATGCTCGGGGCACCGGGGACGTTCGGGGCGGGAAACAGGTGTTGAGGATGCGTTGAGCTGGTCTACGATCAGTTCGGCCGCATAGTCGGTGGCTACGCTGGTGCCGAGGCGACGGCGCATATTCTTATAGCCGGCGATTTGCCAGTCGCGTTTCGGAGAGGGCTGGAGCAGAGGTGTGAGCTCGCGCACGATGGCGTCGGGAGTGCAGTTATGCACCAACAGTTCCGGCACGACCGAGTTGTTGACGATGAGATTCGGGAGAGAGACGTATCTTACTTTCAACAACTTCTCCATAATCTTATAAGAGAGTTTGAGACCGTTGGCACGATAGCACACCACCTGCGGAGTGCCTATAAGTGCTGTCTCGAGAGTTGCTGTGCCGGATGTGACGAGAGCCGCCTGCGAATATTTAAGCAGGGTGGGGGTGCATCCGAACACTACCGGAAGCCCCGGATCCTGCGCTATCTCACGATAGAATTTCTCCGGAACGGAGGGGGCTGCGCCTACGACATAGCGGAATTCCGGAAAACGTTTTGCAGCAGCGATCATGACAGGGAGATTGTTGCGTATCTCTCCACGCCTCGACCCCGGGAGGAGGGCTATGATGGGGCGCTCACTGTCGGTATCCAGACCCTGACGTTCGATGAAATGACGCTTCGGTGGAAGATGACCGAGAGCATAGTCGATCTCCTCCACCGAGGGATTACCCACATAGGTGACTTTATAGCCGTGGCGCTTGTAAAAATTCTCTTCGAAGGGAAGGATGGAGAAAAGTCGGTCGACATAACGCTTTATCTGCTTTACTCTATATTCCTTCCAGGCCCATACCTTGGGAGAGATGAAATAATCCACGGTGATTCCGAGCTTGGAGGCGTATTTCGCCAATTTCAGATTAAATCCCGGGTAATCCACGAGGATAAGCACATCGGGATGAAATTCCTTCACGAGTTTCTTCGCAGAGGAAAGGTTACGGATAATCTGGGGGAACTTGCGGATCACCTCAGAAAATCCCATCACATTCATACGGTCGTAATGGAGGTCGGGACGGCAACCGGCGGCTTTAGCCATGAGGTCGCCGCCGAAGAAGCGGAATTCGGCTTGCGGGTCGAGGCGCTTGATAGCGCTGATAAGCCGGGAGGCATGGAGATCGCCGGAGGCTTCTCCGGCTATGAGCATATATTTCATCTATAATAATACGTGAGGGAGAGCGTTTTTCGTATATAACATTTAATAATCCCCTTTCCTACCCCATAGATATGAAGACAATGCGTTCTCTCCTCATGATATTGCTGGTGGCAGTGGCGTCGCTTTGTGGTGTGACTTCATGTATCAGCGACGACTTCACCACCTCCCCCTCCGATTTGCTCACCTTTTCGCGGGATACCGTGACATTCGACACGGTTTTCACCGGACTCGGCACCCCCACGGCGCGCCTTATCGTACACAACAGGGCGAAGAAGGCCGTGAATATCTCCTCCATACGTTTCGCCGCAGCCGACGGTACATTCTCCATGAATGTAGACGGAGTCAGCGGCAAGGAGTTCTCGGATGTCGAGATTCGCGGTGAAGATTCGATTTATGTATTCATAGAATGTTACATTCCTGAAAGCCAGACAGCGGAACCGTATCTTGTAAGCGACCGCCTGCAGTTTGTCACCAACGGAGTGACACAGAATGTGGAAGTGGAGGCTTACGGGCAGAATGTCACCCGTCTGCGTGGAGTGACCCTGGATGCGGATATGACTCTCACGGATGATCGTCCCTATGTGGTGTTCGACTCTCTGAAAGTGGCTTCCGGCGCCACTCTCAATATTCTTCCCGGCGCGCGTCTGCTCTTTCATGACAAGGCGCATCTGATAGTGGAAGGGCGTCTCGAAGCTGCAGGAGCTCCGGGCAAGATGATTCAGATGCGCGGCGACCGCCTTGATGATGTGTTGCCCGATGTGGAATATGATATCATGTCCGGCCAATGGGAAGGGGTCTCGATACGTCCGGGCTCCTTCGGCAACCGTATGGAATATGTGGATATGCGCTCCACACGCCGTGGTCTTGTGGTGGATTCCTGCGGCAATCTCTCCGAGAGAAAGCTTCTTCTTGTAAATTCCTGGTTGCATAATTCTCAGAATCATGTGTTGGAATCCGCTCATGCGTGGGTAGATGCCTTCGGATGTTGCTTCTCCGAGGCTGCCGATGCAGTGGTGAGTCTGAAGGGGGGAAAGCATGAGTTCGTACAATTCACAATTGCCAATAATTATCTCTTCTCCGCCATTTGGCAACCCCTTCTTTGCCTCTATCATCTCCTTCCCGGGGATGAGGAGGGGAATGCCTCCAGTCCCCTGATGAGCGCTACCTTCAGCAACGGCATAATATACGGCCTTGCAGCCGACATCAATACTACTGACCTCACGGGGAGCGATGTATTCCTGCGTAACGTGCTATTGAAATCGGAAGGCAACGACGATGCCAACTTCCTCTCCTGTATCTGGGGGGCGGATCCCCTTTTCTACACCGAGCGTGACAAATATTACTTCAATTATCATGTGCGCCCCGACTCTCCCGCTATCGGTGCCGGCGATTCCTCTTGGCTGACACCCCTGTGCGAGACAGATATGGACGGGCTGCCCCGTCAGTCGCCCCCCACGGTAGGCGCTTATGTCTATACGGCTCCCGAAGAGTAGGGGGAGGGATAATCGTATGGTTCAGAGCATTAAGAGAGAGGAAAGTGACCGCGATGTCATGATTTTTGGCTAACTTTGCAGAAATTTTGCGCAAACATCTTCCGGGGCGCGGGAAAGACTTCCACGACTCCGGAGATAACAACCATCCAATTGGAATGATAACAAAACGGTATCAACTCATCAACAATGTGGGAGGGTGGCTCGTCTTCGCCATAGCCCTCGTCACATACTGGCTCACTCTTGAGCCTACCGCCTCCTACTGGGACTGCGGCGAGTTCATAATCCAGGCCGACAAGCTGGAAGTGGGTCATCCGCCGGGCAACCCTATCTTCATGCTCACGGCCCGCTTCTTCGCTAATTTCGCTCCCGATGCCGCCTCGGTGTCGGTGATGGTCAACGCCATGAGCGGATTGCTGTCGGCCCTGACCATACTTCTCCTGTTCTGGACCATCACGCATCTTGTGAGACGTCTGGTGGTGAAGGACGGAGAGACCTCCGAGTTGTCTCTTCAGCAGTATCTTGCCATCATGGGCAGTGGCCTCGTGGGATCGTTGGCTTATTGCTGGAGCGACACTTTTTGGTTCTCGGCAGTGGAAGGTGAGGTCTATGCCTTCTCCTCTTTCTGTACGGCCCTCGTATTCTGGCTCATCCTCAAATGGGAGAATCGTGCCGACGACCCTCATTCCGACCGTTATCTGATACTGATAGCCTATATCGTGGGAGTCAGTGTGGCCGTGCATCTGCTCAACCTTCTCTGTATCCCCGCTATCGTCCTTGTCTTCGCATATCGCAAATACAAGGATATGAACCTTGTAAAGTCATTGATAGCTTTGGCGATATCCTTCGTCATCATCTTCTTCGTGCTGTATGGTCTTGTGCCGGGCTTTATCAAGGTGGCTCAGCAGTTTGAGCTTTTCTTCGTCAACAGTTGCCACATGTCGTTCAACAGCGGCGCTCTTATCTATGCCATTGTGGCGGCCGGGCTCTTCGCATGGTCGCTCAGCGAGCTTTGGAAGGAGCGTTCGGCCACTATGATAAAGGTATCGTTTATCCTTGCCGTAGCCGTCAGCGGAATGTTATTTATCGGCAGTTCGGTATGGATTGGCTTGATCTTGCTTGTGGCTCTCGCCGTATGGCTCTTTTCCAAATGGAGCCGTCCGCTTCCGGTGCGTGTGCTCAACATTGTGATGTGGAGCATCTCCGTGATATTCGTGGGTTATTCCAGTTATGCCCTGATTCTCATCCGCTCTTCGGCCGACACTCCTATGAATCAGAACTCTCCCGACAATGTGTTCGACCTTGCCGCTTACCTCAACCGCGAGCAGTATGGCGAGAATCCTCTTCTTTACGGCGAGACTCTCTACTCCTCTCCGATGAAGGAACTTCAGGGTATGCGCCGCGACACAGTGATGTATGCCGAGGATGGTTCGCCGATACTTCTTGCCACTCCGTCCTACACTACGGTGATACGTCCCGGAAAGTCTCTCTACGCCAAGGGTGTTCCCGGTGCCGTGCCCCGGTCGGAATACAACTTCCTCAATGAGGATGAGCAAGCCTCCAATGCGGCTCTCTCCGAGCGCGGAGGTGATTTCTATGTGAAACGTGACCATAAGCCCGAGGCGAAGATGAATCCCGAGCTGGATATGCTCTTCCCCCGAATCTATTCGCGCCAGCATCGCGATTACTACAACGAGTGGGTAAGACTCGACACAACCCCGGGTCAGCTCGTCACTGTCAACGCAATCGATCCCTACTCCGGCGAGAAAATCCCCGAAGTGGATATGAACGGCCAGCCTGTGCCCAACTATGCCACAGGCACATTCTATTACCCTGAGAAGCGGGTGTTCAAACCCTCTTTCTCCCAGAATATGGCCTACTTCCTGAATTACCAGCTCAACCACATGTACTTCCGTTATTTCATGTGGAACTTTGCCGGACGTCAGAATGATATCAACAATCAGCGTGGCGAACTTGATGCCGGCAACTGGATTTCGGGTATCCCCGTGATCGACGATACTCGCCTCGGCGATCAATCTCTTCTTCCCGATGACCTCGGTAAGAACAACAAGGGCCACAACGTCTACTATATGCTCCCGCTTATTCTCGGCATTATCGGTCTGCTCTGGCAGGCGTTTGCCGGCAAGCGCGGCATAGAGCAGTTCTGGGTGGTATTCTTCCTCTTCTTCATGACAGGTATCGCCATCGTGCTTTACCTCAATCAGCCCCCCGCCCAGCCGCGTGAGCGAGATTATGCCTTTGCCGGATCCTTCTATGCGTTTGCCATCTGGATAGGTATGGGTGTCGCCGGACTCTGGCGCATACTGATGGCCGGTGTGGCTCCGCGTATTCTGAAGGGTAAGGATGCGAAACTCGTCAGCGATGAAGAAGCCGCTTCCCGCGACTCTCTCTCCGATGAGGAGGAGATTCAGCCCTCTTCCATCACTGAGGAACCCCGACGTCTTTGGAAGGTGTCGCAGTATTGCGCTGCGGTGGCTTGTCTTATCGGTATTGTAGTGCCCTTGCAGATGGTGAGCCAGACCTGGGACGACCATGACCGTTCCGGCCGCTATGCCGCCCGCGATTATGCCAAGAATTATCTCAATTCGCTCGAACCGAACGCCATCGTGTTCTGTAACGGTGATAACGATACATTCCCACTCTGGTATGCTCAGGAGGTGGAGGGTGTGCGTCCCGATGTCAAGATAATCAACCTCAGCTATCTCAACTCCGACTGGTATGCCAATCAGCAGCGTATGCAGAGCTATAATGCCGCTCCCGTGAAATTCACGGCCACTCCGAAGGATTATGCTTACGGTCGCTCCGATGTGGTGATTCTCGGCGATGAACAGGCTCCCATCGACCTTATGAAAGCCATAAAGATGGTATATGAGGGTTATGGACGCGATATCACGGGCTATCCGATGATTCCCTCTTCCGTAGTGACAATCCCTGTCAACAAGGATCAGGTGATAAAGCGTGGATTGGTAAGCGGGGCTGATACAGAGCGCATAGTCGATTCAATTACCGTAGACCTGCGTAATACCGAGTCCTACCGTTCCAAAGGTTATATAAGCCTCGGCGAACTTCTGATGCTCGACATCATAGCCACCAATGCCGCCAACGGTTGGGAACGTCCTATCTACTGGGCTTCCACCGTAGGCCCCGAGTATCATCTCGGTCTTACTCCATATCTGCGTTCCACAGGTATGACCCATCAGCTGACTCCTACTCAGCAGAGTGGTCTCCCTGCCCGCAATGACCGTGCCTACGAGGTAGTCACCAAGAAATATCTCTGGGGCGGTGCGGACGCTCCCGCCGACAAGGCTCCCTACTTCGATGAGACTGCACGCCGTATGCTCGTGACTACACGTAGCTCCATCCTCGATGTAGCTTCCGAATTTGTCTACGAAGGTGATATCGAGGCCGAGAAGAATCCCGCAGCCGCCAAAGCTGCCTATAAGAAGGCTCTCGAGACAGCCGAACTTCTTCCTTCACGTCTCCCCGAAAGCACTGCGCCTTACTCCCTCTCTACGGCTCTTACCCTTTCGGAGGTGTATCTGCAGTTGGGAGAGAAGGGTCGTCTTGACGATAGTAAGATCACCGACAAGGGTCTGCGTCTCCTGGAGTCGCTCATGAAGCGTTACGCTCCCTATCTGCGCTACAATGCCATGATATCGCGCAACTTCGGCAACGCAGCCGCCATGACCACCGAGACTACCTACATCCCCTATCAGTATTACCGCTTTATCGAGCTCTACACTGAGCATGGCGGCAAGATGCAGGAGGTGGAGAATATTCTCAAGCCTTATGGTGTGAGCGTAAATGAACTTCGCGATAATTACAACCGTGTCTACGGAGGCGGGGCATCCGCAGATGTAGCGTCCGGCATGACTGAGGGTGAGGCCCTCGGTCAGTTTGCCGAGGAGGTGGCGAAGATTTCCGAGATCGCCAACGAACTCGCCGGCCTGTCTCCCGAGGAGTATGCGGCCCGCAGTGAGGAGGAGAGGGTGTACGACTCTATTCTCAATAGCGCGATCGAGACATACATAGAGTATGGCGGAAGCATTGCCGATCTGGAGAAATACCCTAACTTCAAAAAGCTCGACCGGGAGCGTACCAAGCGCATCGGCGACGAGTATGTGAAGAAACATCCCGTAAGATAATCGTGGGGCGCCGATTCGGAATCCGTATTATAGAACGTCCCCCGCGCCTCTTCCGAGCTCTCTTTCCCGGAGCCTTCTTCAGGGCTCCGGGGGAGGAACGGAGGGTGTATCTCACTTTCGACGACGGTCCGGTGCCGGAGGCTACGCCTCTTGTGCTCGACATCCTTGACCGCTATGGAGTGAAAGCCACTTTCTTCATGGTGGGGCAGAATGTAGAGCGCTACCCTCATCTCCTTGAGGAGGTAAGACGTCGCGGACATGCCGTAGGGAATCATACGCTTCATCATTTGCAGGGAGCGAAAGTAAGCACGCGCCGGTATCTTCTCGATGTGGAGCGTTGTGCCGGGCTGACGGGAAGTCGTCTGTTCCGCCCTCCTCACGGATGGCTGCGTCCGTCTCAAGCGAAGACATTGCGCCGGAAATACCGACTTGTGATGTACGACCTCGTGACACGCGACTACAGTCGCCGTCTTTCGGCGGAGGATGTGCTTGATAACGTAAGGTCGCTCGTACGTCCCGGCTCGGTAATCGTATTCCATGATTCCATCAAAAGCCTCCCACGCATGAAGGACGCGCTCCCGGCAGCCATAGATTGGCTCCTTTCCGAGGGATACCGATTCCTTACCATCCCCGAGGAGGGATACTGAATAAAAAGAATAATTGAAGTGCTGTCAAAGGTTCCGATCGGAGCGGACACACTTTCTTAACTTCATACTATCGACTACCGACGATGACAGAAGATATGACACAATCCGGTGAAGCCGGGAAGAAAAAAAGAGTGCTTGTGGTGGGTGCCGGCGGATTCGCGGGCGGCTTCTTCGTAGAGGAGGGCCTGCGCCGCGGCTTCGAGGTATGGGCCGGAGTGCGTGAATCCACTTCACGCAAATGGCTCACTGACCCGGCTTTGAAATTCCTGGTGCTTGATTTCGATCGTCCGGAGACCCTCTCCGCATCTCTTTCCACGGCTTTGCCCTCGGGAGAGAAGTGGGATTATATCATCTATAATCTCGGAGCGACGAAATGTCTGAATTTTTCAGATTTCTCGCGTATCAACTACAGCTATCTGCGCAGCTTCACCGATGCCGTCCATGCTGCCGGCATGGCGCCTGAGAAGATGCTATATATGAGCAGCCTGTCGGCTATGGGCCCGGGTGATGAGAAGGGATACACACCTTTCACGGAGAAGATGATCCCGCATCCCAACACTCGCTACGGCGCCTCCAAGCTGAAAGCCGAGATGTGGCTTGCCACATGTGGTCTGCCGGTGGTGATATTCCGTGCCACGGGTATCTACGGACCCCGCGACCGCGACTACTTTCTGATGTTCGAATCCATAAAGAAGGGATTCGATTTCTCGGTGGGATTCCGCAAGCAACTTCTCACATTCCTATATGTGGAGGATCTTGCCCGAGCCGCTTACGATGCGTTGGAAAAGGCTCCCGCAGGGGAGACGTATAATGTAGCCGAGCCCCGGGCGTATACCCAAAAGGAATTCCGTGAGATCGCCGGAGAAGTGATCGGTAAGAAGGCGGTAGGGGTGAAGATGCCCCTTTGGGCAGTGAAAGCAGTGAGCGTTATAGCCGAGAAATGGGGAGTGTTACGCCTTAAACCGTCCACCCTCAATCGCGACAAATTCAATATAATGAAGCAGCGTAACTGGGCTGCCGACATATCTAAGGCGCGCCGTGACTTCGGATTCAATCCCGAAGTGGATCTTCGCGAGGGTGTGCGTCGCTCCGTAGAATGGTATCGCAAGGAGGGATGGATGTGATATGACGCCTGCGGATACTCTTCAGACAGCTGCCAACGCCGTTCCGCACGTTGCGCCACGTGCACGGGTGGATACGACCAAGTCGCACCCTGCGGTTGCACCGCAATTGAGCGCTGCCGACAGTCTGCGTATAAAGCATCGGGCCGACAGTCTGCGCGCCACGACGCTGACCGAAGGTATCGTGCTCACATCTCCCGCTCCTGCGGAAGCCCCCGTGCGCCGGGAGCCCCTGTTCTCTCTTTCATGGGTCACGGGGAGTCTGTTGCTCGTATTCTGCATAGTGGCTATAAAGTTCAAGAATAACGGTCGTTACCTCACGAGTCTCTTCAGCGAGCTCTTCGAAGTGCGGGAGCGTCATAACGTATTCGACGACACCGTACGCGAGACCTCTTTCCTTCTCCTTCTCAACCTCCAATGGTGTCTGGCCGCAGGAGTATGTCTGTATTATGCCGTGGTATGGACCGCCGGCTACGGCTTTCTCCCTCCCGGGATTGCCGCTGCTCCTCCCGATCCTCTTCAAGCTCCGATGAATATGGCGCTTTGTGCCGCTGTTGCAATGGGATATGCAGCCCTTATGGCAGCCGCCTACTACATCACCGGCAACGTATTCACCGATGCCCGCCAGGCACGTATGTGGCTACGCGGATTCCTGGCCTCCCAGGGGTTCATGAGCGTCCCGATACTCATTGTGGCGCTCCTTCTCCTTTCCAAACCTGAATGGACCGGCGGACTCCTCATAGCGGGGCTTACGGCCCTCATAATAGCCAAAATCCTATTTATTTGGAAGGGTTTGAGGATTTTTTTCACCCGAATTTCCTCATGGGTGCTTTTTTTGTACTATCTTTGCAGTTTAGAAATCATACCCTTGATTCTGACCTACATTGCCGCTACTGTGATCTGCGCGTCGGTGCCATGGTCCTGAAGGTGGCTTCTCACATAATTACAGCATGAAAATAAAGAAGATATTAGTATCGCAGCCCAAGCCTACTACGGACAAGTCTCCCTACTACGACATTGCTGCAAAACATGGCGTTGAGGTAGTGTTCCGTCCCTTTATCAAGGTAGAGGGTCTTTCTGCCAAGGAATTTCGCTCGCAGAAGATCAATCTCGCTGATTACACCGCTGTCATTTTTACATCCAGGCACGCTGTAGACCATTTTTTCCGCCTCTGTGAGGAGTGTCGCGTAAAGGTGCCCGATACGATGCGGTATTTCTGTACTACCGAGGCCATTGCCCTCTATCTCCAGAAGTACATAGTCTATCGCAAGCGCAAGATCTCATTCGGCACCACCGGCAAACTTGATGATCCGCAGCTTATCGCCGCTATCGTCAAGAACAAGAAGGAGAAATTCCTTTTCCCCGTATCGGATGTAAATAAGGATAACTCCACAATTCTCACTGACAACAAGATCGACTTTACCAAGGCTGTCATGTACCGCACGGTAAGCAATGACATAGGTCCCGACGAGCCGTTCGATTATGATGTGCTCCTTTTCTTCTCTCCTGCCGGAATCGCCACTCTGAAAAAGGATTTTCCGGATTTCGATCAGGAGACCAACGGTAAATATATAGGCACTTTCGGTGCCGCCACATCCAAGGCCTGCACAGATGCCGGTCTGCGTCTCGACTTCAGCGCCCCCACTCCGGCCTGTCCGTCGATGACCGCCGCCCTCGACGCTTTCCTTGACTCTCTCGAAAAATAATGAAAAATCTCGATGACACCATGTTAAGCCGTCTCTATCTGAAAGAGACGGCTTTTCAGGATTTAATGCAGAAGCGTATTTTCAATGTGCTTCTTATCGCCACTCCCTATGATGCGTTCATGATGGAGGAGGATGGCCGTGTGGATGAGCAGGTGTATTTCGAATACGTCTCTCTGAATCTATCCTCTCCGCCACGCTTCACCAAAGTGGCCACTTACGATGAGGCTTACGCGGAATTGGCCTCAAAGGCTTTCGATCTGATCATAGCCATGCCGGGTGTGGATGTAAGCGCCACTTTCCGCGAGGCTATCCGTATCGATTCTCTTTATCCCGACATCCCTTTCGTGGTGCTCACTCCATTCTCCAAGGAGGTGCGCCGCCGTATCGCTGATGAGGACCTGAAAGGTGTGGACTATGTTTTCTCCTGGCTCGGCAATGTCGACCTTATTCTCGGCATCATCAAGCTGATGGAGGATCGCATGAATGCAGAGCACGATATAGAGGAGGTGGGAGTGCAGGCAATTCTTGTGGTGGAAGATTCAATCCGCTTCTATTCCTCAGTGTTGCCGCATCTCTACAAGTATCTGCTCAATCAGTCGAAGGTATTCTCTACCGAGGCTCTCAACGAGCATGAGCAGATGCTGCGTATGCGCGGACGTCCGAAGGTGTTGCTCGCGCGTGATTACGAGGAGGCAATGGCTCTCTACGAGCGTTATGGCGATAAGCTGCTTGGTGTCATTTCCGATGTGCGTTTCCCCCGAGGCGGAGAGAAGGATCCTGAAGCGGGTCTGCGTTTCGCCGCCATGCTCAAGGAGAAAGCCCCCTTCCTCCCTGTCATCATAGAAAGCCAGGAGAGTGTCAACCGTGCCAAAGCCGAGGAATTGGGTTGCACCTTCCTCGATAAGAATTCCAAGACTCTTCCGCAGGATTTGCGGGATGCGTTGTCACGTCATTTCGGATTCGGCGATTTCGTCGTGACCGATCCTGTCTCAGGGCGCGAGATAATGCGGATATCCAATCTCAAAGGGTTGCAGAAGAATGTGTTCAATATCCCTTCCGACGCACTCTTCTATTGCTGCGGCACAAATGCCGTGTCGCGCTGGCTATATTCCCGTGCTCTCTTCCCCATAGCGGATGTTCTGAAGAGTTTCAGATTCACTGAGATGGACGAGGCTCCGGCCGTACGCCGGCTTATCTTCGAGTGTATCGTGAAATACCGCCGAATGAAGAACCGGGGAGTTGTGGCTGTCTTCGAGAAGGATAGATTCGACCGCTACTCCAATTTCGCACGTATAGGCAAAGGGTCGCTCGGCGGTAAAGGGCGCGGTCTTGCGTTCATCGACCAGATTATAAAGCGCAATCCTATATGTGAGGAGTTTGACGGGGCGGAAATCACTATTCCGCGTACCGTTGTGCTCTGTACGGATATCTTTGACGAGTTCATGGATATGAATAATCTCTATCCCGTGGCTCTTTCAGATATCCCTGACAGCGATATCCTCGACCGATTCCTCTCAGCCCGTCTTCCTCAATGGCTTGTGGAGGATCTTGCAGCTCTCTTCGACGTTGTGGATCGTCCGTTGGCCGTTCGCTCCAGTTCGCTGCTCGAGGACTCCCATTACCAACCCTTTGCCGGAGTCTACTCCACTTATATGATTCCGCATGTCGCCGACAGGGAGACTATGCTTCATCTTCTTTGCGATGCTGTGAAGGGTGTATATGCCTCTGTGTTCTTCGCCGATTCGAAGGCATATATGAATGCCACGAGCAACGTCATCGATCAGGAGAAGATGGCCGTTATCCTTCAGGAAGTGGTGGGCGAATACCATGCCGACCTCTATTATCCCTCATTCTCGGGGGTGGGGCGTTCGCTCAATTATTATCCCATCAATGATGAAGTGGCCGAGGATGGAGTGGCTGAAGTGGCCTGCGGTCTCGGCAAGTATATAGTGGATGGAGGTATGGCCCTGCGTTTCTCTCCGAAATATCCCGACAAAGTGTTGCAGACTTCCACTCTGCAACTTGCCCTGCGCGACACACAGACTTATATCGATGCCCTTCCGGGAGATGTGGCGAAATCGGAGCATCTCTCAGTGGATGATAGTTTCAATATCGTGCGTGTGCCCGTAGCGGATGCCGCCGCCACAGGAGCGCTGCGCTATATGGTCAGCACCTACGATTTCAATAACGGCATATTGCGCGATACGGATATGGGGCCGGGGCGCAAGGTCGTGACCTTCGCCAACGTATTGCGTCACGGTGTCTTTCCCCTTGCTCCCGCTATCGAGTTTATGCTCTCCCGCGGTCAGTATGAGATGGGACGTCCCGTGGAGATAGAATTTGCGGGTGTGATCGATCCCAAGGCCACTTCCGAAAAGAAGAAAGGCGTGATCTATTGGCTCCAGATGCGTCCGATCGTGGATAAGAAAGAGATGCTTGACGACAGCATCCTTGATGTGCCCGATGCGGATCTGGTCATCAAGAGCGGCACAGCCTTGGGCCATGGCGTGATGGAGGGTGTGAAATATGTGGTGTATGTCAAGCCGGATACGTTCGACAGCTCGCGCAATCCCGAGGTGGCTACGGAGATAGAGCGTATCAACAAGGGGTTTGTGGAGGCCGGCGAACCGTATATCCTCATCGGGCCGGGCCGCTGGGGCTCCTCCGATTCTGCACTCGGAGTGCCCGTGAAATGGCCGCAGATAGCCGGAGCGCGTCTTATTGTGGAATGTGCGCTGCCGGGGTATCGTATCGAGCCTTCGCAAGGCACCCATTTCTTCCAGAATCTCACTTCGTTCGGAGTGGGATATTTCACGGTGGATGAGAGCGCCGGCCTTGGATTCGTGGATCATTCCTATCTTGACTCCATGGAGGCTGTATATGAGAGCGAGCGTGTGCGTATCGTAGGATTCCCGGAGTCGCTCCCTATCGCCATCAACGGAAGAAAATCCGTCGGTATCGTAGAGAAACCGTGTGCTGCCGCGCATCGCGCGCGAGTAGATGGGGAATTTGAAGATAATGAATGTTGATACCGGATATAATGAAGATAAAGCCTCCTGCCGGACCGATGATTCTATGTCGGCCTGGCAGGTGTGGCTTCATCCGGTGCGCACGGCTTGCCTGATGCGTGAATATGATGGAAGGATGGATGAGATGAAACGAAATATGAAGCTTACGCGTGAAGATGCGGAGGCTCTGAGAAAGGAGAATGCCGAATTGAGGCAACAGCTTTTGGAGGCGCAGAATGCGCGGTTGCGCTTGGAGAGCGAACTTCTGCAGATGAAGAGTGAGGAGGAATACCAACTGGAGATGGATCGCAAATTGGCCGAGTTGGAAGCAGAGTTTGATAAGGCTGACGCGATGAAGAAGAGGTATGAGGCTTCGATAGCTACGCTTAAGCGGCAGTTGGCCGATGCCACCGACGAGTTGAAGCGCCTTTCCGGGCAATCCTCCGCGCCTCTCGATCTTATTGATCCGGAAGATGAAGATCCCTCTCTTCCTGTGCGGGAAAAAATACCCGCGTCGCCGCAAAAGCGTGAAGTCGCTCAGTCCTCTCGCGAAACGATTCCCCCGCGCAAGAATCCCGATGCTCCCCGGGCGGACTCCCGCACTCCGTATCGTTCCGACCCCGGCGACTGGCTACTCCCTCTTCCTGATAATGTCTGACAAATCTCGGATATGAATAAGAAGTATTGACGGTCGGGGCTCAACCTTCAGCCTCGATTATCCAGTTTTCGATACAACGGGTCTTTGAAGAGAAGCTCACACCGATTTTGAATATCTTCCGGCCATCCGTAAGATAAGGTCGGTCGTAATGCTTATTATTGATTTGCCGCAGAGCCTCTTCAGCCGGCCGGTCATACTTAAGCTCGATGATATAGATGAAATCATCGGTAGAGATAAGAATGTCGATACTCCCATCGGAGGTGGATACTTCCGTGTGGGTATCCAATCCTATGAGATTGGTAAGTAAGAAGAAGGCGTTGTGGAAATTATTTTCATTATCCAGCCTCATCTTATAGGATACACCGGCGAAATACACCTGCAGTTCCAACATTAGTTTCTGAGGCGCTCCGTCAAACGCATAATTCACTATCCTTGACACAATGCTCTGCGGAGTGTTCCCTTTAGTTGATACATAGTAAGGGAGCAGAGCATCGAAAAAACCTTGTTTTACCTCCTTGTTAGGTAAGCCAAGGGTGTACATGTCTCGCCGCTCGTTGTATTTCTTGATGGTGAGGTAGCCGGTCTGATAGAGTAGGGCTATAGGTCGGGGGTCAAGAAGATCCTGACCACGTAGTTCATCGGCGGAGCAAGTCTGATGAAGGAATTCTTTGAGGTCAACATCGATGCGCTTCAATGTCTCGGCAATAATCGAAGGTTGCCCGGTTTGGTTCCAGAAATTTCGTATTTCACTTTTATCCAGACAGCTTAATAAAGACCATGGATTATAGATATCGCTCCCTTTGGCCGCGAATCGATATCCGTCGTAATTGCTTTTAAGCATACTTACGGCCTTAGAATATGAAATTCCTTTCTCACGTGCAAGCTTATTTATGCCGACGGGGAATGTCTCAAGGAATTCCTGTTCGGTTATTCCGCATATATCGGCGTATGCATTGTCGAATGTAATATCATCGAGATTATTAAGGTCGGAAAATACACTCAGCTTGCTGAAGCGGCTGACCCCCGTGAGGAATACGAGCCTGATATGCTCCGCGCTGCTTTTGAAGTTGGCATATACGGAAGCCAGTTTCTCGCGATAATGCTCAAGATTTTCTATTTTGTTGAGGTTGCCTACCAATGGTTTGTCATACTCGTCAACGAGTATGACTACTTGTTGTCCGGTCTTTCGATGAGCTGCTTCAATGATATTGCGGAATCGGAGGGAAAGCTCAGACTCTTTTGTAGTCACATCATATTCTTCCTCCCATTTAGAGAAATAACCGTTAAGGATGGAATCCAGCTTCCCCGGTTCGGAATATTTTTCCACGTTGAGATCAAGACGCAACACAGGGTAGTGCTCCCATTTCCAATCGGTAGAGTTGATGTATAGGCCCTTGAAGAGGTCGCGTTCTCCCTCGAAGAAATAGCGTAGCGTGGAGAGGAAGAGGCTTTTCCCGAAGCGTCGGGGCCTCGCCAAGAAGAGATACTGACTCCCACGGGTGACTTTGTAGACAAAACGAGTTTTGTCTACATATATATAACCTAATTTGCGTAGGGTCTTGAAATCCTGCTGGCCTATCGGGTATTTCACTTCCTTTTCCATATCTGAAGCTGATTTTTTATTTTCGGCGGTCATCTCCATCCCCGAATTCGCTCCTGTTCTGCAAAAAAATATGAGAGTCAGGGATGCTTTTTAGACCTTCTTTTGCAAAGTTAGCTAAAATTTTTGAGACGGGAAGAGAGCGGGGAAGCGAAAATGGGTGGAAAAGGGGAGGGGAGACGGGGAAGAGGCCAAATTTTTTCGAAAAATTTTTATGTTTGTAATTGATTGAATATCAATGGCGTAGAAAGAAGAGGAGAATTTTTTTTGAAAAAAGTTGCTGAAAAATTTGGTGGGTATCAAAAAAGTGTGTAATTTTGCAACGCTTTAGAAAAGAACCCCCGCCGGTAACGAAGCCCAAAAGCGAAGCGAAAGCGAGAGTATTCCGCCTCCGAGAGAGCGAGGCAAAGTCTGAAAAGACTCCCCCAAATGGAATACCGGTTGGTCTTTATAAAGCCAATTTTTCTCGGGGTGTAGCTCAGCCCGGTTAGAGTACGCGTCTGGGGGGCGTGTGGTCGCAAGTTCGAATCTTGTCACCCCGACCGAGGAGAGAGGAAGTCAGTCGCTTTATGCGGCTGGCTTTTTTTTTACCTATCATGAAAAATCTCAATCCAATGACTACAGCCTCCATCGTGACCCATTGCACTGACCCTGCCGAACTTTCACGCGCCATAGGATGCATCCTGCGGTGTGAGGAGGTGAAGTGTGTGTATGTTGTCGACAACAGTCCGGATGAAAATCTCCGTCCGGTGGTTGAGAAGATTCCCGCCGCTATTTATCTGCATGTGCCCAACGACGGGTTTGGAGCCGGCCATAACGTGGCCCTTCGGCGAGCGCTTGAATCCGGGGTCGACTTTCATCTGGTGATGAATGCCGATGTGATGTGGGAGGGAGATATCCTTTCCCCGATGATCGCCTATATGAAAGAGAATCCTGATGTAGGGCTGGCTGCCCCGAAGGTATATTATCCCGACGGCGACTTGCAATATGCCTGCCGCATGCTTCCCACCCCCTGGGATGTCTTCGCCAAACGCTTTCTTCCCGCTTCGCTTACTCGAAAGCGTATGGAGCGTTACCTGCTCGCCGACGCCGACCATGACCGCCCGTTCAATTGTCCGTATCTGTTGGGGAGCTTCATGCTGTTTCGTATGGAAGCCTTGCGGGATGTCGGTCTGTTTGACGAGCGCTTTTTCATGTATCCCGAAGATATTGATATCACACGCAGAGTGCATGAACGTTGGCGCACTATGTTCTGGCCCGGAGTGAGCATCATCCATGCGCATGCGGCCGCCTCGCGCAAGAGCGCGAAGATGCTGCGTATCCATATAGTGAATATGTGGCGCTACTTCTGTAAATGGGGATGGTGGCACGACCGCAAGCGCCGCGAATATAACCGGCGCCTGCTCCGCACCCTCCCGCGCCTCTGCGGGCCGCGTCCCCGCGCCAGAGGTTAACCCTCCATTATCGGGGCGTAGATCGCCTTCATATCCTCCGGAAGAGCCGTCAGCTTCTTTCTGAGACGAGACTTTAATGTATAGACGTGCCCCTGTTCTATCTTGAGAAGAAAGCTGATAGTGTCCGTGTTCAGACCATAGAAGAGATAAATCGCAATATTCAGGACCTTCCCTTTCACTTTCGGAACGCCGTCGGCTCCCGTTTGCAAATTGTGGATTGCATTATTTCTCAATTCATCGATCAAGGTAGCCCGGAGGGCCAGCTCCTCGCTGTCCGGGCGGAATGAATCGAGGTAGCTCTTAAGGCTGACTATGCGATCTGCGATCCGGGTATATTTGTCTCCATGTATCGAGTCTTCATATTGAATATCCATCATAATTTCCGACACCATACGTATATATCCCAACCCCGCCATTCCCAGATTATTCATTTCCTTCGTTGCCTCTTCGTCAGAAAGCTTTTTTACTTTCTCTATCATGGATGAAAGGAGTCCCTTGACATTCGGCTCGGCTTCATTGGCCGGAATGGATAAGCCATATTGAGAAGCTATCTCATTTATATCCTTCTCCATTTTATCCCTCATTTGAGATAAATCTTTCCATTCGGCCTCGCGCTTCTCTAAATCGGAGGAGGTTCTTTCCAATTTATCTTTCCATTCGGCCTCACGCTTCTCTAAATCGGAAGTGTTTCTTTCCAATTTTTCTTTCCATGCTGTCTCACGCTTCTCGGAGTCAGCGTTCATTCTTTCATATCCCTCTTTCCATTGCAATTTTTTTGCCCTGAAATCCTCTTGTATGCGTGCTAAAGTGGCTGCTTGGTCCCTTTTACGCTTTAGGATCCACAAAAGTAAAGCGATAAGGATGATGGCGAGAATAATGCCGCATAAAAGATATTTCAAGTTCAGATTCTCCTTCTCAAGATTATAGCGAGAAGCCGCATTGCGGTGAATAATCGATTGGATTGTATTGAGATTCCCCTGAGTCATCTCCACATAATCCTTTGCCAGTCCGCTATAAAGAGTGTCCATAGCTTTATATCCTTCCGAAGCATTCGGGGCTTTTCTATAGAAAAGATTGGCAAGCATGTTCCTGTCTGTTGAATCCAGATCAGTGGCTCTCTCTTTCATTATTTTACCGACCATATCCGGCTTATCCATCTCTATATAAGATCCCGCATGAAACAGCACCAGATCCGGCTGATGCTCTCCCATGCTGTCCAACTTCTCGATTTGGTCCGCACACTCCCTGAACCTGTCACAATAGAATAAAGCACGGGCTCGGGTATTCATGGCCATAGGTTGTAAATAAGAGGGTTCCTCTTGTGACAGATCAAATAAAAGAGAATCGATTTTTATTAATGCTTCTTCGTGCTTTCCGGATAAGAACAATGCTGTAGCTAAAGAATATCGGGAATAGTCAATGAAATCTTTCTTTCCGGTCTTCTCAAAATAAGTCAACGCCATTTTTTGTGCCTCTGTGGCATCATTATATGCCTTGCTCAGGCGAAAGATTTCAGATATCATATCATAGTTCTTGGCTATGTAGAGAGTGTCTTTCAGTTCGAATGCGATATCAAGACTGACAGAAAAAGGGGCCAATCCATAAGGGATTGAATCCGGCGTTAGAAAGTATAAGATTCCTTGGTGAAAATAAGACTTCATTAATCTTTTGAGATCATTCTTCTTTTCAAAAAGGATGATGGCGTGATCCATCATATTTGAATGAGACTTGATTAGGCGGGCAGAAGGAGATGTCAGCCTGTTTGTCTTATATAAAGCTTGGGTGCGGAGCAGACTGTAAAGCGCCCTGTCCTCTTCCGGAGTGGTTGAATCCACCTTTAAGTAAGAGAGGATAGCATAGGCGGAATCGGCGTTCTCCTCTATTAAAGATTCTGCGTCAAGAAGACTGCGGTGCAAACTCGAACGGTTGCAACTGCATCCAAGGCAAATGAGGAGTGCAATCAGTGCAGGGAGGAGGCGTAAGCCTCCTCCCGAGATATGGGTTGATAGAGATTTGAAAGACATTGTCATATTTTTAGACTGCAAAAATACTAAACTAATTCGACTTTGGCAACAAGCCCTCATGCCTGAGGATACCTCCGGAGGCCCTAAAATGCAAGAAAAATCTTACATTTTATAATTGCCTTAATTATCAGTGAAAAGTAGTGTCTGAATGTGGCGAATTAAGCGTTCTGTTAAGTGGATGGTGGGGCTATAGGGGGTAAAAGTGTAAGGTTTATTTTCAGCATTTTTGTGGATAGAGAGGTTTTTTGTGTGTAACTTTGGCGACAAGAAATCAGCGCCCCTCCCCGAGGGGCGCAAATACTAACCATCAAAATCTTATCTCTATGAATAAGATGACACTTCCACTTCTCCTGCTTGCGGGCGGCATANTCTCCTTCCCGGCGACAGCAGACGATTCCTCTATCACGCTTCCGGGAATAGTCTCTCCCGGAGATGTCACCCTAAAGAAGAAACCAAATCCGGTTCCGCCTCCACCCCTTGTGCCTGGTAGACCCAAGTCGCCTGCCGCTACACAATATCTTCATGCTTCCTTTGAAGATGGAGTGTTATTCGTAGATTTCCCCGAAGACACCGAGTCCACGACAGTGACTCTCTCCACCGGCACCTTCCCCGTCTTCTCAGCCGGCATCGACCGCGGCTATCCCTGCGTGGAGCTCCCCGACCTCAGCGGTGACTTCCTCCTCACCGTCACCTTTGACAACGGCGATGAGTACGAGGGAGAAATATACTTCTGACATTCCACTGAAAAATTAGAAACAACAAAACAACAAACCAAAACTTAACAAAAAATGAGAAAACTCANGCTCACAGCAGTTGCGGCTCTTTTCACCGCCGCCCTGCTCCCACTCTCAGCTTCTGCTCAGATCACCATTGACAAGANNGGNCANNCNCANTTCGGAANTATNGGNANNTATNACAGNNNATTGGAATGGCNTNCNGATNNNTANGACNGTNNNNCCCGACACNACCGCCAANATCGTTNTCCTCGGTCCCTCTTCCNATAATATGGGTGGAAAGATCTCNTTCGGTGATGAAAGCCATGCATGGATAGGAGAGACCCGCTACAANGACTTCATTACAATCGGAGGTGACCTCGGTATTGAATACCGTATGGGCAACACAACCTGCTTTTATGCGAAGAAATCATCCATCGTGACCACTACGCTGCCGGAATTCATCTTCAACACCTCTATAAGAGCTACCGCATTCAATACAAGCTCCGACCTGAGACTCAAAAAGGATGTGACNTCTCTCGGCGACAGCTATCTCCAGCTCGCCGATGTCAACAGTATCTCCTATCGTCTTCTACCCAAGCCTGTGCCGGCGGCCGAGAATGAGGAGGAGTCCATGTCTCAGCCTGCCATTCCCGATGAGCGTGTACACTTCGGCTTNGCCGCTCAGGAGATTCANGAAATCTTCCCTGAGCTCGTCAGCGAGGANGAGGAGGGNTATCTGAGTATCGATTACACNGGTTTTATCCCTCTGCTCGTGGACGCATACAAGAATCTTGCCGCGCGTAACGAGGAACTGGAGGCCAAGGTGGAGGGACTTCTGAATCCTGCACGCAAGACCGTTGCCGGATCTGACGGTGTGTCGATGGAGACCGTTACCCTCTCACAGAATCGTCCTAATCCCTTCACTGAAAGCACAATCATTGACATTACCCTTCCTTCGGATGTGTCAAGCGCCATGCTGTGTATCTATGATATGCAGGGCACACAGGTGATGCAACTTCCCGTGGAGGGTCGCGGAAAGACAGCCGTCACCGTCGATGGCAAGAGCCTTCACGCCGGAATGTACCTCTACTCCCTCATCGTCGATGGAGAAGAGGTAGCCACCAAGAGAATGATACTGACTGAATGATAATTAAATCCTATAAAGATGACAAGATATAAACCCTATATTCCTCAGCCAAATTTAAGCAGAGGATATAGACTATCAATACTGATGCTTTTATTTCTTCTCTCTTTTCAATTTATGGGGAAAGCGGGAGAAATAGCCTATACACTTGTGTTGGATACGAATGATCTTTCTATCTCGGAGGTCACAGGAAATAACGGAGAGAAGTATACACGTTTGCACTTACAAGATGGTGTCAGCGATGGTATACCCGGAAGCTGTGAGGTGCCTATGCGAATATTGAAATTCGTGGTGCCTACCTATTCCCATAATTACAGGATTGAAGTGATCGGCAGGTATGAGAATGAAGATATAACTCTTTCCGCCCCGCTGTTTCCGTGTCAGGAGCCTGTCCCAACATCTGCCACAAGCATAGAGTTTACTAATCCCGACAAGTCAGTTTATGGTGCTGATAAAACTGATCTTACTCCACAAATTACAACCGAAACTTTAATGGATGGTTGGGATCATATAGTTGCAGTTGCTGTGAATCCTCTAATTCTTAAAGATGATAACACTCTGATTTTCTCGCACCGACTTGATGTAAAATTGCATTATGACACATGCAGTGCGGAAGAGTTGCGTTTTTCTCCTGTCTTTACTTTCGCCGCCGCCCAAAAGGAGTCACTTGGAGATCTCGTTGTGAATCCGACATCTCTCGATCGTCCAAAATCATCGATGACAAAAGCGGCACTTCTCTATCGTCCCGAGTACTATTATATAATAGTACCCGAGAACCTGAGGGATGGTGTTGAGCGTCTCGCGATGTGGAAACGACAGAAAGGATACACAGTCGTAGTAACGACGATTGAGTCAATTCTTAATTCTCCTGATTATCGGGTAGGTTCCACAACATCTATTCCCGATGAAGCAGCGAGTCTGCGCACGTATCTTCAGGACGAGTATGCAAATATAAAGGACAGCTTCTATTGCCTTTTGGTAGGAGACTATCGTACTACCATGCCTATTCGTAAAGGAAGATTAGATAAGTATGAGCAAAATTATACTATTTATGCGACAGGCAACTTTAATGGACCTTTTTATATTCCTACTGACAATTATTTTTCAGATTTAACCCAAAAATATGAATTGCTTAGTCGAGAATTTAATGGCGTTTTTCAATACTATCTTGATAAATTTGAGAATTATATATCGGATATTAATGTAGGGCGACTATTGGTTCATTCTGCAGAAGATTTACAGATTTATACTAATAAGCTAATTCTATATGAAACCTACCCGGGATGCGGAGATTATTCTTATCTTGATCGAGCTATGGCATTCGAGCATTATGATATGAACCAATGGCACGAATGGGAAGATATTTATGGAATTTTGACTGAAAATGAATTATACCAAGATTGTACATGGCTCAGAAATACAGGTAACGTTCAGCCGACTGGACAACAGGTTATCAGAGCTATGAAAGATGTTGGTTTTGCATCATGGCATGGTCATGGAAACCCTGGGGCAGTTCAGACAAGTAATGCTTATAGTGGAGAAGGTCATGGAATTTTCGCATTAAGTTCTTATGGAAGAGAAGAGACTGATTTAGAGGGACCTGGAGATGGAAAAGGTCTTGATAATTTATATAATCCTCTAAAACCATTTGTAGCATATTCGATATCGTGTATTATTACACCATTTGATTTGTTTAAATATAATGATGAAATATCATTGAAGCAGGGAGAGAAGGTTCTAGAAGTTGGAAAAACATTTGATATACCTCATAATATGGGGAGCTCATTTACCTCCGGGGGATATTATGGAGGAGTTGCCTTAATTGGTAATACCAGAGAAGGGTATGTGAGTCATTCTGCTAAATTAGAACAATACTTTATAAGAAACATTATAAAGTCTCGTAGAATTGGAGAATCTAATCAAAAGGCAAAATTAGATTACATACTTAATGATTCTGAAAATAAGCGGACACCTGTTATGTCCAGATTAATTTATGGATGTAGTTTAATTGGAGATCCGGAACTTGAAATGTGGCTCCGGAGTCCCCGGCAGATGATCTCGTTGGAATTCAATCCCTCTAAAACCAATCTGATGATAAAAGGAGATGAGTTGAATGGTTCAAATATATTTATAAGTAATGGATACGAATGTATCTCAAATTTCAAGTCATACTCCTCCAACAGCCTTTCTATGACTCTCAATGCCTTGCCTCAGACCGGTATAAACATCTTTTCAATCTGGAAAACAGATTATCTGCCAAAGATATTTATGCTGACGTCTAATTCCCTAAACTTCCCATTTTATGATACGGTAAAGGATTATGTCGTTACCGATGGATGGTTGGGAGTCTATGATACTGCAAAGTTTGTTGTAGGACGAAATTCTTCCTTTAAGATAGGTGCATTCAATTCGTTTAATTGTGGATCGATGCTTGAAATAGAGAATGGAGGATCAATATCAATTAAATGTGACAAGGGCGTAGACCTTACGGGCCCGATAATCAAAGAGGGAGGAAATATGACCGTTAAAGGTACGACTATCACTCTTGGTCCCGGTTTCCAATGTGAAAAGGGCGGAGAGTTGTCTATTTCCACATGGGGGAATACCAAGACAAGCTTTATTATAGAATAAATATCGCTATAATTTAGCCTCTTGTATTTTCGTTAATGTAATGGATAAAGCTGTAATATATGAAAAAAATCTTATTACTGATATTACTTGCTTCTTTGTCTGTTGGAGCAGCCATTGCTCAGATAGATAATGAGAGCAAGAAATGGTTCAATCCCGATGATACATGGGAGTATTTCTGGGTTAAGAGACCGTGGATATACGATTACTATCCTGATGGGGTGAATGTCTTCCCCATCGCATTCTATTCGCCGGATGTTGTGACGAGAGATGGCAAAGAATATCGTCGTTTCGTTTGGAATTGGAAGGATGACTGCAACCGGAATCACTATCCGATAGAATCCTACTTTCTACTCAGGGAAGAGGGCGGAGCGTACTACGCCTATATTGACCCTGCCAAAGATGATGAACCGGAGGCGGATGAATCAAAGGAGAGTGGTATAAATCCGGGAGAGTATCTTCTCTATGATTTCAATATGGAGGTGGGTGCCAAATATGCTGCCCCAGTCACTAACTTCCTGAATGAGAACGATGGAGGAGCTCTTCTTCCTGAAGCCTGCTATTTGGCCGATTTCATTGTTACCGGCAAGTCTATAGATCACGATGGCAGACGAGTTCTGGTTATCGAACCTGATTATGACCAATGGGATGATGCTAATCCTGTGGGAAACCATCGGAAAATCAATATAGTGGAGGGGATAGGCCCTATCTATAATGACTGTCTTCTGACCGCCTTACATTTCCGTCCTCAGATTTCCGGCTGGAAACCCGAGCCGTTCTATACATTATACAATGTAAGGAATGAGGAGGGGGAAGAGATTTTCATTAATCCTGTCCAGACCGCGGCCGGTTTTCTTGCCGAACAAGATTATCAATGGGTTTACGGCCTCTTTGACTCTGAGGGGAACATATCCTACATGATGATGCGATTCAATTACCTTATTGAGGATAAGGGGAAAGTATACCGTAGATTTAAAGTGGTTGCCCTGTCGGATAATCCTGATAAGGGCTGGACTCCCGTTGATGGTGCAGTGTATACTGTCCGAGAGGAAGACGGAAAAATATGGTTGCTCCATTCAGCAAATTATCTGGAGCTCGGCAAAGATTCCTCAGTTGTTGAATCCCTCATCTACGATTTCGTGGCAGCTGACGGCAAAGAGCTGACTTTCTATTCTCCCAAGGGTTGGACATCGGCTAAAATTGCAACAGGTCTTACCCAGGTAGGCGGCGAGGATAAGCTGAGCTATACCTTTGAGGGAAGCGACGGAGTTAAGTGTGTGGAGGGTATCGGTATCACGAAGGGGGGAATCCTTCCGGCGGTGAATACTGAGTTCCACCGTCCCTCCTCGGCAGATGACGAGAGTTTCGTCGGCGCGGTGCTCGTAGCCGTATATGACGGCGAAGGGAATCTTATCTTCCGTCAGGACCTGCCTGACGGGGTGGAGGCTATCTCCGCTTCCGATGGAGGCTTCACCGCTCCCGAGGACCGGCTCTACGATTTGCAAGGCCGCGAGCTTCGCGAGGCTGTTCCCGGTCAGCCCTATATCAAGGGGGGCAAGGTATTTGTGGAAACAAAATGATGACTGCTTACTAAATAAGATGACTGCTTCTCATTGGTTAGAATAAATAACATGACATAGTTATCTCGCGCCTCCGGTGTCCATGCGAATGGGTTCCGGAGGCTTTTCTTCAGGGTTGGTAATCCCCTGAAAATGACTCATGTAGGGTTCGCGACCTGTCGTGACCGCAGCCGCCTCACCGGTTTCCAATTGACCATCCCGGAATAATCATTCCGTGGGATTGGCAGCGGTGGTCGCGACAGGTCGCGAACCCTACATGGGCAATCGGTAATTTGCAAAAAAAGATTGTGGGTAGATGTCACATAAATTTGATATGGCCGTTATATACATATAGTGAATTCACCGACATGACTCTTATACAGGGACGTGACTCTTATAATGAATGTGTATGGCTAAACTGTTTGACTTGAAGTTGATAGTATTTGTGATGGCAGCTCTTATGGGTATGGTGCCCCTCTATGCCCGGGGAGAGTCTGCCGATTCGATTCCGACTATAGATTTGGATGAATTTGTGGTGGAGGCCTCCAATATTGTGACCAACACCAGAGGATACCGTATCAGAAGTATCGACAGCAAACTGAAAAAGGGAAAATCAATACAGGAGATCCTCCCTTATCTACCCAATTTATCACTGCATGATGGTGCGCTTCAGATAAACGGGATAGCGGCCAATGAAATAAAGATAGATGGCCGTAAGGTATATGATCTGTCGGAACTGAAGGATCTGTCAGCTGATATCATCGAGTCGGTGGAGGTGAATTACACTTCCGGCGCTGATAAAATCACCAATAACGTAGGCGGCACAATTGAAATCCATTTAAAGGAGGTGCCTCCCAAGGGTTATTACGGCAATATTCAGGCAGTTTTTGCAAAACCCTTCGACGCCAACAGCAATACTGAGAATGTCAGTGGCAATATCAGTATGCGAAGCGGAAAGTTAAATTTGTTTGATGGGATAAGCACTGGTCTGTACGATATAAAGGACACGTATCATTCCGTACTGGAATCTCCGACCGATGTGGTTGACTACGACGGCGCCTCACGTTATAAGACAAAAAGCCTGAATAATAATTTCGGGTTGGGTTATAATATCTCGAAATCACATCTTGTCAGTCTGAATAATCAGACATTCGTCAGAAGACGCGATATCGAGGATACACCTGACTCTCGGATGGAGAATTCATTATTCTCAAAGAACAATATCTTTTCCAATGTTCTGTCGGTCAATTATGATGGAAAATTGAATGGCGCTGCCGATCGTCTGCATTTCACGATGGATTGGCTTTATCATCAGGAGAAAGAGGAGCAGATTGTGAAAAATCCACTCGAGGACTCTTATTCTGGGGAGAGAAAGAACAGATCAAACTTTCTAAAGGGATCTTTCGGTTATACCCATGTTTTCCACTCCAATCATAAACTGAACGGAGGCATCTCGTGCAACTACTTCGATATCCGTACGGATAACTTCTCAGGCAGGGATGTACAGACCATACGGGCCTTTACCCCGCTGGTGTATGCTTCGATGGAGGGTAACGTGGGGTCGTTCGGATACTATGCCGGCCTCAACTGGCAAATGAATACTGTGAAAGTGGTCTCGGGGGGAAGGATAACGCAGAACTCTGTGAATCCGACGGTGCAGTTGTCTTTCCCGATATGGCGCAATAATAAGAATAACCTTGTAATAATCTATAAACATATCCTTGACAATATCCCTTACGATGCTCTCTCAGATAAGAAGGTATGGGTGGATTCGTATAATTATTATATAGGAAATTCAGCACTCAAGGCCCCGACAGAGCATTATGCAAGCGTTGGAGTCAGCCTGTTGGATAATCTAATCAATTTGAACGGATCCTATATGAGGGATGAGAATACCATCTTCTGGCAGACCTTCAATGATCCGGAGAATGTCAACGTGCTGTATACCAAGCCGGTTAACGTCAGTCCGGTGAATATCTATGCCGTCAGAGCCGAGGTGAATTACAGGCCTTTTGACTGCTGGATGATCAAAGGAATTGCCAGGGTTGCGTTTAATACGGAAAATTTCAAGATGAACGGAATCACGTATGACACAACACGTCTGAGACAATTCTATTCCATTTACAGCTCGCTGAGTCTGAAGAATGATTGGGGAGGATATGTGAATGCTTATGTGGAGCCTACGTTCAGGGATTTTGCCAATACATACAGATGGGTATATCAGGTTGATTGCAGCATATATAAGACTTTCCTGAATAACAGGCTACAGTTGATTCTAAACGTCACTCCCTTAGGTCGACGTCGCACACTTGAAAGGAGATTGGAAAACCAAACCGTATCGATGAAGTACACCGGCCCTGTACAGACAGCGGGATTAAGAGTGGTATGGTATTTCAGCGGAGGAAAAAAGAATATTGACATTGATATTCACCAATCCTCATTAGATTATCAGGAATTAAAGAGTGAATAAAAGAGTAGTGGGTAGGGTATAGCTACTTAATATCGTATTAAATTTTCTTAGCTACTTATTCCCTCGACAGTGCAATATTTAAAAGTTTGTATTACCTATGGATAGAAAAATACGGAGTGTAATTCTTTGCAGTATGTTTGCAACTGTCGTGGCCGCTTATCCTTACAGTGGGAAGGTGGTAGATGAGAGCGGGACGCCGCTTGCCGGCGTGACTGTCATCCTGCGCAATGACAGTACTGTCGCATATACCGGTCTTACTGATTTTGACGGCCGTTTTGATACCAATGGTAATCCGGGGGAAATGACGTTGAAATTCAGATACCTTGGATATGAGGAGGAGACTCTGCAACCGAAATATGGAGGGAATGTAGGGGATATCACCATGATACGGGAGTCGGTCTCGCTTGACGGTATCGCCGTGGTGGCCGATAACAAGAAGGTGGAATACGATTTCAATTCATTCCGTCTTTCCAAAAGTCAGTTGGAGCGATATTCCAATATCTACGAAGCTCTTTCGGAGATTCCGTTGGTGACGCTTGGAGATGAGCTGAGGGTCAGAGGAGAGGCCGGGGTGCTTCTTCTCATTAACGGAGTAAAGGCGAGCCTGGATGAATTCAAGGCTATTTCAAAGCAGGACTTAAAGGAGATAAGAGTCTATGACATGCCTCCGGCACGCTTCTCGCAGGAAGAGAAAGTGAAAAATGTGATAGAATTGATTACCAAAGCCGATATCACCGGTGGTAATACGTACATAAGTCTGAGTGAGACCCCAAGTCAGTGGGTACGCGCAGACAATGGTGTCAGAAGTTTCTATAACTACGGACGAAACAGATTTTCGGTAGCTTACAACCATAACTTCAACCGCTCCGACAAGGGCACTGAAGATGCCACCATCACATATCATACAGCCGGAGGAGATCTTACCAAAGAATCGAAGGGGATGGGGAGTTATGTCCGCAACAGTGAGCAGAATTTCTCAGCGGCATATATGTACAGCAATCCTTATGGGAAAGAGTCCACGCAATTCAATGCCGGATTCAAGGGGGCGTTTACGGATACCGACAGGCGCAACCTGAGTGCCGTCACTTATCCGGGGAGGAATCAGCCGGGAGGAATCCTGTCGCGTTCGGATGAATCAACGGATATCGCCAAATTTGATATGGATATGTATTTCCACCGCACTTTTGGTCCGCGACATTTTCTGATGGCCAATCTTGTAGCCACGACCTACTCCACATCGGTGTCATCGGTATATGGAGAAGAGAATGAAGCTATGGGGCAGGAATATACCCATACACCATCTTCTTACGATGAATATACCCTGCGTAATCACAGCGACAACAGATTGTATTCCCTTATCGGAGAGGTGGATTATGATTTATCCGGTCTCGGGCCGGGTAAGTTGACTACTTCAGGGCGATATTATTGGCAACGCACTCGATATTCCGGTGATAGCTCGGAGTCGCATCTTTTGCGCAACGAGGCCATGCTCACCATGAGTTATCGTCTATGGCTCAAACAGATTTTCCTTAGAGGACAATTGGCAGGCACGTATACGAATCTCTTCAACGATGCCGACAATCGCCGGGAGACCTCCTTACGGTTTACACCCCAGCTACAGGTATATTGGCCCGTGAGCAATAAGGTGACTCTCGCGGCGCTTTATACGCGCACTTCCGTTTCGCCGACCGCGGCTCAGCTTACATCACAGGTGAGGCCGGTGGACAAGGGGTATTACGTGACGGGTAATCCAAATCTCACATCCTACGCTTCAAACTATTTCAATCTTGGCCAAAGTTTCGCTACGCGCTATTTCGAGTATTCGATAGTACTGAATTATACGCTTGCCCCCGGTATGATAGTGCCCTCTTACTTCGGTTACGAGGATAATGTTACGGAGAGTCTTGCCAATGCCGGCGCTGTGAATATGTTCAGCGGATCGCTTACCCTTTCCTTCCGTCCTGTGGCGGGCATGACGATAGGATGCAATTTCATTGGCGGAAACAATCGTATAAAAGTAGGTTCGGAAGATTGGAATATCCCGACCTACCGATGCAACGCATGGGTCAGATATTCCACTCCACGTTGGAATTTTTCGGCGAGTTATCAGGCTCCGGGACGTGACGGCATCGGATTTATGAAGAGAAAGCGTATGCAGGCTTATAGTATCGGAGCGGGATATAGTCCACGTTCGGATATGGAAGTGGGTTTGACACTCAGTGATTTCTTTATTCATCCGGTGGAGGAGCAATGGTCGGTGGAGCAGGCATTGGTGGATTTCCACAAGACGTTTCACGCAGGGTCGTTCCGCAATAAGGTCAGTGTACATTTCAGTTGGAATCTTTCCTATGGGCGCCGTCGCATACAGGACAACCGCAATATTTCCGACAGCGATGATGATTCCGGACTCCTCGCATTTTAAATTATTTCTTCATCCAATGGGTTGCGAACTCGTTGGCTTCAGCTTCTTTGACAGGGTCTTTATCTCCATAACTTACATTCTCCATAAAGATCTCTTTTTTCCCATGTAATAGGATGTGCCCGATCTCATGGAATAGAGTAGTCCAGAAATCGGATTCAATTTCAAAGTTTTTGGCAAGTTGAATACATGGCACCCCGTAGATATAGCGGGCACATCCCTTTACGGGGGCAGTCGAGAGAGTCTCTGTAAAGATAAGTTTGACGCCGGCTTTTTGAAGAAGTGAAGTCAATTGCTCATCGCGATTAGGAGCTCCATTATTTTTGATCTCGATAATATCTTTCAGGATGCTCTTAAGAAGTCTGGCTGTGTACTTTGATTCAACAGGAAGTTGCCCGGCCTGTATCTCTCCTTGACGCAACCATGCCGAAAGTGCATATGGATCGCATGTTTTCGCCAGTGTGATACTAAAAGATACACGCAACCTCTGGTTAAGATAAAAATCTTCCCAACCTTTAGGAGAACTGACTGCAAAGAAGCTGCATAGTGTGTCAACAATATTTTTTTCACATCCTTGTGGCTCATTTATATTAGCAAACCATCCAAGGCGAGAAATCTCTTCATAAGGAAATTTTTTTGCCCAAATCAGGCCATCCTTAAGTGTTTCCTCTCTTTTTTGACGAGCTTTGAATTCGTCATAACTTTTTTGATGCCGTAGCCACATGTGCGCCGGTATCTTTGTCACCAATTCAAAAGCAACAGCCATATCGGGGGTGATAGAGCTTTTACCTTTTAAAACAGCGATGATGGTCTTTTCGGGTTTGGATACTCGCGTTGCAAATTCTTTTATCCCCATTCCCATCTCCTGTAGTTTTTCTCCAAGAGTTTCGCCCGGATGGAATACAACCGGTAACTTGGCCGGATCGAAAAAATGTCTTGTACGTGTCATCTCTTTATTTACCATGATAATTTGTAATCTCAATAATCTCGATACCCGTTATTTCCACCCATAAATATCTTCCTGAGTCATCGGTGGGTATAGGGTCTTCGTGAGGCTCGAATATCAAGCGGTAAGGTTGGTCAAGGTCGCACGCCCATTGTCCTTTCCTGTCGCCTTTCAATTCATGGAAGTTACCAGGTTCATTCCGTACATCTTCAAGAGTGAGGGCATCCACCAAAACGCCTATTCTTTTCAGAAATATCTTGGTTCTCAATGGACCGAGTTCTTTTGTAAGCTTGGAATAATTATCCAGTAATTTTTCCAATTTCTTATTTTGAAACGAAATTTTCACTATTATTGTTTTATTGACTTACATTTAGTGTAAGTCATTACAAGAACAAAATTATATAAAATCTTATAATTACCCAAACTGTAATCAAAAAATGTTGCATTTTCTGACAACGTGTGCTAGGTCAAGATTGCCATGTAGGGTTCGCGACCTGTCGCGACTCAATGCTGTTTACTTAAGCAGTTGGTATAAAATCACTTTAAGATGGGCTGTTTTGGTCGCGGATTACTTTCTTACGCATTTTTTGCAGATTCATTTTGTCACGGAAGTTTTTTTGGTCGCAGATTCACGGGGATTGGGCCCGCAGGATCGGTCGCAGATCTTTTTTGCAAATTGGCGGTCCGCAGATTGAGACCACGGCCTGCTACGCGGCGGCCGGATGAGCGCAGATTGTCAATTGCAAAAAATTACCGATTGTCGCCGGTAATTTAAAGGAGCGGCAATCTGCGAAAATCCGGCCGCCGCGTAGCAGGCCGAGGTCCTCATCTGCGGCCCATCCAATTGCCCATATTTAAAAAGATCCGCGCAAGATCTGCGGGCCCAATCCCCGTGAATCTGCGACCAAAAAAAATGAGCGTCCAAAAGAAAAACTTCAATTAGAAAATCAAACGACAAAAGGAATCTGAGTCTTAAGTAGACAGCATTGGGTCGCGACTGAAGCCGCCGGATCCTCTTCGGAATTTCGAGATCTTTTTTTTGAGTATCTGAGAAATTGTATTACTTTTGTGAATTGGAAATAGTTTGGTCTATGTTTGATTGGTCAAACTAAACCGTTGTCTCACAAAGAATAATAAAGCCGGCTTATGGATTATAGAGTAAGGGATATAATGGAATATATTATTGCGTTGGTGAATGAATTCGCCAAGCGATTTGATCTGTCTGACAGACAAGCATATAGATATATAAGACATCATCAGGGCATCGCTTTTATTGAACAAAATTACGGCATAATCCATACTTTGGATTTTTCAGAAGCTGTGGATAGTGTAGCTAACTATTGTCGTAGATCAGGAGGAAGATTATGATACTTTACCATGGTTCAAATATACCAATCGATATTATAGATCTTGCCAAATCCAAGCCCAATAAAGATTTTGGCAGAGGATTCTATTTGTCAGAATCGGAAGAGCAAGCAATGGAAATGGCTCTTTTTAAGTCAATGCAATTGGGTGGAGAGGCGATAATCTCGAAATTTGAATTTGACAAGGAGATAATGAACGATGAGTCTTTAAAAATAAAGACATTTGATTCTTATACAGAAGAATGGGCGGATTTTGTATTTGCTAACCGGGATGGATGTGCTACGGAGCAATATGATATAGTCTATGGTCCTATTGCAAATGACAAGGTAGGACTTCAGATTCGTAAACTCAAGGATGGTAGTATTGATAAGAGTGAATTCTTAAACAGGTTGAAATATATGAAAGGAATAACTTTCCAATTTTTCTTTGGAACGGAAATTTCAATTAGCTATCTTAAAAAACTATGACAGACGCAGATATAAAATATATGATTGAGGCAGTAGCCACTGATTTAGCTGAATTTCTTTCAGAGGATTACGGCATGAGCGTTACAGAGGCCCTTGACACCTTATATAATTCAGAGACCTATTCCAAGCTCATCATTCCGGCAACCGGTTTATTTTTCCAAAGTTCTCAATACGTCTTTTCATTCCTTAAACAAGAATTATCAACAGGAAAAATTGCGTAACTTATTCATGCTGATTCTCGGATATGGCTGAGGATTTTTGCCCTTTGGGGCAAAAAAGATTGGGGGGAGGTGTCACGGCAAGCTGACGTTCGCGTTAAGCATATAAGGAGGGTCTCTTCTTTATATGTCAATCATTAAAACGTCAATCATAAAAAGAGGGATATATGAGATTAATCAATACTAAGATTCTTATTACAGGAGCACTAAGCCTGCTTTGCTTGTCGGGATATGCGCAGAATGTGGAGGAGGCGGATTCGCTCGCTTTCAGCTGGGACCTTGAGGAGATAGTGGTGGAGGGTCGCACACAGAAGACCATCCGTAACGGAGTGGAATACATTCCGGGAAAAAAGATGAAGAAGGCATCCTACGATGCCACGTCGCTTCTGTTCAATATGCAGATACCGCAACTGAATGTCATGCCCGGAGAGGAGATAAAGACAATCGCCAATCAGAGTGTAAGTATCTTCATCGACTATATCCCGGCTTCCACCGACGATACAGGATCCCTCAACCCCGAGGATGTATTGCGTGTGGAAGTGCTCGACCATCCGAGTGACCCACGCTTCCGTGGAGCCGACTATGTGGTCAATTTCATCATGAAGCATTATGAATGGGGCGGATATACCAAATTACAGGGAGGATGGACCTTCCTGAACGGCAATATAATATCGGGAAATATCTACGAGAAATTCTCCTATAAGAACTGGACATTCGATGTCAACGCCTCGGCCTTCGGAGTATGGAATTACAAGGGTATAAAGCAGACCCGGGAGACATTCCGAGATTTCATGTACGGGAGCGAAAAGATAGGGGAGCTCGAGAAATTCACGGACACCGATTACTCACATCTGCGCACCAACTCGGAGTCGGCCACAGCGCGCGCCGTCTATTCGCGCAACAACACTTATCTGAGCCATACATTCTCTTTCATGCGCACGGGTACGCCCATATCGCACAATGCGGGATCGGTCACGTTCTCGGATGATCTTCTTCCCTCCACCGACTTCTCCAACCGTATCACCGGGAATAAGACCGCCTATAATCTGGGTGGATATTATATGTTCGGAATGAAAAAGGGTAACTATGTCTTCGTCGACTGGTCGTTTACACATTCCAACACGGATAACGAAAGCCTCTATCGTCTCGGGAATCTCGCCCCGATAGAGAACGGAAGTCATGACAGGACCGAGACCTTCGATGTGTCGACAGGCTATTCCCAGCCCCTGGGGCATAACAATACCCTCTCGGGATGGGTGTCGAATTACAGCAATTTCTACAATACCCGCTACAGCGGAAGCTCCGATGCATACGACAGGATGATCTCCTCCCATTCCATGCTGTTCCTGGACTATTCGCAATATTTCCCATGCGGCATAAGCCTCTTCACACGCGTGGGGGCAGCCTATGTCCTGGGTCGTCTCAACGGCGAGACGTTCATGTCGAACTGGAATCCGAGGGCGGTTGTCAACCTGCAGTACCGAATCAACTCCCACCACAACGTTAGTCTTGTGGGGTCTTGGGCAAATTCCCAGCCGGAGGCTACGGTAGCCAACGATGCCACGGTACGTCAGGACGAGTTGCTGTGGATCAAAGGAAATACCGACCTCAAGAATATTTATGGCCCCACGGTAAACGCGTCCTACTCCTTCATCCCTTCCAACCGATTGAGTTTCGCAGCCTCTACGGGCTATATGCTGGTGAAACATACCCCTGTCTACGATTACCTGACCATGGATGGATACGAAGGAATCATACGCACGTACAGCGATGACAACACGACGCGTCAGTTGAGAGGAGATGTGAGCGTCACCGGAAAGTTTCTCAACAATTCGCTTGTGGTGCAACTGGGCGGAGGGGTCCGCAGGGAGATTCTTTCCGGATGTCATCCGATGAATCTCACGGATTGGAC
>JAAVEO010000015.1 GCA_014801225.1 Bacteroides sp.
TAAGTAGCTAAGAAAAATAAATGATATGATAGATGCGAGATAATTTTGAGGCAGGTTGGCCGCGGAGAGAAGGAGCTTAGCGAGCTAAGCGACTGAACGACAAGGTCAAGATGGCCAAATTGAAAATCGACGAGTTTCCTATGAAAAATAGCAATGACGAGTCAAATTAGCCGCATATAGCATATCAAGATTGTTTCAAAGCTATTTAGTCATATATCGTTTTATTTTTCTTAGCTACTTAAAAATTAATTATACCAATATGTACACACTTGACATGATGCTCCTGCAGGCGCAGAGCGGCGGTGGGCTCAGCGGTATGCTGATGATCGTCGCAATGGTCGTGATCTTTTATTTCTTCATGATCCGTCCCCAGAGCAAGAAACAGAAAGAAATCAAAAAGGCTCGTGAGGCTATGACCAAGGGCGACCGTGTGGTCACAGCAGGCGGTATCCATGGAAAAATCCGCAGCATTTCCGACCTCACTATTGACCTTGAGATCGCTCCCGGCGTGAATATCACTGTTGACAAAGCTTCCGTATATCCTGCCGGAACGGCCACAGAGGATAAGAAAGCTGTTGAAAAAACTGAAAAATAATAATCTCCCGCATATAACTGATTATGGGCCGACGTATAAGACAATTGATTGACTGGTGGAATGGCTTCCGTCATTCCTCCCGGTTCCATGAGGCACTTGTGTTTCTGGCTTTTGTCGGAATTTCGGCTCTTTTCTGGCTTATAATGGCCCTCAACGACAGTGTTCAGCGGTCGGTGGAGGTGCGTATCAATGTTACGAATGTGCCTGATTCCGTCACATTCATTCAGTTTCCTCCCCAGAAAATGCACGTCTCCGTGCGTGATAAGGGCACTGCTCTGATGCGTACCGCTTTCTTCCGTACTCCTGTCGTGAATATGGATTTTCAGGATTTTGCGTCTGATGGCGTGCTTCGTTTCTCCCGTGATGATATCAATGCCGCGGCAAAAAGTCTGTTCGGGGCGTCTGCCGTTGTCTCCGTCACTTCGCTTGATTCCGTAAGAGTGACTTACACCTCTCTGAAAGGTAAACGGGTTCCCGTTGTAGTTGTGGCGGATATCACAGCCTCTTCCGGTAATGTAGTGGAGGGTCGTCCGATCTCTTCGCCGTCCAATGTACTGGTTTACTCCACCCGTGAGGTACTTGACACCATTACGCGTGTTTATACCGAACGCGTCGTCCGTCGCAATCTTTCGGAATCTGTTTCTGAGGCTGTTTCGGTACGTCAGGTGGCCGGTGCAAGAATTATTCCTGCCAAGGTGGATGTGAAAATCAATGTGCAGCCTCTCGTTAATAAGGAGTCGAAAGTGGATGTGGTGGTGAAGAATGTTCCTGAGGGAATGAGTCTGCTTCTCTTCCCATCGAAGGTGACGGTAAGCTACTTCGTCCCTATGAGCCGTTTTAATGATGAGGTCTCAGGCCTTGAGGCATGGGTGGATTATGATGATATTCATCTTATAGGCACTAAGAAACTCCCTGTGCGCCTGGGGAAAACTCCCGCAGGATATCGAAATATATCACTGCGTACTGATAGTGTGGAGTATACTCTTGTTCGCAATTGATTCCCTCCGCCGCTTTATTATCCGAGTTAAGATGGAAAAAGAGTTGCTTAAGTCTCTGAGTAATCATCAAGCCTCCGATGCTTGGACTCCCCGGGAAAATCTTGTGGGAATTACGGGTGGCATAGGTGCCGGTAAAAGTGTGGTGGCTCGGGTATTAAGGATTCTCGGATTTCCTGTCTATGATTGCGACATGGAAGCCAAGCACTTGATGGATAGCGATGTATCGCTCAAAGAGGAAATTGCTTTGCGATTGGGTCGCGGGTGCGTTTTCGCTGACGGTTCGCTCTGCCGGGAGGCTATAGCTGATGTTATATTCTCCGATAATGAGGCTCGCCTTTGGCTCAATTCAAGAGTACATAAAGCTGTATATGAGGAAGTAGAGCGGTTTTCCGAAGCTAATTCCGAAAAAACGGCTTTTGTGGAATCTGCTATACTCCGTACATCCGGGCTTTGGCGTCTTTGCTCTTCCGTATGGGTGGTTACGGCTCCCGAAGATGTAAGAGTGAAGAGGGTAGAGGAGCGCAGTAAGCTTTCTCCCGAAAAAATACGTGAGCGTATAGAGAGTCAGAAGAGTGAATTCCATTTCTCCGGGCTTCTCCCTGAAGAGGCTATAGTGATGATTTCCAATGCTCCTTCCGATCCGGTTCTTGACAAACTCCTGAATAAAACCAAATCTCTCCTATAATTGCTGTAATTACAATAATCTCAATAATAAATTATGCTTCGTCAGATTCTTTCCATCACCGGCAAGCCCGGTCTTTTCAAGATAGTTTCCCACGGCAATCGCTCCCTCATCGTGGAAGACATCACTACCAACAATCGTTTTCCTGCTTCCGCGCGCGACAAAGTCGTATCCCTCGGTGATATCGCCATGTACACTGAGTCGGAAGATCTCCCTCTCGGTGTGATTCTCGATCGTCTTTATGCTCATAAGGAGGGTAAGGCAATCGATGTGAAGGCTCTCAAGGATAATGGAGGTCTCCGCGAGGAGTTTGCGGCTGTTGTGCCCGATTTCGACCGTGACCGCGTTCACGATTCCGATATTCGCAAGCTCTTCAGCTGGTATAATCTCCTCGTAGCTGCCGGATTTACAAAATTCGCTGAAGATGCCGATGAGGAGGCTGCTGAAGAGACAGCCGAGGCCTGATCTCTCTGCTGAACCGTATTAGATATTTACCGCCCCTCATAACCGTGATATCACGGTTATGAGGGGCGGTAAATATCTAAATCATTTTTCTAAAACTATTCCGACTCAACTTTTTCCTTACTGAAAAAGCCCGGAAAACTTATCTCTTCTTCAGAATTTCATAGGATCCGTGGGTACGGTTGTGTTCCCGGTGGAATTCTCGGTAGATTTTTGAGAATTCCTGTTGGGATTGAGCTTTATTCCCTGAGTCTTTTTCTTATTTTTCGAGTCATACCGATACGCTTTGCCCGTTTCAGAATCAATAATAATGGTAGACTCTTTGGATGGTCCGGTAATGATAGTATCCGTGGAACGCCGGGGTTTATCCCATGAATTAGGGTCATATATTGGTCGCATAAAGGGATCGATATCATCAATAATGGTATCATTATCAAAGATCAATTCAAGCCTATATGGTTCCGCCTCTTTTCCCAATCTGATAAGTTCAGTGTCAAAGATTACAATGATTCCTACAAGATATTTGAATTTATCACAAGGAATCATCTTGGTTTTCCATTTTTTTACCTTGACATCTCCGAACTTTGTTCGTAAGATTACATTTTTTAGATTTTTCAGATAGTCGGAACCGATATAGATATCTAATTCCAAGGTTTCTCCATTATAGGCTTGACGTCGATTAATGATTGCAAACTTGTCAGAAGAGTCGTATTGCAAATCTGAAAGGATTCTCTCAAGCGCAGGGTCATAGTATTCAAAGAAAGAGAGTTCTTTATCGTCCACAACTCCCGGATTTAAACGTTCAAATTCAGTTATCCACTCTTGTGGGGATACTCTTTCTGCTTGCCTACGGGTCTCCTGTGCTTGACGCCGGGCTTCTTGAGCCTGTCTGCGAACCTCTTGGGCTTCTCTACGGGACTCTTGAGCCTGCCGTCGTGCATCCTCCGCCTGTTGGCGTGCCTCTCTCCGTGCTTGTTCTGCTTCACGCCGTGCTTCTCTCTGTGCTTGCTCTGCTTCACGCCGTGCTTGCTCTGCTTCACGCCGTGCTTGCTCTGCTTCTCTCCGCACTTGTTCTGCTTCACGCCGTGCCTCTATCCGTGCTTGCTCTGCTTCACGCCGTGCTTCCTCCGTCCATAGACGTGCTTCCTCCTGATAGGTCCAATTATTCTGCGGTCGGGTTGAATCATCGTAATGATGAAAACTACCTGTACTGTTGCTACTCCCGTATACCATTTGGGAGTATAACTGATATTTGCTGTTGACGCCGGTAAGCTTTCCGCCGAGATCTCGTATTCTCTGCGCTGTCTTGTCTATCTTCTTCTTGGTCTTATTATTCTGATAACCTTCCTCCTGATATCGTTGCACCAATTCTGTAAGTTCTTCGGATGCATCGCGTATCTGTTTCTCCAGTTTATCTTTCTCCTTACTGACTTTCTTCAGTTGTTTGGTTGCCTCTGCTCTTTGCTTATCCTGTTGCTTGCGGCTCTGCTCATACGATACACTCTTACCGGCCGCTACCAACGTCATGGGAGTGGCCGACATTACCAGAGCTATCGCAGAGGCATAAATAAGATATCGTTTTTTCATCAGCGAAAATATTTCAAAAATCATTGGAGGGGAAGAGCCTCTTAAGCCCCTTTGAAAGTGATCAAGGGGAAAGGCTTTAACCCTATTTATTCTTTTAACGAAAATGTCTCTCGGTTGTGACACCTCCCCACCAAAAATTTTTATGAAGTCGTCTAACCTTGAAGAAAATCATTTTTAACGATTATTTTATTTTCGTAAAAAGTTTAGACGACTTATATATGAAGATTTTTTCTATCTCAAGTGTTATAGTGTATGGAGCTTGCGAATTTAGCGATGCTACAAAAGTGGCATACTTTTTGTGAGTACTCTTACGCAGAAAACATTATTACAACCCAAGATAAAATTATGGCAACAGGTAAAATCGGGGTTACTACCGAAAACATATTCCCCGTAATTAAGAAATTTCTTTATAGCGATCATGAGATTTTCCTTCGTGAACTCGTGAGCAACGCTATTGATGCTACTCAAAAACTCAAGACTCTTTCCTCTTTCGGAGAATATAAGGGTGAACTTGGAGAAATGAATGTGAAGGTGACTGTCGATAAGGGAGCGGGCACTCTCACTGTTAGTGACCATGGTATCGGTATGGATGCCGAGGATATCGAGAAGTATATCAACCAGATAGCTTTCTCCGGTGCTGAGGAATTCCTTAATAAATATAAGGATACAGCCAATTCCATCATCGGCCATTTTGGACTCGGTTTCTATTCGGCTTTCATGGTTTCCAAGAAGGTGGAAATCCGTTCTCTTTCGTATAAGGAAGGTGCGAAGGCCGTAGCATGGACTTGCGATGGCAGCCCTGAATTTGAAATGCATGAAATAGAGAAGGAACATCGTGGCACAGATATCATTCTTTATATAGATGATGATAACAAGGAATTCCTTGAGCAGGCCCGAATCGATACCCTTCTCAAGAAATATTGTCGTTTCCTCCCTGTACCCGTCATCAGCGGTAAGGAACAGGAATGGAAAGATGGCAAATATGTTGACACTGATCGTGACAAGGTTGTCAATGCCACCGAACCACTCTGGACCAAGAAACCCGCCGATCTCACGGATGAAGATTATCTTCGTTTCTACCATGAGCTTATGCCCGGTCAAGAGGATCCTATGTTCTGGATTCATCTCAATGTGGATTATCCCTTTACTCTTACCGGTATCCTTTATTTCCCGAAGGTGAAGAGTAATATCGATCTCCAGAAGAACCGCATACAGCTTTATTGCAATCAGGTCTATGTCACTGACCAGGTGGAGGGTGTTGTGCCTGAATTTATGATGCTCATGCAGGGTGTGATCGATTCGCCGGATATACCTCTCAATGTAAGCCGAAGCTATCTTCAGGCTGATCAGCAGGTGAAGAAGATTTCCGGTTACATCTCCAAGAAAGTGGCTGAGAAATTGGACAAAATGTTCCGCGATGACCGTGCCTCTTTCGAGCAGAAATGGGATGATATCAAGATCTTCATCGAATACGGCATGCTCACAGATGAGAAATTCTATGAGGCTGCCAAGAAATTCTTCCTTCTTAAGGATACTGAGGGTAAATATTTCACCCTCGAAGAATATCGAGCCCTCACAGAGGCTTCCCAGACTGATAAGGAGGGTACTCTCGTTTGGCTCTATACCAACGATCCTACTGCCCAGTACTCCTATATCAAGGCTGCTGCCGATAAGGGTTACAGTGTTCTCGTGATGGATGGTCAGCTTGATCCCCATGTGGTAGGTATGCTTGAGTCCAAGCTTGAGAAGACCACCTTCGTGCGTGTCGATTCCGATATTCCCGAGCGTCTCATTCGTAAGGATGATGACAAGGATGCAGGCCTTACTCCTCTTCAGGTTGATATCGCCACAACTCTTTTCCGTTCGCAGATTCCCTCTGTGGAGAAAGCTCAGTTTATTGTCAACCTTGAGGCTCTCGGTGTTGCTGCCGCTCCGGCTACAATCACTCAGGCTGAGTTTATGCGTCGTATGAAGGAAATGGCCGCAATGCAACCCGGCATGAGCTTCTATGGCGAGATGCCCGATAGTTACTCTCTTGTGGTAAACACTGAGCAACCCGTGGTGAAAGCGATTATTGATGATGCTACTTCCGCACTTGAAAAAGAGGTGGAGCCGCTTCGCGCCGATATTGAGATTCTCAACAATCAGATAGCAGCCGCGCGCAAAGAGGCCGCTGACAAAAAGGAGACTGCCGACACTTCCGAACAGGAGAAAAAAGTAGGGGAGCTCCGTAGCAAGGTGGAAGATCTTATCAAAGGCTACGGTGCGGATGCTCCGAAGGTACGTCAGGTGATCGACCTTGCCCTTCTCCGAAGTCACATGCTAAAGGGTGAAGCGCTTAATGCATTCATCTCCCGCAGTGTAGACCTTCTCGACAAATAATATTGAAATCCCCATAAAAGAATGCGGGCGCTGTTGGGCGCCCGCATTCTTTTATTACCATAATTCTAATCATTCCTCCCCCCGAATCAATTCCGCCGGCGATATTTTCCCCACAAACCGAGAAGGAAGTACCAGCACCAGATAGGTCACTACCAGCACTCCCACATTCAGAATTACAATACTTTCCCATGTCAACTCTGCGGGTACAAAATCAATATAATAGGCTTCCGGATCTAAGGGTACAACATGATACGTATGTTGCAACCAAAGCAATCCCAACATAAGGACGTTGCCAATTGCCATTCCCGTAAGAGCAATCTTCATTGCAAGATAAATAAATATCTGTCGCAAGTTGCCGGAGGGGGTGCCGAGTGCTTTCATAAGGCCGATGAAGCGTTTTTTGTCAAGAATGATGATAAGCATACCCGACACTAATGTCACACATGCCACTGCCGTCATCAATCCTAATACCACAAGTACATTCATATCAAGCAACGATAGCCAACGGAAATAATTCGCCCCCTGGGAGAGGACGTTATCCACACGATATACTCTGTATACCGTCCCGTCCGCTACTCCGTTTAAAAGGCGCTGCTGGAGATCCTCTGTGTAGTCGGCCACTTTCCCGAAGTCATCCGTATCTATAGTGAGAGCCACCCCCTCATCCGAATGAAGACCGGATAATCCTCGCATTAGGGAAAGCGGACCATAAACATAGAGATCATCGTATGTGTCGAAATGAGTATTGTAGATTCCGGCTATCTTCATGCGGCGCACTCTGATATCGTCACTCATAAAATACAGATCTGTTTTATCTCCCGCTTTTAGCCCGAGTTGTCGTGAGGCTATTTCTGAGATAAGCACCTCCGGTATGCTGTCAGGGGCATCTGTACGGGGGAGTGTGCCCGCCACAAGATTCCTTTCCATGAAATTCCGCATGGCTTGGGAATCTATCCCACGCATATACACTCCCTTGAAATCACCCGGAGTCTTGATTATGGCTGGCATAGAGATCTGAAGTCCATACTCCTTGATATATTTACAAGAGTCCAGAATCGACTTAAGGCCCGGAGTAAGAGCAACAATGTTTCCCTCGTTGCCGTCATTGGAAGCCTGCGTCACGGTAATATGGGAATTGAATCCTACCACTCTGCGTGTAATCTCATTCTTGAACCCTGTGACTATAGCCACCGAAGCAAGCATCACAGCCACTGATAAGGCCACGGCCGTAGTGGCAACCGCCATTGCAGGAGTACGTTTACGCCCGTCACCTCGTAAGGATAGTCTTCGGGCTATGAATAAAGGATACATCATTTTTTATATTATAGTATGTCTACCGGAAGAGGGAGCGGGAGAAAATATGTTGTATAACATCCTCCGATACTCGGAGGAGTGTGCAAAAATAACGAATTTTTGTTTTTGTTGAAAAAATAAAGCGGGAAATTTGGTAATATGGGGCGATAGTATTAATTTTGGGCAAGATTTGGGCGATAGCCCTGCCGACCTTATTTCTAAATGCCAAGGTGTAGCCCTCCGAGGCATATATCTTACGAAAACAAAAATCTAAACATAAAGAATAAAATGGAAGAGAATCTCGTGAAAACGTGTCTTCATGACCGCCACGTGAAACAGGGAGCTCTCATGTCTCCCTTCGGTGGTTTCGATATGCCTATCCAGTATGTAGGTATCACCGAGGAACACAACGCAGTACGCAAGGAAGTAGGCGTATTCGATGTCAGCCACATGGGTGAGGTACGTGTGAAAGGTCCCGATGCCTATAAATACGTCAGTCATATTTTCGTCAATGACGTTACCGGCGCTCCCGACGGTCAGATTTTCTACGGCATGATGTGCTATGAGAACGGTGGCACAGTGGACGATCTTCTCGTATATAAGGTAAACGATAACGAGTACTTCCTCGTGATAAATGCCGCAAATATCGACAAGGATGTGGCTTGGATCATGAAGAACGCCGAGGGATTCAATGTGGAGATCACTGACGAAAGCCCCAAATACGGTGAGGTTGCCGTACAAGGTCCCAAAGCAGAGGAGACTGTGGAGAAAGTGCTCGGTCTTCCCGTTAAGGATATCGCTTTCTATAATTTCAAGACTTTCGAGGTTGACGGTGAGGAAATCATCGTAAGCCGTACCGGCTATACCGGTGAGGACGGTTTCGAAATCTATGGTAGTCACGACTATATCGTTCGCGTTTGGGATAAACTTATGGAGGCAGGTGTGCAGGCTTGCGGTCTCGGTTGTCGTGACACTCTCCGCTTTGAGGTAGGTCTTCCTCTCTATGGCGACGAGCTCAGCGCTGAGATCACTCCTATAGAGGCAAGTCTCAGTATGTTTGTGAAGCTTGATAAGCCCGAATTCATTGGAAAAGAAGCTCTTGCAAAGCAGAAGGCTGAAGGCGTTAAGCATCGCATCGTAGGCCTCGAGCTTGAAGGGAACGCTATTCCCCGCCATGGCTATCCTGTTGAGATAGATGGAAAAGTGGTTGGTGAGATTACTACAGGCTATCGTTCCATCTCCACAGGAAAGTCCGTTGCAATGGCTATGATCGATAAGCCCTACGACAAGCTCGGTACTGAGGTAGAGGTGCGCATCCGTAAGAAGACTTTCCCCGCTAAAGTGGTGAAAAAACGCTTCTATGACAAGAGCTACAAAAAATAAACTCGAATAAAAACCTAAAAACAAAAAATAATATCATGTCCAAGATTTTAGATGATCTCCGCTATGCGGAATCTCACGAGTGGGTACGCCTCGAAGGCGACGTAGCAACTGTAGGTATCACTGATTACGCTCAGCATGCTCTTGGCTCTATCGTATATGTAGATATGCCTGAGGTTGGCGACGAAGTGACTGCCGGTGAGGATTTCGGTGCTGTTGAGTCCGTAAAGGCTGCCAGCGACCTTATCTCCCCTGTAAGCGGCGAGGTAATCGAGATCAACGAGGCTCTCGAGGATGAGCCCGAACTCGTTAACGCCGATGCGTTCGAGAACTGGATCATGAAAGTGAAGGTGAGCGATCCCGCTGAAGTTGACGCGCTTCTCGACGCTGCCGCCTACGCTAAGATCTGCGAGGAGTAAAATTCCGCTCTTCTGCTGAAATTTATGGGAATGACGGCTCCGTCCGCCTTTGGCAGGACTATCCCGCCATTCCCATATTCTTTTAATCTTTTTTCAAGACCCTATAATGAGCAATAAATTCATACCCCACACTGAGGAAGATATCCGCAAGATGCTCGATAAGATCGGTGTGGCTTCCGTAGATGACCTCTACAGCGATGTGCCGCAGGAGGTGATCTTCCGTGAGGAATACGATATCCCCTCCGCTATGTCGGAGCATGAGCTTCGCAAATATTTCAAGGAGCTCGGTGCCAAGAACCGTCAGCTTACCGTTTTTGCCGGTGGCGGTGCATACGATCATTATTCTCCTTCAGCAGTAGCTCACCTTCTCGCTCGCTCTGAGTTCTATACTGCCTATACTCCCTATCAGCCGGAAATCTCCCAGGGTACTCTCCAGTATATCTTCGAGTATCAGAGCATGATTTCCGAACTCACAGGCATGGAAGCTACCAATGCTTCTATGTACGATGGTGCTACTGCCACTGCAGAGGCTATGTTCATGATGGTGGCTTCTGCTCGTAAGAAGAATCGTGTGATTCTCTCCGGTACACTTGCCGATAGTGTAATCCGTGTAGTGGAGACTTATGCCGGTTTCCATGGAGTAGAGTTGACTGTGGTTCCCGAGAAGGATGGCGTTTCCGATCTTGACGCTATTTATGCCGAGTTCGAGAAGGGTGATGTGGCCGGAGTCATTCTCCCCACTCCCAATAAATATGGTATCGTGGAGGATTTCACAGGTGTAGCCGATAAGATTCACGCAGCCAAGGGCTTCCTCACTATCAATGCCGATCCCAGTACTCTCGCTGTGCTTCGCACTCCCGCGGAATGGGGCGCCGATGTCGCTTGTGGCGATGGTCAGTCGCTCGGTATGCCGCTTAATTTCGGAGGTCCGTATCTCGGTTATATCTCCTGCTCCAAGTCCATGCTCCGCAAGATGCCGGGTCGTGTGGTTGGTGCCACCAAGGATGCCGATGGCAAGCGCGCGTTCGTACTTACTCTTCAGGCTCGTGAGCAGCACATTCGTAGAGAGAAGGCCACTTCCAATATCTGCTCCAACCAGAGCCTTATGGCACTCTATGCCACTATCTATCTCGCGCTCATGGGTAAACAAGGTCTCAAGGAGGTCAACGTTCTTTCATGTGACGGGGCTCATTATCTCTACAATCGCCTCGTAGAAAGCGGAAAGTTCACTCCCGCATTCCCCGGCAAACCCTTCCTCAAGGAGTTCGTCATGAAGACTGATCTCGATATGGAGAAGGTGAATGCCCGTCTGCTTGAAAACGGTATCATGGGAGGTCTGCTCCTCGAGGGTGGACTCGTATCGTTCGCTGTCACTGAGAAGCGTTCGCGTGAGGAAATCGACAATCTCGTTAACTTAATGCTCGAAGCCTGAAAATCATGAAATATTACGATAAGCTTATTTTCGAGCTCTCCCGCCCCGGTCGCAAGGGATATGAGCTCCCCGCCGACAAATTCGAGACTGACGGCCTGAAGGAAATTCCCGCCGATCTTCTCCGCTCCGAGAGCCTTGATCTTCCCGAGGTTTCCGAGCTTGATGTCGTGCGCCACTATACAAATCTCTCCAATAAGAACTTTGGTGTCGACACCGGTTTCTATCCTCTGGGTAGCTGTACTATGAAGTACAATCCCAAAATCAACGAGGAATTGTGTACTCTCCCTGAGTTTACTTCCCTCCATCCTCTTCAGAATCCCAACTCCGCACAAGGCGCTCTTGAGGTTTATTATAATCTTCAGCGTGCTCTCTCAAGCCTCGCGGGTCTTGAGGAGTTTACCCTTAACCCCTATGCGGGAGCACATGGTGAGCTCACCGGTCTTATGGTGATGCGTCAGTATCATAAGATGCGTGGCGATCATAAGCGTACAAAGGTAATTGTACCTGATTCCGCTCACGGCACCAACCCCGCTTCCGCTATGGTGGCAGGTCTTGATGTGGTAGTTGTGAAGTCTCGTCCCAATGGTAGCATCGATATTGAGGATCTCAAGCCTCTGCTTGATGATTCCATCGCTGGTATCATGATGACTAACCCCAACACTCTCGGTATGTTTGAGACTGAGATTGTGGAGATTGCCAAGCTCGTTCACGAGGCCGGTGGCCTTCTTTACTATGACGGTGCCAACCTCAACCCGCTCCTCGGTAAGGTTCGTCCCGGTGACATGGGCTTTGATATCATGCATATCAACCTTCACAAGACTTTCTCCACTCCTCACGGTGGTGGCGGTCCCGGTTCCGGTCCTGTTGGTGTTGCCAAGCATCTCGTGGAGTATCTTCCTAACCCCCGCGTGAAGAAAAGTGAGGACGGCCATTTCTACGTAGATTTCGGTAAGGATAGCCTTGGTAGTGTCAGCACATTCTTCGGCAATTTCGGTGTGATGATGCGTGCTTATGCATATATCCTCACTCTTGGTAAGGAGAATATCCGTAACGTCGGCCCGATGGCTACTCTCAATGCCAACTATATTAAGGAGAGCCTCAAGGATGATTATCTGCTCCCCATCGAAGGTGTATGCAAGCATGAGTTCGTATTCGACGGTCTTAAGGATAAGTCTACCGGGGTTACGACTCTCAATGTTGCCAAACGTCTTCTCGACTATGGTTTCCATGCTCCTACAATCTATTTCCCCCTTCTCTTCCATGAGTCGATGATGATCGAGCCTACCGAGACTGAAAGTCTCGAGACTCTCGATGAGTTCATCGAGGTGATGCACAAGGTTGCTAAGGAAGCTCGCGAGACTCCCGAGGAAGTTATCAACGCTCCGCTTACCACTCTCGTACGTAAGCTCGATGAGACTTCTGCCGCCAAGAATCCGATCCTCAACTATAAGGACCTTAAGAATCAGGCGTAATGGCTATCCACAGCGATATTATAATTATAGGCGCAGGCCCGGGCGGTTATGAGACCGCCCTGGTTGCTGCCCGCCGTGGAAAGAGCGTTACGCTCTTCAATGGTGATCGCCTCGGGGGTACCTGCCTCAATGAAGGTTGTATCCCTACTAAATGCCTCTGCCGCAATGCGGAGATGGTAGCTTCTTTCAAGGAGGGTGAGAAGTTCGGTATCGATGATTTTACATTCTCTGTTGACTATAATCAGATTCTTGCGCGTAAGGAGTCGGTAGTCTCCACACTTCGTGAGGGCGTTGCTTCATTGCTTAAGAGTGCCAAAGTGAATGTAGTCAATGCATTTGCTTCGTTCAAGGATGCCTCTACAATAATCGCTGATGGCGAGGAATATACTGCTGACGATATCATAATCGCAACAGGCTCCGTAAGCAAATCCCTCCCGATACCCGGTCATGATCTTGAGTGTGTGATGGATTCCACTCGCATCCTTTCGATGGAGTATGTGCCGGCATCCCTCACTATCATTGGTGGTGGTGTGATCGGTATGGAGTTTGCCTCTATCTTCAACAGTCTCGGTTCGCAGGTCACTGTAATAGAGTTCATGAAGCAGATCCTTCCTCCCTTTGATTCTGATATTGCCAAGCGTCTCAAGCAGGCTCTTTCCAAGAAGGGAATAAAGATTGTGACAGGAGCCGCAGCTAAGAAGATTGAGCAGAATGAGAACTATGAAATAGTCGTGACCTATGAAACCAAGGGAAAAGAAGAGACTGTCGTTTCATCTGATCTCCTTATGGCTGTAGGACGCGCACCCCGTCTCGAAGGTTTGAATCTTGAGGCAACGGGAGTTGAGTTCTCACCGCGTGGAATCAAGGTAGACGATGATATGCGTACTAATGTGCCCCATATCTACGCTATCGGAGATGTCAACGCTCGTATGATGCTTGCTCATGTAGCCTCTTTCCAGGGTCTGCGTGCCCTCAATTCTATTGAAGGAAAGAAGGATTCTATCCGCTTTGACGTGGTTCCCTCAGCAGTGTTTGTGGTGCCTGAATGCGGAATGGTGGGTATGACTGAAGATCAGGCGAAAGCTGCGGGCATAGAGATTCGAGTAGGGCAGAGCTTCTTCCGTGCAAATGGCAAGGCTCTCGCTATGGGTGAACCTGACGGCCTTTGCAAACTTATCTTCCGCAAGGATGATGATCGCCTTATCGGAGCACATATTATGGGTGTGGAAGCTGCTGACCTTGCCCAGCAGTGTGCGGATCTCATCTGCCGCGATACCACTCTTCACGAGATGGAAGATATCATCTTCGGTCATCCTACTGTGAGCGAAGTGATCCTCTCTGCGTGCCATGCCGTAAAGTAATATTACCCGGTATAATTTATACAATACAAAAAGCGAGACAAGCTTAAGAAGCTTGTCTCGCTTTTTGTATTGTCATAGTCAATGGGTAAGTTTAAGCTTGCCTCATAATTACTACTTTTGCTCATGGTTATTGCATGTTTGTTTGGCGACGATAAAATAATCATTTAGGGCTGAATCCTGCAAATGGAATTAGTCCTAATTTTTCTTACGCTCAAAAAAGTGTAGCGGACAGTAACAATTTTCTAATCAAATGACGAAACAATGAAAAATAAATATTAAATTTGCATCGTTTTATGATGTCTACAGGCTTGAGTAAACTCGCTTCAGACTCACTCAGTGAAACACTACGTTTAACGTAAAAAATAACGACAATGAAAATAAAATCTCAATTAGGATTCACTTCTATTATTATGGGCTTATTGTTCTGTGCCTGCAATGTTTCCAATCAAGCCTCAAGCCGTGTAGCCGATAACGGGTTAACAATGTTTGGAGATGGGGTGGATTCCATAAAAGTTGAAGTGTCTTCTAGGGTAGGAGGAACACGTAGTATTATATTAAAAGAGAATGCCGATGCTGTGGCGCGTTTTGAATATAAACCTGACATTACACTTTCATCTTCGATAACAGATGAATTAATTGGATTGGCCGACTCTCTGTTTGTAAAAAAGACCTGTAAGATAATTCTGTCTCAGGATGATGCTGAAGGACGTACCGATTATCCTATTTTCACAGTATCTCTATATAAAGACGGTCAAGGGGAAACAACGCGCTACGACATGGGAAGCCAAGAGGGAAATATAACTCACTGTACTGCCACCGATATCCGCTACAGTCCTGAATTCCGGCATTTTTTGTCAAAGGTGTTTGAAATATTGAACTGAATATTAGCAGACTATATATCGGCTGTCCGAAAAAATTACTACTTGAGGCATGGTTATTATTAAGTTTGTGTGAACTCAAAATAATCACAAAGGGCTGACTCTTGCAAATGGAATCAGCCCTAATTTTATTTTGTCTCAAAAATTTTTAGCGACAGTAATAATAAAGAGTATGTCTTTTTTATCGCAAGAAGGGATTCGAGTATCTTTCTGCGCCGATAGTGGTGGAGGGGCCGTGTCCCGGGTAGACTACAGTGTTATCCGGGAGAGAAAGCAATTTACTTTTGATTCCCGAAATAAGTTGTTCATGATTTCCTCCCGGCAGATCGGTACGCCCGATGCTCCCGGCAAAAAGAATATCGCCTGCAATCATAAATCCGTCTTTCTCATCATAGAGCGCGATACTTCCCTGACTATGTCCCGGCACATGAATCACCTTCAATTCACCCTCCCCAATACGGATTACATCTCCATCCTTGAGATATTCCGAAATTTCGACTCCATCGAATTTCTCCGGTATACCGAACATACGTGCCTGCTCCTGCAAACGCTCACCCAATACTTCGTCATCCTTATGAGCTTTCACTTTCACTCCAAAATGTTCTCTCACATATCGGTCGCCTACGACATGGTCGATATGCAGATGAGTATTGATAAGGTTTGTCACTTTAAGGTTATTGCGTGAGATAAACTTATCCATTGCTTCTTCCTCCTCACGCCCCATCATTCCAGGGTCGATAATGGCACATTCCAAAGTGGTAGGGTCATACACTACGTAAGTGTTGATACCGAAAAGGCTGAATGTGAATATTGCTACTTTCATATCTTTTATCCTTTCTATTATAATTATTGATGGCCTACGGTTGTCTGGCCTTATGGTTCAAAAGCATAGCCCGCTATTCTCCTTCACCCTGCAAGTCCGGATTTGAGAGGCAGCTCATCCCCGGATTTTTTTACATTGTTTGAGGGATGGGAAACTCAGACCCCGGCATATACCAGTTTCTTTGTCTCGAAAAAGGGCTCGGAGAAATATCCGGCTATATCCACAGTCTCGTAAGGAATCTTGATACCTCCAAGTTCGCTACCTAATTCTCCACCCTTGAGGGCGATGACTCCGTTAGGCAAAGCATTGATCTGATGCTTGCGATCAACATTTTTTCTCACTAATTTCAGAATCTCCGGAAAATCAGTGACTCCTCTTGACACTACGAAATCGAAAGTCTCGTGACACTCTCCGATATCTCCTTTCTGCACGGTGACATTCTTCAAGCCCAAGGCCTTCGCTACCTCTTCGGCTACTCTTGTCTTCTTTCCGATACGGTCAATTAGATGAAATTTTACATCCGGAAACAGAATTGCCAAAGGAATACCCGGAATACCACCACCCGTACCGAAGTCAAGAACCCTTGATCCGGGAGCAAATTTCAGAAATTTTGCGATGGCGAGAGAGTGAAGGATATGGTTGATCTCCAGATTCTCGATGTCTTTGCGTGAGATCACATTTATTTTGGCATTCCATTCCGGAAGTTCCTTCATGAGAAGTTCAAACCTGACTGTCTGCTCCTCAGTAAGTTGAGGAAAATATTTTTTTATTGTCTCGATCATATACATTAAACAATTGAAACGCAAAATTAGTAAAAAATCCGTAATAACCTTTTTTCTCCCTATCTCTCTGAACATTCCCCGCGCTCCGCGTTTCTAATATATAAATTATTGCTTTATGGAATCTAATCTTAAGCGTATCACGGCTCTCGGCCTCCTTGTAAGTATCGGCATCGTATTTGGAGATATCGGTACATCCCCGCTCTACGTGATGAAAGCCATTACGGGAGCTACATCCCATATCAGCCCCGATTATATCATAGGGGCCGTATCATGTGTGATATGGACTCTCACACTTCTTACCACTGTGAAGTATGTGTTTATTGCCCTGAAGGCCGACAATAAGGGAGAAGGCGGCATTCTTGCTCTCTTCGCTCTGCTTCGTCGGCTTCCTAAAAAGTGGTTATATATTATAGGGTGCGTGGGTGCCTCCGCTTTGATAGCTGATGGTGTCATAACCCCTGCTATTACCGTCACATCCGCAGTAGAGGGTCTGCATGGATTCTCCTCTGAGATTCCCGTCACGCCGATAGTGATAGTGATTATCTGCGGTATATTCCTGATGCAGCGGGCCGGAACTGGTAAGATAGGTAAGTTTTTCGGTCCCTTCATGCTCTTATGGTTCTTGTTTCTGGGTGTAACGGGGTCGCTTGTGATAGGGGAGTATCCGGCTATTTTCAAAGCCTTCAATCCTTGGTATGCGATAAAACTTCTCTGCAATTTCCCGCAATGGTGGCTGATACTCGGAGCAGTATTTCTTTGCACTACCGGTGCGGAGGCTCTCTATTCCGATCTCGGGCATTGCGGACGCCTCAATATATCCGTAAGCTGGCTTTTCGTGAAGATGATGCTGATCCTTAATTATCTTGGTCAAGGAGCTTGGATTCTTGCTCATCCTTCTCAGGTAGTTCCGGGGATCAACCCTTTCTATGCGATTATGCCTCACGGCTGGCTTATTCCGGCTATTATTCTCTCCACATGTGCCGCTATCATTGCTTCGCAAGCTCTCCTAAGCGGTTCGTTCACAATTTTCAGTGAGGCCATGAGCCTTGATTTCTGGCCACGCCTTAAAGTGAAATATCCTTCTCTCGAGAAGGGGCAGCTTTATATTCCGGTAGTCAATTGGGCTCTCTTTTTCGGATGCCTGCTGACTGTCTGTCTTTTCCGCACTTCTTCCAATATGGAGGCGGCCTATGGTCTGGCCATAACGGTCACGATGCTTATGACCACGCTCTTACTCACTTTCTATCTGCGTATGCGAAATACCCCGGTATGGATCTGCGCAATATTCCTGCTTTTTTTCGGTATTGTAGAGGGAGGATTCTTTGTAGCCAACTGTTTCAAGTTTTTACACGGCGGTTGGTTTACGATTCTTATCGCCGGTCTTGTGGCTTTCGTCATGATAAATTGGCGCAATGCCGTGCAGATGCGTGATTCATTCCTTGAATACAAGAAGATAGGGGAGTACACTGGAATTATCTCCGATATCCGGGAGGATAAGGAGATTCCGCGCACTGCGGCCAACGTAGTGTATCTTTCATCCTGTGAAGATCCCGATAAGGTGGAAAGCAAACTTATATATTCTATTATCAATAAGCAGCCGAAACGCGCCGACCATTATTTTATCATCCGCATCGTCACTACCGATCACCCCCATACTTTGGAATATGATGTGCGCACCGTTATCCCCGGAGTAATGTTCGACATCACTCTACGCCTCGGCTTCAGAGTAGATCCCAAAGTGTCGGTGTATCTGCGTCAGGTGGTGGAGGATCTTGTGGAGCAGGGGCATCTTGACCTCCGTTCCCCTTACGATAGTCTCGGGAAAAGAGATATTGCCGGCGATTTTCGCTTCATCATTATCCATAGAGTGTTCTCCTCATCAAGTTTCTGTAGTGCTAAGGCACGCCGCCTTATGGGAATCTATGGTTGGTTACGTCGACTCGGTATTGCCGATGAGAATTACTTCGGACTCGATACTTCCAATCTGACCGTAGAGACTGTCCCTCTTCTCATCAATCCCTACGGCAACACCCGAATTCGAGGCTCAATTTCGTAATCCTTGGATGATCCCTAAGGTATTTTGCGTAAGTTTCTACAAAAATACTTCTGTTATGGGATAAAATTACTTCTTTCGGTTGCAGGATTCCCCGAAAAGTATTAATTTCGCGATTATGTTTGCTCAGGGCTTTTCCCTGCTGGCAGAAAACAAAATTATGAAATAACAAAAAAGAAAACTATATCAAGAGACTATACGATGGAACTTGAAGGAAAAATCATAATGTACCTGGGCACTCAGGAAGGCATTAGCAAAGCCGGTAATAACTGGAAAAAAGGGGAATGGGTACTTGAGACTCCCGGTACGTTTCCCAAAAAAGTGAAATTCACCGTATTTGGAGAGAATCGTCTCAACGAGCTCGGCCCAAAATTGGAATTGAATAAGGATGTTGTGCTTTCAGTTGACCTTGAAAGTCGCGAATTTAATGGTCGTTGGTACACTGATGTCAATGCTTATCAGGTGCGCGAAGGTGCTCCCGGTTTCGGTCAGCCCGGCCAGTATGATGGTGGGTTTGGCGGTCAGCAGCCTTATGGTGGTCAGCAACCTTATGGTGGTGCTCCTCAGGCTGGCGCTCCTTTCGGAGGTCCCGCCCCACAGGCTGCTCCGGGATATGGAGCCCCCGACGGTTATCCCGCACCTCCCGTAGCTCCGCAAGATCCATTCAGTCCCGGCGCCGCCCCCGGTGTGCCCGCCGCTGATAACTCTGATGATCTCCCCTTCTGATAAAATTGAATTATCTCAAAAAAATCTATAAAGATTCCTCTTCTAAGAAAAAGAAGCAGTCTCGGGTCCGAAACTGCTTCTTTTCTTTTTATTTTTCTAATCCTATCTCTATCCTCTCTTCTCTCTATCCTCTCTTCTCTCTATCCTCTCTTCTTAAAATAGCTTTCAAACCTATCTTTTCTCCAGGCTGCTCTGAATAAAATAGCGAGAAGCACAAACAATATCACGCAAAGCATTGCTACCATGCTTGATTCTCCCGAAGTTGCCGATGTCAACCCTTTCCAAAGCACAACAATGGCCGCGCAGGCAATAAGCAGAAGATGCAGATTGCGTTTCGAAAAGGCGGGAGGAGTAAGTCTGCGGGTTGTGGAATCCATCCGTTGTCGCCTCCGAAGTTTTCTCCAGCTTGCATCGCGTTCACGTTGCAGACGTCTTTCCTCACGTCGTGTATTCCAAGATTCGAAGGGGTTGTAATTCCGTGTTTTCATAGTCAGTATAATTTATTAGTGTTTTTTTAGAAAATGGCCTGTATCGCGTTAAACAAGGCTATTTTAGTGTGTTTTTGTAGTATATTAACGCATTTATAACCTTTATGGATTGATAAAGTACTGATTTTTACCTAATTGTTAGGTTGTATCCCTATTTTTTTCTAATTTTGCATCGTAAAAGGTAAAAAAGATATAATCATTTTCATTAGTTGTGCGTTGATTTAATAAATGCCCTCCTGAGGCTTACAGGTAAAGTGGCATTCAAAGTCAGCATTCCGCAATGACTTATTGACGCAACCCTCAAATAGATTACTATGCAAGATAATTTGCAATTAAATACAGACGGCGTTACCCTTCTCTTTGAGAACAGTTGGGAAGTCTGCAATAAAGTTGGTGGAATTTATACAGTGCTTTCTACAAAAGCTCGTGTGCTCCATGAACGTTTCGGCGATCGTCTCATATTCATCGGTCCCGACTGCCGGGGTGCGGAGAATCCCGCTCCTGACTTCATTGAAAGAAAGACTTTGCTCAAAAGCGCCGCTTCCAAGCTTTCCCTTCCTGACGGTCTCTCCATACGTGTCGGCCGTTGGAATATTCCCGGAAGTCCTATTGCCGTCCTTGTGAAGTACGATGGCATTTTTTCCTCTCTCAATGATATTTTCTCCGTGATGTGGGAGAATTATAAGGTTGACTCTCTGCATGCCAACGGCGATTATGAGGAGTCGTGTGCCTTTGCCGTGGCTTCAGCGATGGTGATGAAAGCTCTTGCTGAATACCTTGGCGCAAACCCTGCCGGAGTAATAGGCCACTTCAATGAATGGACTACCGGTATGGGCCTTCTTTGGCTCAAACTCAATATGCCTGAGGCCGCTACGGTCTTCACGGCTCATGCCACTTGTATCGGCCGTAGTATCTGTGGCAACGGCAAACCTCTCTACGAATATTTCCGTAATTATAATGGCGACCAGATGGCTGCAGAGCTTAATATGGAGAGTAAACATTCTCTTGAAAAAGCCGCCGCTCACCAAGCCGACTGCTTCACTGCTGTCAGCACTCTCACAGCTGATGAGTGTGAGCAACTTCTGGAGATTCGTCCTAAAGTAGTTACTCCAAACGGATTCGAACCGGATTTCGTCCCGGGCGACAAAAAGTATGCTTCTCTGCGTTCCAAAGGTCGTAAGCATCTCTTTGAAGTAGCTAAAGCCCTTAAAGGCAAGGATTTTGACGATAGTGTGACAGTCGTGGCTACTTCCGGACGAAATGAGTATCGCAACAAGGGTATCGATCTTTTCCTCGATTCTCTCGTCAAGGCTAATGAAGCGGACTCCGATCGGCGTGTGCTTGCATTGGTGCTCGTTCCGGCATGGACTGATCGTCCTTCCTATGAACTCCGTGCTATTCTTGCCGGAGAGGGTGGAGATACTCCCTCTGTGGATTTCCTCACTCATCGTCTGCATAATGAGGATTATGATCCTACGGCATGTCGTATACGCACTCTTGAAGCAGAGGGTCGTATCGGTGGGAATGTGGACGTTATCTTCGTGCCTTGCTATCTTGATGGCAACGATGGTATTCTCAACATTTCGTATTATGATTTCCTTCCCGCTCTCGATCTTACCGTATTCCCCTCCTACTACGAGCCATGGGGATACACTCCTCTTGAGAGCATAGCTTTCGGTGTGCCTACTGTCACTACCGACAAGTCAGGCTTCGGCCAGTGGATTCAGGCTGATTTCACGTGTGGATTCATTTCCTGTGGTGTAGACGTGGTGCCTCGCACCGACTCCAATTATGATTTGGCAGCTTCCGCAATAGGTGAGGATATCCTGAAAATTGCCGTAGCCGGAGGAGAGGAACGTCGCGCAGCTGCCAAAGCTGCCTCAGCAACTGCCGGCTATGCCGATTGGCAACTCTTTATCCCGTGTTACTATAAGGCTTTCGCCGATGCTTTCGCTTCACGAGATGAGCGTTGTCCGCAAACAGTGTCTGCATCTAAGACTTGTAAAGGCGCCAAATCCGTTGCAAAGACTGCATCCAAGAAATCTACTTCCGGTCGTAAGTCTGCGGCAAAGAAGACTACCGGAAAGTAAAATAACTAAAAGATTAACAGAAAAAACATCATATTTTTAAGACGTATGAAACTCCAAGTAAGCAACACAAATAACCCCAGCTGGAGAAATATCACTGTCAGCTCCTCTCTCCCTGAGAAGCTCAAACCCCTCGAGGAAATTTCCAAAAACCTCTGGTGGGTATGGAATAGCGAGGCTACACGCCTTTTCAAAGACCTTGATCTTGAGCTCTGGCGCAAGGTTGGATCCAATCCTGTTATGCTCCTTCAGCAGCTCTCCTCCGAAAGATGCGAGGAGATTATCGCTGATGAGGAACTCATGGGACGTGTGGATGGTGTCTACGCTTCTTTCAAGGAATACATGAGTGTGCCCATGCGCACGGATATCCCCTCAGTGGCCTATTTCTGTATGGAGTATGGTCTCTGCAGCTGTCTCAAGATCTATTCCGGTGGCCTTGGCGTGCTCGCCGGCGACTATATCAAGCAGGCAAGTGATTCACGTGTCAACATGACCGCTGTCGGCTTCCTCTATCGCTATGGTTATTTCCAGCAGAGCCTTTCCATGGATGGCCAGCAGATTGCCAACTATGAGGCTCAGAATTTCGAACAACTCCCCATCGAGCCGGTTCTCGGTGAGGATGGTCTCCCGATGATTCTTGAGGTACCGTTCCCCGGACGTATCGTCTATAGCCACATATGGCGTGTAAATGTCGGTCGTATGCACCTCTATCTGCTCGACACCGACTTCGACATGAACTCCGAATACGATCGTCAGATCACTCAGAGCCTTTATGGTGGCGACTGGGAGAACCGTCTCAAGCAGGAGTATCTACTCGGCATTGGCGGTATCTATATGCTCAATAAACTTGGCATCCACACCGATATCTATCATGCTAATGAGGGTCACGCCGCTCTTCTCAACCTCCAGCGTCTCGTTGACTTCGTTCAGAAGGATCATCTCCCCTTCAATGTCGCTCTTGAGGTAGTTCGCGCTTCCTCCCTCTATACCGTTCATACTCCCGTCCCTGCCGGCCATGACTACTTTGAGGAGTCGCTCTTCGGTAAATATCTAGGCGAGTATCCCGCTAAACTCGGTATCTCATGGTCCGACCTCATTAACATGGGTCGTGAAAATCCAGACACTAACGAGAAGTTCTCTATGAGCGTATTCGCGCTCAACACTTGCCAGGAGGCCAATGGTGTAAGCTGGCTCCACGGTGAGGTCAGCAAGAAGATGTTCTCCGGAGTATGGAAGGGTTATTCTCCCGAGGAGAGCCATGTAGGTTATGTCACCAATGGTGTCCACATGCCCACATGGGCCGCTTCCGAATGGAAAGATTTCTATGGAGAGAAACTCGGTCCTAAAGTTTTCGAGGATCAGAGTAATCCTGAGGCTTGGAAGGGTATCTTCGATGTAGCTGATGAAGAAATCTGGAACATGCGAATGACTCTTAAGAATAAATTCATCGACTTCGTCAGAAAAGACTTCAAGGAAAAATGGCTTAAGAATCAAGGTGATCCCACAGCGGTAATGAAAATCGTTGACAAGATCAATCCCAACGCTCTCATCATCGGCTTCGCTCGTCGTTTCGCCACATATAAGCGTGCTCACCTTCTCTTCACCGACCTCGACCGTCTTGCCAAGATCGTGAATAACGAGAAGTATCCCGTACAGTTCATTTTCTCCGGTAAGGCTCACCCCGCTGATGGTGGTGGTCAGGGACTCATCAAGCATATCGTTGAGATTTCCCGTATGCCGCAGTTCCAGGGTAAGATTATTTTCCTTGAGGATTACAACATGACTGTGGCCAAACGTCTTGTATCCGGTGTGGATATCTGGTTGAATACTCCTACCCGTCCTTTGGAGGCTTCCGGTACATCCGGTGAAAAGGCCGAGATGAACGGTGTGCTCAATTTCTCCGTGCTTGACGGTTGGTGGTATGAAGGGTATCGTTTCGATGAAGAAGCCGGGTGGGCGCTTACTGACAAGCGTACATTCACCGATCAGGCTCTTCAGGACAAACTTGATGCAGCTACCATCTATTCTATGCTTGAGAATGAGATTGTACCCTGCTACTTCGATAAGAACTTCAAGGGCTACTCTCCTCGGTGGATTGAGAAAATCAAGCGCTCTATCGGTCATATCGCGCCTCATTTCACAATGAAGCGCCAGCTCGACGACTATATCTCCCGCTTCTACGAGCCTGAGGCTAAGCGTTGCAAGACGCTCACCGCTCACGACTTCGCTAAGGCGCGTGAGATCGTAACCTGGAAAGAGGAAGTGGCTTCCAAGTGGGATCAGATTCAGGTTCTCTCTGTCAACTTCGAGGATGGAGCCAAAGGTGCTGCTCTCTTCACCGGCGAGACTATCGATATCACTTGCCGCATAGATACCAAGGGGCTCGGAGATTCTCTTGGTGTGGAACTTGTGATGTATCATGACATTGATGGCGAAAGCAAATTCGTAGGTAGCAAGGAATTCAAAGTAGTTGACAAAGCTGACGGTATCCTCACATATGAACTTAAGGATAAGCTCAAAGAGGCCGGTGCCTTCCGATTCGCTCTCCGTATGTTCCCCAAGAACGATGCTCTCCCTCATCGCGAGGATTTCGCCTACACTCGCTGGTTCTAATCCCGAGTGAAGGATTCTTCTCCTATCTTTCCAATAGGAAGATAGTATAGAAATAAAAAAGTAGGTTGCCATATACAAAGGCAACCTACTTTTTTTAATGAAATATTGGGGTCAGAATCTGTTATAGAAGATGTTCGCAGTGTTCCATTTATCCTTTGGAACAGGTTTCCCTTTAGGATATCCGAGGCATACCACACAAAGAGGATCCAAATGCTCCGGCATTGACAGTAGCGAGCGGATAGCTAAGGCTCGTTCGGCACTTGGCCAAACACCACACCATACACTGCCTACTCCCAATGCATTTGCCGCCAAGAGAATATTCTCGGTAGCCGCCGAACAATCAAGCACCCAATTCAATCTTCCCTCTCCTTCGATTGCCTTATTCATATCTCCGCATACTACTATCATACGCGAAGCCTCTCCTGCCATCTTGCCGAAGGGCATCTTCTCTGCAAACGCCTTCTTTAGCTCCTTGTCGCTCACTACAACAAATGCCCAAGGCTGCTTATTCATGGCAGTCGGAGCAGCCATTCCGGCTTTAAGGATGGTGTTTATCACCGAATCGGAAATCTCCTCGGATGAATACTCACGTACGCTCGTACGACTCATGATACACTCCAGAGCCTTTTCATTCGTTTGTGAGTTTGAGTCGGTTGACACTGTGGCCGAAGAAATGGCTTCCTCTTTCTCATTCTCATCATTCCGGTCGTTTAGCGCGTAAGCCAATCGTATCGACACGCCCACAAGGGCGGCGGCGAGAAGGAGAATGATCCAATTTGTACTTTTCATTTGTTCTTATTTTTTAGATTCAGGGTGTTTAACCTTTATTTGTGGGGCTGGGGTCTTAATTTTTGCCCAATATTTTGAGTAGCGAGCCGGTAGGACATACAAATCGACAGAAAGGACGTTGTACGAATACTGACAGAACGAGGAAAATTGCCGCTACAACGATTACCGCCGCGGATGCACTCTTCACGATAAAGGCTGTAAAGATCTCATAGTCAATCCAGCCTGTTCCCCATCCGGCAAACAGAAATACTATGAGCACGACCCATAATGCATAACGGAAATTATCCAGAAATTTCAATCCTTTCGTACTGATATGAATCTTCTTTTTCGTCACCTTTCCGCATAGTTCCTGAAGAGAACCGTAAGGACACATCCAATTACAGTAGTGGTTGTCATGTCCGAAGATAGGGTAGAGGAGTGCCACGATTAGGAGCAATATGGTGCTCAATGCTGCTACTCCATAACCATTGACAAAGAAACCGATCATCATGGCGTAATCCACAAAAGTTCCACCCCAGAAACCGAGTACGGCTACATTCACCACTTCTTGTATCGTACGGTATGTCTTGTTTTTTATAAATAATGGTAATATCGCTCCGGAAAGAATCGCGAGAAGTACAACTATAGTCTTCACTGCTAAGGAATCCTCTTTATTTCCGGTAGCTACAGTGCCACCATACTCTGCGACGTATGCATTGCATCCTGCCTTTACATTGGCAATCACCGCTTTTGAAGAGAAAGTTGCGCCGCTCACGGCATCTACTTCCATAGAAGCTGCCTTTTCTGCTGACACTCCCTTCCAATTATCATATAATCTATCCTTCTCCAGACGCTTGAAGAAGCCGGGAGTTTCCTCGTTGGGCAGCGGTGTCACCGAATCCACTACACCATTTGTGATATAAATGTCAAGCGGTGTGGTTCCGGCATATCCCGCTATATCTTTCCCTAAAACAGTGGTGTTTACTTTGACACTGCCGTTCGCAAGTTGGGAGATAGCAGGATCTTCTGTGTTTGAGGTCATTTTATGCCCCATTAACTTTCCTCCCGTCACCAGCGCCAAAGAGGCCAGGAGGATGAATACCGTCAGCAGCCCTATCACGTGCGCTGTCACCTTTTCGTGTTTTTGTTTCATAATATGGAATAGTTTTGATTACATAGCTAATTGTACGATTACGCTGTCAGCGATCATTATTCCCTCATCGGTCAGAAATATATTTCCATCTTTCTCGCGAAGCAGGCCTCTCTCTATTTCTTTACGGGCATTACGCCGGAGTATTTCCCCGGATTCTTCACCCCAAAGATTGTCATATTCCGCCAACGTAATTCCTTCTGCCATTCTCATCCGAGTGAGTATATACTCTTCCCTTAATTCCTCTTCTGTGAGAATTTCCTCTTTATATATTGGTGTCTCGACATCTTTGGCTGCATAATGTCTGAGATACCCTTTCAGGTCCGGGACATTCCATCGTCTTGCTTTTTCGCCGTCATAACTATGAGCCGATGGACCTAATCCTAAATAGGGAATACCTTTCCAATAAGAAGTATTATGGCGTGAATACATCTCCGGCCGGGCATAATTGGATATCTCATATCGTTCATATCCCGCACCACGCAATTTTTCTGTGAGGAATTCAAACATTCGTTCAGCATCCTCTTCGGGTGTCGCTTTCAGCCTCCCGGTCTCCCTGAGTGCTGTCAGGGGTGTGCCCTGTTCATACATTAAGCTGTAAGCCGAGATATGTGCCGGACAGAGATCTATCATCTTTTCTACTGTTTTTTGCCAGCTTTCAATAGTCTGTCCGGGAAGTCCGAAGATTAAATCGGTAGAAACATTCGAGAAATTTTCTTTCAACAAAAGGATAGCGTCCTCTGCCTGCGTTGCAGAGTGGAGTCGTCCCACAGCTTTGAGTTCGTCATTATTAAAACTCTGCACTCCAAGACTCACACGGTTCACACCCTCCGCTTTCCAAACATTGATTCGCTCCTCGTCAATATCGTCGGGATTGGCTTCAATTGTGAATTCATCCGGAGATAGACTCGGAAAAAACTCCTTCAATCCTTGCATAAGTCTCAGGAAATGCTCCGTTGGAATAAGCGAGGGTGTACCTCCTCCGATATATAATGTAGAGGGAGAGGAGGGGAGTTCCTCTCTCCGGACACTTGCCTCTGAAAGAATGGCCTTTATATAAGCATCCCAATCGGCTATTTTATCACCTGCGCTGAAGAAGTCGCAGTAGAGACATTTTCGATGGCAAAACGGGATGTGAACATATAAGCCACATTTTTTATTTCTGTTCATACCACAAAATTAATCAATTTGCTCGACTAAACGTTGTGATACCGGTAAAATACCTATATGTAGGTAGCAAATTTCTTTTTTATGTTTGATAACATATTTTTTTATTTGTATTTTCTCAAAAATTATTCCTAAATTGCAACCGATTTCAAAAAGAAAGCTTTTAGGTCTACTTTGAAAGCATCCCGTTGAAGTCAAGTTGACAATGCTTTACAGATAAGCTTGCTTCAAAGGCTGATTGAGAGAGAAAATTTGAATACTAATACCAAAAACTTATCTCTATGAAGGTATATAAGACGAACGAAATCAAAAACATTGCCCTGATGGGATCCAAGGGCGCCGGGAAAACCACACTGGTAGAGTCGATGCTCTTCGAGTGTGGAGTTATAAAACGCAGAGGTTCTGTAGATGCCGGTAATACCGTGTCCGACTATTTCCCTGTCGAGAAGGAGTATGGCTACTCCGTGTTCGCCACTGTCTTCAATGCCGAATTCAATGGCAAGAAGCTTAACGTGGTGGATTGCCCGGGAGCCGATGATTTTGTAGGCAATTCTTATACTGCCCTCGGAGTCTGCGACACTTCCGTGCTCGTGGTAAACGCTCAGAATGGGGTGGAGGTAGGTACTAACAATGCTTTCCGCGTCACGGCTGCTCTCAAGAAACCTGTAATCTTCGCCCTCAATCAGCTCGACGGCGAAAAGGCCGACTTTGATAATGTGCTTGAGCAGATGCGTGACACTTACGGCCCTAAACTCACCGTCATACAGTATCCCTTGGAGACCGGTCCCGGATTCCATTCCATGATAGATGTCCTCCTCATGAAGAAATATGAATGGGGACCTGATGGTGGCACTCCCGTAATAAGCGAGATTCCGGCCGATCAGATGGATCGTGCCAATGAGCTTCATAATGCCCTTGTGGAGGCTGCTGCCGAGAACGACGAGACTCTCATGGATAAATATTTCGAGCAAGGTCATCTCACAGAAGACGAAATGCGCGAAGGTATCCGTAAAGGCCTTGTCGACCGTTCTATCTTCCCCCTTTTCGTGGTCAGTGCGCAGAAGGATATGGGCGTGCGTCGCATGATGGAATTCCTCGGAAATGTTTGCCCCTTCGTCAGCGATATGCCCGCCCCCGAGACAGTCAACGGTCTCCCCGTGGCTCCTGATGCGGAAGGTCCTCTTTCGGTGTTCGTATTCAAGACTTCTGTTGAGCCGCATATCGGCGAGGTGTCATATTTCAAAGTCATGAGCGGCACTCTCAAGGCCGGTGATGATCTTGAGAATGTAAGCCGTGGAGGTCGTGAACGTCTCGCTCAGATTTTCACTGTTTGTGGCCAGATTCGTACTGCCGCCGATACTCTCGTCGCAGGTGATATCGGTGCTGCTGTCAAACTGAAGGATGTGCGCACCGGCAACACTCTTGATGAGAAAGGATGCGAATATCAGTTTGATTTTATTAAGTATCCGGCCCCTAAATTCGTTCGTGCCATACGTCCTGTCACAGAGAGTGATGCCGAGAAACTCGCCGGTATTCTCACCAGAATGCATGAGGAAGATCCCACTTGGGTGATTGAACAGAGCAAGGAACTTAAGCAGACTCTCGTGAAAGGTCAAGGCGAATTCCATCTCCGTACACTCAAATGGCGTATTGAGAATAACGATAAACTCCCCGTGGAGTTCTCCGAGCAAAAAATTCCTTATCGCGAGACAATCACGAAGGCAGCTCGTGCCGACTATCGCCATAAAAAGCAGAGTGGCGGTTCCGGTCAGTTTGGCGAGGTACATCTGATTGTAGAGCCCTATACAGAGGGGATGCCCGAACCGGATACCTACAAATTCGGTAATCAAGAGTATAAACTCAATGTCCGCGACAAACAGGAGATTCCACTCGAATGGGGTGGTAAGCTCATAGTCTACAATTGTATAGTAGGCGGAGCGATTGATGCCAGATTCATCCCTGCCATCGTCAAAGGTCTAATGGATCGCATGGAACAAGGTCCTCTCACAGGCTCTTATGCTCGTGATGTTCGTGTGATGATCTATGATGGTAAGATGCACCCCGTAGATTCTAATGAAATCTCTTTCCGTCTTGCCGGACGTCATGCTTTCTCCCAGGCATTCCGCGAAGCAAATCCGAAGATTCTCGAGCCCGTATACGATGTGGAGGTACTTACTCCCGCAGATTCTATGGGCGACGTGATGAGTGACCTTCAGGGACGCCGAGGTCTTATTATGGGAATGGCTTCGGAGAATGGAATTGAGAAGATTAATGCAAAGGTGCCTCTCAAGGAGATGTCCACTTACTCCACATCTCTAAGCTCCATCACAGGCGGCCGCTCTTCCTTCTCCATGAAATTCTCTGACTACGAGCTCGTTCCCTCCGATGTGCAGGATAGACTGCTTAAAGACTATGCTGCTACTCAAGAAGAAGAATGATTTGAATGATTCCGGGAATTCCGGCGGGTCTTGACAGGACTTCCGCCCCTTTGATTCCCAAACCCTAAGACGGCGCGAACGGTCATCACCGCTCACGCCGTCTTTCGTTATTCTCTTAATTGTAACCCCCTTGAATATTTTATGATAGGTTTTTTCGTTGAAAATAATTTTATACAGTCGCTATCGATAATATTTATTAAATGTAATGGATATTATGAAAATTCTTGCTAATTTTGTGAGCAATAATAAATTTATAGTCCGGCACTACCGACATGGATAATATTTTTATCAATCTTTTCCCGGACACGACACTACAGGTAAAAAGGTAAAACTTTATGTCAGATCTTAGATTCAAAAGCGTAGAGGAGGCCTCCTCACGCAAAGCTGTGAAGGTGCAGATTCCTGAAGAGCGAGTGGAAAAATACTATGCCAAGCAGGTATTCAATCGCCAGAAAATGTTTGAATATCTTCCCAAAGAGACTTTCGAGGTGCTGGTGGAGGCTATTGACAACAAGCGTCCTCTACCTCGCGAAGTGGCCGACAGTGTTGCCGAAGGTATGAAGCGTTGGGCAATCGACTGTGGTGCCCGCCACTACACTCACTGGTTTCATCCCCTCACGGACGGTACGGCAGAGAAACACGATGCCTTCGTGGAACACGATGGCAAAGGTGGTATGGTTGAGAAATTCTCCGGCAAACTCCTCGTGCAGCAGGAGCCCGATGCCTCTTCATTCCCCAATGGCGGTATCCGCAACACATTCGAAGCTCGTGGCTATTCCGCTTGGGATATCTCTTCCCCCGCATTCATAGTTGACAATACGCTTTGTATCCCCACCATATTTATCTCCTACACCGGGGAGAGCCTCGACTACAAGACTCCTCTCCTGAAGGCTCTCAACTCGGTTGATAAGGCTGCTTCTCGCGTGGCTCGCTTTTTCGATCCGGAAGTGCGCCATGTCAATAGTTATCTCGGTTGGGAGCAGGAATACTTCCTTGTGGATGAAGCGCTTTATGCCGCACGCCCCGACCTTGTGATGACCGGACGCACTCTTATGGGCCATGATTCCGCCAAGAATCAGCAGTTGGAAGACCACTACTTCGGTGCGATACCAAGTAGAGTGGAGGCGTTTATGCTTGATCTTGAAATTGAGTGCCACAAACTCGGTATACCTGCCAAAACACGCCATAACGAGGTGGCTCCCAACCAGTTTGAGCTTGCTCCTATATTTGAGGAGACTAATCTCGCCAATGACCATAATCTACTCCTGATGTCAGTAATGGCTGAAGTGGCACGTCGTCACAACTTCCGCGTGCTTCTTCATGAGAAACCATTCGCAGGTATCAACGGTAGTGGTAAGCATAACAATTGGAGCCTTGGCACAGATAAAGGTGTTCTCCTTTTTGCACCGGGAAAGACTCCTCGTCAGAATCTCCAGTTCGTGGCTTTCGTTGCCAATGTTATGGCTGCCGTGCATCGCCACAATGCTCTCCTCAAGGCTTCCATCATGAATGCCACCAACGCTCATCGTCTCGGTGCCAATGAGGCTCCTCCGGCTATCATCTCCATGTTCCTCGGTTCGCAACTCTCTTCTCTTCTTGATGAGATCGAAAATGAGACTTCCGATGAGAACATCGAACTCGCCGGAAAGGAGAAGATGCACCTTGATGTCACTCAGATTCCCGAACTCCTCATTGATAATACCGACCGCAACCGCACCAGCCCATTCGCCTTCACCGGTAACCGTTTCGAATATCGTGCCGTTGGTTCTTCCGCCAATTGTGCCTCTGCCATGATTGCGCTCAACGCCTGCGTAGCCGACCAGCTCAATATGTTTGCCGATGCTGTGGAAGCTCGCATGGAGAAAGGTGAGTCTATGGAGCGTGCCGTATTCAAGGAAGTAAAGAAGCTTATCAAGCAGAGCCGTGCTATTCAGTTTGACGGCAATGGCTATAGCGACGAATGGAAAGAGGAGGCCGCACGTCGCGGACTTGACACCGAGACCTCTGCTCCCGTAATGTATGACGCTTACCTCCGTCCCGAGAGCGTAGAGATGTTTACACGTACCGGAATCTTCACACGCAAGGAGATCGAAGCCCGCAACGAAGTGAAATGGGAAATGTACTCCAAGAAGATCCAGATTGAATCTCGCGTACTCGGCGACCTTGCCATCAACCATATTCTTCCTGCCGCCATACGTTATCAGAATCTTCTGCTCGACAATGTCTTCAAAGTGTCGCAGCTCTTCAAGGGAGAGAGTGCCGAGACAATCGCCGCTCTCGACAGAGCACAGATTGAAGACATGGCCCGCCGCATGCAGGCTATAAAGGCAGGTGTCGACAAGATGGTGCAAGCCCGTCACGTAGCCAACCGAATGTCCGACGAGCGAAGCAAAGCCGTGGCCTACCATGACAACGTTGCTCCCCTTATGGAGAATATCCGCGAGAATATCGATGCTCTCGAGCTCATGGTCGATAATGAAATCTGGCCTCTCCCGAAATACCGCGAACTCCTCTTTATCCGCTGATCCCATAAGCTGAAAATACATAATGAAGCATCCCGTTCTTCTGCCTGTGCGGCGGAGAAACGGGATGCTTTTGATTATCTCCTCAATATTCTATATCATTCACGTGATGAAATATCTTGTTGTGTTGGGGGAGGCATTTACCTTTTATCTTTTTCCCACATTTATGTATATAAAACTTATTTGCAAACAGGCGAAAGTTTTTCTATGCGGATTCGATCCATTTTGCAAATTTTTTACTAACTTTGTGCAATGGCGGAGGCTTCTTCCGAACTTCCGCAATATTGCACATGAAAAGCGCCCCGCCTCTCTCCCGAAAATAGAAACATTTCAGAATATGGGTACTTACAAATAAATACCCTAACTTTGCATTCAAAGAACAACAAATATTCCTTAAAACAAAATATTATGGCAATCAACCTTCAGAAAGGACAGCGTATTGAGATCGGCCTTCAGAAAGTCGGTGTAGGTCTCGGCTGGGATCCCAATACAAGCACCGGTTACGACTTCGACCTTGATGCCTCCGCATTCATGCTCGGCGACAACAAGAAGCTCCCTCTCGATGAGTTCTTCGTATTTTACAATAATCAAATATCTCCCGATAAGGCTGTGGAATCCTCCGGCGACGACCTTACCGGCGGCAACAGCGATGGTGGCGATGACGAGACAATCACCGTTGACCTCTCCAAAGTAGACCCCCGCATCAAGGAGATTATTTTCACTGTCACAATACACGAAGCCGAGCAGCGTCGTCAGAACTTCGGGCAGGTGCACAACTCTTACATCCGCATCTACAACGCCATCACCAACGAGGAGATAGCGAAATACGATCTTGATGAAGACTTCTCCATCGAGACAGCCGTAGAGTTCGGACGCCTCTACCTCCGCAACGGTGAATGGAAATTCGAAGCCATGGGCAACGGCTACAAAGGTGGCCTCCAGTTCTTTGTAGACAAATATGTAGGCTGATCAACCCTCGCTGAATAAAAAAACATTTTAACCGCTGATTATTATTATGGCAATCAATCTGGAAAAAGGACAGAGAGTGGCAGTCGAACTGCCCAAGTTCACTATCGGACTCGGTTGGGACACCAACCAGTCAAGCACCGGCGAAGACTTCGACCTCGACGCTTCCGCTTTCATCCTCGGTGAAAACGGTAAGATTCTGGAAGACGAGTATTTCGTATTCTATAACAATCTGCAATCTCCGGATGGAGCAGTGGAGCATACCGGCGACAACCTTACCGGAGAAGGAGAGGGTGACGACGAGAGTATCAAAATCGACCTCTCCAAAATCGATCCTCGTGCCACAGCTATCAACTTCGTGGTTACAATCCACAAAGCTGACGAGCGCCGCCAGAACTTCGGACAGGTGCGCAACGCTTTTATCCGCATCTACAATTCCGACACCGGTGAAGAGATACTCCGCTACGACCTTGATGAGGACTTCTCAATCGAAACAGCTGTGGAATTCGGACGTCTCTACAAGCGTAATGGCGAATGGAAATTCGAAGCCATAGGCACCGGTCAGAAAGCCGGCCTCGCCGAATATCTCAACAAATACAATTAATCATCCCTCAAAATCTGAAATATCATGGCAATCAGACTTGAAAAAGGACAACGTATAAATCTCGAGAAAAACAACGGCTCGAAACTCACTGACTTCTGTGTAGGTTGCAACTGGGGCGCGATCGTCACTTCCGGCGGTTTCCTCGGCATGGGCAAAAAGACTCAGGATGTCGACCTTGACCTCAGCTGCGTGATGGTAGACGCCAACGGCAATCTAGTAGACCATATCTATTCTCCCCTCTACAAGCACGAATTCCTCGCACGTTACGGCATGCCCCCCGGCAAAGTCGACTCCAACGACCGCGCTCTCCATCACAGTGGCGATGACCTCCACGGCGATACCGAAGGCGATGACGGACTCGACAATGAGATTATCACAGTAGATCTCAATCGCGTAAGCCCCAATGTGCAGCAGATCTTCTTCTTCCTCAACAACTGCGGCAAAGAGGATTTCTCTCAGATTCCTTACGCCTCCATCCGTATGTACGAGGGAACTCCTACACATGTGAAAGAGGTATTCGCCTCCTACGACGTAGCTGCCGAGCCCCTTTATCGCGGCACCACAGCCCTCATCATGGGTAAGCTCTATCGTCGCGGCGGCGAGTGGAAATTCTCCGCAATCGGCGATGCATATCCCGATCCCAACCTCTGCGAGACAATCGGAAGAATCGTAAACAATTACGCTAAATAATACTTTAAAAAAGACAAAATTATGAGAAGACTCCCCGTCTATCTCCTTCTCGACTGCTCCGGCTCCATGTATGGCGAGCCTATCGAGGCAGTCAAGAATGGTGTTCAGGTTCTCGTATCCACTTTGCGTCAGGATCCCTACGCTCTTGAGACCGCCTACCTCAGTATCATCACTTTTGACAGCAGCGCGCAGCAGGTCACTCCTCTTACAGAGCTTTCCGCTTTCCAGCAGCCCAACATCCAGGCAAGCGGTTGCACTGCCCTCGGTGAGGCTCTCTCCCTTCTCGCCGAGCGAGCCGATCAGGAGGTGGTAAAGACCACTGCCGAAAAGAAAGGTGACTGGAAACCTCTCGTATTCATCATGACCGACGGCGAACCCACTGATGACCTCAATAAGGGTATTGCCGATTTCAAGAAAGGTAAGTGGGGTATGGTCGTAGCTTGCGCCGCCGGTGCAGGTGCCAACACTGATACCCTCAAGAAGATTACAGAGTGCGTGGTCTCTCTCGACACTGCCGACAGCGCCACAATCAAGGCCTTCTTCAAATGGGTATCCGCTTCCGTCAGCTCGGGCAGTATGAAAGTGGAAGAGACCGGCGCGGAAGCCACTACCCTCAGCGAGCTCCCGCCGCCCCCTCCCGAAGTAAATATCGTAATCTGATTCCTATCCCGTATATCTCCTATCGGACGCGATATTGCATCGCGCCCGATAGGAGATATACCTAATGCTTAAATCAAATGCGTCGTCTTCCCGTATATATCCTTATCGATACTTCCGGATCCATGCATGGCGAACCGATTGAATCCGTGAAAGTGGGTTTGGAAGCTATGATCTCCAGCCTGCGTCAGGATCCTTACGCACTCGAGACCGTCAATATCAGTATCATTACATTCGATAGGGAAGTTAAGCAGATTCTTCCCCTTACTCCTCTTGATATGCTTCAGCTTCCGGAAATCACTACTCCGGATAGCGGACCGACACATACCGGGCAAGCGCTTAAGATGCTCTGTGAGAGTGTGGATAGGGAAGTTCATTTAAGTACTCCCGACCGTAAAGGCGATTGGATGCCACTTCTCTTCATAATGACTGATGGCAAACCATCCGACATTCAGCTCTACAATGAGATGATTCCCGAGGTGAAAAAACGCCATTTTGCCGGTATTGTGGCTTGTGCCGCAGGTATGAAAGCAAAGACCGAACCGTTGAAACAACTTACCAAGGATGTATTCACTCTCGATACTCTTGACAGCACATCCTTCAAGAAATTCTTCAAATGGATGTCAGATACTATTGGTGTCGGCAACCGCAGTATCGGAGCTACTGACGATCTTGTGCTTCCGCCCCCGCCGGCCGAAGTAAATGTAGTATGCTGATTAATTTAAAACATTCACCAAATGAACTGCAAACTCATAGGTCAATTCGTACAGCATCTTGAGGTTACCCTTCTTCCCGGCGAAGATTTTTATGCCGAGAAGGGGTCGGTGATTTATCTCGAACTTGGTATAGAGAAGGAACTCAGCTTCAACGGCTCCGGACTTGGTCGCCTTATCGGAGCGAAACTCTCCGGAGAATCTCTTTTCATCCTGCGCCTGTATAATGTCACTCAGACTCCTCGTAAAGTAGTGATTGGTAGCCGGTTTGGTATGCTTCCCGTGAAACTCCAGGGAGAGACTATGATATGTCATCGAGGTGTCTACGTTGGCTCAAGCCATCGTGTGAATGTCACTACCAAATTCTCTATTGCCGGCCTCACCGGAGGTATGGGCTTGCGACTCCAGAAGATACAGGGCTCCGCTACCGTTTTTCTTGATACCAAGGGAACTCCGATAACAATCAATTTGGCTCACGGAGAGACCATTGAAGTTGATGAGAACCATATCATCGCACTCCGTAATATCGCTGAGCATCAGATACAGTCAAATTGGTCGCTTGGCAACCTTTTGGGAGGGGAGGGGCTGAGCATGATGAGAATCATAGGCCCCGGCACAGTATTTCTCTCCCCCAGTAAATTCATGCCCGAACCTGTCGTTGGATAAGCCTGCGGCAAACTCCCTTTTTAAGACAATAGAATGATTTGATTTGTGCATGACATAACCAAAATGATATGAGCATATTTGATAATCTTTTCGGTAAAAAGCGAAAGCAGAAGAATGGGAAAGCCACTCCCGGCTCTAAGGAGGATTTATCTGTTTCCGAGGAGTTCAATCTTCCGCCTGACGGAGCTTTGACCGATACTCAGCAAGATGTGTTGGATTATCTCACAAATAATCCGCAGGGCATTACCTTCGTGCATGGTAAGGCCGGATGCGGGAAGACCTGGCTCATACGTCAGATAGAATCCTCTGTTCCCGGGTGTCAGGTGCTTGCCCCTACTAATCTTGCCGCCTCTCTATATCATAGCGCACGCACACTTCATTCATTCTTTTATGGTGCCTTCAATGATATCAACGAGGGTATCCAGAATCCTGCTACCCTTGATCCATCCAAGACATCAAAGATAGCAGCCGTACTTCATGGGGTGAATCTCCTCGTTTTTGATGAGGTATCAATGATTCGCTCGGATACGTTTGAAATGATGAATCGTATTTGTCGCATGGTGCGTGGTTCCTCCTTGCCGTTCGGCGGTATCCCGATAGTAGTGGTGGGCGATCTCTTTCAACTTCCCCCGGTAGTAAGCGATGATGCTATCTACAAGTATCTACTCAGGGAATACGGAGGAGTCAATTTCTTTGATAGCCATGTCGTGAAAGACAATATTGATGATATAAAGTTCTTTGAGCTTCATCAGTCTTACCGTCAGAAGAATGATCCGAAGTTTGTCACTCTCCTCGACGCCTTCCGGCAGCCTCTCTCTCCGGAGATGAAGCTTCGTCTTATTCAGAATCTCAACTCCCGTATCACTGATACTCTTCCCGACGATGCCGTCTTTATCGCTTCGTCGAATGAGGAGGTGAACAGAGTGAATTCCGTAAAACTGGATTCCCTCCCCGGTCAGGAAGAGCGTCTTGTGGCAAAATATTCCATACGCCTGAAAGGATCCGACCGCCATATTGAGATTTCTCATGATGACCTCCCCTCCGATAAGGATATCGAACCAATATCCCTTCCTTCCTCATTTGATGCGGTGCTTCGCGTAAAACCCGGTGCTCGGGTGATAATGACCGCCAGCAGCAAAAGGGCAGGATATAGCAACGGAGATTTCGGAGTAGTGCAGGATTTTACGGATGGCGTATTCCATATTCGACTTGACGACGGCAGGGAAGTCTCATGCCCGGATATGAATGATCCTTACCGTTTCAATCATCTCTCCAATTATCGTTATGAAATGGCTTATGATCCGATGACTCACTCCGTAGAGAGGCTTACTCCTTATGTGCAGCGCACTGTGCAGTATCCCGTGAAGCTCGCCTACGCTTTCACAATCCATAAGTCGCAGGGACAGACCTACGATAAGGTGATTCTCGACCTCAACAGTCATATCTTCGCCCCCGGTCAGCTTTATGTGGCTCTCAGCCGCGCCAAATCGCTCGACGGACTTTACCTCACCAAGAATATCAGCTACAGCGATATAATTTCCGATGAGTCGGTATTTACCTTTCTCGACAGTATCCGTACTATAGAGAAGGGGCGCCGACACAATTCTACTTCCGCTCCATCTCCTTCTCCTCAGCCCTCTCCCGCTTCTCCGCCATCATCTAACGCAGCTGCGATTGAGAATCCTCGCTGTGATGACTTTATCAGCTTCGTCCGGATGAATGAGGAGAATGATTCGATCAGAGATTTTCTCTGCCATACTCTTGAAAGCTATAAAACAGTGTTCGCTCTCGGAGACATGGCGTTGGCTTTCGATGAATTGCATAAGACTATCGATCTTATCACCGGAACTTATATCACCGATCGCTACGAATCTCTTCTTGCAAAGATGAACTCTGCTTCCGCCTCGGATGCCGACTGTCGTTTTAATCTCAATGCTATCTTCGAGATTTATACCGATGTGATACATTCTCCCCGTCAGCAGGTAATCTCTGATAATTTCAAATAATTAAAACAATAATTCTGACACGATTAAAAACACAACGCTATGCGTAAACTCCCTATCTATTTCCTCGTGGATATCTCCGAATCAATGGTGGGTACTCCCATCGAACAGGTGCAGGAAGGTATGCGCACGATTATCCAGAATCTCAGGGTTGACCCCTATGCCCTTGAGACTGTCTATGTCTCCATTATCGGTTTTGCGGGTAAGGCCAAAATGCTTTCCCCCCTGACGGAGCTGTACAAATTCTATCCCCCTACGTTTCCCATCGGTGGGGGGACATCTCTCGGTGCCGGTCTTGAGGCTTTGATGAATGATATCGATGCTTCCGTGCAGAAGTCTACTCTTGAACATAAGGGCGACTGGAAACCTATCATTTTCCTCTTCACCGACGGCAATCCTACCGATAACTATGCTGCCGCTTTCAAGCGATGGAATGATAAATATCGCAAGCATTGTAATCTTGTAGCCATATCCATCGGCGACAACGTGAATGTGCTCACACTCTCTCAGCTTACGGATGATGTGCTCCTCCTGAAAGATACCGATGCGGAATCTTTCACCAAGTTCTTCAAATGGGTCACAGCCTCCATCAAGAGTACCAGTGTCTCAGTCAGCGAACAGCAGAACGATGGCCTGAAACTTGCTCCTACCTCCGGCATTAACCTGGAGAAGGTGGATACTCGCGAGTGTCGCGCAACCGGCACAGTGGATGAGAATTTCGCCGTTCTTCATGCCCGCTGTCAGACTACAAAGAATGATTACTTGATTAAATATGCCCGCCGTCTCCCTTCCGGGGAGGGGATGGAAATGTTTGCTTCAAGCGACTTCAAACTGGTCGGAGCTTATCCTATCGACAAGGATAGCTATTCCGCCCTCTCTTCCGCCCATAAGGCCTCTATCAATTCAAGATCTTTGGTAGGAGTGCCCACATGTCCTTGCTGCGGCAATCAGATCGGAGCGGTGATGTGTGAGTGTGGCCATCTTTTCTGTGTGAGTCTTGAGTCTCGTGTGAATAAATGTCCCTGGTGTGGTTTGGAGGGAACGGTAGGCAACTGTGGTGCCGAAGGAATGAATATCTCTCGCGGGCAAGGATAAATCTAATTTCAAAACAAAATAGAAAATGAAAAGCAATCAACGTGATAATTTCCGCAAGAATAATTGCGTTCGTCGCCTTAATGAATCGGCTCGCCGCTTTGACTTGGTGATGAATGCCGCCGGAGTGCCCGCATGCGACAAGGAGATTTTCTTGAAATGGGCGATTGGCACAATGTGGAACAACTTCAAAGAAGAACGTATGAACCAAAGAATCGTGATAGAAAATAAGATGAGGGATCTCGGACTCCGCTTGCCAAACGGTACGGCAAAGAAAGAGTATAATACCGCCTTCAATCTTCCCCTTGATGAAATATCCAACGTCCGAATCGACGGAGCGGAGGAACTTGGCCTTGAACTGAAAATAGGGGAGGACGGCATCTGCACTCTCTGCGGTGTGCCTGCTGAATCCGGAGATTTCACACTTTATCTCAGATATAGCACTCTGGAAGGTGAACCCGACTCTGAGCTCGCGATTCCCATAGCGTTTAATCCGAATCCCCGCGACCTCTGGAAGAATATCCCCACTGACTCCGGTATCCCCTACTATAAGGAGGACTCAGAGTGTGCCTACTTAAAAGTGGAAGCCGGAGCTGATGGAGAGCCGAAGAAGGATATTGTGGCCGCAAGCCAACGTGGCCGCAGTCATGCTCAGGAGGGTAGACCTCGCGATGATCATTTTTCTCTGTTTCACTGTGATGAATCTGATTGGTATATCATTGCTGTGGCCGACGGCGCCGGCTCTGCAAAGTATTCTCGCGAAGGCTCCAGAATAGCGTGCGAGACAGTCACGGAGCATTGTAAGGAACTTCTTCTTGATAATCCTGATTTCGAGACCGCTATCCGGGAGTATCAAGCTGATAAGAATGATACTGACAAGCGGAGTGCACTGACTAATTGGGTACAGAAAATTGTTCTCAAAGGTGCGAAAAAAGCCCATGACAGAATAAATGAAGTGGCAAATCGGGAGGAGGGCCTCCGACCCAAGGATTTTGCAACTACGCTGATGTTCGCTATCTGTAAAAAGTACGAGTTCGGATGGTACCTTGCCTCTTTCTGGGTTGGTGACGGCGCTATGTGTGTTTATGATGAAAATACCAAGAGTGCCAAATTGCTCGGAACTCCCGATGAGGGTGAATACTCCGGTCAAACTCGATTCTTGACAATGCCGGAGATATTCCGTAGTCCGGATGTGTATAGTCGTCTTCGTATGGGAATTATTCCCGATTTCACAGCTCTCTTCCTTATGAGCGACGGAGTCTCCGATCCTATGTTCGAGACCGATCGTAATCTTAACGATTACACCAAGTGGAAAGAGTTCTACGATAATCTGAAAACCGGTTTCCCCGCTGATGAGATACCCGGTGTAGATCTTTCCGATGATAATGAGGAGGCAAAAGATCAACTTCTCAAATGGCTCGACTTCTGGAGTCCCGGAAATCATGATGATCGTACAATTGCAATCCTTTACTAACAAAATATGGCAAAGACAATAAAACTTACAGCTTCCGACGGCTCTCCCGTAGAGTTCGTTGACGAGATTATCGGTAGCGGCGCCATGAAGGATGTCTATTTCAGTCCTGATAAAAGCTATGTGGTAGGTTTCTTCCGTACGCCGCAGGATGCCAATGTCAAGGATCGTCTTCAGAATATCGTTGGTACATACCGCGAGAGAATTTTCGGTCAGGTAGGTGGCGATTATTGGGAGAATCTTTTCTGCTGGCCTACGAAGCTTGTGGAGTGGGAGGGTAAGCTGGGTATTGTCTGCCCGGCCTATCAGAAGCATTTCTTCTTCAAGGATGGTATGTTCAAAGGTAAGGAGAAGGAAGGAAAATGGTTTGCTTCAGCTAAACTCCGCAATAAATTCCTTAAGCCCCACGAGAAGGGCACATGGCTTACCCACTATCACATGTGCTTGCAGATTGCGCGAGCTGTGCGCCGTCTTCATGCTGCCGGTCTGGCTCATTCCGACCTCTCTTACAAGAATGTACTTGTCGATCCCGAAACAGGTCGCGCCGCCGTCATCGACTGTGATGGTCTCGTGGTACCCGGCAAATATCCCCCCGATGTAGTCGGCACTCCCGATTTCATAGCTCCGGAAGTACTCCAGACCCGCTCTCTCAAGATTGAAGATCCGAATAAGAAGCTCCCGAGCATCCACACGGATCGTCATGCCCTTGCGGTTTTGATATATATGTATCTTCTCAATCGTCATCCTCTTCGCGGAGGAAAGGTGCATGATCTTGACACTGCCCGCGATGAGGAACTCTCGATGGGGGAGAAGGCTCTCTTCATCGAGCATCCTACAGATAAGAGCAATCGTCCGAAGGATTTGGAACCCTCGCAACTTCCGCAGGGTGATGTCGTTAAGCGCCCATATACCATTTGCGGCCCCTATCTTAAGGAACTCTTCGACCGGGCTTTTATCGATGGCCTGCACGACCCCTCCAAGCGTCCTACCGCCGATGAATGGGAGACGGCTCTTGTAAAGACCACCGATCTTATCCAACCCTGTCAGAACCCCTCTTGTGAGGCCCACTGGTTTGTGTTCGATAATTCCACCAAGCCGAAGTGTCCTTTTTGCGGCACTGAGTATCACGGTCAGCTACCCGTGTTGAATCTCTATTATAGTCCCGCAAAGGGAAAATTCCTTCCCGAGAACTATCGTCTGATGGTCTACGACAAGCAGTCGCTATATATGTGGCATGTCAACCGCTTTATCACTCCCAATGAGCGCACTAAACCGGAGGATAAGAAACCTGTAGGTGATTTCCACTTCCATAATGGGAAATGGATTCTCATAAATCGCCGGCTTCCTGATATGTGGGATGTCACGGAGCAACCCAAGCGTCAGATAAAGATAGGAGAGTTTGTCGAACTTACCGAAGGACGTAAGATACTACTCTCCGGTGAAGACGGAGGGCGCCTTATTGTGGTGCAACTCGTGAAGAACTGATCTCACACTCAATCTATCCGCCAACTCCTCTTTATACTTTTATCTTATGCCGAAAGTTATTAATAAGAAAATTGCCGTTGCGCGCATTTTCAATGATCTCATCAAAGCCGACCGCATTGTGGATACGGGGGAGATGGATTTCTGGGCAAAGGTGTGTGAAAACTATAATATCGACCGTGAAAGCCGTATAAAGGCGCGTGATGTATCTTTCGCCGAGGCTCTGGCTTTTTGCGCTGCCAACCGTACAGGCCTCCGAGAGGACCTTCTCGGTGATTGTAAGGCCATGACCGTGAGTGATGGATTCTGTGCTCATTCAGAGGCTCTCCTCATGATTGCCCTTATCACAATGCTTGATCCTGCGACTCCTTTCAAAGGGGAGGTGTTTTCTATTCCAAGGTCGAGTTTCGATATTGATATCTCTACAGCTCTTTATGTAGAGGATAAATATGATGAAGGCTGCAACACCGAGATTCTCGCAAAGTATCGGTCAATATTCAAGGAGTTTCAGTTGGCCGGATTCCACTTCGTCTATATTCCCAAGATAATCGACCATTATCAGAGCACCGACCCGGCTCTCTTCAAGGATATCCTCTCATTCCTCGCTCCCTCTATAAGTGAGTCGGGGCTTGAGAATATCTATGCCTCTCTTATGAATATGTCCACAGGCACTTTCTGCAAAGATCTCCTCTGCAATAAATGTGGCATAACCGAACTTCGCAACACAACTCCCTCTCTCTTCATAAAGATAGGTAACAGTTATGTCGGTGAGGATCAGTATGCCAACTACCTCAAAATAGATGTGGAGGGTGATATCCTCCTCACGGTGCAGACCTTTCTCGATCTTTTCACGGATATGCTCAGCAGTGATATATATGTGGTAAACACTTCGGAGGAACGTGACAATCAATTCCATTTCCACGGCTTCTATAAGCAACTTCTTGATATTTTCCTTATCCAGAAAAATATCAGAAGTACGGTATTGCTGGATCCATATAAGTCGAAGATTATATTTCCTGATGCAGATTTAAACCTTGGTGATGTCAATCGTCGCGAAAGAGCGCTTTACGTGCTCCTTCTTTGCTATGGCGAGGAAGGTGTGAATTTCAATAAGCCCAAGAGCCTCAAAGATATGGAGGAGTATGACCGAAGAATGCAGGAGATTCGATGTCGCTACCGTGATATTTATGATATGTTCGGTGGTGATGCAGAGGAGGCTCCCGATATTACCGTAGCTGAGACTCGTCGTCCTATTTTTAGTCGTCTTAACAAGGCTCTCAGTAATCAAGAATTCTCCCGACTTTATAATCAGAAAGACTACAACTTTATCAAATCAAAGAACGGAACATATTCGATACATCTCGATCCCGACCTTATTTTCGTTGAGGGGCGTGATAATAAACCTAAGGTTCCGCTTAAAGATTCGCGCCTTTATGCAAAATGGTGTGAAGGTAAGAAGAAATAAAAGAACTAAAAATTATAAAATTATGAAAATACCCGGAGTTAGTTTCTCGCTCAATAGAGCGCTCGGAATCACCAAAGCAAAGCAGAATTTCGCTCGCAAGACAGGTATCCCCACTACCAAAGCCGGTCTGGAACGCAAGATCGGCAAGATGGTAATCAACGCCATCATAGGTAAGAAATAAGCACAAGGGGGCCCGGCTTCAAGCCGGGCCCCTTGTGCTTATACGGTCAATCTCTAATCGGTATCTATTGTGAGTCGTTTTGGATTCATCCTCTTCGATCAATCCCCGATCATAGCTATGGCGCTATGATATTTCGCCATATTGGAAGCCTTCTTGATTTGCTTCCATGCTTTACGCCCGATCTCCTCCTCTGTATATTCCCAGAAGGGAGCGAGCTTGGATAGTATCTGATGATCTCCGCAGAGGGTATCCTCATAATGGCGCATCAATACTCTATGGAAGCGAAGCATCTCTTCAAGACGTTTCTTTTTGTTCCATTCCTCTCCGGCGGCTATCTCTGCTGCTAAAGAGGGGCGTCCCAATAAGCCTCGGCCAATCATGATTCCCGATACTTCCGGGAATCTCTCAAGCACTCGTGCCGCATCCTCCGGAGTCTTTATTTCTCCATTGAATACTATCGGATTGCGGCTCTCTCCGGTAATCGCCTTCATCTGCTCAAGATTCAATTCTCCGCCATATTGCTGTTTTGCCACACGAGGATGCACTGCGATATGGGTAAGATTCAATTCATTGAGGACAGGTATAAGCCCTTTCCATTCCTCCGGATCGGAGAATCCCAAACGCATCTTTACAGAAAACTCAATATCAGGATTTTCCGTAACAATCTTCTTTACCGCCTCATGGCATTTCTCGTTGGCCACTGTGGCCGCTCCGCGTCCTTTGGAGGTCTGAAGAGGGAACGGGCATCCCATATTTATATCAAGGCGCGTAGCTCCCTCCTCCTTCATCTTGGCCACCAATGCTGAAAGTTCCTCCTCATCACGGAAGATAAGCTGCGCGATAGCCGGAGTTGCTTCAGCCAATTCTCCGAAGGTGTCGCGCAAATCCCTTTGGCGTACCTCCCCTCTTTCAAGACGGATAAACGGAGTGTAATAATAATCCGTTCCTCTATATCGTGATGCATGGAAATGACGGTAAGCCGCATCGGTATGCCCCTGCACAGGAGCGAAATGTATCTTTTTGTCCATATTGTTTTCTTTGAGCATGTCGGTTTTCACTCTGCAAAATTACTCTTTTTACGCCGACTCTTGAAATTTGTTTCCGCCTTTCCCGCTTTTTTTCTAATTTTGCAGTGGATTTCCTCTCCTCTTTGTGTTCCGGAGTCATAACCGGACCGCTCTGAAATCAAGGTTAGATACTTAGAAAGTAAAAGACTACAAAAGAAATGAATTTCCACGAAATCATTCCCGGTGTGTACTACGTCGGTGTTAACGACCGTGTGACAACACGCTTCGAAGGCCTCTGGCCTCTTCCTTATGGAGTAAGCTACAACTCTTACATTGTCAAAGGCAGCGAGAAAATCGCCCTTGTTGATACCGTTGAAATCGGCGGCGCACGCGATTTCTTCAGCCATATCGACGCCGCTACAGGGGGTGTGGCTCCCGACTATCTGATCGTAAACCATATGGAGCCCGATCATTCCGGTTCTATACCTCTTATTCTCAAGGCTTTCCCCGGAATAAAGATAGTAGGCAACCGTCAGACCCTCGCTATGGTGAAGGGATTTTATCATATTGACAATCCCGAAAATCTCCTTGAGATTGCCGATGGTAAAGAGCTCTCTCTCGGAGATAAGACTCTCCGTTTTCATCTCACTCCAATGGTGCATTGGCCCGAGACTATGATGACTTATCTTGTGGAGGATAAGGTGCTTTTCGCCGGCGATGCTTTCGGATGCTTCGGCACTCTCAACGGGGCTGTACTCGATGAGAATATGGACACTGAGCGCTATTTCCCCGAGATGTATCGCTACTACTCCAATATCGTGGGAAAATACGGACGATTCGTGCTTGCTGCCTTTAAGAAGCTTGAAGGCGTTGAGCTCTCCTACGTATGCTCCACTCATGGTCCTGTATGGCATAAGGAGCTTGGGAAGGTCGTAGAGATATATCAGCGTCTCGCTTCCGGAGAATGGGAAGATGGAGTAGTGATTGTGTATGGTTCCATGTATGGCAATACTGCCGAGATGGCTGATATGATTGCAGGCGAACTCGCAAAGCGCGGTGTGAAGAAAATCGAGGTATTTAACGCCTCTTTTGCCGAAATGAGCGATATGATCTCCGCCGCTTTCCGTTACAAGGGTCTTATTGTAGGTGCACCCACATATTCCATGAGCCTTTTCCCTCCTGTGAAGACTTTCATGGATGCGATGGTCACTCGTGAGGTGAAGAATAAGGTGTTTGCCTCATTCAGCAGCTTCACATGGGCTTCTGCCGCCAATAAGGCATTGAGCGAATATGCCGATAAACTTGGTTGGGACCACGTGGCTACTCATGATATGAAGCAGAGCGCTGATGAGACTACGGCACAGGCTATCTCCGCTCTTGCCGATGCTTTTATGGAAGCTTACTCCAAGTGATGGCGGAAGAGTCAGCTAAATCTAAGAGAAAGATGAATCCTCCGGTGATAGCTTCTGCGGCTACACCGGAGGAGACTCATCCTCTTGAGCCTTTCTTTCCGGAGGGTGCGAAGGTGCTCATGTGCGGCACATTCCCGCCTCAGCGTTCCCGTTGGAGTATGGATTTTTATTATCCGAATTTCATCAATGATATGTGGCGGATATTCGGCCTTATTTATACCGGAGACCCCGCTGCTTTCGTGGATAAGGAACACTCCACCTTTTATCTTCCCGAAATAAAGGCTTTACTGACGGAAAAAGGTATTGCCCTTAATGACACGGGAAAGAATGTGGTGCGCACCATGGGGAATGCTTCGGATAAATTCCTGGATATAAAGGAGCATATCGATCTTGACGCCGCTCTCCGCGCGCTCCCTGAGTGTCATACTCTCGCGCTTACGGGGAAACTTGCGGCTGAAGTCGCTGCTGGAATCACCGGGTGTGCCCTCCCTAAGCAAGGAGAATACAGCGATTGCGAGTTTCCTCTTTCCGATGGCTCTGTACGCTCTCTCAGAGTGTGGCGTATGCCCTCATCCTCGAGAGCTTATCCGATGAAACTTGAGAAGAAGGCCGAAGCTTATCGACGTATGCTTCTCGATGCCGGTGCGCTCTGATTTTTCAATCTCTCATCCCCCCTTTACGGTTTCCTTATGAGAACCGTGTCATTCCCTTATGATTACCGATCTTATTACACTCTCTCTTTTCGATGCAAGTCAATTTTTCAGTTGGTTTGTTGAAAACGCTAATTATCTCTTCGTGTTCATTTTCATGACCATAGAGAGTTCTTTTATTCCTTTCCCGTCGGAAGTGGTGGTGCCCCCCGCTGCATATCTTGCCTGCACCAATGCAGGAGCCGGTAGCGATATGAATGTATTCCTGGTAGTGGTGATGGCTACTTTAGGAGCCCTATGTGGCGCATTTATCAATTATTTTCTGGCTCTCTGGATCGGTCGTCCGGTTGTCTATAAGTTTGCTGACAGTCGATTTGGCCATGCCTGCATGATTAATCGGGAGAAGGTGGTGAAGGCTGAGGAATATTTCGATCGTCATGGGGCTGTCTCCACTTTTGTAGGGCGCCTTATCCCCGCTATTCGTCAGCTTATCTCTATCCCTGCCGGTATATCCCGCATGAATATCGGTACTTTCGCCATTTTTACGTCTCTCGGAGCTCTAATCTGGAATTCTGTGCTTGCTGCTTTGGGATGGTGGCTGTCGCTTCATGTCTCTTATGACGATCTTTTCCAGAAAGTGGAGGAATACAACCGTTATCTCACATGGGCCGGTTATGGCATTGCCTTCGTGGCTATTCTCTTTATTCTTTGGAATGCCTTCAAACCGAAGCATAAGAAATCAACGCCTGACCCCAACGAGGGAGATAAGAATATTTAAAATTTGACCTTACCTTTTACCTATATACCTGACCATGAAAGTATCACCTTCACTTCTTTCGGCTAATTTCGCCGATCTCGCTCCGGCCTTGGAAATGATAAATTCCTCCGAGGCCGATTATCTTCATCTGGATGTGATGGACGGGGTGTTTGTTCCCAACATCAGTTTCGGATTTCCCGTGATTAAGGCTGTCTCAAAAGTCTGCACCAAGCCGCTGGATGTTCATCTCATGATTGTGCAACCCCAGAATTGGATCTCTCAGGTACGTGATTGCGGGGCTGAGTTTATGTGTTTCCATCTGGAAGCGTGCACCCATATCCATCGTACTGTTCAAGCCATCCGTCAGGCCGGAATGAAGCCGGGTATCTCCATTTGTCCCGCCACTCCCGTCTCTCTTCTTGAGGATATTATCGAGGATGTCGACCAGGTATTGGTGATGTCCGTGAACCCCGGTTTTGGAGGCCAGAAATTCATTGATTCTTCTGTGAAGAAGGTGCGTCAACTGCGTGAGATGATTGATTCCTCCGCTTCCTCAGCGATTATCGAGGTAGACGGTGGTGTCAACGAGCAGACGGGCTCCATTCTTGCTGAAGCCGGTGCCGATATGGTGGTGGCCGGCAATTTCGTCTTTACGGCACCCGATCCCTTGGTAGCCATACGATCCCTTCGTGCCCTCTGATATAATATTTTCAATCCTTCAATAGAATTAAGGCCCTGCAGTTTCTAATTTGCAGGGCCTTCCTTCATTTTATTCTCGTGTCTTTCGGTTAATTCCAATAATCTTCTCCAATCTTGAGCTTATTCCAATAATTTCAGGAATTCCTCTTCTGAGATCATCGGAATACCAAGGGATTCACATTTCTCTTTCTTGGCGGGTCCCATATTCTCCCCTGCGAGTACGAAGCTTGTCTTCTTTGAAATGCTACCGGAATTCTTACCTCCCTCACGCTCAATGATCTCTTTATATTCATCACGGCTATGATGAGCGAATGTGCCTGAAATTACGATAATCTTTCCTGTGAGTGCTTCCCCGGCGGGCGCCATCTTGTCATCGGAAAGCTGCATCTGCACACCGGCTGCAGAGAGACGCTCTATATTATCCATGCTCACCGGGTCGCGCAAGTAGTCATAGATGGCCTGAGCAATGATAGGGCCGACATCGGGAACCGCCGTAAGCTCCTCCACACTCATGGCTCTCATTCGCTCCATGCTCTTCACGGCTTTTGCCAGACGCTTGGCCGTGGTCTCTCCTACATTCGGAATTGAGAGGGCGTATACTACCCGCTCGAAGGGAACGCTCTTGGATGCTTCGATACCGCTAAGGATTCTTTGTGCTGTTTTCTCTCCGATTCTCTCGATTCCTGAGAGCTTTTCCATATTGAGATCATAAAGATCGGCTATGCGCTCCACGAGCCCTTTGTCGAAAAGCAACTCGGCTGTCTCTTCCCCGATTCCGTCGATATCCATCATGCGACGGGCACAGAAGTGCTCTATCTTACCGGTGATCTGCGGGCGGCAACCATAATGATTGGGACAGCACCAGGCCGCTTCTCCGAAGATACGCCGTAGTGGAGTGCCACATACCGGACATTCCTCTACAAACCGGATTTTCTCAGCATCGGGATGACGGCGGGAGGTATCCACTCCTGTGATTTTGGGTATAATCTCACCTCCTTTTTCCACATAAAGCCAGTCGCCGGCGTGGATATCCAATTCTTGAATAATATCATCATTGTGTAAGGATGCCCGCTTCACGATTGTTCCGCTTAGAAGCACCGGCTCAAGATTGGCCACAGGAGTGACGATACCCATTCTTCCTGTCTCGAACGACACAAAACGTAATTCCGTACATGCACGTTCGGGATTGAATTTATATGCGATAGCCCAGCGGGGAGATTTTGCCGTATACCCTAAATTCAACTGCTGTCGTAGAGAATCCACTTTGAATACCAGTCCATCCGTAGCCACAGGAAGATGGCGTCTGCCTTCATCCCAACGCTCTATAAACCCGTTTACCTCCTCAAGCGTATGGAGGCGCTCCATCTCTGTCGAAACTTTGAATCCCCATTCTGCCGCTTTACGCATATTTTCGAAATGGCTGTCGGAAGGGAGATTATCGGCGAGAAGATAATAGAAGCGGGCATCCAGATGACGCCGGGCCACTTCCCTCGGATCCTGCATCTTGAGTGTGCCTGATGCGGCATTGCGCGGATTGGCGAAAAGTGGTTCCTCGTTGTAGGCTCGTTCGGCATTGAGTTTCTCAAATACTTCCCAAGGCATGAGTATCTCTCCGCGGATCTCAAATTCCTCCGGCCAATCGCCTGGGACGAGTTGTAGGGGAATACTGCGTATTGTCTTGACATTGGCAGTAACATCATCACCTTGTGTTCCGTCCCCACGTGTCACGGCTCTTACCATACGTCCTCCCACATATGTGATTGATATGGAGGTACCATCGAATTTTAATTCGGATGTTATAGTGAATTCTTCACCGCCCAAAGTCTTCCTGACGCGTTCAAACCATTCATCTACCTCTTCAATGCTGTAGGAATTGGAAAGAGACATCATAGGGCGGGAATGTACTACATGTTCGAATCCTTTCGTGAGGTCGCTCCCCACTCGCTGAGTGGGAGAGAGGGGGTCATGATGTTCGGGATACTGCTTTTCAAGCTGTTCCAGTTCCTTGAGAAGCATATCAAATTCCTTATCGCCTATTTCCGGAGAATTATTTACATAATAAGCTCGGTTATGACGGTTGATTTCATCGCGGAGGAGAAGTATTCTTTTGAGTGCGTCCTTACTATCCATGAATTTCTTATATTCTGATTATTGAAATCTTCCACAAAGATAAGACATTTATTCCGCTTGATGAAACATTTTGCACAGCTTGATGGAAGATTTAAAAAAGATGTTGCCCAAAGTTATCTGCATTACGAGATAACTTCGGGCAACTCCAATAATATCTGTTATTCTGTCGTAGTCTATAAACGAAGAAATATGATGTATAATTCAAGGATTTATAAAGAAGTCCATTCGCTTAGAGTGTCCTTTTCACAGTCACTGTGTTTCCGTTGCCATCAGTAGCTTTCACCACATAGATGCCGTTGCTCAAGCCGGTGGCGGCGGAAGTCACATTCTCGGCCTCGAAACGAGTCTTACCTGTAAGATCATAGACCGCTACATCTGCCGGAGCTGAAAGTGTAAGCGTGCCATCGGAGGCAAGTGAGACCTTGAGTTCGCTCACAGGAGCCGCTATACTCTGTACTGCGTTAGGATCATCGGGAGTGAGCACATAAGAGTAGTAGGGCTCGCCGAATGCAGTCCAAAGTGCATACACGGTAGTGACAATAGTCTTCATATCGGGAGTTGCTACGGGAATACCGGAAATCATCATACCCTCTACAAGTTCATAGTTGTCATTCTCCGGATTATACATTTCCACATCATGAGTCATATTATCGTTCATCCAGTCGGCTGTAGTCTGTGAGACTGTTGTGATATAGTCGTGCAGACTCACAAAGTTGTCACCTCCTTGTGGGAAGAGATAAGCCTGAGGATAGGGCTGAGGCTCATTTACTCCAAGCACAGTCTTGTCAGCCGTGATGCCTGTCATCTCAATGCCGTTGTAAAAATCGGTCTCATATTTCTTGTAGCTGTCTTTAGTAAGATCAATCACTACGGGTGTCCACTTCGCTGATGCGTTGCCGTCTTGAGCGGAAGGGGTCTGCTTGAGATTAAGTGTCTTTTTGGCAGGCGCGAGTAGCGGCCCGTCGATGCCGGAGTCATACTCTTTCTTATCGTTGAGTCCGAGAAGTGTGCCGTCGGGAGAAAGGAATATGTCATTATAGACGAATGTACATCCATTCTGAGCGCAATTATCGTATGCCTCAATCCATTTGATGAAGTTGGTCTCCCATACGAGCTGTTTCTCTGTATAGGCCTTCATTGCATCTTCATACTCTTTCTTACTCTGCTCTCCGAGGAAATTTTCGGGCCAAGGTTCGCTGTTATAGTCGGAGCCTTGATCTTCCCATTCATCCATAGCATCCATATAGGCCGCGAATTCATCGGGGGTTAGATATGCTTCAGGCTGTGGCATCATAGGGCCTTGACCCGGATATTCCGGAAAAGTCACATTTTGGGGATTGACGAGATCGGGGAGCACCATATCATAGGTCCAGCTTCCATCGCTTTGCTTATGGTAAGCTATAGGGAAAGTAAGCATGCCACGTCCGTCTACCACCTGACCCACAATTGTCTTGCCGTCATCACTGATATTATTGGCTGTCACGTATTGAGGGATTCGGTTGGTTATATCTTTTTCCGGATAGGGGAGCAAAATAGGGTCGCCATAGCTGCCATCGGCCTGACGTTCCCAAACGGCGGGGGCCGCCATAAGATAGTCCTCTACATTGCCGGTCGGAGTTTTTAGGCCTACTGTGCCACATATATATGCACCGTCGGGCGTAACACCGCGAAGAGTATAGCTCACAGTTTTGTCCGACACATCAAGTGTGGTCCATTTTCCATCTTTCCAAATTCCGGGGAGTGTGCCGACATTGCCTACAAGCATTCCGTCAGCTGTCCAACAGTTGCCGTTCCCTTCATTGTAATTCTCCGGATTATAGCTCCATTCCTGACCGGTCTTCAGATTGCGTATCAATGCTTCCGAGTCATTATAACCGAAGAGATAAGTACCATCGGGAGATAACTTCATTGTATAGAAATTATCTATTACCCCATTCTTTGCGCTAAGGCTAAGGGCTCCCGTAGCCAAAGCGGCCGAGAGAAGTAAAAGTCCTTTTTTCATAATTAAGGTTCTTAAATGTGATGCAGTCGGTAAGGGGTAATCCGTGTGTGCTTCATAGTAGCCCCTTTGGCGGCTGTGCTAATTTGATTAGATTTCTGTTATTTTACTTTTATTAACTGATTAAAGGTCTTTTTGGTTCAATAGATAGTGATAATCAGTTCTGAAAAGAATAATAACAATCTTCGGCTACCCGAAGTCTTGTCAAATTTTATGCTGTTTTACCCGTTTTTTGTACGAAAAATCCCCGTAATCTTCAGCTATTTTAATTCTTTTATCAAAAAAAGGATGTAATTTTGCAATCAGAAAAGGGAAAGAGACGCAATGACCGTGTCCTTCTATGATACCTCCGGTCAGTACAAATTGATTTCTTTCTCTATTTGATAAGATATTTTTGGATAGTTTTAGCTATATAGGTTGGAAAGGAGGACAGTCGGATGACTCTCCTCCTTTATTTTTTAAATGTATTTATATCTGATGATTGCCTGCCACACCGTGAGGTGAGACAGGCAAAACTTTTTTAATCTCCTATATAAGGATATTCTACTTTCCAGAGGTAAAGCGCATGCGCCGGCATGGACGTGCCGGCCGCACAGCGATCCTTGCAGTCGATTATTCGTTGCACACCCTCGCAGTCCAATTTGCCACGACCTACTTCAACAAGTGTGCCGACAACGGCTCTCACCATATTTCGCAAAAATCTGTCGGCAGAAATAGTAAAGACAGCCTTTCCTTCTCCAATAGGAGTCCATATAGCTTCTTCTACCTTACAAATATTGGTCTTGGCATCACTATGAAGTTTGGCAAACGATGTGAAATCCTCAGTCTTTTTCAATAGCTCCGCTGCCTCATTCATCGTGTCGAGATCAAGCGGACGGGTCTCCCAGCTTAACCCGCGAAGAAACGGATCTTTGGCATAATGTACAAAGTATTTGTAGGTACGTCGTGTGGCATCAAATCGAGCATGGGCATCATCGGCCACCGGTATAAGGTCGGATATGGCTATATCTTGTCCGCAGAGGCGATTTAGGCCCGTTAAAAATCGCCTTTTATCCGGAATTTTATAATCCGTATCAAAATGGGCGAATGTCTCGCGGGCATGCACTCCCGTATCGGTGCGTCCGCTCCCCGTAATAGCGATAGGGGAGCGGAGCAAAACGGATAATGCTTCTTCTATACTCTGCTGCACACTTCCGGCGTTGGGTTGTCGTTGCCAGCCATGGAAGGCTCCGCCATTATAGGCGAGACGCAGGAAATATCTCATTTTCAGTCGCGCTCAAGATAGGTGATGCCGTAAAGGCCCGAACGATAATTATTTAGGAACTGTCGTCCCTCTTCCGGAGTAATCACGCCGTTCTTCATTGAGCGAGATACCCATGTCTCCAGATTTCTCACGAGTTTCTTGGGATTGTACTCTACATAGTCAAGCACATCGGCTACGGGTTCGCCATCGATTACTTGCTCTATGTCATATCCCTTTTCCGATACGGTGATATGCACGGCCGCAGTATCTCCGAAGAGGTTGTGAAGGTCGCCGAGAATCTCCTGATAAGCTCCAACCAGGAATACTCCGATATAGTAATGTTCGTTAGGCTTGACAGGATGAACGGGCAATCCGTAGCTTTCTCCCTGAGGCGATACGAATCGATTGATCTTTCCGTCAGAGTCGCAAGTGACATCCTGAATGGTACAGATACGTGATGGTTTCTCATCAAGACGCTGTATCGGCATGATGGGGAACATCTGATCTATTGCCCATGAATCCGGTAACGATTGGAAGAGGGAGAAATTGCAGAAATATTTCTCCGGCAACATCTTGGCCACTTTTCTCAACTCTTCCGGAGGATGTTTCATATTGCGTGTCATATCGTTGACATCGCGGGCTACCGACCAGAAAAGTTTCTCTACCTGCGCACGTGTCTTAAGATCGAGTAGTCCGAGACTGAAGAGTTCCAATGCCTCTTCTCTTATCTGAAGGGCATCGTGCCAATCTTCAAACACACGACTCGGATTAATCTTATCCCAGATATTGTATAGTTCCTGAGTAAGCTCATGAGGATTCTCGCCAATCTCTTCGTCATCTTTCCAAATAGGAAGACTTGTGGTCTCAAGCACTTCGATAATCAGTACTGAATGATGAGCGGTGAGCGAGCGCCCGCTTTCAGTGATGATGTTGGGATGGGGGAGATTATTTTTCACGCAGACATCAACGAGGGCCGATACTCCGTCGTTTACGTATTCCTGAATACTGTAGTTCATGGAGTTCTCTCCGCTTGAGGAGCGTGTGCCGTCATAATCTACCCCGAGACCGCCACCGATATCCACGAAGTCTATCCCGAAGCCCATCTTCGAGAGTTGCACATAGAATTGCATGGCCTCTCTGAGGGCATTCTTTATACGGCGAATCTTGGTGATCTGGCTACCGATATGGAAATGGATGAGCTTGAGGCAATCGGTCATCTTGTTTTTCTCCATAAATTCAAGAGCATCAAGAAGCTCGCTGGAGTTCAGTCCGAATTTGCTGACATCGCCTCCCGATTCCTCCCATTTGCCGCTACCGCTGCTTGAAAGCTTGATACGGATACCTATATTTGGACGGATCTTAAGACGTCGGGCCACATCGGAGATGAGTTTGAGCTCATTGAGTTTCTCTACCACAAGATAGATTCTTCTTCCCATCTTCTGAGCGAGAAGTGCGAGTTCCACATAGTCCTCATCCTTATAGCCGTTACAGATAATGATGGAATCCACTTGAGTATTTACGGCGAGCACTGCATGAAGTTCGGGTTTGGACCCTGCTTCAAGACCAATGTTATATTTATTGCCGTGGCTCACGATCTCTTCCACCACCTGACACATCTGGTTGACTTTGATAGGATAGACGATAAAGTTCTTTCCCTCATAGTTGTATGTGTCGGCGGCCTTCTTGAAGCATTTGGATATCTTGCGGATACGATCGTCAAGGATATCCGGGAAACGCAGAAGAAGCGGCGCGGAGACATCACGCAACTTCAGTTCGTCGATTACTTCCTTGAGGTCTACGGGATAGCTCCCCTCGTAAGGAGTCACTTCCACATGACCTTTATCGTTGATGGAGAAATATTTTAGGCCCCATCCGGCCACATTGTAGATTTCAGTGGAATCCTCCACTCGCCATTTTCTCATTTTTCTATGTCTATTGTCTAATAGAGTTAGCTACATAAATTATCTTTGAGTCAGTGTCTCTCGTCACTTTCTCATCGGCCCAGAATTTCGAAATACACTGCGTGAATTTCCGTGATTTTGCGCACAATCTGGAATTTGTCCGTATATTCCCTCGTCCGGAGGCTTCCCTCCAGATAGAGGCGTGTACCTTTTCTCACATATCTCTCGGCATACTGCGCATTGGCTCCGGTCATCACTATACGGTGCCATTCGGTCACTTCGGTCTGCGCCGAGCCTCGTCGCTCATTGGTGGCGAGCGAAAAGAATGCCACAGGCAGGTCTTTCTCCGGATATCTTATCTCAGGATCAGAGCCTACATTGCCAAGTAGAATTACCTTGTTTACTGACATCTCTATTATTGATGAAAAGATCTGATGATTCAGAAGGCTGACGATTTCACACGTAGACCGGTGCGCTCATGAAGCCCGCAGAGCAGATTCATCTGATGTATGGCTTCTCCGGCACCCCCGCGCATACGGCAATCGGCCACACTCTCTATCCGTAATGTCGAGGAGTCAGGCTTAGTCAGCGATATGATACATTTTTGTGTGCCCTCCACTTCTTTAGTATCAGGCGTTGTATGGATTATCCATGTGAAGTTGTGGTCATCATAAATACTGTCATAAAGGGAGGTGACATCTTCAAGACGTAGCGAACATGGTATCTCGGTTACCATTCTTAAGCTACGTGATTGATCTCCTTTCTCAACACTCCCTTCTACATTCCCTCCGTAGCTGCTCTGTATTTTTGAAAGCTGACGGGTAATATCGTGACAGGCGGCCATAGTGTCCCATTCATCTGAAGCTCCGGCAGGTAATGTGAAGCGTATATGTAAATCACCGTTGAGAAGGAGATGGGTGGCTATAGGATACAGACTTACAAGTGCGATACTTGCTTGTGGAGTAGGCACTACACTACGTCGGGCTCCTCTTACGAGGGGCTTTCTATTGATTTCCGAGAGTCCGTATTCAAGTCCGGATTCTTCATAATCTCCGATATGTAGTCCTGTAAGATCAATGATACGCAACGGACGTTTTCGGCCTTCCGGGAGCTCTTCGCCACGTTGTTGGAGCTCTTTCTCGGTCGAGAGAATCCGGGCTGTCGTATTGTCCGCACGGCATAGGAAAAGCACATCAAGTGTGCCGGCATCGAATCTGTCGGTGAATTTCAGAGGACGTTCTCCTATCAGTCCGTGATGACGAGTACTGACGTTTTCGCCCTTGAGAGTGGGAGCATAGAGTTGGGTTATATCTACATCGGGATGGTTGACGAGCAATCGTATGAGTTCTCCTGCCGCCGGGGTATCAGCCCCGTAGATTCCGGTCTTCAGCATTTCTTTCTTTTTGTTTTTGAATATGGCGCGCTATGGTATTCCGGAAATCATAAAGGAATCTTCCTGTCAAGAGGCAGGAGGCGTCTGAACACCTCGATTGCCTGCTCATGGGTCACATCCTCGCGAAGAACCGCGAAAATGGTATCCGAGCCCGGGATAGTACCCAATATTTCCGGAGGAGCCGCCATGTCAAGGTCGTAGGCCAGACCGGCGGCATAACCGTTGCGCGTTTTGATCACTGCCATGTTGCCGCTGAGGCTGAGGGAGATGAACCCGCTTTGATAATTGGTGTTCATCGTCATCATCCCTGTGGCAAGCATCTTGTCTTTCAAGGTGTTGCTGTCAGGAAGGATATACATGTAGGTTCCTCGGTCAGTAGGCACTTTCGTGGTCTTTAGCATCTTGAGGTCGCGTGAAAGTGTGGCCTGGGTCACATTATATCCACGCTCCGCCAATATTGCCGCAAGTTCTTCCTGACTCCCTATACAGCGGTTGCGTATAAGATCCACAATCAGTTCCACTCGCTTTTTTCTATTCTTCATAGGATTCGATAATTTTCATTCATTTGTTCTTCCCGATCAGTTTTCTTTTTATTCCATATAAGTTCACAATCTTTTAGGTCCGGGACGGGTTCTCTGCAGAAGTTGTGTCTAAGTCCTGTTCAAATGAGTCTCATGGCAGGAATTCAGAATTCTGTTATAGGAGTCGCAAAATTACGAAAATCTTTTGATTATTATAACGAATGGATCTATTTTTTTAATTCATAATGAATTTATGGAATCTTTTTATACGATTTTTATTCTTTTCTTCGCTCAATTTCAGATTTTATCTTGGCTGCTTCCTCGTAATTCTCCTCTTCGACAGCCTTTTGCATTAGCTGCGCGAGCATGGAGTCGGGCATGTCGGAGAGTTTCTCCGGAGCGGGTGGGGGAGTATTTCCCGGACGGCGCCGACTCGGTGTGGAGGAAGGTCGCGTACGCTCCTCAGTCTGCTTTTCCTCAGGTAAATATGACGCCTCGTCAAGTACTTCCGAAGTTGTGTATATAGGAGCGCCTACTCGGATGGCAAGCGCTACGGCATCACTTGAACGTGCATCTACGGTACGTATGGTCTCTTCATTCTGAAGGGTAAGATCTGCCGCGAAGACTCCGTTGGGCAATTTACGTATCACCACACTCTTCAATGATATGCCGAACGTGTCGAACACTGACACCATCAGATCATGAGTGAGCGGACGCGGTGTCACTATCTCCTGAAGCTTGCATTCGATAGCTTGTGCTTCAGGATATCCTATGATGATGGGGAGGCGGCGACCGCTTTGCTCCTCCTCAAGGATAAGCGCGTACACTCCCGATTCAATCTGATTGTAGGTGATGCCGGTGAGTTTAAGTCTATAAAGATCCTCCATATACGATAGTTTTTATTGACCTTTTTCTGTTTTATCCGATTTCCTGCCGCCGTGATGGCGTCTCCCTTTTTGTTCGGGAAGGGTGATCATTCCGGATCCAAGACAGCGTTTTCTATCCTCACTGTAGAGTATCACATACTGTCCTGGTGCGATTCCCTGGATATCGGTGTCTGATTCTATAACGTATTTACCCTCCGCTCTGTTGTATGCCACATGCCCCTCGCTGAATACAGGCGTGTGTCTGTTCTTGAAAGTTATACGCAGACGCTCACCCTCGGGAGCTTTGTCAAAGGGGTTCTCTGTGATCCAATGCATCTCGGCCACAGGCAGCAAACGCCCGTACTGCATTTTCGTGTCGTAGCCTCGTGATACGTAGATGGCATTGTCTCTTACGTTCTTGCGCACCACATACCAAGGCCCTCCGCTTAGTCCCAGACCTTTACGCTGACCGATGGTGTGAAACCAATATCCGTTGTGTTCTCCGATTTTTTTGCCACTCTCGATTTCGATGATCGGCCCTTTCTTCTCCCCGAGATGGCGGCGGATGAAGTCGGAGTAATCTATCTTGCCGAGGAAGCAGATTCCCTGTGAATCTTTACGACGCGCGTTGGGCAGACCGGCTTTAAGAGCGGCCTCCCTTACTTCGGCTTTGGTCATTTCGCCGAGCGGAAACATGAGATGACTCAGCTGTTCGTAGCTTATCTGGGCAAGGAAGTCAGTCTGATCTTTCACGGCGTCGGGAGCAGTGGCAAGCCATAATTTCCCATCCTTCTCCATTATCGACGCATAGTGGCCGGTCGCTGTGCGATCAAACTCTTTTCCACGCCGCTCTTCGAAAAAACCGAATTTTATGAGCTTGTTGCACATCATGTCGGGATGAGGCGTCAGTCCTTCTTTTACTGTAGCGAGGGTATAGGCCATCACATGATCCCAATATTCCTCATGCAGTGATATTGTCTCCAAAGGGAGTCCGTATTTCTCTGCTATGAGCTGACACATCTCGATATCCTCTTCTGCCGAGCAATCCCCCTCTCCATTGTCCATTCCAATCCGGATATAGAATAAATGGAGGTCATGACCCTGACGCCATAGCTTGTCTACTACTACAGCGCTGTCCACACCTCCGGATACGAGCACTGCTATTCTCAGGCGCTCGCCGGGGGCCGAGTCGACATTTCGGTTTTCATCTTTTTCTGTCATAGTATTTTCTCTTTGCGTCATACTTCCTCAAGCTCGCTTTCGCTGCTGTCGGAGGAATGGATGAAATGCAGACTAAGGAAATAGTCTACGGATATCTTGCCGGGGCCGGTGAGCAGCATGAAGAAGAATATTCCTATGAACATGATGGGAAGATAGCCCTGTTGCTGCCAGTTGAGAAGATATGCGGCATGGTCAATATGGTTGAGAAGATACACCTCTGCCACAATCATAGCCACCAATGGAGGAATCACCATCATGCGGGTAAGAAAACCGGCCATAATGAAAAGTGCGCATACTACTTCAATAGTAGTCATCAATATCAGACTCGTTTCCGAAGGCATTCCCCATATGGCGGGGAAGATATCGCGCATTTCATAAAAATGTGCGATCTGTCTTATGCCGAATTGAAGGAGCATTATGCCTACGAATAGGCGAAGGAACATTCTCCCTAAATTGGTATAACTGTATCCTGTGCTCTGGATATAAAATTTCTTTATTGCTTCTACGGCTTTCATACTTATTTTCAATATTCTTGTTTCTTGGCGGAGAGGGGATTATTCCAATGGCTTGTTACATTCCTCCAATGCTTGACGGATGGCTGTGTCTACTGTGATATTTTTCGAAAGTATGCGCCCGTCGCCTCCAATCGTATAGAAAGTAGGGGTAAGGCGGATATCATAGATGTCATACACTTCTTCCGAGGCTCCGGAGGTCCATTTTGCCGGATAACCTTCCAGATCTTTCTCCCAACCTTCAGGCTCATCGGGGATGATGAAGAGTATATTGAGTTTCCCTTTCTCTATCAAGTCTGCAATCTGGAGATTGACGTCCATCTTGAGCTTCGACATTCTGCATTCATTACATGTGGGATCCCCAAATTCTATAATGGTGAAGGTTGACATAGGGAAGTACTCATGCTCAATGCCGTCTGCCGTCTTGAATTTGAATTCCGGTGCTTTACTTCCTGGAAGTGTAGCGCCAAGTTTACGCACATGCTCCTGATAGCGGGTCTTACGCACTTTATCAATCTTCTTATTCTTCACGAGGGCCTCGGCAAATTTCAGATACACCTCGTCGATAAGCATGGAGGCATGTTTTACATCGTATAGATTCAGCTCTGCTGCCTTGGTCATCTGCAGTAGAAGTGCCGGATTTTTTTCCAGACGCTTCAATAGTGCGTCGACTGAAGCATCCACTTTTGATTTCTCTGCCCAGCGCATAGGGGAGATGTACACTTCAAACGCATGGTTGAGTGCAAACTGATCAACGGTTTTCTTGGATTTAGTATCAAGATTATCCCAGAAATGTTCGATAAGCCATTCCGATTTTTCTTGTAGAGAAGGAAGTTCTTCCGGTGCCATGGGATATTCGAAAAGGGGCTGTATCACCGATACATCCTCAAGAAAAGTACTGTCGTTTCCCTCCTCGGTCTGGGCTGCCATCGGCATGATAGCGGCCGCGCAACAAAGAAATAACGGTATGCGTATATTGGTTTTCATTTAGCTTCTTGGATTTAGGGGAGAGTAATTTTTAAGGTGCGTCAGTCCAATGGATCGGTATGATAAGCTATCAGGCCGTCCATAGGGGAAGTCATGATATTGCCAACACTATACCCTTGCGAGCTGGCGGCTTCCCTGAGAATATTCTCGAAACTGCTGGCCACTGACCCTATAAAGCCCACAGGATAGGGGTGTGCACCGTGATAAAGAGCGATATTACGCTTGAAAAATATGGTCAATTCTTTGAGTACCAATGAATAGAGATAGGTATTCCAGATATTTTCCTTTATGAATGGCACGAGTGAGGCCAGGAATTTATTCGGAGCCTTTCCTTTGTATACTCTGTGAAGGATATCCTCGAGTGTCAGATTCGACCATCCGATGAAACTTTCCCTGATATCTTCCGGAAGCACTCCCTTGAATGCATCGCTGACGAGACGCTTCCCTAAGGCTGCCCCGCTCCCTTCATCTCCGAGGATGTAGCCTAACGAGGGAACGTTGGCCGTAATCTTCTCCCCGTCATATAGGCAGGAGTTGGAGCCTGTGCCTAAGATGCAGGCGATCCCTTTCTTTCGTCCGAAGAGAGCCCTTGCAGCTCCGAGCAGATCACTGCTCACAGTCACATTCTCGCAATTCCATATATGTCGCAACGCCTCTTCCATTTTTTTGCAAATGGCCGGTGTGGCACATCCCGCGCCGTAATAGTGTATCTCCTCCGGAGCTATGGCTGTGCCAAGTTTTTCTTTAGCGTTTCGAAGGAGTTCTTCCGCCTCGGCAGGTGTGGCGAGAAGTGCGTTGAGCCCTTCGGTTGTAATGCGGGAGATGGAGTTCCCTTTGGCATCAATAAGGGTCCAATCTGTTTTGGTAGATCCTGCGTCGGCTATCAGTCGGTTTCTCATCTATTTCATTTTTTAGGGATTTTTACGCTACCGGGACGCGATGTAATGCCGATAGCCTCTATCTCCCGCCTCGGGGCAGGGGCAGACATCCCAATTTCCGATACAAAATTAATAAAATGTGAGGTCAACTGCAAATATTATAAACGAAAACAGCCCTCCGGATTTCTCCGAAGGGCCGTCATATTGGCTTTTCAATTATTCTTAGTCGAAGTCGCTCCAATTTTCACCGACTACCTGACGAAGTGCATCGTCATTCATTGTGCGGAGATCGTTGAGGGTCGGGTTGTTGCTGATATTGAGATAAGTCAACATCGGGTCAAAGGTCACATCCAGCATAGAGAGCTGGTTGTTTGCGAGATTTACTCTCTGGAGGAAGTTGAGATTGGAGAGTGTCACTGTCTCAAGGTCATTCCATTCAAGATTGACGAATGCAAGCTGCGGGCTACCGCTCACGGAGAATGTATTCAGGCTGTTGTAGGGGGCGTAGATATCACTCAGAGCCTTACAGTTGTTGAATACGAGGGCTTTCATATGGTTGTCGCTCGCAAGCACGGTGGTCAGAGAGGGAAGATCTTGCAGATAGAGCTGTGAAAGACGGTTGGAGGTGAGGTTGAGATTCTCAAGATTGATGAGTCCTGCGAGTGTCACTTCGCTCAACTCGTTATAACCGGCATAGATAGTCTTGAGGCTTTGACATCCGCTTACCACAAGATTCTCCATATGGTTGCTCATGCAGTTGAGGTATTCCAAATTCACGGCGTTGCTCACGTCGAGGGTCGCGAAATGGTTGCCTGCCACGTTAAGCTTCTTGAGAAGGGGAGTGCCACCAAGATTAAGATTGGAAAGACGATTGCGGTTCAGACGAAGAGTCTGCAACTGGCCACAGCCGGCAATTGTCACCTCTGAAATTTCATTTCGGCCTGCGTTAAGCTCATAAAGAGCGGGCGCATTGCTTACATTGAGTTGCTGGAGTTTATTGTTGCGCACTTCCACTTTCTGTAGCGCCTGGAAACCACTCAGGTTCAACGCGCCTCCGAGATCCTTTCCGCTCCAGTCGATTTCAGTCACATGGCCGTTCTCAACTTTCACACCCGGACAGGATGCGACATTATTGGAATTCAATCCGAGTGCCTCGGCATTTGTACCTCCCTTGGCTGCCGGCTGATTAAGGAAGCTCTGAAGAGCCTTTGCTTCATTCTTTGCGAGATTCTGGCTCCATGCTGCTGTCATTGAGAGAGCTGCTGCGAGCAAGATAAGTGTCCTTTTCATAACTGTAAGAGTTTTTGATGTTTTCGTATTTTTGTCTTTAAAACGCCTCGGCACACAGATAGTTCATAAAACTTAACTATTTTTTTGCCTTTTTCTTTATTTTCTCTCTCGTCCTTATAAAATAGCTATTCTTTATTATTCTGTTCCATTAATCAAAATAATAGGATGGTAATATATGGGGCCTTCTATAGTTCAGATAGCTCCTTTATATTCGGTAAATCCTGTTCTTTATATTCGGTAAATCCTGTTCTTTTGATAATTTTCATTCTTTGGAACAAAATCTCCTCACCATTGTTATTTCGATATGATGATAGCTTCAGCACTCATATTAGCCCTTAAAACAGTGGCGGTGATCGGTATGTTAGCCGGTATGATTATCCTTCTCGTGGGGATACGCCACTTTGTGACTACACCTCTTCCCGAAGAGACAGATGCNCTGCGTGAAGAGATGGAGGAAGAGAATAGAGTTATATCCGATCATAGCCTCTTCCATGATTTCCTCAAATCTCAGGAGCCTTCCAATAATGATTCATTGGCAGAAGCTTACCAATCTGACCCCATTTCCATAGATTCTCGCCGTCCCGGTTCTGTGAGCGAGCTTTAGATCGCCTCCGGCGTCCCGGTCGCGTCGTTCTTCTCATCGCCATAACCAATCAAAATCCCGGTCACCATCCTGGTTCTGTGGGCGAGCTTTAGATCGCCTTCGTTATTACCAGTATCTAAAATAAAAAANGCAGGAAAGATTTTTAAAATCTTTCCTGCTTTACGAAAAAAAACAAGTGTCCAAGATGAGACTCGAACTCACACAGCCTACCGGCCACTACCCCCTCAAAGTAGCGCGTCTACCAATTCCGCCACCTGGACATTTCTTATTTTAATTGTCTTTCAGAGGTCTCTCCCTCTTTGACGATGCAAAATTACTACTTATTTCCGATTCCACCAAATTTTTCCTCTATTTTTTTNNAAAAAATCTGTGAATTTCCTTTTTCCCCCTTCATTCCTTCCTCATTTTCTTTTCATTTCCNTGTTTTCTCGCTTTGNAGCCGATTCCTAAAAGAAATAAAGNGCCTTTCGCCGTCCTGNTTCNGTGGGCNAGCTTNANATCGCCNCCGCCGTCCNTGTCGTGTCGCNCTTCTCATCGCCATAAAGAATCAAAAAANNNCNGTNNCNGTCCTGGTTCTGTGGGCGAGCTTNAGATCGCCGTCATTATTTTCAGCATTTAAAATAAAAAAGGCAGGAAAGATTTTAAAAATCTTTCCTGCCTTACGAAGAAAACAAGTGTCCAAGATGAGACTCGAACTCACACAGCCTACCGGCCACTACCCCCTCAAAGTAGCGCGTCTACCAATTCCGCCACCTGGACATTTTTACTGAATCAAGCTTCCATAAAAGCTTGGAGCGAAAAACGGGACTCGAACCCGCGACCCCGACCTTGGCAAGGTCGTGCTCTACCAACTGAGCTATTTTCGCATATGCTATTCTGGTNTGCTTCCTGTNNGCNTGACTCAGCATCAATATTTCATTGTTCTCTTGTGGAGCGAAAAACGGGGCTCGAACCCGCGACCCCGACCTTGGCAAGGTCGTGCTCTACCAACTGAGCTATTTTCGCATTAATTCGGGCGTTGCAACTTGCTTGCCTTCTCTCCCGTTTTGCGGTGCAAAGTTACTGCCTTTTTTCAAACTGTGCAAATTTTTNAGTGAAATTTTTAGGTAAAATTTTCGATTGCCGGTATAACTTCCTGAATTATCCCGATTTATGTATTTGTTAAATTTAAGCCTTTTAGTTCCTGTATCATTAAGATAAAGCCCAAAAAAAGAGNATACCCGTGTAGAGTATCCTCTTTTTTATCTTGATGCCCAGATCCAGGANCCGGGATATTTCTTTTTGAAAGAATTGTCATTGAGCCTTCCCTGAAGTGTCTCTTTATTCTTGGCCGTGGCAATTGCCACTCTACTCAGCTTCCCGCTATCTACGCATATCATCTTTTCGGCATCATCCGATTTACCGATATAACGCTCGGCTTCTTCTCGAGTTCTGAATGTGGCTACTATAAGGTAGTAGGGCTCCAATTCCTCCTTCACAGTCGCTGTCTCTTCCGGAGCGTGCGTCTGCTNAGTCTCCGGANTGGCGGGAGGAGTGGAAGAGATGGTGGCCTCACTAACGGTTTTAGCTATTTTCTCTACCGGCACTACCGATGCCAGGCAACGCTCTTTCTCTTGATTGTCAGAAGAGGGNAGTAAGAAGGAGANTACTACGGCAATCATCAAAAGNAGGCCTGCCGCTGCATGCGCTGCGCTTTTCCTGATGCGGAAAGTGTAATAGCTACTTCGTATTGTATCTTCGGAAGAAGATAAATCATCATCAATCTTTTCTGCTTCTTTAGTACTTTCCTCCGNGTCGGATGCCGAATATTTTCCGGTTTTNGNATGTGAAGTCTCGTCGTTTAAAGCGTATGTGGCATTTGCCGAAGTGGCTTCCTCTGAAATCTCGGGAGTTTTGATAGAAGCAATAGCTAAGGGTGTCGCTACATTATCATGAGCCCCTTTTTGAATCATAGGAGCCGGATGCATTCCCATGGCCATTGCCAGAGAGGTGTCACGGCGATAGGGATGGAAAAGGATGGTATTCTCTTCTCCCAGCGAGAGGGTGCCTACATGGCCCAACGTTACCTCTCCGTCAGCTACGAGTTGCTCTTTAAGCAGTTCTATGGATCGAAGCATTAAGGCTCTGCCATCTTCAAAACTGATTCCTTCTCTGCGGGAGATGGAGTGGGCGAGTAAGCCGTCATCCGACATGACAGCCCTGTTGAATCCTATTTCCCTTGTAGGAGGAAGCACTCGATGATGAGCTGTGTCAAGAACAGCACTTCTCCTTGTGGCTATAAACGCACCAAACCCCGGTACGATCACACAATCGTGCCGGAGCAGAAGATATTCTATATGTAGTGATAGCTGTTCCATGATTTTGCAATTAGCGAAAGGGGTTGATAAATAGTCAAAGATGATATATCCTGATATCCTTAACTCCATTCGTAACGCAAAATTACAAAAAAANATCCAATTGGCAAACGCCGTAATTACCTAAATTCAATTCAGGCTTGGATTTATGCCGGGATTAAACGGAGTCATGTGATATCCTAAGGCATTCAGTTCCATTCTCATNCCCGCGAGATAAAGNTGATGTAGTGCGGCTATGTAGCATCCCAATGCCGCCGGAGTGCCCGGTTCNATATGCTCATGGCTGAGNAGGCCGTAGACACGCGATGCACATTCTGCCACAAGGTCGGTCACCTTTTCGGCCGCTTCACCTTCATAGCCTAACAATCCTTGCACTACGGTCTCATCAAGATTGTCATATCCGGCTTTGTCGCNCAATGATTCGTAAAAATCACTACGTGAAGAGTTCTTTTCCCAGTCCGTATCCCAATAGTAGGCCATGGCCATTCCGATGAACATCATCCATCCAAGCGATACTACGGGATAATTCTGAAACTCTCTCGCTCCATCGGGAATATATGCACGGGCTATCTCGTGCCATTTCTCTTCTACGTCAGGACATTCGGGCAGATGCGAGTCAAGTGCCTCTTTGCGTTGCAGAAATTCAGTAATGTCTTTTCCTACTTTCTCTTCAAATGCGGCTGCTATTTCTTTATCTTTCTCCATAATTTTATTCTTTGTAAAAAATGAATTGTTGGAATTGATTCGATATCCCCATCAAAGGTTTCAATTCAATAATATCAACGCTTTCCGGGAAGAGAAGGTTCGTCAAGAAGGGTAGCGGCAAGGGTAGGGTCGGCTCCTTTGCGAATTGCCAGTCGCCTGTCTTCTTCGCTCTCCGTAAGCAGGTGATTGTTTTTTTTCAATACTGCCCGTAGCAAATATAGGTCGCCGTAATCCGGATAAATAGCTATCGCCCTTCTTACGTCGTCATCGGCTTCCCCAAAGCGCCCCAGCTCTATTTTCAGGAGGGTTCTGGCAAACCAGTTTTCAGGATTTTGTTTGGTCGCTATAGATTTGTCATACCATTCTACAGCCTCTTCGTTTTCTCCCATAGCAATACAGCAAGCGGCGGCGGCCGCCAGCAAATCCGCATCCGAGGCGTGATGACGCTGATGGCGAATAATGTCTTCTTTGCTCTCCTTGAATTTTCGTTGGGAGAGGAGAAGGAGTGCGTGCGTCCGAAGACTCCAATCCTGAAGGGAATCAAGAGCCAGTACATCGTCAAGATCTTTCAAGGCTGCCTCATCTTCATGAGTCTCCAGATAGGTGCGGGCTCTATTGATACGTACGGATTTTGAATTGGGTGCCATTGCCAAGGCTATATCGAATGCCTGAAGGGCTCCGTTATAATCTTTGAGGCGAGTGCGCACTACTCCGAGATTGCTTAGAAGCATGGCATTCGCTGCATTTGCCGGTTCGAGCCTTAAGGCTGCAGTTATCGTCTCTTCTGCCAAGTGCCAATTCTCTTTGGCGATACACATGTCGGCACTGTCGGCCAATTCCAGATAGCGCTCGCTCTGTGCTTTTGCGGAGAAAGGATGTGATAATGCGAAAAGAGCCATTGAAAAAATGGCGGTATGAAATCTGTTGCTGAAAATAAAATTTTTCATACTCCTAAAACGAATAGACCGCACGGATGTTACATCCGTGCGGTCTCTTTTTTTATCTCTCTGCGGCTTCCTTGTTATCTTTTGTCAAGGTTGCCGAAGATTTATTTATCCGGGCTCACTTGGGAGCTTTCTCGTAATTGTCCTTACCCTGCTTGAGGAAGTTCTTGTAGCCGGGTACGTCCTCTTTATATACGAAAGCGGGAGCCAGAGGATGTCCGTTATTGTCTACAATCACGTGGAAGGGCTGGGCATTTGCTCCGAACTTGGAGCGTTGCAAGAAGCTCCACTTGTCGCCGTAAGTGCGGAGAGTGCGTTCTGTGCCGTCTTTCTCCACTACCTTGATGGGCTCGGGAAGTGCCTTCTTCTCGTCCACCATCAGAGTGACAAGGATATAATCATTGTCGATTGTGGATTTCACTTCGGGGTCAGTCCAAACGGCAGCCTCCATCTTGCGACAGTTTACACAGCCATAGCCGGAGAAGTCAATAAGTACGGGCTTATTGAGCTCTTTTGCAAGGCGCATACCCTCTTCGAAGTCGTCTACCTCAGCATGTACGTCACCCTCGAAAAGTGAGAAGTCCTGAGTATATGTCGGAGGAGCGAAGGCGCTGATGCTCTTGAGCGGAGCGCCCCAGAGACCGGGAAGCATATATACTGCGAAAGCGAGAGATACACAGCCGAGAAGGAAGCGTGTCACACCTGTCTTCTCTACCTTGTCATCGTGGGGGAAGGTGATTTTGCCGAGGAGATACATACCCAGAAGAGCAAATATCACAATCCAAAGGCTCACGAATACCTCACGGTCAAGAATACGCCAGCCGTAAGCGAGGTCGGCTACGGAGAGGAACTTGAGTGCGAGTGCGAGCTCCAGGAAGCCGAGCACTACCTTCACTGTATTCATCCAGCCGCCGCTCTTGGGCATTGACTTGAGCATGGTGGGGAACATAGCGAAGAGAGTGAAGGGGAGAGCGAGTGCAAGTGAGAAACCGAACATTCCCACAGCAGGGGAGATGAAGTTGCTTGTTGCAGCCGCCTCAACGAGGAGTGTACCGATAATCGGTCCGGTGCAGGAGAAAGAAACGAGTGCCAGTGTGAAAGCCATGAAGAAGACGCTGAGGTAGCCTGTGGTGGCATCTACCTTGGAGTCCATCTTATTGGTCCAGGAGGCGGGAAGAGTAAGCTCGAATCCTCCGAGGAAGCTGACAGCGAATACCACCAGCAGGAGGAAGAAGATGATATTGAAGAGGGCGCTGGTAGCCAGCTCATTCAAAGCCGAGGCTCCGAAGATAGCTGTTACAGCCAGACCCAATACCACATAGATTACAATGATAGAGCCGCCATAAACAGCTGCGGTGGCCACACTCTTGCTACGGCTCTTGTTCTGCTTGAGGAAGAAGCTTACTGTCATCGGAATCATGGGCCATACGCAAGGAGTCACCAATGCAATGAGACCTCCAAGGAAGCCGGCGATGAAAATGTAGAGAAGGGAACGCTCCTGCTCAGAGGGATTGTTTTCGAAAACATCGAGTTCTGCCTCTACATTATTCCACCAGTTGGGGTCGGATACCCCACCGCTCATGGCGCCGGGTGTAAGGGCCCCGGAGGCCTGATGGAGTGAATCGGTCATCTCTGCGAGTGCTTCGCCGGGAGTCTCCTCTTCGGTAGCTTCTTCTGCTACATCGGAGCCTACAGGAGATGTGCCGGTGAATTTTTTAGATGCGAACAGAGGTACACATCCTTTGTCGTCGCAAGCCTGACCTTTGAGCTCTACATTCACAGTGAAGCTCTTTGCAGTCGGTTTGAGTTTCTGCGTGAATTTTACGGTGCCGGTATAGAAATACTGGTCTACTTCGAACACATCGTCGAATTCTTTGGTGTAAGCCTTGTTAGCTTTCACCTTGCCATCGAGCTTACATCCCTTCACATCGAAGAAGAATTCAAGAGGGTTGGAGCCTCCGGCCGGATTCTCCACAGCGTAAAGATGATAGCCCGGACTGACGGTAGCGGTGATCTCCACAGAGGGATGATCAGTGTTGTCGTCAACAAGCTTGAGGTCCCATTTCACAGCATCGGCGGCCATAGCGACTATGGTCACTATCAGAAGTGAGAGGGTCAGAAGACATTTTTTCATTTCTGAATCTTAGGTTTTGATGATATAGGTTTTAAAGTTCTGTTTTTATTCTTCGGCCGTTCCGACTACATGGGCGCTGGCAGCCTGCTGAACGCTCTTGTTGCCGGTATTGAAGATGAAGCCTACGATCTCGCAGTTGGCGGCATTCCAGCTCTCATCAAGTTTGAGGGTGGCGGTACCGCTGCATTCCTGCTCTGTCGTGAAGTTGGATCCCAATACTTCACCCCAGTCTCCGTTAAGAGAAGCTCGGAGCACATGGTTATGCTTATATTCGAGGATAAAACCGGATGTAGAGAGCTGCGGCCCTGTGATATCACTTTCGGTAATCCAAAGGAGGATGCTGGTGTCTTCGCTATGCATTTCGTTGAAAGTCACCTTATAGTCTACGGTGACTTCGCGGCTGCTCTCATTATAATCAGTTGTCAGCTCGATATCGGCCGGCGCCGGGCGAGAGATATTGGCATCGATAGTAGCGGTCCATTTGGAAAGCTCGGTGCCGGAGAGAACAGTGGCTCCGTCAATAGAAGCGGAGGGAAGTGCAGCGGGCTTGAAGTAGTTGTAATATACATCCGATACCGGAGCTCGCAAGTCAAGTGGGCCAAGCGGAAGAGTGAAGTCTCCCGCAGCATTGGCATGTATACCGACAACGATCACCGAACCGGGATACTTCTCCATGGAATTATGAAGAGTCTCTGCCGCATTCGGACAATTGACACAACGCATGCCTGTGAAATCAAGCGCGAGTACTACACGCTCCACGGTGGGACGTTCCACCGGAATCAGGCGGTCCTGCTCGTCGATATCATCGCAGGAGGTGAGAAGTGCGCCTCCTGCCAAAATGGCGGAGCAAGCTAATAGGTTTTTGAAAATTCTCTTTTCCATATTATATAAGGAGGATCCCGGCGCAATCCCTGTAAGACGCGCCGGGCCGCTCTTGTCGTTAGGTTAGAATGTGTAGTTGTAGGTAAGCGAGAAACCTTTGGTGGCGGGCACCCAACGGCATACACCGCCCGAGCAGTCGTAGCCGGCTCTCGTACGTCCGTAGCCGAAGGTGAAGCGATTGGCTTTGAGGTTGTAGGTCACCATGGCGTTGTAGTAGTTGATGTTGGTCTCGCCTGCGTTATAGGTGTCGGTCAGTGTCACCATCCAGTGGGGAGCGAAAGATACCTCTACGAGAGCTGACAACCAATCCCCTTTATCCTGTTTGGTGGCAAGATACTGGAGTTCCCAGCGCAACTGTGTCTTTTTAGCCATCTTCCACTGGCCTTCAAGGATAATTGTGTTGGCTGTCACCATTCCTCCGTGGCCCTCTACTACCTGCTGATTGTATTTCTGGAAAAGGTAGAAGAGTGTGAACTGGAGTTTTCTGCTGAATTTCTTATTGATTTCCAGGTTGAAGTCGGCATAGTTGAGCGATCCTATCTTCCAGAAGGGTGTGCCATAGTCGTCGGTGCCTACTGCCGGTTTCAAGGGATCCATCCCTTCGGGTACGTCGCGGTCAAGAGCGGAGATATATGATCCCGAGAGTCGGATGTTTGTTCCATATTTGCCGCCGAGGGGGGTTCCCTTTTTAAAGAGATAGCGCACCTCGCCCTGGAATGCCCATTCGCCATCATTCTGTGTGGCGTAGGGATACATGGCTGCGAGTGCATAAGTCTGCGTCATTGTGAACGCGGGCAGATGATTCACGAATGAGGAGATACCGGTGCCGGGCACTGTACGGACTGAACGGAACGCCATGTTGTCGCTGCGCTTGGCCTGCAGGAATGCTGAGAATCCCTTTGAAGCATACGTAGCCGAAAGAAGTACTGCCGATCCGCGACGATATGTATAATTGTTGTCGCTCGTGGGGTCGTTATTCTTGGTGGCTACCTCGGCCAGGATGTTGAAATCGTGAAGACGTACCTTTACACGTGCATCGAATGCAGCGACGTTGCGCGGTACGTTAAGACGGGAGTCAAGCGCGGGGGGCACCATGATTGTCTCATCTTTCATGTGACGTCCTACGTATGAGGCTCCGATCGCCAGGCCATAGTTCTTGCCGAAGCCCTTTACGGATTCGTTGATGCTCCATTCTGCGTCCGCACCCCATAGCCATGACGGATTATGCTCCCAATAACGGCGCTGCTTGCCGCCGAGCATTGTGATGTTGAGTCCGCGTACGGGATTTAACTTGATACGTCCGCCTCGGATAGCGTTGTCGATACCGAGACTGCGTTCCTGATACAGACGGAGGATAAGACCAGAACCAAACTGCTCATAGAAGTCGCCGGCTGTCACTTGCAACCATTTGTAACGACCTGTAGCCCATATATACGGCACGCCCCAGCCGTCAAAGCCGGGGTCAGTATATCCGGGAAGTGGCCACTTGGCCCATTCGAAACGAGCGCCTACGGAGATGTATGGTGCGTTGACTGTGAAGTCGAAATAGGTGTTGTTGAGCACGTCTTTCTCATAAGAGCCTGTGCCGATTTTCGCATCTTCCTGTGGAATAAGAAATTCGGTCTGGATACTTCCCGTAGCTCTTACCTGACTCCACCAGCTTGGTTTCTGGATACTGAAGTCGGGTTCTGAGGCCATTACGGTATGGCCCATATAGGTGCGTGGCTCTAATGTCAGCGAGTCATTCTTCATTGAGTCCGAAGCCATAGCTTTGGCCGGAGTCAGAAGTGCCACCGTGCAAAGGGGGAGTAGCGCTGCTTTTAATATGTTTCCCTGCATGGTATAGAGTTAGATGTTGGGCAATTTCCGCCGCCCTCTGAATCGCTCTCGTTTCAGAGGGCGGCCGGATACATTGTGGGTTTATCGTTCTTTTGTATTATGGGATGAGGGGAGAGCGCCGTGAGTGGGAAGAACTTACTTCATCGCTTTCTTCACAGCCTCGAGGATATCTTCCTCGCCGCCGTCTACGTAGCCCTGGTGATTCCAGACGATATTGCCTTCTCCGTCAATTACGAATACATGAGGAATATCGTTTACACCGAGCTGACGCTTGAATTCGCTGTTGGTGTCGAGAAGCACTTCATAATCCCATCCTTTTCCCTCTACGAGAGGTTTCACTTTCTGGGCGTTCTGAGCTTCGTCGATACTTACGGCGATTACTTTTACGCCTGTCTCGTCCTGCCAGTCGTCATAGACTTCGTGAATGGCTTTGAGCTCGCGCTGACAAGGCTTACACCAGGTGGCGAAGAAGCTGATGACCATCGGCTTGCCGTCGTTGCTGAGTTCAGCGGTGTTCACGCTGTTACCGTTGATGTCGGTGAGAGTCACCGAGGGGAGTGCTGCCGATGCGCCGAGGGTCGAAATGGCAAATGCGCAGGCGAGAAACATTTTCTTAATCATGGTGTATTGTTTTTAGTTGTTATTTGTCTTTTTTATTCCCTTTTGTCCATATAAAGGTGACAAAGGTCTCGGTTGGCGATTCACGTATTGCTGTAAATCCGTGCTAAGTTACGATAAATTTTTCAATTGCCCTACAAAATCGGATAAATTTCTTTTCTGACACCCTTGAGAGGTTGTCAGGGAAGCCTGAAAAATTGGTTCATCCGTTTTGCAAATATGACTATCTCTTCCCGGATGGGTTTAATCGGAATCTATACGAATCCATAAGAAAATAACGATTGTCTCTTTTGATTGAATATATGGATAAATTAAAAACAATGTTAATTAATTTTAAGAAATAGATGCTTATTGGAAATAAATTATTGGAATGTAATTTGCATTTGTAAAATGGAAGGATGGCGGAAGATGACCTCGTTTTTATCTGAAAGTGTCTCTTTGATTTGCGTAGCACAATATCTTTTATTACATTTGCGCAAAAATAGCGCGATTCGTCCGCTTCATCTCTCCCCGATACCCTTCGTCTCTCCGTAGTACTTATCTTAGTATTCATATCTCTCTCTCCCGGTGCTCCCTCTCCTTCTCTCACTCTTCGAAATTTGACCTATATTATAAATCTGATAATACATCATGAAGACAAAACGCTTACTTCTCGGCGACGAGGCTCTTGCCCTCGGCGCTCTCAACGCCGGCCTTTCGGGTGCTTATGCCTATCCCGGCACACCCAGTACAGAGATTCTGGAGTTCGTGCAGGCAAATCCGCTTACTAAAGAACGCTCCATACATTCCCATTGGTCGTCAAATGAGAAGACAGCTGTTGAGGAAGCTCTCGGCATGTCTTTCTGCGGCAAACGAGCCATCGTGTCCATGAAGCATGTGGGCATGAATGTGGCTGCCGACTGTTTCGTCAATTCCGGTATGACAGGTGCCAACGGTGGTCTCCTTGTCATCGCCGCCGACGACCCTTCCATGCATTCCTCTCAGAACGAGCAGGACTCTCGTTTCTATGCCGATTTCGCTTTTATCCCCGTGCTTGAGCCCTCGAATCAGCAGGAGGCTTATGACATGGCGCGATATGGCTTCGAACTCTCCGAAAAGCATGCTATCCCCGTGATGGTGCGTCTCGTCACTCGTCTCAGCCACTCTCGTTCCGTAGTAGAGGTTGACACTGAGGCTATCGAGCCCAATAAACTCCATTACCCCGCCTCCCCCCGTCAGTGGGTTCTTATGCCGGGTATCTCCAAGAAGCGTTACCCTGTCCTGATTGAGGATTATGAGGCTCTCCGCAAGGAATCGGAGAAGTCTCCGTTCAATTCTTATACTGACGCTGCCGATCATTCTCTCGGTATTGTTGTGACCGGTCTCGGAGCCAACTATCTCAATGAAGTGTTCCCCGACGGCGTTCCTTTCCCTGTCGTGAAGATTTCACAGTATCCTCTCCCCACAGAGATGATTGGTCGTCTCTTCAAGGAGTGCGATGAGATTCTCGTCATCGAAGAGGGTCAGCCTCTCGTGGAGCGTCAGCTTCGCGGTCTGCTTGATGGAGGAAAGAAGATTTATGGCAAACTTTCCGGCGAGGTGGTACGCACAGGCGAGCTTGATCCCGATAATGTTCGTGCCGCTATTGTGAAGGTGAAGGGTGAAATCGATTCTCTCCGTCCTCAGGAAGTGAAGGCTGCTTCTCAGATTGTTATGCCCCGGCCCCCCGCTCTTTGTCAGGGCTGTGGCCACCGTGATGTTTATGGTGCGCTCAACGACGCTCTCAAGGAGTATGAGAACCCCAAAGTATTCGGTGATATAGGTTGCTACACTCTCGGCTTCCTTTCCCCCTTCAATGCTATCGATACCGTAGTGGATATGGGTGCCTCCATCACTATGGCCAAGGGTGCCTCCGATGCCGGACAGCATCCCGCTGTAGCCATCATCGGTGATTCCACTTTCACTCATTCCGGTATGACCGGTCTGCTTGACGCCATCAATGAGGACAGCCCCATCATGGTGATCATCTCCGACAACCTTACAACAGGTATGACCGGCGGTCAGGATTCCCAGGGCACAGGTAAGATCGAGCAGATCTGTATCGGTCTCGGTGCCGATCCCAAGCATGTGCGTACAATCGACGCTCTCCCGAAGAATCATGACGATATCAAGGCGATGTTCCTTGAAGAGATCGAGCATAAGGGTCTTTCTGTAGTAGTGGTACGTCGTGAATGTATCCAGACTGCCCGCCGTCATGCTGCCGCAAAGGCTAAGAAGTGATAGTCAACCCCGTTATCCTCAAAATCACAAACCCACAACAGAAATCATGAAAATCGATATAGTACTGGCCGGTGTAGGCGGTCAGGGTATCCTTTCAATCGCCACAATCCTCGGTGCTGCCGCACTTCGTGAGAATCTCTATCTCAAACAAGCTGAGGTACATGGTATGTCGCAGCGTGGCGGCGATGTGCAGTCGAATCTCCGCATCTCTTCCGAGCCTATCGCATCCGATCTCATTCCTCAGGGTGGAGCCGACCTCGTGGTGTCGCTCGAGCCGATGGAAGCTCTCCGCTATATCCCTTACCTTTCCCCCAAGGGATGGATTGTCACCAATACCGCTCCCTTCGTGAATATCGACAATTACCCCGCTATGGAGGATGTAATGTCGGAGCTCGAGAGTCAGGGCAATGTGGTAGCTTTCAATATGGATGAGATGGCCAAGGAAGTGGCCTCTCCCAGAAGCTCCAATATGGTGCTTCTCGGTGCCGCAGCTCCTTTCATCGACATGGAGCCCGAGAAGATCGAAGAAGGTATACGTAGTGTCTTCGGTGCCAAGGGCGAGGCTATCGTGGAGAGCAATATCAAGGCTTTCCGCGCCGGTATGGAGTATACAGCTAATCTTCTTAAAGAGAAAAAAGGATAATATTCAGATGATTCCGGCTTGTCTGCATCGGCAGACAGGTCGGATTCATTTCATTAAGCCGAAAAGACTTTCCAATGTTTCCTATAGAAAAGAATATGCTCGATGACGCTATGGCGTCACTCGGTATCAATGATATCACTACAGCCACAATCCGCCAGATTTGTGCTCTTTCCGAATTTATCGAGGGTAAGGCCGACGATAAGTTTATTCATCTTGAAATCGGTAATCCCGGTCTCCCTGCCGAGCAGGTAGGCGTGGAGGCGGAGTGTGCTGCGCTCCGTTCCGGAGTGGCCAACCAATATCCCTCTATCGGTGGTGTGCCCGAACTTAAAGAGAATGGTTCCCGATTCCTCAAGGCTTTCCTTGATGTAGATGTGGCTCCGGCCAATCTTATCCCTACTGTNGGCTCCATGCAGGGCTCTTGCACTATGATGATGCTTCTCCAGAAGTGCGACCCGCGCAAACAGAAGATGCTCTTCATAAATCCCGGTTTNCCGGCTCAGAGAAGTCAGGCTAAACTNGTNGGTCTTCAGGAAGTTTCGTTTGATATCTATGAATATCGCGGNAAGAAACTCGAGGCAAAACTCGAGGAGATGATGGCCGGGGATGATGTGGCGGCTATTCTCTACAGCAATCCCAANAATCCTGCCTGGACCAATCTCACTGATGAGGAACTCGAAATTATCGGTCGTGTCTCCAAGAAGCATGGCGTCATTGNATGTGAGGACCTCGCATATCTCGGCATGGACTTCCGTACGGATTTCGGTCAGCCTTTCTGCGAGCCGTATGTGCCTACAGTAGCCAAGTACACTGACGAATATGTGCTTTTCTGCTCTGCTTCGAAGATTTTCTCGTATGCGGGTCAGCGTATAGCTCTTGTATGCATCAGCGATGCTCTTGCAGGTCGTGAATTCCAGGGTCTGAAGGATTTCTTCAATATCGCCGGCTTCATCAATGCCTATATCTTCGGTGTGCTTTATGCGGCTTCTTCCGGCACATCCCATTCTGCCCAGTATGCTCTTTCCGCTATGCTGAAAGGTGCTGTGGAGAATAAGGTGCGTTTCGTCGAGACTTCCCGCGAGTATGGCCGTCGTGGCGAACGTACGATGAAAATATTCAAGGATAATGGTTTCCACATTGTCTATGCTATAGATGGCGATCAGGAAATCTCCAATGGCTTCTTCTTTACCGCNGGATATGGTGATATGACAAGCGGTGAGCTCCAGCGCGAGTTGATTCGTTATGGAGTAAGTTCCATATCGCTGCCCTCTACCGGTAGCGAGCAGAACGGTNTCCGCGTCTGTGTCTCCATGATCAGNGACGACAAGGATTTTGAAACTCTCGAAAAGAGACTTAAAGCTTTCCACGATGAGCATTAATTATATGACGGCCGAGCAGGCCGCCGCCCTTATCGAAAGTGGCGACCATGTATATATCCAGGGCAGTACGTCTGTGCCTGAAGTGTTGGTGAAGGCCATGGCCGACAGGGGTTCCGAACTGCGGGATGTGGTTCTTTATTCCGGCTTTGCCGTGGGTCGCGGTCCCGCGCCTTATTGCAAGCCTGAATACAAGGATTCCTTCCTCGTGGATTCCTTCTTCGTGAGCAATAACGTACGCCAATGGATTGCTGACGGCTACGGCTCCATGACGCCCCGTTTCCTCGGCGAGGTGCCGGCTCTCTTCCGCGATGGCACATGGCGTGTGGATGTGGCGCTTATCAACTGTTCAATGCCTAATGAGGAGGGGTTTGTCAGCTTCGGTGTCTCTGCCGATGTCGCTACTTCCGCAGTGGAATGTGCTTCCCGTGTGATTGCTCAGATCAACCCCCACATGCCGTTCTCTTATGGCGATCCTGTGATTCATATGTCGCAGCTCGCTGCTGCCGTTATGGTAGACGAGCCTCTCGTGGAGGTACCCACCACCGAACCTACGGAGAAGGAAATCGCTATCGGCAACGCNATTGCCGAACTNATTCCNGACGGCGCTACTCTTCAGATTGGTGTCGGCGGTATCCCCAACGCTGTGATCCGTGCGTTGGAGAATCATAAGCATCTNGGCCTTCATACCGAGGCGATGACCGATGGTGTGCTCCCTCTTCTGGAGAAGGGTATCATCGATAATTCNCAGAAGAAGATTTACCCCGGTCANTCAGTGGCTTCGCTTGCTCTCGGTTCGCGTCGTCTCTACGATTTCATGAACTATAATAANGATATCATTTTCAAGGATGTAGCNTGGACCAACAATCCCTTCATCATCGCCCAGAATCCGAAAGTGATGTCGATCAANTCATGTCTTGAAATNGANCTTACCGGTCAGGTATGCGCCGATTCCATCGGCAAGAAGATTTTCTCAAGCGTAGGCGGACAGCACGATTTTGTCTATGGTGCTTCGCAGAGTGAAGGCGGTATCTCCTTCCTNGCCATGCTTGCCACCACNAANAAAGGTCTGAANAAGATCAAACCGGTNCTCACCGAGGGTGCCGGTGTGGTAACAACCCGTTTCCAGACCAACTACGTTGTCACAGAATACGGTGCGGTCAATCTNCGNGGCAANAANCTTGCCGAGCGTGCCAAACTGATGATCTCCATTGCCGCTCCCGANTTCCGTGAAGAGCTCGAGCGCGANGCNGCNGCCCGCTTCGGCTACTCCTTCCTCCGCCTCAAATAATCCCGCACCGGATTATTTCTTATATCTNAGTATTNGAAAGCACCTTNANGGTGCTTTCCAATACTGTTTATGTTTCTACGATTTGCAGATATCCTCCGGATTATCTATTTTTGTGAAAATTTTAGTTATGGATACATCCAACGCAATTATATCACCTTTGACCGGCTCCAATCGTCTGGAACTGAAATCCATTCGAGATCTTTCCGGGATGGATTTTACCATCATGGATTACCAGCGTGGCTATCGATGGACGGATGTGGAGGTTAAGCAGCTTCTTGACGATTTTGCTGAATTTGTGAAATGTCCTGATGCTGAAAGAAAATCGGGAGATTTTTACTGTCTTCAGCCTGTAGTAGTGCGAAGATTGGAAGACGATAACAAATTTGAAGTTATCGACGGCCAACAACGACTCACCACTCTGAATCTCATTCTTCAATATCTTTCCAATGGCATCGGTTTCCTTTATCCGAGTTTTAAGCTCTATGATGTAAAGTATGTGACACGACCCGACTCAAGGGAATTTCTTGCAAAAATCAAGAATCCTTCTGTCGCGGCCGAAAGCTATATCGATTTTTATTTCATGAGCAAGGCTTATGCTACGATTAAAGCTTGGTTTGAGAATATTGATGATACGCTGAGAAATAATATACTCATGGCGTTGCTTGAAACCAAGAAGGAGCAAAAAGATGATGTCGTAGTCGATAATGCACGCAATATCCGAGTTATTTGGTATGAAGTGGCTGCTGATGAAAAGACTTCTTCAGTGGAGATCTTTACTCGCCTCAATATTGGTAAAATACCTTTGACGGATGCCGAACTGGTAAAGGCTCTATTTTTGAGTAATGGACATTATAATGATAGTGATGCCGATTTGCGTAAAATCAATCTCTCCACAGAGTGGAATATGATTGAACAGAGTCTTCAAGATGATGCTTTCTGGTATTTTTTGAATCGTAGCAATAATCCGCTCAAGTATTCAGGACGAATAGAATTTGTTTTTGATATCATCAGTGAACGAACACTCAAAAGTGGCAAATATTTCACGTTCATTAAATTTCAAGAGCTTATTTCAGAAGAAGGTGCAGAGCAGATTTGGCTCAAAGTAAAACAGATTTACAATCTTCTGAAGGAATGGTTTGCTGATCGAGAGCTCTATCATATAATTGGTTATCTTCTTGAACAGGGTACTAAAATAACCGACTTGATTTCTGAATGGCAGTCAAGTGACAAGACTCGTTTTCGTAAGGAATATCTCCGTAAGAAAGTAGGTGAGAGCTTAAAAAGCAGTGGCGGAGATAATGAGATAGCGGACCTCACTTACAATGATAAAGCAAAGGTGAAGAGAGTACTTCTACTCTTCAATATCCTTACAGTTCTCACAAAGGACAATTCCGATATGAGATTCCCGTTCGACCGCTTCAAAATAGAGAAATGGGATATCGAGCATGTATGCTCTCAGACTGATCGCACATTGGAAAAATCCGGTATTATCCCATGGTGTGATGATATCTTGGAATTCTATGGAATCTCTCCGCAGGCTTCCGATTTGAGTGAAGACGAACTTCATGAAGATTTGGATTGTGAGAGTATGATGAAAAGAGATATTGAGTCGGGTGATTTTGATCCTGCTATCAAGAAGAATTTGCTCGATGTTTTAGAGTTGAGATCCGACCCTGACAAAGACAAGGCGAATGAATTGTTCCTAAAATTCCAAAAACTCTTTAAAGAAGGGGAATATTCCGGTATTGATCGTGATAACATAGCCAATCTCACTTTATTGGACTCGGCCACCAACCGCAGTTACGGTAACTCCTTTTTCCCGATCAAGCGAAAACGTATCATCGAGAATGACAGCATAGGTGTCTTTGTGCCAATTGCTACAAAGAATCTCTTCTTGAAATACTTCACGCCAAGAGTTGATAACAGCTTCTCCTGGACCAGGGAGGACGGAGAGAAATATCGTAGCGCTATTGTAAAAACGATTAAAGAATATCTTCATAGCAATACTGATGAGCAAGGATAATAAGAAAATTATTTCGGGAGAAGGGGACAGAACTTCCTTCTTCAAACTCTTTGTAGATAACGATTTCAAGATTGTTATCCCTATGCTTCAGCGGGAATATGCGCAGGGAAGGGAGAATGAGAAAGAGGTGCGTACAGAGTTTCTAAAAGCTCTCTACACATATCTCGATGAGGGAACACCTCACCGTGATCTCGATTTTATTTATGGCAATGTGTCGCGCAATGAGTTTATTCCATTGGATGGACAACAGCGTCTCACTACCCTTTTCCTTCTCCATTGGTATCTTAGCCGTATTTCTCCCGATAAGGAGCTGAGAAAACGTTTTGACGATGCTTTGACGGATTCCACAGGTCTTCATTGTCGTTTTACGTATAAGACCCGTACCACCTCAAGTGATTTCTGTGACGCATTGATGCTCAAGGATTTGGATTTTGATAATCTTCTTCCTAAAGAGGATAGCGCCAAGAGAGAGGGAGGGATAAGTACGTCTGTAAAAAATACGATTGAAGATAAGAATTGGTTTCATCTTTCCTGGAAGCATGACCCTACTATCGCTTCTATGCTGATTATGCTGGATGCGATTCATGAGTTGTTTCACGCCCGGCCTGAATTTCTTGCGGAGCTCCTTGATACGAATTCACCTGTCATTACATTCCTTTTCATGGAATTGGATAAGTATCATCTGACCGATGATCTCTATATCAAAATGAACTCACGTGGCAAGCCTCTTACTGATTTTGAGAATTTCAAAGCCAGATATTCCGAGTATATCGGAGAGATGTTACGTAAGTCACGAAGTGTTTTGACACGAAAGCGAGTGTATGCGGACGGCACTGAGAAGTCTTATCCTCTTGACAAATATTTTGCCGAGAGAATCGATAATGCGTGGACAAATTTGATATGGGCTTATCGTAATCATAAGGAAGCTGACAAATCCGTGGATCTCGGCTTGCTTTGCGATCGCTGTATGGCTAATCTTATCGCCACTGTCCTTTCTTTGAAATATATAGAGACCAATCCTCTTTCAAAGGGTGATAAAGATCCTGTATTCATTGCTCTCGCCAATCAATCCGGTAGTGAACACCTGTCTTTCCTTACTCTTCGTGATGGCGGAGCGCTTACTCTTGAAAGTGCTGAATATCTTATAGATATACTTGATATCCTTTCAGAATCGGGAGAACGTGTTAAGTCATGTCTTTCTTTGGATTTTGCGCACTGCTTCCCAATAGAAGAGTTGATGGAGAAGGTGATGTTCAAACCGAGAGAGTTGACTTATAATGATAGGGTGTTGCTTTTTGCTTACTTCGCATATTTGTTGAAGTATGGCAAAAACGATGGTATTAACCAATGGATGCGAGTCGTATTCAATCTCACCAACGCCGAAAACAATCGACTTGACAGTGCCTCGGAATTATCCAATGCCATAAAGAAAGTAGGTAATCTTATTAATGAAGCCCCTCATATCCTTGAGTATCTCAAGAATGGAAAAGCAATGGAAGGATTTCCGGCATGGCTTGTGGAGGAGGAAAGAATTAAGGCATCCATCATCCTTGGTGATAATACAGGCGAATGGTTATCGAAGATTCTTAAAGCTGAAAAGCATCCCTACTTTACGGGACAGATCGGTTTTATCCTTGAATTTGCGGGGATAAGAGATTTCTTCAAGAGTCAGGGTAACTATAAATCCTTCTCAGATCCGTCTGACGAGTATTTCAACCAATTTATGAAGTATTCTGATTCCGCTCAGGCTGTTTTTGAAGGAGGGTATGAACATCGCTTTGACGAAGACAATATGTTTAGAGATAAGGATAGGGTCTTGGAGCGAGCTGTGCTATTCAAAGGTGATTACCTGCCAACATACAAGGATAATAATTATATTTTCAATCTCTTATCAACCTCCGTCGTAAGGAATAACGTAAAACGAGACTTTTCTTGGAAGCGGGTTCTGAGAGTTGATGACGATCCGGATAATTTTGAAAGACGCGCCTATTTGAAGGAGGTATTCGATGATCCGAACTTTGATTTTAAAGCACCGCAGTCCTCTTTGGAAGCTGTCTTTAAAGGAAAGACTACAGGTGAACAATGGAGAGATTATTTGATTTATAATCCTTCCATAATTGAGTATTGTCAGCAGGGTTTCATTGCTTTCATGGATGGAACGAATGAATGTCCCGGAGTTCTTCCCATGGGTTCGTCCCGCCTCTCGGGGTTTCATAGCGAACTATATACCATGGGCCTCTATGATATTCTTTTGAACGAGGAGATAGCTTTAAATCCATTCGAGGAAGGACCGAATTATCAGGAGCAGAAAGTTATTGATGAGCTTCCTTTCATATACTTTGACGGTTACTATATAGATCGCCGCCGACATGGGTTAGCTATTTCTGCTGTAACTTCTGTAGAAGATTATGAGTGGAGTTTGAAGGCCTACCAGTTGAAATTTATTCAAAAAGGTTCTCGTAAAGATTCCAAACCGTTGAATGCTCTTAATGAACTTCTTCTCTTGGATGGTTTTCAACCGGATGATGAGGACGATAAAATAAGAATTAAGTATATCCCCGGAGATAATCGTAAGGTGAAATCCTACTTGACTCGCTTCTTTCGGAAACTTACGGAACTTAAGGAATCTCTAAAGTAAAGTTTATGATGTATAGGAAGCAAGAGTTGCTATCCCGATAGTAGGCTCTGATGTTGTGAAACTAAATAACGGCAAATTTAATAAAAAATTTGCCGTTATTTAGTTTTCCAAAGAATAAGATTCTTCAAAGACAATTTAAGCTATAAAATCCTACTCTCAACTGGCAACTGCAAAATTAGTGATTCTTCGGAAGAAAACGGTTTTTGGAGATTCAAAATTGAGCTTCTTCCGCGGTCTTCGGTTAATTTTGTACTGAATTTGGCGAATAAAAGCATCCGTCAATGTTGAAAAGTCTGTTCCTTTCGGGATATATTGTCGAATGAGTTTATTTGCATTTTCGATAGCGCCTTTCTGCCATGAGGAATAAGAGTCAGCAAAGA
>JAAVEO010000016.1 GCA_014801225.1 Bacteroides sp.
GATTCGGTCTGTATCATGATTACTTCACTTTTTCAATTATTTCTACCAGTCTCCATCTCTTGGTCTTGCTCAGAGGACGAGTCTCCATGAGGCGAACTGTATCGCCGATGGAACATTCGTTGTTCTCGTCATGCGCATGATACTTCTTTGTCTTGTTGACAAACTTGCCGTAGATAGGGTGCTTCTCTTTCCACTTGATTTCGACCGTGATGGTCTTGTCGCATTTGTTGCTGGAAACAACCCCGATTCTCTCTTTTCTTAAATGTCTTTTTTCCATTTTCAAATTAGTTTACGGGGGATTTACACTTCGGGAGCAGTGGCGGCAGCCTGAAGCTCCTTCTGACGCAACACGGTCTTCAGACGAGCGATCTCGCGACGATCCTTAGTGATCTTTGCGGGATTGTCGATGGGAGATATCGCGTGCGTTACTTTCAATTCACGATAAGCCTTCTCAGCCGCCTCGATCTGGGCGCGCAGTTCGGGAATGCTTAATTCCTTGATTTCTTCCTTTTTCATTTGGTTAATATATCACAGTGGTTGATTTGAGTCTTGTAACAGAATCTCCTTTCTCAGACATTCTGACCGGGATCATAGTCGCGGCGTACCACGAACTTAGTGATCACGGGGAGTTTCTGGGCAGCGAGGCGGAGAGCCTCTTTAGCTACCTCGAAGGGCACACCCTCTACCTCGATAAGGATACGTCCGGGAGTTACAGGCGCCACGAATCCCTCGGGGTTACCCTTACCTTTACCCATTCGGACCTCAGCAGGCTTTTTAGTGATGGGTTTGTCAGGGAAAATGCGGATCCAGATCTGACCCTGACGCTGCATATAGCGTGTCACGGCGATACGGGCAGCCTCAATCTGACGGCCGGTGATCCATTTTGACTCGAGGGTCTTGATGCCGAACGAGCCGAAAGCGAGCTGATGACCTCTCTGGGCCTCACCCTTCATGCGGCCCTTCTGAGAGCGGCGGAATTTGGTTCTTTTCGGTTGTAACATTTTGAGTGTTCAGATTTAGATTACCGATTGTTGTTTTTCTTGTTGCGGAAGCCACCTTTGCGACCACCCTCGCGGCCACCGCGAGAGTTCTCCTTAGTGCCGATGGCATAAGAGGGAGTAAGCTCCTTCTTGCCATAGATCTCACCACGGCAGATCCATACCTTTATACCGACGATACCCACCTTAGTGAGAGCCTCAACGAGAGCATAGTCGATATCGGCACGAAGAGTGTGGAGAGGAGTACGGCCTTCCTTGAACATTTCGGAGCGAGCCATCTCGGCGCCATTGAGACGACCGCTGACCTGAACCTTGATACCCTCGGCACCGGCTCTCATAGTGGAGCCGACAGCCATCTTGACAGCACGGCGGTAAGCAGTCTTGTTCTCGATCTGACGTGCGATGGTGCTTGCCACGATCTCAGCATCGAGCTCGGGACGCTTGATCTCGTGGATGTTGATCTGAACATCTTTATCAGTGATCTTCTTGAGCTCCTCTTTCAGGATGTCGACATCTTTGCCACCCTTACCGATAATCATACCGGGGCGGGAAGTACAGATAGTGACAGTGATCATCTTGAGGGTACGCTCGATGATGATACGGGAGACGCTTGCTTTAGCAAGACGAGTACGGAGATATTTGCGGATCTTGGAGTCCTCGAGAAGAGTCTCGCCATATTTCTTACCGCCATACCAATTTGAATCCCAGCCACGGATAACACCGAGGCGGTTGCTGATCGGATTGACTTTCTGTCCCATCTTTACTTAAGCTTTATCGTTAGATTTAGTGTCGACATAGAGAGTGACGTGGTTGGAACGCTTGCGGATGCGATAGCCACGGCCCTGAGGAGCGGGACGCAGACGCTTGAGCATGGGAGCGGCGTCAACGAAGACTGTGCTTACGAAGAGCTCGCCGGCCTCAGCCTTACGCTCGTTCTTCTGTTCCCAGTTGGCGATAGCGGAGCGGAGAAGTTTCTCCACTTTGCGGGAAGCCTCTTTATTCGAGAATTTGAGGATGCCGAGTGCCTTAAAAGCCTCCTGACCGCGGATCATGTCGACAACAAGACGCATTTTCCGGGGGGAAGAGGGGACATTGCGAAGCTTAGCGAAGTACTCGCTTTTGCGGGTCTGCTTCATAGCATCGGCTGCTTGTCTTTTTCTTAAACCCATTGTATTTCGTTTGAATCTGTGTTAATGATAATAAAACGGTGTCCGTTTATTTCTTCTTGTTGCCGCCGTGGCCGCGGAATGTGCGGGTGGGGGCGAATTCGCCAAGCTTATGGCCAACCATATTCTCTGTAACGTATACAGGGATGAACTTGTTGCCATTGTGAACGGCAAAAGTGTGGCCTACGAAGTCAGGGGAGATCATGGAAGCGCGGCTCCAGGTCTTGATGACCGATTTCTTTCCGCTCTCCTCCATGGCTGCGACCTTCTTTTCGAGCTTGACGCTGATAAACGGTCCTTTTTTAAGCGAACGACTCATAGTTGTCTTCTTTTAATCAAATTACTTCTTTCTTCTTTCAATTATGTACTTCGAGCTGTGCTTCTTGGGCGAGCGAGTCTTCAGACCCTTCGCATAGAGGCCAGTGCGAGAACGCGGGTGACCACCGGACTGACGGCCCTCGCCACCACCCATCGGGTGATCGACAGGGTTCATAACCACACCACGGTTGTGGGGGCGACGTCCGAGCCAGCGGCTGCGTCCTGCCTTACCGCTCTGCTCGAGAGCGTGGTCGGAGTTGCCGACTACGCCTACAGTGGCGCGGCAAGTGAGAAGCACCTTACGGATCTCACCGGAAGGCAATTTGATAATCGCGTAGTTACCCTCGCGAGAAGTCAACTGAGCGTAAGTACCGGCGGAACGTGCCATGGAAGCACCCTGACCGGGACGGAGCTCGATACAATGGATAAGAGTACCGACGGGTATCTTGGCGAGAGGGAGGGAGTTACCTACCTCGGGAGCCACATCCTCACCGCTCATAACAGTCTGACCTACCTCAAGGCCGTTAGGGGCCACCATGTAAGCCTTGCTGCCGTCTGCATAATAGAGCAGAGCGATACGTGCGGAACGGTTGGGATCGTACTCGATAGTCTTCACGACTGCGGGAACACCGTCATTGGTTCTCTTGAAGTCAATGAGACGCAATTTTCTCTTATGGCCGCCACCACGATAACGAGTGGAGAGCTGGCCGGAGGAGTTGCGGCCGCCTGTGGAGCGCTTGCCGACCGTAAGAGATTTTTCTGGTGCGTTAGCAGAGGACGTGCGGACAACTTTCTTGCCTTCGGCATTTACAGCTGCCTCCTCACGTTTGAATACACCAATAATCTTGTGTCTTTGCCCGGGAGTTGTGGGCTTGAATTTTCTTACTGCCATTTTTACATATTGCTATAAAAGTCAATCTTCTGTCCTTCGGCTACAGTTACGTAAGCCTTCTTGAATGCGGCTCTCTGGCCACGCTGGATACCGGTGCGTGTATAGCGCATTTTGCGCTTGCCGGCATAGTTGGCTGTGCACACCTTCTCGACGCGGACATTGTAGAGCTTCTCTACCATATCCTTAATCTGGAACTTGTTGGCGTCGGGAGACACAGCAAATGTGTAGCAGTTCTGCTTTTCGCTGTAAGCTGTCGCTTTCTCTGTTACGATAGGTTTGATCTTGAAGTCCATTTTCTATATCTCCTTTTATTAGAACTGGTTGATTACGTCGATGGATCCCTCAGTCACGATGATAGCATCGTTGTTGAGGAGTGTGTATGCGTTGAGATCCTTAGCCTGAGCCATGATGGCATTGGGGATATTGCGCACGGACAGGAGGACGTTGCGGTCGTTGTCGTTCATCACGAGAAGCACACGCTTGTCGGCTACATTAAGGTTCTTGGCGATGCCGATGAATTCCTTAGTCTTGGGAGCCTCGAAGGAGAAATTCTCTACAACGATGATTTTGCCGTCAGCCACACGGGAAGTGAGGGCGATACGACGGGCGAGAGCTTTCTGCTTCTTATTGAGTTTAGTGCGATAATCGCGGGGCTTGGGGCCGAACACTGTGCCACCGCCACGGAGAAGGGGGGAATTGATATCACCACGACGGGCACCGCCGCCGCCCTTCTGACGTCCGAGCTTACGGGTAGAACCTGATACCTCGCTGCGCTCCTTACTCTTGTGAGTGCCCTGGCGCTGGTTGCCGAGATACTGCTTGATGTCAAGATAAATGGTGTGCTCAGCGTTGCCTTTGCTCAGATCGAGTGCAAATACCTCATCATTGAGGGTGACTTTTCTTCCGGTGTCTTCTCCTTTGATGTTATATACTGAAAGTTCCATTATTTCTCAACTAATACGATTGAACCTTTAGCTCCGGGGATAGAGCCCTTAATCATTAACAGATTGTGCTCGGGAAGCACCTTGATCACCTGCAGGTTCTGCACTGTGACACGATCGTTACCCATCTGGCCGGCCATACGAAGACCTTTGAATACCTTAGCGGGATAAGAACATGCACCGATAGAACCGGGGGCACGGAGACGGTTGTGCTGACCATGAGTAGCCTGACCTACACCACCGAAACCATGACGCTTCACTACGCCCTGGAAACCTTTACCCTTGCTGGTGCCGACAACATCGACAAAACCACCTTCCTGGAACATCTCTACAGTGAGAGTGTCACCCAGAGCGGGAGTGTTCTCAAACGACTTGAACTCGGCCAAGTGGCGCTTGGGAGTTACTCCGGCTTTCTTGAAGTGGCCCTCGAGGGGTTTGTTGGTGTGCTTCTCCTTACGCTCCTGGAAGCCTACCTGAACAGCCTCATAGCCGTCCTTTTCCACTGTCTTGATCTGAGTAACCACACAAGGACCAACTTCGATAACAGTGCACGGAACATTCTTTCCGTCGGCACTGAAAACGGATGTCATTCCGATTTTCTTTCCTAATAATCCTGGCATTTCTTACTTTGATTATAAAATTGATGTCCTGATTTTTTTCTTTATTTCTTCCGCAATCCTACCCTATCTGTAAGAAGGATTGGAAGAAGCCTAAGCTCCGCCGGGAGATCTCAGCGATCTCCCGGCATTGGAGATCAGACCTTTATGCTTACGTCTACGCCGCTGGGAAGCTCGAGCTTCATGAGCGCGTCTACAGTCTTGGATGTAGAGCTGTAGATGTCGATGAGGCGCTGGAAGCTTGAGAGCTGGAACTGCTCACGGCTCTTTTTGTTGACGAATGTAGAACGGTTTACTGTGAAGATACGCTTGTTAGTGGGCAGAGGTATCGGACCGCTTACAACCGCACCTGTAGACTTCACAGTCTTGACGATCTTCTCGGCAGACTTATCTACGAGATTGTGATCGTAAGATTTCAGTTTGATTCTGATTTTCTGGTTCATATCTGGATTTGTGTTTTATTTCAGAAGATCTACACGACCCTGGCACTCTGTAAGTACGTTACGGGCGATTGAGTTGGAAACCTCAGCATAGTGAGAGAAGGTCATTGTGGAAGTGGCGCGACCGGAAGTGATGGTACGCAGCGCAGTCACATAACCGAACATCTCGGCGAGAGGTGCCATGGCTTTCACGATACGTGCGCCGGAGCGGGATGTCTCCATACCCTCTACCTGGCCGCGACGCTTGTTAAGGTCGCCGATCACGTCGCCCATGGACTCCTCGGGAGTCACAACCTCGATCTTCATGATAGGCTCCATGAGAACCGGACCTGCCTTCTCGCTACCCTTCTTGAATGCCTGAATGGCACAGAGCTCAAAGGAAAGCTGGTCGGAATCGACGGGGTGGAAGCTACCATCGAGCAGAGTCACCTTGAGTTGCTCTACGGGATAGCCGGCGAGCACACCGTTCTTCATGGCAGTCTGGAAGCCCTTCTGTACAGAGGGGATATACTCCTTAGGCACGTTACCACCCTTAACCTCATCGACAAACTGGAGGTTGCCCTCGAAGCCCTCGTCAACGGGTTCGATACGAACAATGATGTCGGCGAACTTACCACGACCACCGGTCTGCTTCTTGAATGTCTCGCGAAGCTCGACAGGCTTAGTGATAGCCTCCTTATATGTAACCTGAGGACGGCCCTGGTTGCACTCTACCTTGAACTCACGACGCAGACGGTCGATGATAATGTCAAGGTGAAGCTCACCCATACCGGAGATAACGGTCTGACCGGTCTCCTCATTTGTTTCAACACGGAATGTGGGGTCCTCCTCTGCGAGCTTCTGCAGACCGACACCGAGCTTATCGAGGTCTTTCTGAGTCTTAGGCTCTACAGCGATACCGATTACGGGATCGGGGAACTCCATAGCCTCGAGAACGATAGGATTGTTCTCGTCACAGAGAGTATCACCTGTGCGGATATCCTTGAAACCTACGCCGGCACCGATATCACCACAGCCGATAGCCTCTTTGGGGTTCTGCTTGTTGGAGTGCATCTGGAAGAGACGGGATACGCGCTCTTTCTTTCCGCTACGAGAGTTGAAGACGTAGCTTCCGGCCTCTACATCACCGGAATAAACGCGGAAGAAGCTGAGACGACCTACATAGGGGTCGGTAGCAATCTTGAACGCGAGAGCACACATAGGAGCATCGCTGCTCGGCTCACGAGTGATGATAGTGTCGGGATCGCCAACAGCGTGACCTTCTACGGCACCTGCATCCTCGGGAGAGGGGAGGTAAGCGCAGACAGCGTCAAGCAGAGTCTGCACACCCTTGTTCTTGAAAGAAGAACCGCAGATCATGGGGTTGATAGCCATGGCGAGAGTACCCTTGCGGATAGCAGCCTTGATCTCCTCAACAGTAATAGTGGAAGGATCGTCGAAGTACTTCTCCATGAGAGCCTCGTCAAACTCGGCGATAGTCTCGAGCATCTTGTCGCGATACTCCTCAGCCTCCTCAACGAGGTTGGCGGGAATCTCCTCTACGGAATACTCGGCACCCATGCTCTCGTCATGCCAGAAGATAGCCTTCATAGTGATGAGGTCAACCACACCCTTGAAAGTCTCCTCCGCACCGATAGGAATCTGGATGGGGAGAGGATTAGCGCCCAGTACCTCTCTCACCTGACGTACAACCTCGAAGAAGTTGGCGCCGGAGCGGTCCATCTTGTTGACATAACCGATACGGGGCACATTATATTTATCGGCCTGACGCCAAACAGTCTCCGACTGGGGCTCAACACCACCAACGGCACAGAAAGTAGCGACAGCGCCATCAAGAACACGGAGGGAACGTTCTACCTCAACAGTAAAGTCAACGTGTCCCGGAGTGTCAATAAGGTTGATCTTATATTTCTCGCCGTTGTAGTTCCAGAAAGTAGTGGTAGCGGCGGAAGTAATTGTGATACCACGCTCCTGCTCCTGCTCCATCCAGTCCATGGTAGCAGCGCCATCGTGTACCTCACCGATCTTGTGAGTAAGACCGGTATAGAAGAGGATACGCTCGGAGGTAGTAGTCTTACCGGCATCGATGTGGGCCATGATGCCGATGTTACGAGTAAGTTTGAGATCGTTATGTTTAGACATGATAAATCAAATGCCAAAATTAAAATCTGAAGTGAGCGAAAGCGCGGTTGGCCTCAGCCATACGGTGCATATCTTCTTTTCTCTTGAATGCACCACCCTGGTCGTTGAAAGCGTCTACGATCTCGGCAGCGAGTTTGTCGGCCATAGTCTTGCCGCCACGCTTGCGAGCGAAGATGATAAGATTCTTCATGGAGATACTCTCTTTGCGGTCAGCGCGAATTTCAGTAGGCACCTGGAAAGTGGCACCACCTACACGGCGGGATTTCACCTCCACCTGGGGAGTAACGTTCTCAAGAGCTTTTTTCCAGATTTCGAGGGCGCTCTTCTCCTCGTTCGGCATTTTGGCTTTCACAGTCTCCAATGCCGTATAGAATATGGTGTAAGCCGTATTCTTCTTGCCGTCATACATCAGGTGATTGACGAACTTAGTTACTTTTACCTCGTGAAATACAGGATCGGGAAGAATGACCCTTTTCTTAGGCTTTGCTTTTCTCATTGCTTTGTTCTTAGTGTTTTTGTTTCTGGCTGCTTCACTGACCCCCGGCCGTCTGCCGGATATATACCGTCAAAAAAATTTCCGCTGTTTGTTACATATCTTCTCCGTACCCTGACGGAGGAGCGGAATTGACGTCAAAATGTCATATCCACCTGAAAGTGTCGGCAAACTTGTAGATTTAAAAGGGGGTTGGCGATTTCTTCAACTTCCCCGCACTCTTGCGGGAGTTTACTCAACCGGTTGTAGCCGTCCAAAGAATCAAAAACGGGGTTACTTTGAGTGTTTTGATAATTTTGGAAATCAAGAATTACTTCTTGGCAGCTTTAGGACGCTTAGCACCATATTTGGAACGGCGCTGAGTACGACCCTGTACGCCTGCGGTATCAAGTGTACCACGCACGATGTGATAGCGAACACCGGGAAGGTCCTTTACACGACCGCCGCGCACCATCACGATGGAGTGCTCCTGAAGGTTGTGGCCCTCTCCGGGGATGTAGGAGTTAACCTCCTTGCCATTGGTAAGGCGCACACGCGCAACCTTTCTCATCGCCGAGTTAGGCTTTTTGGGAGTTGTGGTGTACACACGTACGCACACTCCACGGCGCTGAGGACAGGAATCCAACGCAGGGGATTTACTTTTGTCCTTGAGCACTACTCGCCCTTTTCTAACTAATTGCTGAATAGTAGGCATTCTTTGTCTCTTTTATTATTTTGGTTGTTTAACTCTGTCTTATCCGAGGCACGCCCGAAGGCGTTGGCAGATATACTTCGCAACCATTTTCACACCTATTTCCAACATAGCTAATCTTCTGATACCCATAGGATTAACTACTTAAAAAGGTATAATTCAGGCCTTAAAGCGATGCAAAGTTAGGAAAAATAAGCGGTTTACGCAATAGCAAACCGCTATTTTTTAATGCTTTTTCGCATTTTTTATCTTATTCCTCCCTAATGAGGAGCATTTTCATCAATTGGCCGATACAGCCTCAGGAGTAAAATCACAAGAAGATTGCATCACGCCGGCCTCTTTCACACATTGCACTTCATCAGCCCCCGCCGTATCCGGCACAGTCTTCTTCACCTGCTTCACTTTTCCGGCTTTCGCTTCTATCGTAGCGGCGTAAATGCCCGCATACATCTCCTTCTTCTTTTCATCAAGGCTTTTGCCTCGACGTGACATCACTCGCTCCGCGATAGTACAGAAGCTCTTAAACGATACATCCGCAAATCCAGCAGCCGGACTCCCCTCGCTGAATGAAGGGATGAACACACGGGGAAATCCCGCGCCATGAATATTACAGCCTACTCCTACCACAGTAGCAGTATTGAACATACAATTAATTCCGGCCTTGGAATGATCGCCCATTATAAGGCCGCAGAACTGAAGATCAGTACGCATGAAAGAACGGGTGGCGTAATTCCACACCCTTATCTTGGAATAATCGTTTTTCAGATTGGAAGCATTCGTGCCGGCGCCTATATTGCACCACTCCCCTATCACAGCATTACCAAGATAGCCGTCATGAGCCTTATTACTGTAACCGAACATCACAGCATTGTCAATCTCTCCGCCGACCTTACAGTATGGACCAAATGTGCATCCTCCATATACACGACTTCCCATTTTCACTTTGGCGTATTCGCAGACGGCAAGCGGACCGCGCAGACTCGCACACTCCATAACCTCGGCATTACTACCTATATATATAGGACCCTCTTTTACATTGAACACAGCCGCTTCAATCGAGGCACCTTCTTCAATAAACACACGCTGACGTCCTTCGGCATCATAGAGATTTCCGATAACAGTGTTACCTTCGGGAAGAGGCCGGGAAACACGGTCGCGCGTAAGAAGCTCGAAGTCAGCCTCAATACAGCGAGGATTGAGCAGGAAAATATCGAAAACATATTTTGCCATCATCAACGAATCTCCAACGATTTCCGAAGCATGGTCAAAATCTCCGGCAAGCAGACACTCTTTGGAACCACGGAAGGCAACCACATCCTCTCCCGAGAGGAGAGCTTCTCCTTTGGGAAGAGCCATCAAGGTAGAGATCAGCTCATGAGTAGGAATCACATTTCCGGCAACGAAGAGGATATCATCACCTGCCGGAAGATGGTCAGAATAGACCGGATTGAGATAATCCATCGTCATCACGGAGATACGGAAGTCCGGGCACATACGGTGCCACTTCTCGCGAATGGTGAGGATACCGATTCTAAGATCGGACAAAGGGCGTGTTGCCGACAGGGGAAGCATATTCAAGAAAGCCAACTCCGTATCGAACAGCACAATCTGGTTTAATTTATGCATAAGAGTATTCGATTCTCACTATTACAATCAGAATGCAAATATAGCACTTTACACCCATTTACCAAAATAAAAAACGAAAGCAGCGGGAATTTTCACAAATTCCCGCTGCTTCTGTGATTTTTTAGATTCAGCTTGCTTTCACAAGTTTACTTCACCCTACTCAACCACTAACTTACAAATTTTATATCACTATTACTTAAAAGTTTTGACGTTGAAAATTTAATGCCTTAAATCTATTGACTTGTCGGTTTCATGGGACATTGCATATCACATGCCCTGTCCTATCCACTGGGATAGACATATAAGGAGGATATTACACCTCTTCTATGTCTCTAATCAACAATAACATCGCAAAATTAATGATTAATTTTTAAATGTCAATACCTTAAAATTGATTTTTTCAAATTACCCCCCCGATTTTTCCTATTTCATCCAATAATATCCCAATTTGACCAATAAAAATCTTATTTTCTTCATATTCCTTAAATCAGACATGTCCGGAGAATTACTCTTATTCATAATTATTCATTTATCAATTTCATTAACAGAACTCGCTATTCCCTACCGACCGGGCGGTAAAATAAGAATGGAAGTTAAAGGATTTATTTGGCGGAAAGAATTATTAGTAGTAATTTTGGGAGTCATTACGACATATCATTGACCCAAAACCAAAAATACCATAATGGAAAAGAAAAACATGGAATATCTTGCGCGTCTGCGCAAGGCGATGTCAGACCACGGCATTGATGCCTGTGTAATATCGGGCACCGACCCTCATCAGAGCGAACTTCCTCCCCACCATTGGCGCGGCCGTGAATGGCTCACCGGCTTCGAGAGCGGCAATGGCACCAACGGCACAGCCGTAGTGACAGCTGATGAAGCCCTTTGCTGGACCGACTCCCGCTATTTCCTTCAGGCTGAAGAGCAGCTGAAAGGCACCGGATTCAAGATGATGAAAGAGGACGGCCCTGAAGCTGTCGATCTCATAGACTGGCTCACCGAGCATACTCAGGCCGGACAGACCGTAGGTATCGACGGAATGACATTCAGCGTATCCTACGCCCAACGCATGGAGCAGGAGCTCGGCGACAACGGAGTGAAACTCAACACCGACTTCCCTCAGTTTGACTACATATATCCCGAGCGTCCCGAACGTCCGATGAATAAGCTCTTCATCCATGACGAGACTATCGTAGGCGAGACTGTTGAAAGTAAAATGCAGCGCATCATGACAGAGGTGAAGGCCGAGCTGGCCAACGCCATCTTCATCTCCGCGCTCGACGATATCGCATGGGCCACCAACCTCCGTGCCGCAGGCGACATCTGCTTCTCCCCCATCTACGTTGCATTCCTTTATATCGGCAACGACCGCAGAGTACTCTTCGTGGATAAAGAGAAGCTTACCCCCGAAGTGGAGGCTCATCTCGCCAAATACAATATCGAAGTGCAGCCCTACGATGACGCTGTGAAATTCGTAGGCGAACTCCCCAAAGAGACACGTCTCCTCATTGACCCGGCCAAGACAGCACGCGGCCTTTACGACCATATCGCGTGTACCACAGTATTCGGCGGAGCCGGAGTAGCCAAACTCAAGAGCATCAAGAACGACACAATGATCGCAAATCTTGAGAAGGCCATGGAGAAGGACGGAGTGGCACTCACACGCTTCTTCATGATGGTAGAGAAAGAGTATCCCACAGGAAAACTCACTGAAATGGAACTCGGACGCCGTCTTCGCGCCCTGCGTCTGGCCGACCCCACTTGCGTGGACGAAAGCTTCTCTCCCATCCTCGGATGGAACGGCCACGGAGCTATCGTACACTATGAGGCCACCGAAGAGACAGATGTCACTGTAGAAGGCGACGGCCTCTTACTCGTAGACAGCGGCGGTCAGTACACCTTCGGCACCACCGACATTACCCGCACCATAGCACTCGGCACACCCACAAAGGAGCAGATCCACGACTTTACCCTCGTAATGAAAGGCCACATCGCTCTCGCCCGCGCCATCTTCCCCGAAGGCACACGCGGCGCACAACTCGATGTGCTAGCGCGTCAGTTCCTCTGGGCAGAAGGGAAAGCCTATTATCACGGTACAGGTCATGGCGTAGGCTTCTTCATCAACTGCCATGAGGGTCCGCAGAATATCCGTCTCAACGAGAACCCCACCCCTCTGCAGCCCGGTATGATTACCAGCAACGAGCCCGGAATCTACCTTGCCGACCGTTACGGCATACGTTGTGAGAATCTCATTGTCACCGAGCCCGCCATGAAGAGTGAAGAATTCGGACAATTCTATCGCTTCGAGACAATGACACTCTTCCCCTTCGACCTGCGCCTCTTCGAGACAGCCATCATGACCGATGAAGAGATCGATTGGCTCAACGCATATCACAAGAAGGTACGCGAACGTCTCACCCCCCTCCTCACAGCAGAAGAGGGAGCCTGGCTTGCCGAGAAGACAAAAGAGCTCAAACGCTGATAACCCACTACTACTCAATCCGCAATAGAAATGGCAACAGTAGAATCAGTAAGAGGGTATACACCCCGTATCGGCAAAGATTGTTTTCTGGCCTCCACAGCCGTAATAGTAGGCGACGTAGTGATGGGATCGGAATGCAGCATCTGGTATAACACCGTGTTGCGCGGCGATGTCAACTCCATCCGTATCGGCGACAGAGTAAATATTCAAGACGGCAGTGTGCTCCACACGCTCTATCAGAAATCCACAATCGAGATCGGTAACGATGTCTCAATTGGTCACAATGTAGTGATCCACGGAGCCAAAATCCATGATTACGCACTCATCGGAATGGGCTCGATCGTTATGGATGATGCCGAAGTAGGCGAAGGCGCACTCGTAGCCGCCGGCTCCGTTGTGCTGAGCCGCACCAAGATCGGTCCTCACGAACTTTGGGCCGGCTGCCCCGCCAAATTCGTCAAGATGGTGGAGCCGGAGAAAGCCAAGGAGATGAATATCAAGATAGCAGGCAATTATCTTATGTATTCACGCTGGTACTCCGAACCCGGAGCCGGCGCCGTAGAACCCATCATCAGCGAAAAGTAATACCACCATCTCTACCTCCCGGAGAAATCCGGGCATGTAGCCACCGACTATAAATCCGGGCCCTGCAAGACGCTTAAAAAGCTATCTGCAGGGCCCGAAAACAAAAAAATATACCGACAAATATAAAAAAACCTTTAAAAATTTTGTCGGAAAAACAATAATGTCTAATTTTGCGTCGCAATTATCCCGCGCGGGCGTTCCGTGTGGGAAATTCGGTAATGATACCCTTCGGGGCATCCACGCCATCAATTAGCAAATAAAAACAAAAAATAAAGACCAAAGAAACATGATCATTGTACAAGTAAAAGAAGGCGAGAACATCGAGAAAGCCCTCAAGAAATTCAAACGTAAATTCGAAAGAACCGGCATCGTCAAGGAACTCCGCAGACGCCAGGCCTTCGAGAAACCTTCTGTGGCCAACCGCAAGAAGATGATTAAAGCTGTCTACGTACAGCAGCTCCGTCAGGCCGAGCAGTAAGAATTTCTTGGTGCGCGTCGGCTTTTAGTTGGACGTTGACCTAAGGATACAGACGGTGTCGGAGGAATCCACGTATTCCTCCGACACCGCTTTTTTCTTACTATATTTATCAGTCTTTTCCGCTACATCACCTTTCATAACTCATGCCATGACCACAGATTGGACTTTCTCCGATTTCTCCGACTATCTGCGTCTGGAGCTCAACCGCAGCGAGCTCACAGCCGAAGCCTACCTGCGCGATCTGCGGCAATTCTCATCATGGCTTACCGACAGCGAACCCGAACAATTCGATGCCTCAAGCGTCACCTCCGGCGATATACGAGGCTGGCTCACAGCCCTTTCCCGCTCCGGAGACTCCCCCCGATCGCTACGGCGCAAGACCCAGAGTCTACGCTCATATTACCGTTTTCTGATGAAGCGCGGCGAAATGACACAAAATCCCGCCGCCGACGTAGCTCTCGCAAAGATAAGCAAACCCCTCCCCGAATTCGCCCGCACAGAAGAGATAGAGAGGCTGCTGGCGCGTCCCATAAATTATGAATCGGAAGAAGAGACAATGGCCCGGCTTATCCTTCTGCTTCTATACTCCACCGGCATACGTCAGGCCGAACTCCTCGGCCTTCATGACCGCGACATAAGCCGAAGTGCAGGCGAAGCCCATATCACCGGAAAGAGAGACAAACAACGCCTTGTGCCGCTCCCCCTCCCCCTGCTCGAGGAAATAGCCAAATGGCAACATCTGCGTGACAAGATTCACCCCGATTTACCTGAGCCGAAACCGCTTTTCGTACTTCCCGACGGCAATCCCCTCACAAAAAGCGCACTCTACCGCATAGTCAGCGAAATGATGAAAGAGACATCCGCCACACATAAAGGAGCACACACTCTTCGCCACACATTCGCCACATCCATGCTCAACAACGGAGCCGACCTTGACACCGTAAAAGAATTTTTAGGGCATGAATCCCTGGCCACGACTCAAATCTACACCCATCTATCCTACAGCCAGCTTCTCCGTGATTACAGAGCCGCACATCCACGCTCTGCGAAGAAAGACACCCCTGAAAAATCTTGAGAAAAAGATTTTTCAGAAAAAATACCTGCTGCTTTAATCAAAACCACAACTTTTATTGTTACCTTTGTAAACCCCAAGCGCCAGATAGCTCTCCATATCCAGCCACAGGGTAATCATTTTCGTATAACCCTACAACTTTTAAAGAGATGGAAACTACTATCAAAGCCATTCACTTCGACATCACCGATAAGCTTACAGCCTTCGTAGAGAAGAAAATCGATAAACTCTGCCGTCGTTTCGAAGCAATCAACAGCGTAGAGGTAAATCTCCGCCTTGTGAAACCCGAGGCCGCCCTCAACAAAGAAGCCGGAATCCAGCTTCAGGTGACAGGCAACGAGCTCTTCGCTTCCAAGACCGCCGATACATTCGAAGAGGCCGTAGACCTCGCTATCGCCGCTCTCGAGAAGCAGCTTGAGAAGAACAAAGAAAAGAAATAACATTCCTCAATATCACCCCGACTGAAGAATGCGACCGTTAGACAAAGTCAAGGTCTACGAATTTTCAAAAGTATGCGATCCGCGTGGCAACCTTTCTTTCATTGAGGAGGGTTGCCATGTGCCGTTTCCTATAAAAAGGGTATTCTACATCTATGATGTGCCCGGCGGAGAGAGCCGCGGAGGTCATGCCCATAAGGAGAACACCACCGTTCTAATAGCCGTATCAGGCTCATTCGACCTGCATCTCACCGACGGACACGATGAGATAAAAGTGACGCTCAACCGCGCCAACAAAGGAGTGCTCATCCCCCCCGGCGTATGGGATTCGATGCATAACTTCACTACCGGCACCGTATGCCTTGCCCTCTGCTCCCATCATTATGAGGAGGATGATTATATCCGTGATCTTGACGAATATCTGGAGTATGTGAAGACTCTCGAACAGAGATAGCCAATATCGGGGATATAATACCCCGTAACAAAACAGGAGAATCCTACTGATAATCCGGACAGGATATTGAAACTGAAAAATTGAAATAAGGAGGATTATTGAAATTGAGAAGGGAAATAAAATTCCTTGATCTTCGGGAAGCCAACGCGGAGGTCGAGAGAGGGTTGACAGAGGCCACAGCGCGTGTGATTCGCTCCGGACGCTACCTTCACGGCGAAGAGACACGTCAATTTGAAGCGGAGCTTTCCGATGTATGTAGCGGCGGCATAGCAGTAGGCTGTAGCAATGGCCTTGACGCTATCCGGCTGATTCTTAGAGGATACGTCGAACTCGGGCGTCTGCGGGAAGGCGACGAAGTGATCGTGCCGGCCAATACCTACATAGCATCTCTGCTCCCCGTAAGCGAATTCGGACTGCGAGCCATCCTGTGTGACCCCGATCCGGCCACAATGAATCTTGATTTCAGGAAAGCCCGTACTTTTATTACGCCGCGCACTCGCGCCGTAATGCTCGTACATCTCTACGGCACCCCCTGCTGGGACGCAGCTTTCGCCGCTGAATGTCGCAATGCCGGAATCCTACTGATAGAAGACAATGCCCAGGCTATAGGAGCCATTGCCTCCCAACCGGGTCTGAACGGAGTGCGCTCCACCGGAATGCTTGGCAATGCGGCAGCTTTCAGTTTCTATCCCACCAAGAATATCGGTGCGTTGGGCGATGCCGGTGCAGTACTCACTCCCGACGCTGAGCTGGCCTCGGCAGTACGCGCCATTGCCAACTACGGAAGTGACACCCGTTACCATAATATCTACCGTGGCTACAACTGCCGCCTCGACGAGATCCAAGCCGCGATGCTGAGAGTGCAACTTTCACGTCTTTTTGAGATTACCTCTCGGCGGCGGCACATAGCCTCCATTTATGACAGCCTCATAAGCAATGAGATTGTGATCAAACCACGTATTTCACGGGAGGAAGTACAAGTATGGCACCAATACGTAGTCCGAACCGAGCGCCGTGATCTGTTTCGCGAATACCTTAGCAAAAACGGAATCGCCACCGACATACACTACGCTACCCCCCCGCATCTTCAACCCTGCTATCAAGGAGAATTCAACGGAGAATACCCCGTCACGGAAGCCTTGGCACGCACAGTGGTGAGTCTGCCGATAGCCAATATTCGCGAAGAGGATGCAGAGTATATAGCCGAGACAATAAATGCCTTCGGCCACAACCATTAATGAAAAGAAGCTATGGAAAGAAATTCATCAGAAACCCACGATGACTCTCTTACCGGAAAGAACTTCCGGAAGATAATGCTGGTGATCTTCTCCGCCATGATAATCCTGGCGGCCATCAGCATAGTGCCAATGATGACGAGCGGAGCGGAGCGGGAAGCCATAATACGTATCCCGGCAAAAGCCACCGAAAAGAATCTCAACGACACGCTTTCAAAATATTTCGGGGACAGCTATGCAGAGAAAGTAGTGAAGCTTATGAAGCTCCGCCATATCGACCTTTCCTCTCGCCACGGAGCCTATCTTATACCGGAAGGTACCAGCCCTTTCCGCGCTATGCGTAAGCTCGGTCGTGGAGCCCAATCTCCTATCAAACTGACAATCAACGGTTTTCGCGGACTTCCGCTTATGGCCGACAGAATGTCGCGTAAGATTGATTCCTCCTCCGAAACTCTTCTGCGACAGTTTACCGATCCCACTGCCTTATCCTCCTACAATCTCACCCCGGAGCAGGCACTCGCCCTATTCCTTGATGACACCTACGAAGTCTACTGGACCACTACCCCGCAGGAACTGATGAAAAAGATAGGCGACCATTACGACTCCGTATGGAATACAGAGCGGCGCAAGAAAGCCGAGGCTTTGGGTCTTACCCCGGAAGAGGTAATCACGATTGCCTCCATCGTGGATGAAGAGACCAACAAGAAGGACGAGAAAGGGCGTGTGGGGCGTCTCTATATCAATCGTCTGCACAAAGGGATGCGTCTGCAGGCCGACCCCACAGTGCGCTTCGCCCTTCAGGATTTCACGATAAAAAGAGTGAAAGGAGAGCATCTGAATGTAGATTCCCCTTACAATACATATCGTGTGACGGGGCTGCCACCGGGACCTATCCGCACTACAAGCGTAGAGACTATCGATCTCATTCTCAACAGCACTCCATCTGAAGATCTTTACATGTGTGCCCGGGAGGATTTCTCCGGATATCACAACTTCGCCACCAACTACGGCGACCATGTACAGAACGCCCTCCGCTATCAGCACGCGCTTGATATGAAAGGGATAAATTGATAGCCCAGAGTCTTTTATCTGCTGAAAGAATTTTTATCGGCTGTAAAATTTTTCGTAATTTTGCAGCCGATTTCAATTATCAGCTTATTCCACACTTATTAAATGCAGTACGCAACGAGAGCCCTCCGCTATCTGACTACCGTCGCTATGACGGTAGCCTTGTCGTATCTGCCAGCCTACGCATCGGAAGAGACAGATTCGCTTCGTTCGGTAGTACTTGTAAATCCCGAACCTATATCCTCCGCCGAGCGCATGGCAGGTCTGGCAGAAGATTTATATATGCTCTCGGAAGTGTCGGAAGCGGAAGCGAATCTCGATAGATACGATCCTGACCGCAATTGGCTTCACCTCCTTAAAAAAGGGAAGCTCAAGATGGACGACCCCACTGTGGAATGGCCGGCATTCCTTGGTTTCTGCGTAAAACTATATAATTGGGGCGACAAAACCTTCAACTCCTACGATCCGGATTATGTGGTAGGCACCGGAAAACGTTGGAAGGCCCGCATTACATCCGAAAACTGGGTAGATACACATACTTTCGATTTTCGCAGAAAGCTCAGTATGCGCTTCATGAGCAATATCACGAGCAATCTTTCAGGCTATCTGCAATATATGGCCGTGAGTGTAGGATATACGCTGGATATGACCAATATTATCGGCAACGAACCCTCCAATCATAAGAAGGTGGGATTCGGCTTCACATGTGCCCGTTTCAGCGCTGAATTATATTATCAGGAGAATACCGGAGGAAGCTACATCCGACGTTTCGATCAATATAAGAAATTCAGAATCATAAAAGAGCCGTTCCCCGGTCTTTCATTCAATACGTGGGGAATAGAGGCTTACTATTTCTTCAACAACCGCCGTTACTCCCAGGGGGCTGCCTACAATTATTCAAAGATTCAGAAGAGAAGCGCAGGTTCGCCGATATTGGGATTCGCCTTCACGAGCGTATCCAATAAACTTGATTTCAATACACTCCCCGACAATCTCAAACCCTATTACAACCTTGGCTCCGACACATATAATTTCCATTATAAGAATTATTGTCTGGCAGGAGGCTATGGCTACAACTTTGTAGTAGGGAAACACTCTCTTTTCAATCTGACTGCAATGCCGCGTATAGGAGTAGCCCGAGGCTATGAGGATTCCTTCAACTCCGGCGGCTATCTTTTGTCGTTAGGAATCAATGGCAAGGGCTCTTATACTCTCAATCTCGGGGATTATTTCCTATGCCTTTCCGGAAGCATCGACGGAAATTGGTATAATTCAGGAGATTATTCTCTATTCAGCTCGATCGAGAATGTATCCCTTAGCTTGGGAGTGCGATTTTGAGAACTTGGAGAGAGCCGGAAATTTTGGGAGGTATTATGATTATCAATAAAAAAGCCGGATTCAGATGAATCCGGCTTTTTTATTGTGTGAATCTTTGATTGCTTGATTAGCGACGAGGTCCGCGACCACCTTCATGGCGAGGTCCGCGGTCACCACCTTCACGACGGGGTCCACGATCGCCACTTTCACGACGGGGTCCGCGGTCGCCACCCTCACGACGGGGTCCGCGATCGCCGCCTTCACGACGGGGACGAGCCTCACGCTCCACATACCCTTCGGGCTTGGGAGTGAGCACACGCATGGAAAGGCGGTATTTACCGGTCTTCTTGTCAATCTCGATGAGTTTCACCTTTACCTTATCGCCTTCCTTCAGACCGCTCTGATCCATGGAGTCGAGACGATTCCAAGAGATCTCGCTGATATGAAGCAGACCGTCGCGGCCAGGCATGAACTCCACGAATGCGCCGAAGTCGAGAATAGAGCGCACTGTGCCCTCATATTCCTCACCCTCCTCGGGCTGAGCCACGATAGCCTTGATCTTGGAGAGAGCCTTGTCGATGCTTTCCTTATCCTTGGAGGCGATCTCTACGCGACCGATACCGAGCTTCTCGTCTTCATCAATAGAGATAACTGTACCAGTCTCCTCCTGGATACCCTGGATCACCTTACCCTGAGGACCGATAACCGCACCGATCATCTCCTTGGGAATCTCGAGAGTAACGAGGCGGGGTACGTGAGGCTTGTAATCCTCGCGAGCCTCGGGGATAGTCTCGCCTATGATATTGAGGATGTGGAGACGTCCCTGACGAGCCTGCTCGAGAGCCTTCTCAAGCACCTCATAGCTGAGGCCGTCTACCTTGATATCCATCTGAGTGGCAGTGATACCCTTGGTAGTACCTGTCACCTTGAAATCCATGTCGCCGAGGTGGTCCTCATCGCCGAGGATGTCGGAGAGGACGGCATATTTCACATTATCCTTGTCGGAGATAAGACCCATTGCCACGCCGGCTACGGGGCGCTTCATCTTCACGCCGGCATCGAGAAGGGCGAGAGTGCCGCCACAGACTGTAGCCATAGAAGAGGAACCGTTGCTCTCGAGAATATCGCTGACGATACGGCAGGTATAGGGGAAATCATCGGGGAACATGCGCTTGAGGGCACGATGAGCGAGATTGCCGTGGCCTACCTCACGACGGCCTACACCGCGCTGCGGACGAGCCTCACCTGTAGAGAAGGGAGGGAAGTTGTAGTGAAGGAGGAAACGCTCCTTGCTCTGATTGAGAACATCATCGATGATCTTCTCATCAAGGGTAGTGCCGAGAGTGGCAGTGACGAGAGCCTGAGTCTCACCACGGGTAAAGACGGCTGTGCCGTGAGGGCCGGGAAGATAATCCACCTCACACCAGATGGGACGTATCTCAGTGGTCTTACGGCCATCGAGGCGGATACCCTCGTCGAGCACGCAACGACGCATAGCCTCTTTCTCCACATCGTGGTAGTAACGCTTCACCATAGCGATGCGCTGGTCTTCGTTATAGAGAGCGAGCTGCTCCTCGGTCATCTCGGGGAGATTCTCGATATATTCATCGCGGATAGCCTTGAAGCTCTCGTTGCGCCAATGCTTGTCGGCGCTTCCGGCCTTGGCGATAGCGTAAGCCTTGTCGTAGCATTTCTCGGCTACGTCGCGGCGGAGATCGTCATCGTTGATTTCGTGGCAATATTCGCGTTTAATCTCTTTTCCGGCCTCCTTCATGAGCTCCATCTGCACGAGACAGTGCTTCTTGATCTCATCATGAGCCACTTTGAGAGCCTCGAGAAGTTCGGCTTCCGACACTTCGTTCATCTCGCCCTCCACCATCATGATATTGTCATAGGTGGCGCCTACCATGAGTTCGATGTCGCTACGCTCGATCTGCTCGAAATTGGGATTGATGACCCATTCGCCGTCGACACGTGCGACACGTACCTCGGAGATAGGACCATTGAAAGGGATGTCACTCACAGCGAGAGCCGCGGAAGCCGCGATACCGGCGAGAGCGTCGGGAGCCTCATTGGCATCGGCGGAGTACATTGTGACGTTTACGAAAGTCTCTGCGTGATAATTGTCGGGGAAGAGCGGACGGAGCACACGGTCCACGAGGCGAGAAGTAAGGATCTCGTAATCGGAAGCGCGGCCCTCACGCTTGAGGAAGCCACCGGGATAACGGCCGATAGAGGCGTATTTCTCTTTGTATTCTACTGTAAGAGGCATAAAATCAACGCCTTCGTTCGCCTCCTGGGCGGAGCATACTGTAGCGAGGAGCATGGTGTTGCCCATACGTACCTCCACAGCGCCATCGGCCTGCTTGGCGAGCTTGCCGGTCTCGATCGTGATCGTACGTCCGTCGCCGAGCTCGATGGTCTTCTTGATAGGATGTAACATAAAATTCTTTATTGTTTTTCTTCGCTGGAGTAAAAATTCACGCAAAGTTACTAATAAAATCCCATATAAAACACGAATTTTGGCTATATTTGCAGGCGCAAACGGAAAGAACAATGAATATTTCGCATATTATAACTCCGGCAGCGCTCTGCGCCGCCATTATGGGAGCCACATTCCTCAGCGGATGTTCCGACCCTAAATTCAAGATAGAGGGCACTCTCGAGGGTGCCGACAATGAGAAAATCGTGCTTGAGAAGGCCGACTATTCGGGAGTGTGGCAGATAGTGGATTCCACCCGCACTGATTCCGACGGGCGTTTCTCCATATCGCATATCGCCCCGGATGCTCCGGAGATCTATCGCCTCGGAGCCGGCGACCAATGGGTGTATATACCTGTTGACTCCACAGAGACCGTCACACTTACTGCCCCCCTTTCCGCTATGGCTACTCGCTTCACACTCTCCGGCTCTTCCGGAGCCGAGCAGCTTGAGAAGTTTGAGAAAGAGGTTCACGCCCTCGGCTCCAATCCCGATGAGGCGAAACTCAAGGAATTCCGCCGCGGAGTCTATTCCCGCTATCTGCAGGACGCACGCGGATCTGTCGTGAGCTACTACATCCTCACAAAGACTCTTGACGGACATCCCCTCTTCGATGCGTCAGATCCCGACGGCGCACGCTATGTGGCGGCAGTGGCAAGCAGTTTCAAGGAATTCCGTCCTGACGATCCCCGCACGGCAATGCTTGAGAACGTAGCCCGCAACGGTATCCGCAAACGCCGCGAATCCAGAGGAATTACAAATGTGATCGAGGCTGATGCACTCGGATTCTTCGATATGTCGCTTCATGACGAGAACGGCAAGGAAGTGAAGCTCTCCGAAGTGGCCGGACATGGCCGCAAGACTCTCCTCGTATTCTCCCTCATGACGCATCCTGATTCTCCCGAATTGAATCGGCGTCTTCGGGAAATAGCCACGCAGAAAAATGTGGCGATCTATCATATATCTTACGATCCCGACCAGTATGAATGGCACGAGGGTGCGAAAAATCTCCCCTGGACCACAGTCTACGATCCCGAAGGAGAGAATTCCCCGCGTCTGCGTCAGTACAATGTAAGCGTTCTTCCCACAGTATTCGTGATCGACGCCGACGGCCAACTCTCCACCCGCATCGAGGATATGGCCACATTGGGCTCAAAAATCTGATGGCTTACCTTCAGGGCAACTGACATCCGGATACAAGAATTTTATCTTTTGTTAAGAGGATTTAAACATTTTTCGCCCGATAATGTTGTAGTGGTATAAGAGGCTATTTTTAAGTCTTTTATACCACTACACACATTTTTTAACCTTAATACCCCCCGATGCTATGAAAACACGTTTTACTTCCGCAATTCTCCTGTTGGCCGGTATGTTCTCTTTCGGCGTGCAGGCCCAGACCGAAACCAAAATCAAAGATCATCGCACCAATCCCGAGGTCTACTTCCTCCAGATCGACGATGTAGCAAATAGCCTTGAGCTTCTTCCCCCGCCGCCGGATGCAAGTTCTATCCAGTTCATGTATGACAAGGCTCGATATGACTGGGGCAAATCGCTCCGCAAGACAGAGCGCGGAGAGCAGGCATTCCAAGATGCCCGTGTAAATGGCGACGGTGTGCCCCGAGCTTTCTCCGAAGCATTCGGAGTGGATATCACAGCCGACGGCACCCCCGAGATTTATCGCCTTGTGATCGGTATGCGTGAGGATGCCGGCGATCTTTCCACCCGTGCCGCCAAAGACCATTACAACCGCACCCGCCCCTTTGCATGGTTTGACGAAATGACCTGCAACCCCGAACAGCAGGAGGAACTCTCTACCAACGGCAGCTATCCTTCCGGCCACACAGCAATCGGCTGGGCAACTGCCCTGGTACTTTCCGAAATCAATCCCGATCGCATAGATGAGATTCTCGAACGCGGTTTCCAGATGGGAGAGAGCCGTGTGATATGCGGTTATCATTTCCAGAGCGATGTAGACGCCGGGCGTATCGTAGCCGCAGGTGCCGTAGCCCGTCTCCATGCCGACGAGGGATTCAATGCCCAGCTCGAGAAGGCAAAAAAGGAATTCGCGTCTCTGAAGAAAGCCGGTAAAGTGAAACCCGGAAAGAGAAATCATTCCGCAAAATAAGCGCACACATACATTTTTTGATGACACACATATTTCTTCCACCTTAACACCCCACGATACTATGAAAAAGTCTACACTTCTCCTGTCGGTGCTTCTTATGGGCGCCACTCAGGCCACATTCGCACAGGAAGATAATTCCGAACCCAAGTTCACAATCAAGCCTGCCGGACGCATTCTCATGGACGGAGCGCTTTATGCCAGCCCTGACAAAAATCTCTTCAAAGATGGCGTGGCAATTCCCGACGCTCGTCTCGGTGCCTCGATGCAGTATGGTAAATGGAAAGCCAAGATCGATGTAGGCTTCGCTTACAACAAAGTGGGCTTGAAGGACCTTTTCATCGAATATGATTTCAATCCCGCCAACCTCATCCGTGTCGGCTCTTTCACTCATCAGTATGGTCTGCAGAGCTCCACGTCCAGCTCGATGAAGCCTACCATGGCAGAGCCGGTAGCCAACTCCGTCTTCAACGATGCCCGCCAGATAGGCGTGATGTATGAGCGCAGCGATGATAAATATTTAGGCACAATCAGTGCACATGTGGAGCCCAGCGCCACTACCGTGATTCTGACTCCCACACAGTACACTCAGGAGGGTTACGGATTCCGCACACGTCAGGTATGGCGTCCGTTCCATAAAGACGGCCTGAATTTTCAGGTAGGTGTGTCGGGTGCGTTCGGTACTCCTCAGCGCACAGGCGATGACGACGAGAATCACAATACATTCCAGTTCAAGAGCAATTATCCTACAAGTGTGTCGCAGGTGACAGCCATCGACGCGAATGTGGATCACGCGATGAACCTTTGGAAATTCACTCCCGAGCTTCTTATCTCTTACAAGCGGGTGGCGCTTGAGTCGCAGTATTATTTCCAGCAGGTGAACCGTCGCGACAATCTCCACCATTGGAATGGTCAAGGCGCGTATGTCACACTTCGCGGACTCATCTTCGGCGACAAGCAGTATGGATATTCAATGCTTGACGGCGGTCTGGCCACACCGGGTAAGGGTACATTCGAGGTAGTAGCCAACTATACCAACGTGAATCTTTCCGACCGTCAGGCCGGAATCTATGGAGGCCGACTCAACGATTTCTCCGTCACCTTCAACTACTACATCAATAAATACATGATTGCGCGTCTGCACTACAGCTATACCCACACTTGGGATCGTCAGGGCTTTGAACCCGCCACTCTCAACGCCTTCATGGCCCGTCTGCAGGTAATCTTCTGACGCTCTCCCCTATCCACCGCTAACAGTATCCCCTTCCCCGTCTTATATCCTAAGACGGGGAAGGGGATACTTGCTATGCCTGTACACCAGATCAATTGCATGGCGACTATGTAACACAATGATTCATAAATGTAAGTACAATAGTTCGTTACCTGTACTAACCCCAATTGTTAAAATTTCCTAAATTACCCCCCCGATTTTTTCGCATATCTTAACAAATTACTTACTTTTGCAAAATTTTTATTGAAAGATTGATGCAAAAAAGAATCAAAAAGCACAAAATAATCGGCGATAATAGGTTTCATTTCTTACCTGTTTTTTGTGTTATGGCTACTCTCCCTGCTATGGCTAACGGAGTTCCGGAAAAGGTGGAGAAGGACACTACGGGAGCGACTACGCTAAAGGAGCTTATCGTGGATGGCTCGGGAGCCGTCCGGAATAGAATGGCGGCTGAAACGGGACACACCACTCTTTCTCAGGAGCAGATTCTTGATATGCCGGTGATGTTTGCCGAACCGGACATAGTCAAGACGCTTCAGACTCTTCCGGGAGTATCGATGGGTTCCGAGGGGTTTACGAGTCTCTTGGTCAGAGGCGGCGAAAACGACCAAAACCTTTTTCTGTATCATGGCATTCCTCTCTATCACGTCAGTCATTTAGGTGGAGTCTTTTCTTCATTTAACGTAGCCACAGTAGGTAAAGTGGATTTCTACAAGGGTTCGTTTCCGGCTATGTATGGAGGGCGCACTTCAAGTGTGGTGGATATTACGATGCAAGAACCGGATTTCGAGAAATTCCACGGTCAGGGAAGCGTCGGGCTTCTGAGCGTGAACGCCTACGTCACAGGGCCATTGATAAAAGGGAAGACCGCCTTCTCGGCGGGAGTGCGCCGCACATGGCTCGATCTTATAAGCATCCCCGCCTTAGCGATAATCAACCATACCGCCAAAAATTACGATCACATCAAGCATATAGCAGGTTACGGCTTTACCGACATCAATCTCAGATTCGACCATAAATTCAATCATTCGCTGACAGCCTCTGCCATAGGATATTTCGGTCACGATAATCTGAAATTAGGGCAACGAGATTATGATTATGTCAATGAGGAGACTGATTACACCCCGATAGAATACCCTGATTACGATTATCCTCAGACGCTTTCCTTTATGCCCGCCACACGAAGCGGCAATAAGGAGGCTTCATTCGATGAGAACACCAATCGTTTGGGCTGGGGAAACATAGGGGTCACCGCAGGAATCACATGGCGCCCTGCAAAAGGGGTATTCTCCGCATCATTCTATTACTCATCATATTCATCTACCTACCGACAGGAACGCGAATACCAGCAGGATACATCAAAACCCGAAACATTCGGCTTCAACCGGAGCAAGACCCACAACAGTGTATCCGACGTAGGATTAAGAGCCGGATACATAGCTTCATTCGGAGGATGGTACACCTTACAGACAGGAGCCGGATATTGTCACCACAGATTTCTTCCGGAGGATGTGGAAAACCGATTCTCGCTTGACGGGATAGAGAATACTATCTGCTCCAACTCTCCCGTGATAAACGCATCGGAAGAATGGATATATGTTGACAACGAATTCCGAGTAGGCCAAATCCTCGCTCTTTCGGCAGGATTAAGAGGATCGCTGTTTCAGATTTATCATAAGAACGTCGGTTCGCTCGAACCGCGTGCAACTATTCGATTCTCCCCGGGCAACATATTGAGTTTCAAGGCATCATACGGGCGAATGCGTCAATATGTGCAACAGGTATCCAATAATTATATCAACCTCCCGACCGATCTTTGGCAACCTGTACCGGAAGGATGCAAACCCCTCACAAGCGATCAATACTCCTTCGGCATATATGCCACTCTTCCTTATGATATGTATGTATCGGCAGAAGGATGGTACAAAGATATGAAAGGATTGCTCGAATACCGCCCCGGAATCAGTATGCTCGAACCTCAACTCACATGGGAAGAGAAAGTGACATCCGGCAACGGATGGAGTTACGGAGCTGATTTCTCCCTTACGAAGGAAGCCGGAAGTGTCACCGGAACTATCAGTTACGGACTTATGTGGGCATGGCGCAAATTCGAGGAGATCAACGGAGGAAAGAAATTTCCCGGGAAATATGACAACCGTCATAAAATCAATATAAACGTATCTTACAGACTGAATAAGAAGATAGAGTTTAATGCAGGTTGGACCTATATGACCGGCAACCGTATGACACTTTCTCTTTATAACTACGATTATCCCTCCGCTTTTCCCGGCACACCTTGGAGCAACGGAGTAGACAATGAGGAGTATTATGGCGTAGGAGGTATCAACTATATTCCGGCGACCAACAATATCAGAATACCCGACTACCATCGTCTTGACCTCGGAATGCAACTCAACCACTTCTACCGCAACGGTAACAAAGGAGTTTGGAATTTCAGCCTGTATAATGCGTATTGCCGTATGAATCCCATAACAGTACAGAAGGATAGTTATATCCACACGGAATATTATCCTCAGTTCAAAAAATATTGGATTCGCCGATACAGAGCACTCAGTTTCATTCCGATAATACCCTCTTTCTCGTATACTTATATTTTCTAAACTACAATATGAATTATAAATCAGCATATCCGGCTATCGGAAGAGCAACCGTCCGGCATTATCTTCTTATCACACTTTTAGTCATCTTCTTCACATCGTGTTATCATGATGTGGATATGGATAAATACCGCACCCCCGAGGAGGGAAATGTACTGACGCTCAATTCCATCATATCTGCGGATACTATAGTAATGGCGAAAGCTTCAATGCCCTTCTTCTTCACCGATGAGCATGAGAAGACCAACTATGTCACAAATCTTGATATCCGGCTGACAGTAAACGGAGAATATTTAGAGACAATGCGTTTCGACTCCGCCTCCAACTTCTATATCTCAGGATATACAGCTAATCCCGGGGATAATATTGAACTCTCCACGGTATACAAAGGAGTGGAGGTAAAAGCTAACGATGTAGTGCCGACTCGTCCTAAAATAGAAGATATAAAAGTATCATTAAATACTGTGGATCATGATGCGCACCTCATTACATATTACATTACATTCACCGACAACGCCGCCACCGAAGATTATTATTTCTTAGGTTGGGATGTGGATAACAGACCATCTGCAGTGCCAAGATTGGACAAATACAGTCCGGGATATTCGCAGGAACCTGTATTTCAAATTCTTGCGGATCAACTCAAAAGCGCAATGCCCGGATGGGAGCCTTACAGATATGACGGTCTCCCCTTCTCTGACAGAGGAATCAACGGCACTCGCCATACACTCACCGTCACCGAGAGAGTACCCGGCATCCTGAATTTCAATGCATTCAGGAGTATCCCGAGAGCAATAAAACTTTACTCCCTTTCAAAAGACTATTATAATTTCCTTCTGAGCATGCTTGTATATGAGGATGCTTCTGAAAACGGTCTGCACGGCGGTCTTATCGACCTTGGCCTTGTAGAGCAGGAGAAGGTATTCACCAACATAGACGGCGGTGTCGGAGTTATGGGGTGTTGTTCGCTGTGTGAAGAATATATCGATGTCTTGCAGCTTATTGCAGATAAGTAAAAAAATTTGTAGTTTTGCAGTTGGATTAGAGGTTTGCGCGCCAATATTCACTTAAGGGCGCAGAGGCGTATCCGATCCAAAAACGTAACTACATTTGCATGGCTTTAGACTGGAAAGATGCTCTCGGTGCGCTGAGAGCCGACCTCCCCGAAGCGGAGGAGAATATCGATAATAACGATGAGTCGGCGGAAACCTCTTCCGCCGACGCTCGTGAGAAACTTCATATCGTAGTGGAGCGCAAGGGGCGTCGAGGCAAGACGGCCACTATCGTCGAAGGGTTTACTTGCGACGACGATACCTTGCAGGAGACAGCCCGCGTGCTGAAACAACGCATCGGCACAGGGGGCAGCGCCCGCGGAGGGGAAATCCTCCTTCAAGGAGAATGGAAAGAGAAGGCCGCGGAGATACTCCGCGCCATGGGACATTCCGTAAAATAAGACTCCATACCCCTAACTTCGCAACATTATGATTCAACTTCAACGCGCTTCCGCGGGCTCGGGAAAGACTTACACCCTCGCCCGCAAATTCATCGGCTATCTTATCACCACTCCCGTCAATCCCAACATACCCGGCGGGAAGCGACGCTTATGCGCCAATCGAACAGAACTCCTACGCTCGCTCTCCGGCATCCTGGCCATCACCTTCACCAACAAGGCCACTGCCGAGATGAAGGAGCGAATCGTGGACAAACTCTCCGCGCTCGCCGATCCGGATACTCCCGCCGAGGACAGCAAGGTGGATTATCTGGAGGATTTCAAGCGGGAGACGGGGCGATCGCGGGGCGAGATTGCGGCTGTGTGCCGCATGGCTATCGATGTGGTGCTGAATAATTTCAGCGATTTCAACGTCTCCACGATCGATTCATTCTTCCAGAGCGTGCTGCGTACATTCGCCTACGAGACCAACCTCTCCGACGGCTATCAGGTGGAGATGGATTCCGACCTGCTCGCCACAATGGCCATCAATATGTCGATGGATGATATCAATATGTCCGGCTCCGGAGGAGACGGCGGTGGCGAGCCTCCCGTGAAATATTGGATAGAACGCCTGATGCGTTTCGAGCGCGAGAACGGCGGCAAAGGATGGAATATATATGCCCGCTCAGGATCGGATGCGGCTCTCTATCAGGAATGTATCCGCACGGCCAAGAAGATGGAGAATGAGGAATACAAGCTTCATAAGAGCGAGCTCGACAATTATTTCAACCAACTGAGGTCTACCGGATTGACATTCCGCAATGTGTATGAACTTCTGGAGCGGGAGAACGAGCGTCCGCTCTTCGAGGCTTACGGGGAGATGAAAAAAGCTGCCGGAGAGCTGGAGGAGATTCTTTCATCCGGTGTGGCCGAGAATGTGCCTCTCAAGGCCAATCTCGCCAAACATGCCTCCGCCATACTCCATTCACGCCCGTTGGGCAACGAGAAGGAGACACTTTTCTCTTATGCGGCCGCCGCCAAGGATATGGAACAAGGGTCATTAGCCGTCACCGCCACAAATCTCAAAAAGAAGGCCATAGCGGCTATGATCGATACAATCCGTCCTATCGAAGAGAAAGCGGCCGCGATGTATGGAGCCTGGATGAGATGGTGCGGAATCACAGGCTCTATCAGATTCAGATACTGGATGCTCTATCGCAAGACTCTCCTGCTCTTGGGGATGCTGCATGAGGTGAGGCGTAATGTGCGCGATTATCTCAATGACAACGGTATGGTGGAGCTTTCCGACACAGGTATCATCCTGCGCGATATCATCGGCGACAGCGATGTGCCATTCATCTACGAGCGCCTCGGCACCCGTCTTTCCCATTATCTGATCGATGAATTCCAGGACACCTCCACCCTGCAATGGGATAATATACGTCCGCTCCTGAAAGAGAGCAACTCCCGGGGGGAGGAGAGCCTCGTAATCGGGGATGCCAAACAGAGTATCTACCGCTTCCGCAATGCCAATTCCGAGATTATCACCACCCTGCTCCCTCAACAGTTTGCATCCGACTGCCGTTCCTGCGGCGACTCTGTGGAGGAAAACACCAATTGGCGAAGCGACCGAATCATCGTGGAATTCAACAATTATCTCTTCCATACCCTCGCCTCCCGCATCAAGCTGCCACTCGACGGAGTGGAGAATGCAGAGGAGGTATATTCGGGCATAGTGCAGCGTCCGAGCCATAAGGAAGTGGAAGGTCTCGTATCGGTAAAATTCTTTGAAAAGATAAAAAGCGAAGATAAAAGCGAGGGGGAGGACAGGGATGCACCTCCACCCTACTTCAAAGAGTTCGGCGCGCTGGTGAAGGAATTCCTTTCACGTGGCTATCGCCAGAGAGACATAGCATTCCTCGTCAACCGCAAGAACGAGGGGAAACAGATAATCGACTCCTTCGTGGCCTATAACTCCACATTGACCCCGGGAGAGACAAAGATAGAATTTGTAAGCGAAGAGTCGCTATTGGTATCCTCCTCGAAGGCAGTAGCTATCGTGATAGCCGCCCTGAAGGCACTGAGCACACCCCGCACGGTGAAGACTCCCGGTCCCGATGCCAAACCCTCCCACGGGTTTACCACCTGGGAAGAGATGGAGGGGCATTACAATCTCTTCGTGATGCGCAACGGCGGGAAATCCACACCGGAGTTGCTCGACAGATTCAAGAAGATAATCGGGTCGGGAGAAGATCCTGTGCGTGATCTCTATGAGACGGTAGCGGCCATGCAGGCCCATACGCTCCCGGCCCTCGTAGAGCAGTTTATCCATGAGTTGGTAAGCTCGGAAACAATGAAGGAAGAGACTCCCTATATCGCGGCGTTCCAGGACCTTGTGCTGGAATATTGCGAAAGGAATCAGGCCGATGTGGCCTCCTTCCTGAAATGGTGGGATACGACGGGATGCCGCTCCACAATCAGTTCGCCGGAGGATATAGATGCCGTGAAGGTGATGACTATCCATAAATCGAAGGGATTGCAATTCAAATGTGTGGTGGTGCCGGAAGTGAATTTCGCCTTTACGCCTTCTCCGCGTAAGAGCGAATGGCTTTGGGTGGAGCCTTCGCGGAGCATAGCCGAGTGCGAGAGTGGAGAGAGTGTGCCGTTGCCGCCGGCAGTGCCTGTGGATACGGGCGAGCTCGGTTCGCTTCTTAAGAGTGAGGGAGACTCCGCTGCATCTGAAGAATTTCACAAAGAGAAATATCTCCGCTTCCTGAAGGCATACGTGCTGGATATCATCAATAAAGCTTATGTGGCTTTCACCCGGGCGGAAGAGGAATTGTATATCTACGCTTCTTATTCAGCCACGGAGGCCGAAAAGGTGAGAGATACGCTGGCCCTTCTTTCTGCCGAAAGAGAGAGAAATACCGGGGATACCACCCCCGATGAGGGCTCCGGCGACAAAAAGATATGGCAACCCATTCCATGTGCCAAGATGAACGAAGCGTTGGTAGGTCTGCTCAGCCATGAGGAGGATTGGATGGAGGACGTGGATCCCGAGCGGAGACGGTATATGCTGCAGCCGGATGTGGAGAAACGTGTATCCATATCGGAAGCTGCCGATGCTTCCGATCCCTTTATCGGAAGCATAGAGTTCGGGCGCCCAAAAACCTTCGAAGAGAATGAAGCCAAGCGGCGAGCCAAAGCACTGAAAGCCGGCAGTGAGGGGCGACATGATGAGTTTGCCACCGCCCACGGGTATCGCGCCATGTCGTTCCCCTCGTCATTGCATTACCGCGAACCCGACACCGGCATGATCACCGGCGACGAGGAGGAGCAGCAGTGTATCGACGCGCGAAGCAAGGGTAATCTGCTTCATTCCGTACTGGAACGTATGGAGACCCTCTCCGATCTTGACAAGGCCATCCGTTCGCAACGTGTGAAAGGGCGGTTCACAGCTGAAGGAGAACGGGATATCCGGGCCACGCTCACACAGGCTCTGGAGCATCCCGAGGCAAAGGGATGGTTTCGGCCCGGCTTGAGAGTGATGCAGGAGCGTTCGCTGTTGGTAGGCACCAAGGACGGCTTCCCCGTGACGCTTCGTCCCGACCGTATAATCGTGGATGAAGAAGGGCGTGCCACCGTAATCGACTATAAATTCGGCGAACCGCGTCGCGTACACCGTCGGCAGGTAAGCGCATATGCCGGTACCCTCTCCCGGCTGAAGGATGCCGACGGCCGGCCGCTTTTCACATCCGTGGAAGGAAGAATATGGTATGTGCTGCTCGGTAAAGTGGAATCTTGCTGAAATATAGAGATTGTCTGAGTCGTTTAAGCTTAAATAAGCCTAAACGACTCCGATAGATTTGCAAATAAAGCGCAAAAGCAGTAATTTTGCAGACAAGTAACCAACACACATAAAATTGGACACCGACCCTTTACCGTCATCGTCGCCGACGATGACTCTTATGATATTGTTAAGTCAGGCCATCGAATTCACGGCTCCCCCCAGTTGGGCGGCATGGATTCTGATAGTAGCCGTGGCTGTAGTGTGCCTTTTCCTTTCGGCTTTTGTATCCGGCAGCGAGATTGCCTATTTCGGTCTTAGTCGCAACGACATCGACGAATTGGAAGAGAGCGAGGATAAGGAGAGCCGCAAGGCCCTTACTTTGCTCAGCGACAGCGAGCGCCTTCTGGCCACTATCCTTATCAGCAACAATCTGGTGAATATCACCATGGTAGTGCTTCTTACTTTCGCCATCAACCAGACGGTGAAATTCAACAGCGGCGTGCTCAACTTCCTTTTGCAGACCGTATTCCTGACATTTCTTCTGCTCCTTTTCGGAGAGATTTTCCCGAAACTCGTGGCCCGCGGACGTGCTCTGAAATGGGTACGTATGGCTTCCGGGGGTCTTGGCATGCTCTACAAGCTTTTCGGCCCCATAGCCCGATTGATGGTGCGTACCACTTCCGTAGTGAACCGTATCGTCACGAAGAAAGATGAGCAGATCTCCGCCGACGAGCTTGAGAAAGCCCTTGAGATTTCAGGTATAGAGGAGGGTCAGGAGAAGGAGATGCTTGAAGGTATCCTGAGTTTCGGCGAGAAGGAGGTGAGCGACATCATGATTTCGCGCGTGGACGTCACCGCCATAGAGTATCATGACACCTGGCCGCAGGTGATGGAAGTGATTCTGAAATCGGGATTCAGCCGTATCCCCGTCTATGACACGTCGCAAGACACCATCCGCGGTATTCTTTACAGTAAGGACCTCCTCCCCTACATAGGGAAACAGGGGGAATCCTTCCGTTGGCAGACTCTGCTGCGGGAGGCGTATTTTGTGCCTGAGTCGCGAATGATCGATGATCTGCTGGAGGATTTCCGCAAGCGTAAGATACATATAGCTATCGTTATCGATGAATATGGGGGCACCCAAGGAATCGTCACCTTAGAGGATATCATCGAAGAGATCGTGGGAGATATCGATGATGAATACGATGAGCATCACTCCAATTTCCGACGTATCGGTCCGGACACCTGGATTTTCGATGGAAAGGTGACGTTGGGCGACTTCTGCCATGACATAGATATTGATGAAGAGGCACTCGGCGACTGCGGTGAGGCTGAGACGATTGCCGGTCTGCTTCTCGAGATAAAGGGAGATTTCCCCGCCAAGCGGGAGAAGCTACAGAGGGGCCCCTGTCTGTTTGAAGTGATACAGACGGAGAAACATCGTATCACGAAAGTGAAAGTGACGCTGAAACCTGAAGATAAAGAAGAAAACTGATTACAATGGAGACCGAATTCATATATTGGAAACATCTCACTCCGGTAGGCATCAAAGTGGAGGAGATATGCGGTGCTGACGATCGCAGTCAGGCGGTATGGCTCGCCATGGCTATGCAGATTTATGGTGAGAATGGAGAGGAATACCGTAAGATCGGACATTTCGCTAACGGAGCGCCATTTCTTTACGGAGAGACCGGCCGCATATCGATCACACATACCGGCCGCTTCTTGGCCGTAGCATCTTTGCCTCGCACTCCGGAGGCCACACTTTCGGAGTTCTCCCCTCGCACGGCTATGGGGATTGATGCCGAGCGGATGGACCGCGAGCAGGTGTTGAAAGTAAGGGAGCGGTTTCTGAGCGCCAAGGAGTTGGAGCTTGTGCCGGCCGATTCGCTTGAGGCGAATATCAAGGCGTGGACAGCCAAAGAGGCTCTCTACAAGGCGGCCATGACTTCCGGACTTGACTATCGCGAGGATATCACCATTATAGCGTTGCCGGAATTCGGACTGCCCACGGCTCTTCGCGGGGAGACACCGCCGGCTCCCGGGAAAGGGGGCATAAAGCTCCCCTCGGGCGAGATCATCCCCATGGAGCTCTACGCCTATGAATCTGAGGGCTGTTGCGTAATGCTCGCCTACTGCCCCAAATGCGCCAAATTCTCCGTCCGCAACTGATTAAGCCCGGATCGAGGGCAAATCAAATACAATGACTGACGTGATGACGTCTGAGCAGCGTAGCCGCTGCATGGCGGCGGTGAAAGGGAAAGATACCAAGCCGGAGATGATTGTCCGGAAGTATCTGTTCTCCAGGGGTCTGCGCTATCGTGTCAACGTTCGGAAGTTGCCCGGCTCTCCTGACATTGTCTTGAAGAAATATAAGACCGTCGTTTTTATCGACGGCTGCTTCTGGCACGGACATGAAGGCTGCAAATACTTCCGCCTGCCGAAAACAAACCGGGATTTCTGGCGTCATAAGATAGCCATGAACTATGCCCGCGATTATGCCAACAACATAGATCTTGAGCTTGCGGGCTGGAGAGTGATACGCGTTTGGGAATGTGACGTAAAAACCAAGATCAAGCGGGAAGAAACGCTTGAACGACTATATGCCCTGATTACCAAATCACCAAATATCGGGCATTATCAATCCAACGAAAATGATAATGAGTCAATAGCAGCCGAGCCGAATGAGCCGTATGGCAAGCTAAAGGATATTCTTTCAACGAAGAGATACTAATGTCATTATCTATGCAATTTTTGAGACACAGAATCTTAACACGCATCTTCACCATGTCTGATAATTAGGAAATCTCGAACACTTTTCGTAATTTTGCAAGCTAAAACGCGCACGGGCTGACAACGACCAATTATGTAAGAAACATTTCTTATACAACATATTAACGGAACTTCAGTGTAGGCGAACAATAAGGGTTTGGTCGACTGTCAGCACTACCCGGAAGTTCTTTGTTATTTAAAATGCCGACATTCCGATTAGGTGAATTATTTTCAGGGCCCGGTGGACTGGCATTCGGAGCACTTCAGTCAAAAAGCGCAGATGGGCGTTTTTCAGTTGAACATGTATGGTCATCTGATTACGACCCAGATTCCTGTGCCACATATACGAAAAACATATGCCCGGAACATCCCGATTCAGTAATATGTCAGGATGTTCGTAATCTTGATATTACCTCACTACAAGATATTGATGCTTTTGCTTATGGTTTTCCATGCAATAGCTTTTCTAATGTCGGTGAACATAAAGGATTGGCCAATGAAAAATTCGGACAATTATATTGGTACGGTATAGAAGTTCTTCGTAGATTTAAGCCGAAATGGTTTATTGCAGAGAATGTAAGCGGAATTAAATCTGCCGGAAATAATGATTTTCAAATTATTCTTAAGGACATGAGAGACTCTGGCTATGAACTTACTGTTCATCAATACCATGCGGAGGATTATGGGATTCCTCAAACAAGACATCGTGTTATAATAGTCGGTATTCGAGAGGACCTTAATGTAAAATTTCATGTACCCAATCCCGCAGATTTCAAAGATATAGATATTTCTTCACAAACAGCACTATTAAATATACCTATAAACGCACCCAATAACGAAATACGAGCTATTTCAGATAAAATAGTTGAGCGATTATCATATATTCCACCTGGTCAAAATATATGGCAGGCAGATGATGTAATGCCTGCTCATCTTAAAATAAATACGAAAACTAAAATTTCACAAATATATCGTAAGCTTGACCCCAATAAACCAAGTTATACAATTACAGCATCTGGTGGTGGTGGTACATTTGGTTATCATTGGTCTAATCGAGAACTTACTAATCGAGAACGAGCTCGAATACAAACGTTTCCCGATAATTACGAATTTGTAGGAAAGTATGCCAGTGTACGTAAGCAGATAGGCATGGCGGTTCCATGCAAATTGAGTCAGGTTGTAGTTACGGCCATACTTAATAGTTTCGCAGGAATTGAATATAATCATATTAAACCAAATATCTTACTATAACATGAAATCAGTCGAAGTTAATCTATTTGATCGTAATGGGGACATTCAGTATGGCTTAAATTGGGGAAATAGAGATAATCGTGATCGCAATGAAGCTTATCTTCAATTATCCCCCGATGTATACAAATCTAATTTCTTCCCTGAAAAAGGAATTTACTTTGTTGTTGAAACAGATGATAATGAGACTCTAATAATGAATCGAGCGCAAAAAGGTGTAGGGACAGCAATTCAAACACCTGAAAATAATGCCACATTAGGGTTATACATTAGAAAAAGATTAGGTATTCCTTCAGGAACTGAAATCACCGTCAATCATCTTAAAAATTCTAATTTAACAAAATTCATTTTCACAAAAATAGATGATAAGCATTTTAGACTTTCAACAAATACTTTACAAGAAAATAATGATATCATATCTCTCGATTTAGAAAGCACAATTAAGAATGCCGATGATAATACAAAACGGCAATTTGACTATCTTCGGGCGATGCGGACAAAGCCGTTCCTTTTGCTTGCGGGTATTTCGGGCACAGGAAAGAGTCGAATCGTAAAGCAGATGGCTTTCGATAGTTGCCCGGATAATGCGGAGCTTCGTTCTGACCCTACCTCTCCCGGCAATTATTGCCTTATCGAGGTCAAACCGAATTGGCACGACTCTACCGAACTGCTCGGCTATGAAAGTAAAATCGGGGGAGCGCATTATCAACTCACTACGTTTGTGAAGTTCCTCATTAAAGCGATGCTTCACCCTAATGTTCCTTTCTTCGTATGCTTGGATGAAATGAACCTTGCCCCAGTGGAGCAATATTTCGCAGAGTTTCTGAGCGTGCTTGAAAGCCGCACAAAACTTGAAGACGGTCATATCGTTTCCGAACCGCTAATCAAAGCCGACATTTTCGCCAACAAGGATTACGAGCTTAAATTGCAGGATGATTTGTTCGGTCTTGAGCTTAAGGAAGAAATTAACAAAGACGGAAGCCAACGTATCATCAGTGGAAAACTTCCTGACGAAATGCAGCCGATGTATGAGGCTCTGAAGAAGCATGGTCTCCGTATTCCTGAAAATGTTGTTGTGATCGGCACGGTCAATATGGACGAAACCACGCATCAGTTCTCCCGCAAGGTGATCGACCGCGCAATGACCATCGAGATGAATCTGCCGGAGGGCGACCCGTTTATGGACTTCTTTACCAACGCTTCCGACCTCTCATATCGAACCAACCCCACATCCGCATCGCTTTATCTCGCCACAGAAACTAAAGCCAAGGATGTTATTAAGGATCTTTCCCTTGCTGATGACGGAAAGACGAAATGGCTCAAAGGTGAAATCGCCGGCGTTCTTACCCGGCTTAACGATGCGCTTGACGGCACTCCCTTCAAGGTGGCCTATCGCGTTCAGAACGAACTGCTACTCTACTTCTATCAGATGTGGCGCGAAAACAAATCTGCAAAGTGGAAAGAAATCCTCTATACTTCAGTGGACCAAATTCTGATGATGAAAGTATTGCCGCGAGTAGAGGGCGATGAAGAATTACTCGAAGGGCCACTCAAACGTCTTATCGAGTTTGCGGCACCTTATCCCAACGCCAAGAAGAAACTGGATGAGATGAAAAAACGCCTCGAGCAATCGCGCTTCACATCATTCTGGCCCTAAACTATGGAAGTTCTCTCTTTCAAAAGCCATAATGTAAGAATCACTGCCAACACTGCCGCCGATATGGCAAACTGCTGGAAGAGATTCCGTTCACGTGTAGATACGCCTGAAAAAAAGAAAGCTGCCACATACTGCGACTATCGCAGTACGCTCCCCGGCACACTCGCTCTCGCCACTCCTCCAAGCTTTGATCTGCACCCCGAGGGGGAAGCCGATTCTCAGGAATGGAAAGACCTGCCTCCCGTTTTTTATGAAACGGCCACTTACAATGTCAGTATATATCTCACCGATGTTGACACCGCCCCTTGTATTCTCCATAAAATGAAGGAAGTGACCGAACTCTTCTCGGTCATTCCTATCGGAGGCGAGAACTCGCATGAGTGGCTGATGTCGGCCCCTCTATCGTTTGTCAACGAGCCGGGAATATTTGAATTGACTTTCAAATATAAACCCTGCAGAAAACCGGAACGCACCGACACATTCTCTTTCCGCGTTGTTTCTCCGAAACTCGACACGAAAGATGACTACAACCATATCCTTGCGGAAATAAATGCCGAGTATAACGAAATCATCTATCAATATCTGACTCTAACGTTGCAGAATCTTCAACGTGGAGGAAAGTCGGATAATGATGTGATTTGGCTCTCTATCTTCCGCAACATTGCCAAGGAATATGAGAAGTGGGTACGCTATATCGCAGACAAGCCCCATCTGAGGCAGACGCGGCAAACCTACTTCGACCGCGCCGACCGCATCAAGCGTTGGTCGCCGCGAATGGAGGAACGATATGCACAGGTAGAAGCCGAGGGACGACTGGAGCATGAATACTTCCGCCACGATGAAATAATCCACACCCACAATACGCGCGAAAACCGGTTCGTAAAGTTTACACTCGACCGCATCGGCAAGCGCCTGACCTCGATTGTAGCCACAATCAAAACCAAAAGCGCGAAAGCAAAAGCAGCCGACAAGGTAGCCGACGGCGAACTTGCCGAACTTGACGGGTATGTGGCTTCTATCCGCAGGCTTGCCAATTCCAAGCTGTTCCGGACGCTGAGGGGCGAACCCTTGCGGAGCGAAAGCATGGTACTTCAAAAGCGCACAGGCTACGCGCAAGTATATAAATACTGGCTGCTCCTCCAAGAGGGGATAGAACTCTTCGAGGGTGCGAACGCTATCGGTGTGCGTCCTATATGGGAACTCTACGAATTATGGTGCTTTCTGAAAATGCGGCAAATGGTGGCCGACATTCTCGGTCTGCACTTCGGCAATCCTGATGAAATCACTGAAAATCCGATGCCGATGGTAAAGCCCTTCGAGGACAACAACCAGGAGCATACGGTATATTACCATTGCGCCGACGGCTCAATGGCCCGACTTCACTATCAGCACACTTACAGCCGCAAAACAGGCGAGGTTCACACGGCTACCACCGAGAACCGTCCCGACATCGTGCTTACCTTGGTCAAACCCGACGGGTTTGAGCTGACCTATCTATTTGACGCAAAGTATCGTCTGATCGACGATAACAAGCTCAACAAAGAAGACCGCGATGAATGGTCGGCTTCAGGGGGAGCGGACACACCTCCTGCGGATGCAATCAATCAGATGCACCGCTACCGCGATGCAATCTATTACGGCTCTGACAAGCAGACGCATGCCGCCAAAGAGATTATCGGAGGCTACATACTTTTCCCCGGTCGAGGCGATAAGGAGAGTGTGCGTCAGCGTTTCTTCTACAAGAGTATCGAAACGGTCAACATCGGTGCATTCCCCTTGTTGCCTGACGCTTCCGACCCCTCGAACGAGGGTTCGTTGCTATACGAATTTCTCACAAAAATTCTTCGGGCCGAGCGCGTCGCCACCCATTTGCAATCCGCAATTCCTCAAAAGGGTCTTGAATATCACATGGCTTATACCCCTGCGCCCACCGATCTTGTGCTCGTAGGGTATTACAAGACCGAACAATTGGAGGCAATCAAGCGCAATCGCCTCTATTATGTGCCGGCCGCCATCGGGAAAGGCTCGATCAATCTCGTGTCAGGCTTCGAGAAAACGAAGTATCTCTTGCTGCATCACGACAACTACCGAATACTTGTGCGGCTCAAAGGCGACGGGCCGAAGTTCTATCCGAGAACCGCGCTCGAAGAGCTTGGTTTCACTCCTTCCGGCGATTTTTATCTCGGCTTTGAGATAGTCAATTTCGAACCGGTCCGGGATATCGACCCCTATGCCTACGAATTCGAACGCAAAGGCCAGTATCGTTTTACTCCTTACTTCACTACTATTGACAAATTACTATCCTCCAATGAAGATTCTCATGCGTAGATCATCTCTTGGGAGCGTGTAAGTTGCGGCAGCGGTCGCGACAGGTCGCGAACCGTACATGTGCTGCGGTATTAGTTGCGGGAGCGAATCCTACATGGGATGGCGGGAGGCGAGGAATTCGTCGTGGTAAGCGTCGAAGATTTGACGGATGGCGCTACCTATCTTGAGGTAGGAGGATTCGTCAAGGTTGGCGAGAGAAGCACGCACCGACCATTCCGGGCCGTCAAAGCCGCTGCCGTTGAGAAGCACCACGGAGGTTTCTTTGGCAAGGCGTACCACTACGTCGATCGGTTCGTGGGTGGCGGCCAACCAGTCGCAGAAATCCTGTCCGTAAATACGGCGTCCCCATACCATAAGATCTATTTCGGAGTAATAACCCACTCGGAGGGGATCCTTGCGAAGCGTGAAACCGGTGCCTTTCCAGAGAGCCTCCAGACGATCGGAAATCATGGAGCGCATCTTGCGGCGATACACGTCCTTGGTATCGAGCAAACACATGAGCGAGAAGAGCGACATCTGTATCTGCTGGGGTGTGGAGAGGCCGGCAGTATGATTGAGGGCCACCGCACGGCTGTCGGCCACAAGACGATCGATGAAGGGTATGGAGGCCGGATCCATCGAGAGGGATGAATAACGGCGCGCGAGATCCTTACGGTCGGCCTCGGGAAGAGCGGCGATAAGACGATCGAAGATATTCTTATTGGCTGCGGCTATGACAGCGAGACGCCAACCCGTAGCTCCGAAATATTTACTGAATGAATATACGCAGAGAGTATTCTCGGGAAGCACATACATAAGGCTCTTGAAATCATTTGCGAATGTGCCGTAGACATCATCAGTCACAATCATCAAATCGGGGTTATCGTTTTTCACGATATCCACAATGCGATTGAGATTCTCGTCGCTGAGGCGGAAGGAAGGGGGATTGGAGGGATTGACGAGGAACACCATCTTGATCTTCGGATCGCGCAGCTTGTCAAGTTCGCTGTCGGGATACTGCCATGTATGGAATCCATCGGCGTTGAGCGCACTTGCATATACATTAGTCACGTTGAATTCGTAACGGTCGAGACGAGGAATCTCTATGTAGGGAGTGAATATAGGGGTCATGAGCGCAATGGAATCCCCCTTCTGCAGGAGATGATTGGCGAGTAGCGACTCGAAGATATAGACCATTGCGGCTGTGCCTCCCTCCGTAGCGAAGAGATCATATTCCTCTCCGAGCCCGGGAGCACGATTCCCCATCTCCTGAGCGAGATAGGCACGGGTGATTTTCTCGGTGTTCTCAAGGATGCGGGGAGGTGTGGGGTAATGATCTCCTATGATTCCGTCGGCCCACTCGTATGCCAAAGAATCTATATCCACTCCGAGCACCTTCTCTGCATAATCGAGCGACCGCGAGAGCAGGTGGGCTCCGCGACGTGCGGCATTGTCGGCGAGGAAAGTGCGTAGACGCTCCCCTATCCCCTCTTTGGAGGGAAGGCCGGCGATACCCGGCTTCATATAGAATTCATCGCGGGCCTGCTCCATGGCCCAGAGGCCCAGGAGGAAGAAAGCGTCACGCGGCTCGGTGGCAATCCAGTTGGGATTGCCTCGCCCGGCGTTGAGATAAGTATCGGTAGAGGTGCGGGCCTCTTTCTGAGCAAGGTCGATGAGGGTATTCTTTATCTCGAAAGGACTCATTTTCTCAAGATCCTTCTGAAATGACTTGCTTTCGGGATTGACTGTCGTATTCATAATATATGTGTTTTTCTGTATTGGTGTTTTTGATATTTATTTCAGGGGAGGGGGGAGTAAGAGACGAGGGTGACGCCGGCAGGTCAGTAGACGGCGGCCATTATCACGGCCATAAGTATCAGCAGAGTATTGCCGATGGCGTAGGTGATGGTGTAGCCCATCGCCGGGAGGGAGGAGCCGAGACTATCCTGGATGGCACCGAGCGAGGCGGTAGTGACTCGCGAACCGGCCACACATCCCAGATTTATAGCGGCGGGAAACTTGAATATCTTGTCGCCTATCCATATTCCGAGAATAAGGGGTACGGTAGTGGCTATGATACCGGCTACGAATAGCATCCAGCCTACCTGAGTGATACCGCTTACGAATGTCGGACCGGAGGAGATACCGATTACGGCGATAAAGAGATTCAATCCAACGTTATTCAGCACCCAAAGGGAGGATGACGGTATCTTGCCGAATGTAGGGCGTTTTGAGCGCCACCATCCGAATACCAGACCTGCGATCAACGCACCTCCACTTGTGGAGAGACTGACAGGGATGCCGCCGATATGGATTGTGATGGCGCCGATAATGGCACCGATGAATATGCCGAGGCCTACGAATACCATATCTGTGGCTGTGGAGGGTCGGTCGGGATAACCGATGGCTTTTGCCGCAGCCTCCACTGCCGGGCGCGGACCTTCGATGGTCACTGTGTCGCCGCTATGCACTTTGCTTTGGGCGAGCACGGGGAGGATATTGCCGGAGCTGTTGGTGATGCGTGAGATTACAACGCCGTTCATCTCGGGGAGCTTGCGGAGTTGATCCACTGTATATCCGTCGACATGCTTCTGTGCCACCATTACGGGTATCCTCTCCACGGGGAATGAGAGCAGGGCGGTATCGGCAATTTCGGGTCCTATCCAGCTTTCATCATCCACGATATATTCTTTACGACCGCTGAGCACTATTGTGTCGCCCTTGCAAATCTTCAGGTCGGACGCGGGAGCGTCGATAAGGCCGGAATCCTGACGCACTCTTTCTACAAATACTCGACGACCGTCGTCAGAGAAGCGTTTCTCGATGTCGCCTACCGTGCGGGGCACATCGAAGAAATCGGAATCGGCTTTATATGCGCGATATGACACGGGGCGCAACACGGAGACCATTGCGGGGTCCTCATCTTGAGAGGAGGTATTCATCTTGGCTTCGAGTTCGGCTGTCTCTTTCCTCACTTTGCGAATGCCGCCGAGCATGGCCGGACCGAGTGAACCGAGAATCCAGGCAGATCCGATGGTGCCGAAGATATATGTGACGGCATAACATACGGGAATTATGTTCTGCCATGCGGTTTTGTCGGCGGCGGAGGCCGACATATTGCCTATGGCATCCTGGCCTACGCCTATTACGGCTGAGATAGTCTGCGCTCCGGCGAAGAGTCCGAGTGCTTCGCCGATATTGTAATGGAAGAGGCGCGCAGTGGCCCATGTGCAGGCGAGGCAGATGACACACATCACTAAGGCGAACAGCACCTGTTTCAGTCCGGAGCCGCGAAGGGCGCGGAAGAACTGCGGACCTACACTATATCCGATAGCAAAGAGGAACAGCAGAAAACTTACAGATTTCAGGGGGCCGGAGATAGGAATGTCAAGCTGACCTACGAGCACTCCGACGAGCAGCACGGATGTGACTGTGCCGAGAGAGAAAGACTTATATTTCCATTTGCCGATCCAGAATCCCAGACCGAGAGTCAGGAAAATAGCGATAGCGGGGTTATCCCGCAATGTTTGTACAAACCAATTCATAGTATCAATTTAGCGGTTTTTTCGTGTGTATGCGCGCTTTAATAATTCAATTCACTCAAGCTCGCAGCCACATTGTGTGTGTTCTATTTTAGAGAGATAACATGTTCGGAAAGAGTCTTTACATTCTAACGCCTGCCGGCTCTGATATGTTTGCCAAGCCCGAATTTATCCAATAAATACTCTGTACTGGATAAAAACGTACTATTTTATCCAGTACAGTGATTTTATTGGATAAAAAAGGAAAAAAATAAGCGGCTGCGCGGAGGGCGCAGCCGCTTTGAAACAAGAAACAATAAGTGTTGTCAAAGGGCGGATTAGAACAGGATGCTTCTGAATTGAAGGGCCAGAAGTATGAAGCCGAGCAGATAGAGCGCGGCCAACCCTTTGCGTCGATCGGGCTCGAAGGCCCAGAATGATTTGGTTTTCATAATTTTGTCAGTATAGCGTTGTTTTCATAAATTGTCCTGACGGCCGAGGGGAAGCCTCCGTATCCGGATTCCGGACCACTCATCCCTCTTTCGTGATGACGCTGCAAAGTTACTACCGACCCTATGCCATTTCCTATCACTCGATTGTTAACAAAAGTTAAGTATAACCATATACCACCTATAATGGATAAATAAGCAGCCGCCACGGGATGCAAGATCCGATGGCGGCTGTATAACGGGAAGGAGGACGGAAATCAATCGCGGCCTCCGAAGATGCGGAGAATGTAGAGGAAGAGGTTGATGAAGTCGAGATAGAGGTTGAAAGCGCCCATAGTGGCGAGCTTGTCGGATGTGGCTGAATCAAGGCTCATCTCTGACATACGACGTATTTGCTGAGTATCCCAAGCGGTGAGACCGGTGAAGATAAGCACACCGGCGATAGATATAATCCAATCGAAAGCACTGCTGGCCACGAAGATATTCACAATGCTGGCTATGATAAGGCCGAAGAGGGCCATGATCAAATATGTGCCGAATTTGGTCAGATCGCTTTTTGTGAAATATCCGTATACCGACATTGCGCCGAATGTACCGGCAGTGATGAAGAAGGTGTATACGATCGTGCCTATCTTATAAGCGATAAAGATAGGCGCGAGCCAACATCCCATCAAAGCAGCATATACGCCGAAAAGGATAATACATGTGGAAGTGCTCATCTTATTGAGGCGCACAGGGATAAGAATAGCCATTGCCAGCATGGCGATAGGCATACCCCACAGCATGATCTTATTGCCGAAGAAGAAACTGAGAGCGGCCGGCGAACTTGCCACGCCCAAAGCGCAGAAAGCCGAGATAAGAAGACCTACGAACATACGTACGTAGACTTTCTTCATGACTGTGTTAAGACTTCTTGCCACATTGCCGCTACCGATGCCGCCCATATAAGGGGGAGGAGTGGTACGGTTGAGTTTTTGCTGATCGTAACTCATAATCTGTTATGTTTTGAATTTATTTTTTCTATTTATATAACGCTTAAAATGCGTTAAAGTATATAAAACGATAATTCACCTCAAGGGAGGGGGTGCCGTAAAAAACATTTCGCCCCTACCCGGAGGGGATATCCTTATATAAGTATACCGGGAAGGGGCGAAAGGTAAATTACATTCTTTCAGGCATCTCCATGCCGAGGAGGGAAGCAGCGGCCTTGATGGTACGCGCAGTCACAGCCGAGATGAGCAGACGGAGCTGACGCACTTCGGCATCCTCCTCCTTGAGGATGGGATAATCGTGGTAGAACTGGTTGTATTCCTTAGCCAGATCATAGGCATACATGGCGATAAGGGAGGGGGAATATACCCTGCCGGCCTCGGCCACGACGTTGGGGAAATCGGCAATCTTCTGGATAAGGGCGCTCTCCTTCACATTGGGAGCGGCGGAAGAAGTCTTCGCGGGATCAAAACCTTCGGCACGGCGTACTACGGAACAGATACGAGCGTAGGTGTACTGAAGGAACGGGCCTGTATTGCCGTTGAAGTCGATGCTCTCGTCGGGATTGAAGAGCATATTCTTGCGGGGGTCCACCTTGAGAAGGAAGTATTTGAGCGCTCCGAGACCTACCTTGCGGGCCACTTCACGCGCCTCTTCCTCGGTCATATCCTTGAAGCGGTCGGCAGAAGCGGCTGTGGCATCGGCCACCATGGAGGCTACAAGATCGTCGGCATCCACCACAGTGCCCTCTCTCGATTTCATCTTACCGTTGGGGAGTTCCACCATACCATAGGAGAAATGAGTGAGATCTTTACCCCATTTGAATCCGAGACGGTCGAGAAGGATGGAGAGCACCTGGAAATGATAGTTCTGCTCGTTGCCCACTACATAGATCATCTTGTCGATAGGATAATCCTGATAGCGGAGCTTGGCTGTGCCGATATCCTGAGTCATATATACGGAGGTGCCGTCGGCACGGAGGAGAAGCTTATGGTCGAGCCCCTCATCTGTAAGGTCGGCCCATACGGATCCATCCTCCTTGCGATACATCTTACCGTTCTCCAGACCGGCAAGCACGAGATCCTTCCCTTCAAGATAAGTGTCGCTCTCGTAATAAATCTTGTCGAAGTCTACGCCGAGGGCTTTGTAGGTGACATCGAAACCGTCGTACACCCAGCCGTTCATCATTCTCCAGAGGGAACGTACCTCCTCGTCGCCCGCCTCCCATTTACGGAGCATCTCGCGGGCTTCGAGCATAAGGGGGGATTTGGCCTCGGCCTCCTCCTTGGAGCAACCCTCGCGCTCCATGATCTCCTTCACCTCCTGACGGAAGTGCTTGTCGAAAGCCACATAGAAATCGCCGATAAGATGGTCGCCCTTCTTACCGGTGGATTCGGGAGTGGCACCCTCACCCCATTTCACCCATGCGAGCATGGATTTGCAGATATGGATACCGCGGTCGTTTACGATATTTGTCTTCACCACATTGTAGCCGTTGGCTTTGAGGATAGTGGCGAGGGAGTATCCGAGCAGCACATTGCGCACATGGCCGAGGTGGAGAGGCTTGTTGGTATTCGGGGAAGCGTATTCCACCATTACGAGAGGACTATCGGGAGTAGCCTCTTTGAAACCGAAACGACCGTCGAGAGCGATATCATGAAGGAGGGAATTCCAATATTCGGGAGCTACCGATATATTGAGGAATCCTTTCACCACATTGTAGGCACCCACGGCGGGAACATTCTCCTTGAGCCATGCTCCTACCTCTTCGGCAGTGGAGGCGGGATCCTTATGCGACATCTTAAGGAAGGGGAACATCACTACGGTGAGGTTGCCTTCAAACTCTTTTCTGGTGGCCTGCGGCTGGATGGAGGCGGGATCCACCTCCGCCCCGTAGAGAGCCTTGAGGGCGTCGGCTACGCCCCCGGCTATGATATTTTCTATTGCCATCGTTGAATTAAACTGTATATTTTCCGACTGCAAAATTAGCAAATTCCATTGAAAAATCCCGTTTCCGGCTTTAACAATCTTAGCCGTGACAGGGTAAAAAAGCGGAGCGGCTCCATGTTCCTATGAAAAGGAGCAGGAAGCCGCACCGATACTTCGAGACCTCGGCCGATAGCCGAGAGAGAGTCTTATTTTCCGAGTTCGGCTGCGGGTTTGAATTTCACCACCTTGCGGGCTGCGATCTGGATCTTCTCCTTAGTGCGGGGATTGATGCCGGTGCGGGCTTCCTTCTCCTGAACGGAGAATGTGCCGAAACCGATAAGCTGCACTTTATCGTCATTAGCGAGAGCCTGCTCGATCGATTCGAGAGTAGCGTCGAGAGCTGCCTTTGCAGCAGCCTTGCTGAGATCAGCCTTGGCGGCGATTTCGTTGATAAGATCTGTCTTGTTCATAATAAAAACGAATTATGTGAGGCGGGAGGTGAAGGGCATCGGCCAAGCCGCAGGCCCCGCTACACCGGGCTGCCGCCGGAGTAAAGAATAATTTGAACGGGTAAAATTACAACTAATTAGCGTAGTAACAAATAATAAGGGCAAAAAAATTTCTCCCAAGTGTAAAAAAACATCAATTCGCACAAAAATAGGGGAAATTATAAGGGATTTTGTTAATTTTGCATCCGAATACCCCCATCCGCCAATCTTCCACACGGAATGAAACGGAGAATGGAGACCCTTAAATTCTGTCATCAGGTATATCATTAAATTCAATCACAGGTATACAATGAATTTCAATCAAAACGGAGGGAACTGGCTGGAACAGATTCCGCCTGTGACCCGTAATCTTATCATCATCAATATCCTGATCTGGGTAGTGGAATTCGCTGCCCCCGGATTCGGACGGAAAATCGTAAGCTACGGAGGTCTGCATTATGTAGAGTCGTCTATATTCAACCGTCTGCAGCCGTTTACGTATATGTTTATCCATGACCCGCGCAACATCATGCATGTGGCTTTCAATATGTTCACACTCTGGATGTTCGGGCGTGTGCTGGAGCAGGTGTGGGGCTCGAAGCGCTATCTCTTTTTCTATCTCGTATGCGGCATCGGCGCGGCTTTCATTCAGGAATGTGTCTGGGCCCTGACCTGGGAACATGATTATATCAGTGACATCGCCAAGCAAAACGGCTTTACCTACACCCATATGCAAGATATCGTGGCCGAGGCCCGGATATCGGGAGATTCGCAGATATTCGAAGCCATGGCGCAATATAAATCCTTCCTCGTCACGGTGGGCGCGTCGGGAGCTATCTTCGGATTGCTGCTCGGATTCGCATTCGTCTTTCCCGATCTGCCGATGTATATAATGTTTATACCGGTACCGGTGAAGGCGAAGTATATGGTGGCGGGGTATGCAGTGATCGAGTTTTTCCTCGGTGTAGGGGGAAGAGTGGACACAGTAGCCCATTTCGCACACCTTGGTGGTATGATATTCGGTCTGCTGATATTGTTATATTGGAAAAAGAAGGGCACACTGCATGGGAATCGCTACTATTGAGAAGAACGTAGACTCCATAGTGCATTTCTGCGGGGATTCGAAAGCGATAGCGCGTCTGGCCGCTGTCAATCTCGTCATATTCCTGCTGCTCATGCTTGCAGGATTCATATCCCGGCTCACCCATGCGGATTCAAGTTGGACAGAGACTGTATTGCTTCTTCCGGCCCCTCCGGCGGAAGCGATCCTACGCCCCTGGACACTGCTGACGTATATGGTGACGCAATATTCCGTATTGCATCTGGTGTTCAACATGCTCTGGCTAATATGTTTCGGCGGCATTCTGCATGAGACTTGTTCCGACCGCACTATAACATTGCTGTATCTTGCGGGAGGACTCACCGGAGGCATTCTCTTCGAGATAGGGGCGGCTATTTCAGGCATATCGGGCACATTGTGCGGCTCCTCGGCGGCTGTGCTGGCCGTGATGACGGCAGCGGCCGTGATTGCGCCTGAGCGCAGACTTCGCATCTGGATATTCGTCACAATCCAAGCGAAACTCAAATGGGTAGCGATCGCAATGATTCTCCTCACTTTTGCCGGTGCCGGCGGAGCCTCCGACTATTCGGGTACGCTTTGGGCCCATGGAGGGGGAGTGATAGCCGGGGGGATTTATGCTCTCTTCCTACGCCCCTCTCTCTATCAGGAGAAGGCTCAACCTCAGCCCGAGCCTTCCCGAAAACCGGCTCCGAAGCCACCGACGGCGGAAGGAGTGCGCAATGTGGCGAATGCCCTTGACGGCAGCTTCGGCGACCCGGCACGCCTTGACCAACTTCTTGACAAGATACGTGTCTCCGGCTATAACTCCCTTTCCAGGCAAGAACAATGTGAGCTGGAAGAGATATCCCGACGGTTGCGTCATAGCAAGAAATGAAAAAAACAGATTTATGATTACAAAATTTGTTCTGAACACTGTATTTACGACTGCGCTTAAAGTGCTGTCTCTCGTGATATTCCTTATCACGATTATGGCTTCATACGCTGGGCACGTGAATCCCGAACTATGGGCCCTTCCCTCCATCCTCTCGCTCCCCCTCCCCTATTTCGCAGGAGCCACCCTTATCCTCACGTTGATATGGGTGATCCGACGCAAGATTGTGTTTTCTTTTCTCGGGGTGGGCACTATCCTTCTATGTATGCCGGCTATGAGCCAAGCCTTTCCCATAAGCTTTCCGAAGAAAGCCGAGGCCGGGGAGAAGACTTTCAAACTTCTTACATGGAATATCCTCCACACCCAGGATCAGGAGCAACCTGACAATCCGCAGAACCGGGCCATCACATTTCTCACGGAATGCGGAGCTGACATAATATGCCTTCAGGAGATGGACGCGCTCGACAAGCGAGACATACGCCATTGGACACCCGAGCTGGAGGCCAATCTCCGCAAGGTGTATCCCTACGAGGCCGGAATCGTAGGCAACGACGGGAAGATACTTTCCAAGTATCCGTTGAAAATGATAAGCAACCCCACCTCTATCGGCCACAACGGACGCGATTTCCTTGAAGTGGAAGTGAATATCGACGGCCATAAGGTGCATATACTGAATGTGCATCTCGCCTCCTACTCTCTCACATCGGAGGACAAAGAGATAATCGACGAGATACGCGACACACGGAGCGCCAAGGCAAGCGTAAGAGAGTTCAAGGCCTCAGTGCTCGATAAGCTCAAAGCGGCTTTCCGCGTCAGGGCCCGTAATGCGCAGGAGATTCGTGATATCATCGACGCCACGCCCGGCAACGTCATCGTGTGTGGCGACTTCAATGACGTGCCTACCTCATGGGCCTATCGCACGGTACGCGGCAAGGATCTGGAGGATGCTTACGCGCAGACCTCTTTCGGCCCTACTTTCACCTACAATGCCCACCACTTCTATTTCCATATAGACCAGATTCTCTATCGCGGCGACCTGAAGGCTCTCTCCGTGAAGAAAGAGAAAATACGCTCCTCCGACCATTATCCGCTCATGGCAACTTTCGCTTTCCCGGATAATAATTGACCAATCAGAGTTAACCCAACAAATTAACCATATGCAAAAACGATTTTTAACCCTTGCCGCGGCAGCTTTCATGCTGGCGGCGCCAATGACCGACGCAATGGCAGCAGAGAGAGAAAATCCTTTCCTGAAGCCCTACACCACGAAGTATGAGATTCCGCCTTTCGAGCAGATTACTACGGCTGATTTCATTCCCGCTATCAAGGCAGGTATCGCGGAGCAGGAGCAAAACATCATGAATATCGTGCGCAACCGTGCTGTGCCCGATTTCGACAACACTATCCTCCCCCTTGAGAATCTCAGCCCGATTCTCGAGAGAGTGGCCGGAGTGTTCTATCATTATGACGGCGCAATGAGCACCGATGAGTTTGCCGCTATGGCTGAGGAGGCAATTCCCCTGCTCAACGAAGCCGGCAACCAGGTGAACCTCAACGATGCTCTTTTCCAGCGCATCAAGCAGGTATATGACAACCGCGACAAACTCAAACTGACACCCGTGCAGAAGCGCGTGGTAGAGAAATATTATCGTCAGTTTGCCGAGCAGGGAGCAGCCCTTCCCGCTGACAAGAAGGCCGAGCTCATCCGTATCAACGACGAGATTTCCAAACTCTTCATCCAGTACAACAAGAACCTGCTCAACGCTACCAACAGCTTCTTCGTGACCGTTTACGACAAGGCTGACCTCGCAGGTCTGCCCGAGTCGTCTATCGCAATGGCAGCCGAGGAGGCTACCAACCGCGGTCTCGACGGCCTCTGGGTATTCACCCTTCATGCTCCCAGCCGTCTGCCGGTGCTCCAGAGCGCAGACAACCGCGGTCTCCGCGAGGCTATTTACAAGGGGTACACCACTCTGGCCTCCTACGGCGACAACAACAACTATCCCGTAATCGAGAAGATCGTGAAACTCCGTGCAGAGAAAGCCAAATTGATGGGCTTCGACAATTTCGCACAGATGATGACCTCCCGCGTTATGGCCAAGACTCCCGAGGCTGCTACCAATCTTCTTATGCAGGTGTTCGAGCCGGCAGTGAAGCGTAGTGCCGAGGAGGTGGCCGACATGCAGGCCCTCGCCGACAAAGAGGGTGCTGGCATCACAATCGCTCCCTGGGACTATTACTACTACGCCGACAAGGTGAAGAAAGAGAAATACAACCTTGACGATAACGAAGTGCGTCCCTACTTCGCTCTTGACAATGTGCTGAAAGGACTCTTCTCAGCCGCCGAGCGTCTTTGGGGTATCAAGATGGTAGAGATGCCTGATGCTCCCAAATATATGGATGAGGTGACTGTCTACGATGTGCAGGATGCAAAGACAGGAGAGCATATTTCTGTATTCATGACCGACTATTTCCCCCGCGCTACAAAGCGTCAGGGCGCATGGATGGAGCAGATGCAGAGTGCCGGTCTCTATGAGAACGGCGAATACAAGCGTCCTATCGTATACAATGTGGGCAACTTCACACGTCCCGCCGGCGACACTCCGGCTCTTCTTACTCTCGATGAGGTGGAAACCACTTTCCATGAGTTCGGCCACGCTCTTCAGGGAATGCTCACCACAGCTCCCTACAAGAGCATCGCAGGCACAAACGTTGACCGCGACTATGTAGAGATGTGTTCTCAGATCAATGAGCATTGGGCTTTCACCCCCGAGCTCCTCAAAGAGTATGCCAAGCACTACAAGACAGGCGAGACTATTCCCGACGAGCTTATCAAGAAGCTTGAAGAGGCTTCCAAGTTCAATCAGGGCTTCGTCACCACCGAGCTTGCGGGCGCAGCTCTCCTCGACCTCGCCTGGGGCCAGATCGACGGCGAGAATGTAGATGTGGCAGGCTTCGAGAAGCAGGTGGCCGACAAGATCGGTATGCCCAAGGAGATCACTTTCCGCTATCGTTCACCCTACTTCAAGCATATCTTCGGCGATGACGGCTATGCTTCCGGCTATTATACTTATCTCTGGAGCCAGGTGCTTGAGGCCGACGCATGGGAACTCTTCGAGAAGAACGGCGTATTCGACAAGAAGACTGCCGATTCCTACAAGAAGAATATCTTCCAGAGCGGCGATACAGAGGACGCAATGGTACTCTTCAAGCGTTTCCGCGGCCATGAGCCCGACGCCAAGGCCCTCCTTCGTCTCCGTGGTCTTGACAAATAATCCCGTCATAAGATAAAACCGGTAACCGGGCTATCCGTGAAATTTCACGGATAGCCCGGTTCTCTTCATTCTTCCCCTACGGTTTTACTTGCTAACCTCACGAACTTTCGCTAATTTTGCAACATGGATAAACTCATTTCAGCTTCCGACAAAGTCTACATGGCCCGCGCTCTTCAGCTTGCCGCCTACGGAGCCGGCCACGTCTCTCCCAATCCTATGGTCGGAGCCGTAGTCACTGCCCGCGACCGTATCATCGGCGAAGGATGGCACCGTCAATATGGCCGAGCTCATGCCGAAGTCAACGCGATTGCCTCTGTGAGAGAGGCCGACAAGTGGCTACTGCCCGAGGCTACCATCTACGTAACCCTCGAACCATGCTCCCATTACGGCAAAACCCCACCCTGCGCACGCCTGCTTATCGACAAGGGGGTAAGACGTGTGGTGACAGGTTCGCCCGACCCGAATCCCCTTGTTGCGGGAAGAGGGATTAAGATGCTGCGCGAAGCCGGAATCGAGGTGAGGGAGAATGTAATGCGTGAGGAATGTGACAATCTCAACCGCCGTTTTCTGACGGCCCAGACCCTCCGGCGCCCTTGGATACAGCTCAAATGGGCTTGCAGCGCCGATGGCTATATGGGCTCGCTCGATGCCGGAGGCAACCCCGAGCCCTGCTCCTATTCCAATCCTCTTTCAAGAGTGCTGATGCATAAAGAACGCTCCATGGCCGATGCCATAATGGTAGGCACAGGCACAGTGATAGCCGATAATCCCCGCCTCTCCCTACGCGATTGGCCGGGACGTGATCCGCAAAGGGTAACATTCCGATCCCCGCGTATTCCGGAAAGCAGCCATATTTTGCAAGGGAATTGCATCTTCATAGACCCTACTGAGAATCTTACCGAAGCCATGCACTCTCTATTTGCCGAGGAGAATATAAGCTCGCTGATGGTGGAGGGTGGCGCCACTCTCCTCAAATCCTTTATAGAAGCCGGATTATACGACGAGATAAGAATCGAGCGTACATCCGAAATCCAAGGGAGCGGAGTGAAAGCTCCGAGTCTGCCCGAAGGAGTAGTAAAGACGGAGGAGAACATCGTGAGAGGGAACACCATCACAATCTGGAGACGTTAAAAAGCTCTAAAAAAAGCAATATTCTGAAAAAGCTACGCGCGAAGACACGCTAATTTGCGAAGAAATAGTAACTTTGCAAGTTGAAACCCCACCCAATTCCGCTTACACGGGATTGAAGCGGGCGGAAATCATTCCATACCCACAAACGCTATCATCGTGAAAAAGAGATATACGAAGTGCAAACGCTCCCTTCTGTCGCTGCTCGCCATGGCGCTTATCGCCATGACAGCTTGCAACAAAGATGACAATGATATCAATAATACGGCGAGCATGTATGTGCCCGCTGTAGCCGTCACCAGATTCTATCTGAAAGCGGATAGCAAGGTGATGAATAATCTTGACTCCGTGTTCTTCTCGATCGATCTGGAGAATGGCGTGATTTTCAATGCTGACTCCCTTCCCAAGGGGACAAAGATAAGCACCCTCATCCCTATGATCACATATTCCTCCACTGTAACCGATGCTTCTATCGAGATGGAGGGAGGCTCCTATCGCACCGGCACCACCGACTATCGCAAGAATCCGGGCGATTCCATCGACTTCACCGGAAAAGTGACGCTGACTCTCAAATCGGAGGATGTGAGCCGCTCGTATCTGCTGAAGGTGAATGTGCATAAAACCGATGCCGATTCCCTGACATGGGGGGAGACAGCTTTCTCCGACCTCCCTTCCCGTATGGCCTCGCCCCGACGCCAGAAGACAGTGGCTGCGGGAGATAAGACCTATTCCCTTATCGAGGAGAGCGACGGCACCTTCACTTTCGCCTCTTGCACTGATCTTTTCCGCTATCAGTGGGACAAAAAGGCTGTGACCCTCCCTGCGGGCTCCGATGTAAGAAATCTCGAATACGCAGGAGGCTGCCTGTATATCCTCGACGGCAACGGAGCGCTCATGAAAGCCGACCCCTCCGATATGCAATGGAGCGCTACCGGCGAGATCTGGACATCTATTGACGGAGAATACGCCGGCCATATCCTCGGTATAGGTCTTAAGGACGGAGTGATGACCCATCTGCATTATCCCGCCGCTTCCAACATAGCCGTGACTCCCGTGGAAGAGGGTTTCCCTGTGAAAGAACATTCCGCTATGCAGGCGATATCCAACAGTTGGAGCGCCCAACCTACGGTTTTCATCTTCGGCGGCGTGACCTCCGACGGGACAGTGACCGATGCCGTATGGGCCTTTGACGGTGAGAGCTGGGCAAATATCAATAACGGCATAGTGCCGGCTCTGGCCGGCGCATCCGTGGTGCCATACTACAGCTACCGACAGACCTCCACATCCTGGATTCAGAACGAATATGAGGTATGGCTCCTCTTCGGAGGCCGTCAGGCCAACGGAGAGCTAAACCGCACTCTCTACGTAAGTTATGACAATGGCGTGAATTGGAAAAAAGCCGATACTTCACTGCAGCTTCCGGATATTATCCCCGGTATGCAGCAGGCCGATTGCCTCGTAAGCTCGATAGCCATGCAGAGCAATCTCTCGGATGCCTGGACCGTACTGAAGGCTCCCAAGCGCGTGATGACCCGACTCCCATATGAAATCGACGGATATGAGATAAGCTGGAAATGTCCCTATCTCTTTATCTTCGGAGGGGAGAACAAAGCGGGCAGCCTCGACAGCCGCGTATGGAGAGGAGTGCTCGAACGTATGCGATTCACTCCGCTAATCTAATGAAGGATAGCATCTTTTTCATATTCTCTTCCTCATCGTCTATATCTCACCTCATCTACACTTCTTATAATCCTCTCTACTCCTGATGAATCACTCAAGAATGAAACAGAGACTATTGACAGCGCTGATATGCGCCATGATCCTGATCGCCACTTCCTTTTCCGCACGGGGACAGGAGGACTATCGCTTCGATATAGGAGGCGGTGTCGGTATGTCGGGATATTTAGGCGACGCCAACACCGCCAATCTCTGGCAGAACCCCGGTTGGGACGTAGAGCTTCTGCTCCGCTACATAGGGAATCCGCGATGGGCCTTCAAGACCAATTTCTATGTAGGCGGTCTGAGCGGCGACTCCTCGCAGATGACCAATGTCTACCCGGACGGGAATACTTATAAATTCTCCAACACCTTCTATGAACTCGGCGAGATGGCCGAATTCAATTTCTTCAATTACGGGATGGGCGAGACATATCGTAAACTGCGACGTTTCACCCCCTATATCACCGCCGGACTCAGTGTGACAATGTGGAGCGTAGACTCCAAAATGGGAGCGGGATTCACTATCCCCTTCGGCATAGGAGCGAAATTCAAGCTCAGCAAGCGCTGGAATCTCGGCTTGGAATTCCTGATGAAGAAGGTATTCGCCGACCGTTTCGACGGCGAGGCCCTCAAGGATCCCTACACGATAAAAAGCTCGTTTATGAAGAACACCGACTGGTATTCCACGCTGACGCTCACAATCAGCTATGAATTCTCCAAGCGGTGTGAGGTGTGCAACTATAAAGACTGACCCATACATCAAGATGGAAGAACTCGACATATTGCTTCAACAGATAGATAAGGACAGACTCCCCCGCCATGTAGCCATGATTATGGACGGCAACGGCCGTTGGGCCCGCAGCCGCGGCATGGAGCGTAGCAACGGCCATTCCGAGGGAGTTGTCAGTGTGCGCCGTGTGACGGAACTCTCTTCCGATCTCGGCATAGGCTACCTTACGCTCTACGCTTTCTCCACAGAAAACTGGAATCGGCCTGACGCCGAAGTGGAGACCCTCATGCATCTCATCGGATGGGCTATAGAGCAGGAGCTCCCGGATCTGAAACGTAATAATGTCAGAATCCATCTCATCGGCGATATCGACCGCATCCCAGAGGGGCCGCGCCGCCGGCTTCTCGATGCCCGCGACCAGACGGCAGGTTGCACCGGGTTGCAACTCATGATGTGCCTCAGCTATTCGGCACGCTGGGAACTCACCCGGGCGGCACGCACATTGGCGGCCCGAGCCGCATCCGGAGAGATTGATGCAGCTTCCATCTCAGAAGAGGATATAGCCGCATCGCTCGCCACAGCCGGCATCCCCGACCCGGACCTTCTTATACGCACGGGAGGAGAATACAGGATAAGCAATTTCCTGCTTTGGCAGATAGCTTACAGCGAACTCTATTTCACTCCTACCCTCTGGCCCGATTTCGACAAGGCCGAATATGCCAAGGCGATAATCGATTATCAGAGCCGCGAACGCCGTTTCGGCAAGACAAGCGATCAGGTCACTTCCAAATAACAGAAGACTTCCACATCCAACACATGAAACATATATTCAAGTTCTTAGCCACAGCCGCAGTGATGCTGCTTCTCGGAGTATCCAATGCGTCAGCACTCGATATAACACTCCCCGTGGCCTCCGACACAATCTATAACCCCGACGTGATTTATTCACCGATGCCGCGCAGTTATGAGATAGCCGGTATCGATGTGAAGGGTGTGAATAATGTCGATGATTATGTCATCATCGGCTATTCCGGTCTGTCGGTAGGCGAAAAGGTGGAGATTCCGGGCGACGACATCACTAATGCCGTGAAGCGATTTTGGCGTCAGGGTCTCTATTCGAAAGTACAGATCAAGGTGACCAAAATCGTGGGCGACAAGGCGTGGCTCGAGATCGACCTCCGTCAGCAGCCCCGTATGTCGGAACTTCGTTTCGAGGGTGTTAAGGGGGGCGAGCGCAAGGATCTCAACGAGCGTCTCGGCATGGTGGAAGGCCAGCAGCTCACTCCCAATATCATTGACCGCGCAAAGAAAATCATCCAGAAGTATTATGCCGACAAGGGGTTCAAGAATGCTTCTGTCACTATGCGTCAGCAGCCCGACCTGAGCAAGGAGAACCAGGTGATTCTTACCGCCGATATCGACCGTCACAACAAGGTTAAGGTGCATAAGATTTATATCGACGGCAATGAGGTACTCTCCGATTCGCGTGTGAAACGCGCTATGAAGAAGACCAACGAGAAGGGAAATCTTCTCAACATATTCAAGCAGAAGAAATTCGTGGATTCCGATTATCGCGACGATAAGCAGCGAATTATCGACAAATATAACGAGCTCGGTTATCGTGATGCCAAGATCGTTTCCGACAGTGTGGCCCGATATGATGACAATACCGTAGACGTATTCCTCAACGTAGATGAGGGTAAGCGTTATTATATCTCCGATATCTCATGGATCGGCAATACGGTATATCCTACCGAAACATTGGGGAATGTGCTCGGCATATATCCCGGCGACGTCTACAACCAGAAGCTTCTCAACAAACGTACCCAGGAGGATGACGATGCCGTATCCAGTCTCTATCTCGACAATGGCTATCTCTTCTTCCAGCTTGTGCCCATCGAGGAAAATATCAAGGGAGACAGTATCGCACTCCAGATGAGAATGTTCGAGGGTCCGCAGGCGAGAATCAACCGTGTTGTGATCAACGGCAACGATCAGCTCTTCGAGAAGGTGATACGTCGCGACCTGCGAGTGCGCCCCGGTGAGCTTTTCTCCAAGAGCGACCTTATGCGCTCGGCCCGTGAGATCGCGGCCAGCGGCCACTTCAACCCCGAGACAATGGGTGTGGATCCTCAGCCCAATGAGAACGACGGCACAGTGGATATCGTATTCAATCTCGAATCCAAGGCCAACGACAAGGTGCAGATATCTTTCGGTTGGGGCCAGTCGGGTCTTACCGGCCAGGTGGGGCTCTCCTTCTCCAATTTCTCGATGAAGAATCTCTTCAATCCCGGTTCCTACCGAGGTATCATTCCGCGAGGCGACGGACAGACCTTCTCCATCTCGGCTCAGACAAATGCCAAGTATTACCAAAGCTACAACATCTCCTTTATGGATCCCTGGGTAGGAGGAAAGCGTCCCAACTCCCTCTCCGTCTCCCTGGACTACAGCCGCTCCACCGGTATCAACTCCAGCTTCTACAACAACAACTGGAACTATGCCTACCTCTACTCCCCCTACTACAACGGATCGGCCGGCACCAACTACGGCACTTATGCCTACGAGAACGCCTACGACCCGAACAAGGTGCTCCAGCTTGCAGGCGTATCCGTAGGTTTCGGCACACGCCTCACATGGCCTGACGACTATTTCATGTTCCAGGCCTCACTATCCTACCGATGGTATTATCTGAAGAACTGGGAGTATCTCTACTATATGAACAACGGTACGTCCAACTCCCTTATGCTGGGCCTTCATCTCTCGCGCGAGAGTATCGACAATCCGATCTATACCCGCCGAGGTTCAAGCTTTGCTGTGGATGTGACTCTCACACCTCCCACCTCGCTCTTCTCCAAGAATAAGGATTGGAAGAAGCTCTCCGAGCAAGCCGACTATTATAACCGCGACACCAAGAGCCGTGAGGCAGCCCGCGCAGAACTTTACCGCTGGATCGAGTATTGGAAAGTGAAATTCAAGAGCAAGACCTACACTCCGCTCACCGATCCCAACGGACAATGGACTCTCGTGCTCATGACTCGCGCCGACTTCGCACTTCTCGGCAGCTACAACAAATATTTCAAGACTCCATTCGAGACGTTCTACTTCGGCGGCGACGGTATGTCGGGCACTTATACTTATGCTACAGAGACTGTGGCTATGCGAGGATATGAGAACGGTCAGTTCACACCTAACGGTTACGAGGGTTATGCCTACGGACGTTTCGGCGTAGAGCTTCACTTCCCCTTCCTCCTGCAACCTACCACCACTATCTATGCCCTTGCATTCGCCGAAGCCGGCAACTGCTGGACCTCCGTGAAGGACTTCTCCCCCTTCAACCTCAAGCGAAGCGCCGGCGTGGGTGTGCGTGTATATCTCTCCATGCTCGGTATCCTCGGTATCGATTGGGGTTATGGTTTCGACAAGGTGTGGGGACGTCGCGGCGGCAGTCAGCTCCACTTCGTGCTCGGACAGGAATTCTAACAGGGGTCGCGGCATAGAGGAGTAAAAGAATGTCTCCACAGGCTATATCTTAACCCCTTAAACCTTATGCCGCCCTAATTTGTCTTTTCTTTAAGGAATATTTCTTAAATCTCCCTGATTTCTCAAATTTCCCATAAGAATAAGAAAACAAAAAACAGAAACGTATATGAAAAAAATACTTATCGCCGCGATTATCGCCCTTGCAGGGTTCGCTTCGGCTTCGGCCCAGAAATTCGCACTCGTGGATATGGATTATATCCTTCGCAATGTCCCCTCTTACGAGATGGCCAATGAGCAGCTCAATCAGGTGTCACAGCGTTGGGAGAAAGAGGTGGAGCAGCTTTCGAAAGAGGCCGAGACCATGTTCAAGAATTATCAGAGCGACATGGTGTTTCTCACCGACGACCAGAAAAAGAAACGCGAGGAGGAGATTGTAGCCAAGGAGAAGGAAGTGACCGATACCCGCTACAAATACTTCGGACCGGAAGGAGAGCTCTATAAGAAGCGCCAGAGCCTTATGAAGCCTATTCAGGAAGACGTCTACAATGCCATAAAGGCCGTAGCCGAAGAGAAGGGGTATCAGACTATCTTCGACAGAGCTTCCTCGCAAAGCATCGTGTTCGCTTCGCCGCGTATAGATGTGAGCAACGATGTGCTTGCCAAGCTCGGTTATTCCAAGTAATCTCTCCCTTAATAGATCGGCTTACCCGGACGGGATCTACTCTCGAGGCGAGGACCAATCATAAATTCAATATAATACAACATAATATTTTTTAGACACAGACATGTTAAAGAAACTTCTTTTCGTAGCCGCTCTTCTCTTCCCCATGCTTGCGGGAGCCCAGACTCTCAAGGTAGGCATCGTGGAGACTGACGCCATCATGGGCGCAATGCCCGAGACTGCTGCCGCACAGACAAAACTCGGCGAAGTGCAGAAGAAATATCAGGAAGAGGCTCAGCGCCTCGAAAGCGAGTACACTCGCCTCATCGAGGATTTCCAGAAGATGGCAGAAGATGAGCTTCCCGCTATCAGAGAGCGTAAGACCCGTGAGATCAGCGATTATCAGACAAAGCTCCAGCAGTTTGAGCAGACTGCCACTCAAGATATGCAGCAGCAACAGCAGATGCTTATGCAGCCTATCGTACAGAAGATCAAGGATGCTATCGACGCTGTAGGCCGCGAGGGTGGCTATTCACTCATTCAGGAGAAGGGCGCCGTAATTTTCTTCGCAGCTCCCGTGGATGATATCACTCCCGCCGTGAAAGCCAAGTTGGGCATTAAATAAGGTCCGGACTGCTCCAAGACAGTAGCTGTCCGTAGTTACAACCAACGGAATATAAAGAGAAGCGGAATCCTTCATACGGGTTTCGCTTCTCAAAGTAAAAAAGAGGTGTATAATTGCAAGCCAATGACTGATTCTTGCCAAAAGATAGGAGTGTTCGACTCCGGCTATGGAGGTCTCACTATCCTGCGGGAACTGCGTCGCCGTCTGCCCGAATACGGGTGGCTTTATCTGGGCGACAATGCCCGCGCCCCTTATGGAGCGCGTTCATTCGAACTTGTGTATGAGTTTACACGTCAGGCTGTGGAAACTCTCTTTGCACGTGACTGCAGTCTGGTGATACTGGCTTGCAACACAGCCTCGGCCAAGGCCCTGCGCACCATCCAACAGCAGGACCTCCCTTTGATAGCCCCGGAGAACCGCGTATTGGGTGTGATACGTCCTACGGTGGAAGTATTGGGAGATATCTCCCGAAGCGGACATGTGGGTCTGCTCGCCACTCCCGGCACAGTGAAATCACATTCCTACCGTATGGAGCTGGAGAAACTTTCAGCCGACATGACCGTGACGGAGGTGGCAGCCCCGATGTGGGTGCCATTGGTGGAGAACGGGGAAGCGGATAGCCCGGGAGCCGATTATTTCGTAAAGAAATATATAGATACCCTTATGGCAAGCGACCCTGATATCGATACGATTGTACTCGGCTGTACGCATTACCCGATGTTATTGCCGAAGATCCGAAAATATGCTCCGGAGGGAGTGACCATTCTCCCTCAGGGAGAAATCGTGGCCGACAGTCTGGCTTGCTATCTGAAGCGTCATCCCGAAATGGAATGCAGACTTGGCAAAACCGCCACTACGGAATATCTCACCACAGAGAATCCCGAGAAATTCAATGATATAGCCTCTCTCTTCATGAAAGATCCGGTAGAGGCCCGTCATATCTGCCTATCATAGATTATAATACATTACACTTAAAAATTTATCCCATGACACTCGACGAAATCAAATCATCCATTCAGCAAGGCAAGGATGCTGAAGTCTGTATACGTATGCTTACGGAATATATAGCCGTCAATCCAGAATCAGATGAGGCTTACTATCTCCGCGGAGTGAGATATTGGAGTCTCGGACGACGTTCGCTGGCTATCAACGATTACCTTGCAGCGATTCGTATCAATCCCAACAGCAAAGCTACAATGGCGATGAAAACCTCCTATGAGATTCTCAACTTCTACAACAAAGATATCTTCAATCCCTGACCCTATAGATATCTTCAATCTCTGAGTACATATAAATCGGGCTGACTTTATTTCCATGGAAATAAAGTCAGCCCTTATCTTGAAAGAGCGATCAGAGCTCCCAATGGAAGAGGGGGGCGGCGGAAGCGATACGGCAATCACCTTCCGCCCCATTGACAGGCGAGCGAAGAGCGTATCTCCCTTACGGAGAACGCGAATACTGTTTTCCATAACCTTGAATATTTTTCTTAGTGGAATCATAGCCGTCTCCGTCTCGGGATAACCGATAGACATAGAGAATCGGGAATGCAAAATTACATAGAACAAGTGCCAAAATCAGGCATTGTGATGTTAACTAAATTTAACTAACAAAAGTAAATTTGAAATAAAATTTGGAGAAATGGAAAATAAACAGTAATTTTGCCGATGATATATCTCTGAGCCTAATTTAAGTTCAGCGGAGAAATTGATGCAGTAATGGTGGAATGGTAGACACGAAGGACTTAAAATCCTTTGGCCTTTACCGGCTGTGTGGGTTCGAGTCCCACTTACTGCACCCTACCCAAGGAGCTGGTAATAAAAGATTATCAGCTCCTTTTATTTACAGGAACCGACCAACAAAACGAGATACTTACAACCGAAAAGAGAATAAAGCGCAAAGAAATGAGATTTTCAGGTTAAAAGCGCTTGTATTTTCATAATTATTTGTAATTTTGCGCGTTGATAGAGTCGGCCCGCAGAGAGCGTAACCGACATGAAGATGTAAAAAGGACGTTATGAAAATTAAGTTCAAAACCCTGTTGACTCCATTGGCAGCCGCCTTAATCGGCGTGCTACCCGCTTCGTCTCAGATGAAGGGGGGCGATGTGGATATATTCATGGGAGTCGAGCTTAATTATCGTGACATCATTTTCAACCATCGCCCTGTAGATCTCCTTATCCATCTCACTCCCGGAGTGAAGTGGAATCTCGGACATCGTTGGGAGATAGCGGGAGCAGCCGCGATACCGGTAGTGAACCAGTATGGCGACAACTCCAAATATGTAATTATCCAAGCGGCTTCCGTGTCAAAACAAATCGGCATCGGAAAACATTGGCGCACACGCTTCAGCGGAGGCGTATTCACCCAAAGTCGTTATGGATTGGACATAAAGACACAATATGAAGTGAAGCCCTGGCTGGCTATCGATGCGGAATTGGGTCTTACAGGTCAGCTCACCATGCAAAAGAGCTGGGCGCTGAGTCCCATGACACGCTTCACATTTCTCGTAGGCCCGGATTTCTGGCTCGGAAAATGGACAACCCAGCTTATTGCCCGCGGCGGACGCTTCGTATATGGCGACTATGGAGCGGTGGCGGAGGCTTACCGCCATTTCAAGCATACATCCGTAGGTCTTTTCGCACAGTACAGCAATGTGGGAAAAAGCTCCGCGGGATTCAAGGTAATCGTTATGATTCCTCCTTATAAGCGTAGCTGCCGCAAGGTGCATTTCCGTCCGGCTTCCAACTTCAGGCTGACTTTCAACTCCCAAAGCAATTCAAGGAGCAATGTCACCTATCGTACGGAGCCGGAACAGAACGAACGTCAGGGATGGTTTGACCGCGACCTTCTTCCATGGGGTCCGGACACTATGGCTCCCGACTTCCGTCCGTGCGACCGTGAGGCTTACGAGGCTGAGCAGCTTGAAAAAGAGCTGAAAAAGCAGGAGAACAGTAAGAAGAAAACCGTAATATCAATAGAGGCTACCGAAAGCATCGATATGCTTCCCGAGAGCGGAAAGGGGGTGGAAGAGCAATGAAAAAACTTATTTCCGCAACCATATCGCTATTGACCGCGTTTATTCTTATGAGCCCGATGGCAACCGCGCAACAGTATACCGGAATGACCGGCTTGATCCATACTCCCGATGCGGAGATGGACAGCGCCGGCACCGCCCGAATCGGAATGCATATCCTGAATAAGGAGTTCACTCCGAAACAGGCTTTCGATTATACTACCGGCGACGCTTACCTCAGCCTCACGCCTTTCAGCTGGATGGAGATCGGCTACACAATGACGCTCTTCCGACGCGGAGACGCCAAAAACAAGAAAGACCGCTATTTCTCGATAAAGTTCCGTCCGCTTAAGGAGGGAAAATGGTGGCCTGCGATAGCTGTCGGCGCCAACGACTTTATCAGTTCCGGAATATGGAAATCGCTGGATCCGGGTGAGGATAACCTCTCCAACGGATTCTTCCGAAATTATTACATATCCGCAACGAAGCATTTCGATCTGAAAGGGCATGAGCTGGGAGCCACACTCTCCTACCGCTACTTTACCAACGGGCGAAATCTTAACCACTATAACGGCGTAGTAGGCGGCATCACTTACCGTCCTCGCTTCTTCCGCCCCCTCCGGGCTATTTTGGAATATGCCGGAAGGGATGTGAATTTCGGAGTGGACTGTCTTTTGTGGAAGCATCTTCTTCTTCAGGCTTCGCTCCAGAGATTCAAGTATCCGAGCGGAGGCGTCTGCTACGTAGTGAATCTATTCTGAAAATAAATTATAAACATAAATCAATCAACAATTAATCATTTCGAAATGAAAAAGTTACTTATCTATGGAGCTTGTCTGCTTCTGAGCATGGGTGCTGTATCTTGTCATGGTGACGACCCTCTGGCTAACAATACAGTACTTCCTGTAGTGCCGGCTACTCCCAATTCACTTTCCGGTGTAGTTACCGATATCAACGGTAATCCCGTGGCGGGCGCGAAGGTCACTCTCGATGACGGCCGCACCACTACCACCGATGAGAACGGTTTTTATGAATTCGAGGATGTATCCGCCGGCAAACACACTATTACTGTGGAGAAGGACGGTATGTTCAGCAGCACCCGCGACATCGATGTATCCGGCTCCGAGAAGAACCTCGACTATGTAGAGGGCTTCACAATGAACCGCCGCAACACCAAGACCGTAAAGATTATCCCCGGTCAGGCTGCTGAGACAGATGTGACTTCCGACGCTATCCCCGGCAATGATAAGGGTAAGGTGGAGATCACTGCCGATGTGCCCGAGGATGCTATCGTGAACGCCGATGGTACTCCCGTGACCGATGAGCTCGAAATTTATGTGACCCCTATCTACACTGAGGAGACTGCTCAGGTGATGGAGACAAAGGCTGTCAGCGATGAGCACGATATGCTTATCGGTGCTACCGTACATTGCTCCAAGGAGGGCGTAGTGCTTAAGAAACCTATAGCGCTTACTTTCAACCTCGATGACAGCGCTCTCAATTCCGTTTATACAGAAGTATATGACGCGGCTTCCGACAAATGGAGCAGCGTGAACTCCACTAAGGAGAATGGCAAGATCGTCATCGCAGCCACAGATTTCACATCATACGGTGTATTCATCGACATGACCGTGACTACTGCCGATGCACGTGAGAACCTCACTTTCAAACCCAGCGTATGGGATAACTTCAATGGCAACGGCAACCTCTATGTAGACTTTTCCAGCTATGTATACCACTCCGGTGCCAATATCACTACAAAGGCAGCCAACGCCCTCGAGGGTCTTCTTATCGAGCACCTCGCTCGCAAGGTGGGCAACAAGGTGAACACTATCAATGGCCGTTACAATATCGAGCAGAGCATCTCCGTAGGTGCCGGTCTCCGTATCTGGGGCTATCAGGATAAGATCAACTGGACTCTCGCTGACAAGGCTACCAACAAGAATGTCAAGGCCGTAAGCTACAGCACAGTACATGTCTTCACTGAGGGTTGGCTCGGCGACCATAACGGTGGCGGTAGCAGCAACAACTAATCAAATTCCTTTCAACACTACAATAAAAGCCTGAAGCTCGTGAAGCTTCAGGCTTTTTTCTTTATATTCCTCACACCGGGAACGCCTATGTCGTGAAAAATTATTATCTTTACCGATATTTAGCCAAATGCCTGACGGGACTTTCCACAAATGAACGCTCGGGCATACGGATTTCATAATAAACTTTCTGCACCATGCGACCGATAAGAATACTTTCCGTATTACTCTGTATGCTGGCTTTCTGCGCCGGCCTCAACGCCGCCCGCAAGGGAGCCGACACTCCGGCCCGTATCAATGTGGCTTCCTACAATCTGCGACAGCAGAATCATGGAGACTCCGTGGCCGGCAACGGCTGGGGACGCAGGCTTCCTCACCTTGCAAACGTGGTGAAATTCCATGATTTCGATGTGTTCGGCACTCAGGAGGGGTTCAAGAATCAGCTTGAGGAGCTTAACGCGCTCCTCCCTGGATATGCCTATGTAGGCGTAGGGCGCGAGGATGGGATAGATCAGGGGGAACACTCGGCTATCTTCTATCGCGAAGACCTCTTCGAGGTGGTGGATAAAGGTGACTTCTGGCTTTCTGAAACACCCGACCGCCCTTCGATAGGATGGGATGCGGTGTTGCCGCGCATTTGCTCCTGGGCTCATTTCCGCCATATCCCTTCCGGAAAGGAGTTTCTTTTCTTCAATCTCCACATGGACCATATCGGGAAACAGGCTCGTGTGGAAAGCGGCAAACTCGTGAAGCGGATGTGTAAGGAGTTGGGTAAAGGGATTCCGGCGTTCCTGACCGGAGACTTCAATGTCGACCAGACCCATGAATCGTATGCCACACTCGTGAGCGACGGCGGATTCGAGGATTCTTTCGAGACAGCCGAATTCCGATATGCCCCCAACGGCACTTATAATTGCTACGAACCCGAGGGCTTCACCACCGAACGCATCGACCATATCTTCGTCACTCCCGGCATAAAAGTGAAGAAATACGGCGTGCTTACCGATACTTACCGCACTCCGGCACGCGAGAGCGGCAAGACCTTGCGCGATGACGTATATGAGGCTCGCATCCCCTCCGACCATTTCCCCGTGAAAATCTGTGTGGAATTCTGAGCCTGTCACTAAGAAAACAAATTATGGAAAATACTGAAAGAGAAACGGCCTGGAGTATAATTGAGAATACCGGAATGAGCCTTTTCCTCACAGGAAAGGCCGGCACGGGTAAGACCACATTCCTTCGCAAGCTCGTGGAGGAATCGAAGAAGCGCCTCGTGGTACTGGCTCCTACCGGAATAGCCGCTATCAACGCCGGCGGTGTCACCATACATTCATTCTTTCAGCTCCCCTTCTCCCCATATATCCCTGGCTCCAATCCTACGGGCTCCAAATTCCATCGTCTCTCCAAACAGAAGGTGAAGATGATACGCAGTCTGGATCTTATCGTAATAGATGAGGTCAGCATGGTGCGCGCCGACTTGCTTGACGCTATCGATGCCGTGTTGCGCCGCGTGAGAAAGGTACCTATCCCTTTCGGCGGAGTGCAGCTCCTCCTTATCGGAGACTTACAGCAGCTTCCTCCCGTGGCTACGGAAAGCGACATACAGCTTCTGCAGCCATATTATCCCTCCTTCTATTTCTTCGAGAGCCATGCCTTGCGCTCCATGCGCTACGAGATGGTGGAATTGCGCAAAATCTATCGTCAGAACGATGAGGAATTCATCTCTATCCTCAATGCCATTCGCGACAACAAGGCCGACAGCAGTGTACTCGCACGCCTGAATACTCGCTTTCTCCCCGGATTCGAAGTGCCTTCCACTCCGAAATATATCCGGCTCACCACACATAATGAGCTGGCCCGNAGGGTGAACGATGATCATCTCTATCGTCTTCCGGGGGAGGAATGGACCCACAGAGCCAAGGTAGACGGCGCATTCCCGGAGAGTTCCTATCCCGCTGATTCTGAATTGCGACTCAAGGAGGGAGCGCAGGTGATGTTCGTAAAGAACGACAGTTCCGGCACACATCGTTATTACAATGGAATGATAGGCACCGTGGAATCACTTTCCGAGGGGTGTGTATATGTGCGTCCGGAGGGAGCTTTGGAGACTCTCAAGATCCAGCCCGAATCGTGGGACAATACCAGCTACGTGCTCGATCCGGCCACGTCCCAGCTCAAGGAACAGATTGACGGCACTTTCTCGCAATTCCCCTTGCGCCTCGCCTGGGCCATCACTATCCATAAGAGCCAGGGCCTTACATTTTCGCATGCCGTCATAGATGCGTCCCGTTCGTTTGCCCATGGGCAAGCTTATGTGGCTCTAAGCCGCTGCAAGAATATGGAGGGGTTGGTGCTTGAGCGTCCGTTGACTCCGGCAGCCGTGATTTGCGATCGCAATGTGACGGCGTTCATGGCCGATCGCGCGGCGAAGGCTCTTTCAGCCGAGCAAGTGAAGGAATTGGCCGACAACTACCGTATCTCACTTCTTGACGAACTATTCGATTTTCTTCCGGCGCGTAATAGTCTGGCGGATTGCCGCCACGTGGTGGAGGAAGCTTTTGCGGGAATTTATCCCAATCTTGTGAAGCGTTGGAGGGTAATGGAAGCCGAGTTCTCCCCACGCCTTGTAGATGTAGGCCGTAAGTTTGGCGCCCAGTACAGAAGTCTGCTCTCCCCCGATGGTGATTCCGGGCGCTTCCCCGAGCGTCTGAGCGCGGCATGCGGGTATTTCTTCGATGAAATCAAGCGGATACGGGAGGTGATAACGGACACTCCGCTCGAAGTGGATAACGCTCGTGTTGCCAAAGTGCTCGCGGAGCGTATCGCCACCTTCTCCGATCAGGTCATGGTGAAGCAACTATTGTTCGGAGAGTTCCGTGGCGGAGACTTTTCAGTAGAGAAGTATCTGAAAGCCAAGGCGAAGGCTATGATGCAACAGGAGGAGTCGGCCCGAAAGAAGATTGCGCCCGCTTCCGGCCAAGGAGCCGGGACTTCCTCCGGCAAGAAAACAAAAGAGTGGGTATCCACAAATCTCGACGATCTCAGCAATCCTCGTCTATACCGGGCGCTGCAACTATGGCGCCGGGAGAAGATGTCGGAGTTGGGAGTGGCGGCCTTCATGGTGCTCGGCACAAAAGTAATGAAGGAGATTTCCGAGAAGGCTCCACGCTCACGCGCCGAATTACTCGCCGTTCCCGGTGTAGGCCCCAAGAAAGCCGACCAATTCGGTGAGGAGATCCTCGCGTTGGTAGCCTCCACCACATGACGGTGGTGTACATTTTTAATTTAAATTTCGCTCTTGGCAGTGAGCGGGAATGTGATTTTTTTTGTTAATTTTGCGAGCGGACCCATTTTTTTCGCGTCTTTATTCCGCAGAATATAAGAAGAGCGGGAAGTAATATTTTTTCACCGGTCCGCAAATATTAAAGAAATAAGACATGGCACTTAAAGAGACTCCGGTGCTGCTGCTTACAGGATATCTCGGCAGCGGCAAGACCACACTTCTCAATCATATCCTCAATAATGGAGAGGGAATACGTTTCGCCGTAATCGTAAACGATATAGGCGAGGTAAATATCGATGCATCGCTCGTACAGAAGGGGGGCATCGTGGGTCAGGATGACTCCGGCGACCTGGTGGCTCTCCAGAACGGCTGTATTTGCTGTACACTCCAGAACGACCTTATCCGCCAGCTTAACGACATCATGCAGACAGGACGTTTCGATTATATAGTGATCGAGGCGAGCGGTGTCTGCGAACCGGCTCCAATCGCCCAGACTATCTGCGCCATGCGCCAGATGGCGCAGGGAGGCCCGGGNNCGGATGTGGCTCCGNGNCTCGANTGCATCGTGACNGTNGTNGACGCTCTCCGNATGAAGAGCGAATTCGAGTGTGGCGATTCTCTCACNCGCAANGACCTNGANGAGGAGGATATCGAGAANCTTCTTATCGAACAGATAGAATTCTGCGANCTTATNCTGCTCAANAAGAGTNCGGAAGTGACCGANAAGGAGCGCGGNCGTCTCNGCGAGATAATCNGGGCGNTGCAGCCTCGNGCCNGAATCATNGAATGCNANTATTGCGATNTNCCNCTNCGCGANCTGCTCAANACNGGNCTTTTCGANTTCGANCAGGTGGCCACTTCCGCNACATGGGTACGNGAGATCGAACGCCANGTGGATGCCGANGAAGAGGANCATAANCANGAGCACCACCATNACCATGANCACCACGAACATGANCATGANCACCANCATGANCANGANCANGNNCATGAGCATCACCATGACNATGAACACNNCCNTGACNANGTATGCGNCNACGNATCANCATCANCATGACGATGACNAGCCNTGCGAAGTATGCGGCCACGGACATCATCACCANCATCANCACCATCATGAAGGGGGNGANACNGAGGAATACGGCATAGGCACATACGTATATTTCCGCCGTCGTCCGTTTGATTTCGACAAATTCGACCGCTTCGTGAATCTGGATTGGCCTAAGAATGTGATACGCGCCAAGGGTGTGGTATATTTCAGCCACAATCGTGATATGTCGGTGCTTTTCGAGCAGGCCGGTGTGCAGAAAAAACTCACTGAGGCCGGATACTGGTATGCCACAGCCCCCGAAGAGGATCTGAAGGTACTGATGGCCCGCGAGCCGGGACTTGAACGCGACTGGGATGAGAAATATGGCGACCGAATGGAGAAGATCGTATTCATCGGACGCAATCTCGACCGTGAAGCAATCGCCGCAGCCCTCGACGCCTGCCTTGCCGACGAGTAAGACCATTTATGACATACACAACCTAAAACACTTGAATCTATGCCCTCGATTTCACAAAGAGGCCGCGAAATGCCGGCCTCGCCAATCAGAAAACTTGCGCCACTTGCCCGCGAAGCCGAGCGCAAAGGAGTGAAAATCCTCTCTCTGAATATCGGTCAGCCCGATCTTCCTTCTCCTCCCAACGCTCTTGAGGCTATACACAATCTCCGCAGGGAGGTGCTGGAGTATTCCCCGAGCGACGGTCTGGAGACTTTACGCCGCAAGATGGCAGAGTATTATTCACGATATGATATCGAGGTGACTCCCGAGCAGATCATCGTGACTTCCGGCGGCTCGGAATCCGTGCTGTTCGCTTTTCTGGCCACGCTCAATCCGGGAGATGAAGTGATACTCCCCGAACCNGCCTATGCCAACTATGTGGCCTTTTCCAAGACTGCCGGAGCAAATATCATCGGCATCCCCTGCCGTATCGAGGACGGATTCGCTCTTCCTCCCGTAGAGGAGATAGAGAAGCGTATCACTCCGCGTACACGCGCTATCCTGATATGCAATCCCAACAATCCTACGGGATACGTGTATTCAAAAGAGGAACTTATGAAGATCCGCGACATTGTGGAGCGCAACGACCTTTATCTTTTTTCCGACGAGGTGTACAGGGAGTTTTGCTATACTGACAAACCGGTATATTCCGCTCTCCAGCTTGATCGCATAGAGGAGCAGGTAGTGGTGATTGATTCCGTGTCGAAACGCTATAATGAGTGTGGNATCCGTGTGGGAGCACTCGTCACGCGTAATCGCCTGCTTCACGATACAGTGATGAAGTTCTGTCAGGCGCGTCTCAGTCCGCCGCTGCTCGGCCAGCTTGTGGCGGAGGCCTCTATCGATACTCCGCAGAATTATCTCGACAAGGCCTTCGAGGAATACCGCAGTCGTCGCGACTTCCTTATCCATGGTCTCAATGAGATTCCGGGAGTTTATTCCCCGATGCCTATGGGTGCCTTCTACACTGTGGCACGTCTGCCGGTAGAGAATGCCGAGGATTTCTGTCGCTGGTGTCTGAGTGAGTTCAGTTATAACGGTGCCACAGTCTTCATGGCTCCGGCTGCCGGATTCTATACCGAGCCGGGATTCGGTGTGGATGAAGTNCGCATTGCCTACGTNCTCCGCCGTGAAGACCTGGAAGAAGCGCTNATCGTGTTGCGNAANGCTCTTGAAGCATATCCCCATAAAAAGACTCAGAAATGAAAATAGAACCCGCAATCATACTCGGCGCGCTGTTGATAGCCGGCGGTGCCGCAGGGTGCAAAAGCCGGCAGGCAGCCGATAAGGCTGTGCAGGTGGCTGTGACGCCTCGTCCTATCGGCGGCGAAAGCCGGTTTATACCTAAAGCTATCGTATATCGCACTGACGGCAATTTCTACGACAATGTGCCGATCATGCTTAATGAGAATGGAACGGAAGTGNTCTCTTTCCCGGCACCNACGGATCTTTCGCAACAGAGTATGCCGCTACGTCTTTCCGACGGATGGTTGCTCGATCGTCGGGGAGTAGGCCCGAATACGGTNTTCACATCCTACACCTACAAGGAATACATGGCTCTTCCGCAGGCTCCATCCCCGACGGAGCTACTCGCTCACGTGATTCCCGGCTCGGGTATCACGTCGCTTGTAGAGTTNCCGCTGACAATGACTCAAGCCTCTTCCGATCCGAAGCTCTGCGACGAATATATAGCCTCCGGCTTCCGCGACTGCAAGATTCTCCTCCCTGCCAAATAATCCGTCTCTCCCTACCCTAACTCGCATGGCCGCCAACGGCCATAGGACAAAATAAAANACGGATGCATGCCCGGGCATGCATCCGTNTTTTATTTNATTCATCCTGAGGATCTTGGCAGACAAAAAAGTCTNTTANCTTTTCATTACCTTTTCACCGGAATGAATNAGGATTCCGGTGGTGGAAGCGGGATCCTCCACCATCTGTCCGGAAATAGTATAATAGGAAGAGTCAGGCTCAATATCGGGAGCCATAGTGGTCATGCCCGACATATCATTCCCTTCTACCTTGAATGATTCGATCTCCGTATCCTCAAAAGCATTCTCACCGACATAAAGGAGCGATGCCGGCAATATAATCTCTTTGAGATTATAACATCCCTTGAATGCGCCGCGGGCAATCCTGTCTACAGTAGGAGGGACTGTAAAAGATGCCCTGGTGTCAGCCGAAGGNAAGCGCACCAATACTCGTGGATTCTTGCCACTGAATATATACAGTACGCCATCTTTCGAGGCATAATAGTAAGGTTGCTTGATGCTAAGATACCCCGTGGGCTCTTGCTCTGCCGTTTCGATGAAAGTCTGGGCATGGCCAAGATTCCATCCAAGCATCATGACCATTCCNAATACTAATATGCGTATCACTTTTTTATCGNATTATTTCACGAGAATCTTTTTCCCGTTGACGATATTGATACCCTTCTGAAGATTCTCGAGACGACGTCCGTAGATATCATAGATGACATCATTCCACTCGTCATCAGGAGTCATTCCCACAGCAGCATTTGTCACAATGACCTTACATTCGGCTTTTATCTCAGGACGATCGGACACCCATACTTTGAGAAGGGTCTCCCCTTCTGCCAATCCGATAAATTCTCCGGTGAGCATATCTACATAGAGGATTGACTCATCTTCTGCCTCCCACGACAATTCGCCAAATGAATTCTCGGGCAAAAGACGGAGTTCAGCCTTCTTCTGTTCGCCAAGACCACAATATATGGGACTCTCCACGAATTCAATCTTTTCGATCGCGACAACGGGAATATCGTCAATCACATTGATATTAGCCGTGTATTCATCTCCTATGTCATACCATCCTAAGGCGGTACTGAAAAGTTCGCCCAAACCCTCCAGGACATGAACATTTACCTTGCATCCTTCAGGAGCAGACCCGGCGAAAACAGAAAGGGGATAGAGATTCGGCGGTACAGTGGCGTAATAATATACATCAGTCAGACTCGGACAATTGGCAAAACATTCTTTATGAAGTTTACGGGTAGAAGCCGGAATGGAGGCAAAACTTAGATTTGAGCAACCATTAAATGCACCTTGTCCGATTTCCTCAAGGGGTTCTTTAAAAATCACTTCTGCCAGACGCGTACAGCCTAAGAATGCATAATCATCNATTCTCTTGAGACCATTTCCGAAAGTAACGTCCAACAATTCTGTACATCCACTGAATGCTTCTCCTCCTATAACCTCTACTGAATTCGGAATGACGATATTTTCGACAGGAGTCTGTTCGAAGCAACGTAATGGAATTTCTCTAAGAGAATTACCCAGAGTGACCTGTGTCAGGTTAGTGCAGTATCTGAACGCACCATACCCCATCTCTTTGACGGAGTCAGGAATATCAATTTTTGTGAGATACCAGCATCCACGGAAGGCCTCATAACCAATCTCTTTCACTGTGGAAGGGATATTTACCTCCTCCAGCTGATGACAATCAAGAAAAGCGTCAGGACCGATATACTCCACAGACGAACCTAAATGAGCTTTACTCATCACCTCACATCCCCAGAAGCACATCTCTCCAATGTAGGTCACATTGTCTGAGAGATCAAGTTCGTCCAAACTGTCACATCCCTTGAAAGCAGCTTTNTCAAGAACCTCAACACCACCCCATTTGATTGCCTTAAGAGCGGTGCAATCCTCGAAAGCATGATGATCTATCACCTTAAGGGATGCNGGGAAATTAAGGTTTGTAATACTGTTACAAGCAGCAAAGGCGTAGTTCTCAATCATCTCAAGNTCTCCATCGCTGCTGAAAACCACGTTCTTAAGATTTCCGCAACCTCTGAATGCGTAATAACCTATTTTCTTCAGAGTCTTAGGGAATACTACTCCGGTGATATCTTGGGCTCTGAATGCTTCATGCTCGATGCCCACAACCGTATAGGTCACACCATTNTTGGACACAGTAGCCGGGATATTGACCAATCCTTCATACCGGCTATTGCCGGACGGTTTCTCAACCGTAACCGTAGTGGCATCGTCAGATTCCGGACAATAGAAGATACCGTTGACCTCAAATGTCTTTGGAATAGAAAACGCCGCAACTACTCCCAAGATATTNAAGAGTAGCAATGTGGTAGTTTTTTTTTAGATTTAACATAAATATTTGATTAGAATTGCAATAATTATCAACAATAAGCCGAATAATAAGAAATATCTAAACTTATACCATTAAACATCTTAAAACAATTTCACTATATCATAATTAGAAGTAGAACCGGTGACATTGATTCCAAGCTGACTCAAAAACGCTCCTTTTATATCAGTCATGGTAAGAGTGGAGGATGATTTCACAATCTGTACAACCGCCCCTTTAGGCGCATTGTACATCCCTTTACCCGTAACTCTGAAAGTATAGTAAGCCATGGCCTAACCCTATTATTGATATAGCAATCTGTTTTAATCTTGATGATTTTTCTTCATATACCACTTGACATGAAGAGATTATGAACGCAAAGTTAAGTATTATTCTTTGAACAAGCAAAGAATAATATCGTACTACGTCAACAACCCACATGAAATGTCGTACCAATATACGACATTTCATGTGGGTTGTTGACGTAGCGGAGTAAGTTTTTTATTTTGGGGGAAGGATGAGATCTTCGGCGGTGATAGAGGCTACGCCGAGGGATTCCAAGTCTCCGCCGGTGAAGGGGATATTGCTCAAAGTCATGGAAGAGGAACGATACCCCTCACATTCGGCTGTCACTACAAGGGTAGCCGTAGCTTCTTTCACCACCATCTTGTACTCGCCGGCGGCATCGCTCTTTCCTTTGGCCTGGGGTAAAGCATATCCGACGGCTACAATGCTGATGTCGGCTCCCTCGATGGGATTACCGTCACCGTCTACTACCCGGCCGGCCACGGTGCATACACCGGTAAGCTGCTCATCATCGTCATCACTGCAGGAAGTGAAGAATCCTACCATCAGAACCATCATGAGGCTCATCAAGAATCCCTTGGTAAGGGTCAGTTCAAATCTTTTCATTTCGAATAAAAATTTTATTGATTTCTGACCCTATGACGTGCTACACGGCAATTCCCCCTATCCGGCCTAAAAAAAAATCATAGGTGACGGGCGAGCCAACTGTCGATGGTGTGGCGCGCAGTGGAGTAGTTGATGCCTATGGCTATGGTCTCGCGGGTGTCGACACTCCAAGGTAGGGTATATTCCTTGCGCTCGATCTGAGAGAGTGCCTCTTCGGCGGAGTGGTCGTATTTGAGCTCCATTATGTAGACGTAGCGATCGGTGCGGACGAGTATGTCTATGCGCCCCTCGGAGGTGCGGTATTCAACATCAACATTCATTCCGATCAAGCGGAAAAGGATGAATAGAACGTTTTGCACATTGCGCTCCTCCTCCATCTTCATCTCATAGCTCGTGTCGGAAAAGAGAGATTGTAGACGACACATGAAATCGTCAACACGCCCTTCCGACATCTCCCGGCGGAACTCGCTTATAAAAACGACACTCCCCTCATTATGGAGATATGCATAGTAGGGAAGAAGATATTGAAGAAAACCCTCCTCTACCTCTGCATTTGGCATACCGAGACGAAAAAGAGTGTATTTTCGATCATAACCCTTGATGGTAAGATAACCGGCCTGATACAACAATGCCACAGGTCGGATATTGTCGACATCAAGACCCGAAAGTCCGGATTCTCCCGCTTCCACCGACATCAGTCTGGTCAGATCCATTCGGGTTCGTTTGAGTTGGTCTACCAACAGTCTCGGTGTACCCGAGGCTATCCAATAGTTGGCATATTCGTTAGAAGCGAATACATTCAGTAGTGAGAATGGATTGTATATATCCGGACAGACCTTACTGAAGTGATAGCCGTCATAGCGGCGTTTCAGCTCGGCTATAGTCTCTGCCTCTGTCTCACCGTTGTATTCGGCCAACTCCTTTATTCCAATCCGGAAATTCTCAAGCAATTCCTCTTCCGAGATACCGCATATCCCCGCAAACATATTCTGGATGGAGATATCCCTGATATTGTTAAGGTCGGAGAAGACACTGAGTTTGCCAAACCGACTGACACCGGTAAGGAAAACGAGCCGAATGTAATCGGCGCTGCTCTTGAAATTGGAATAGAGCGCGGCCAGTGTGTCGCGGAATGTATTGAAGAGTTCGGGGTTATCAATATTGTTGACAAGAGGTTTGTCGTATTCATCCACGAGGATTACAACCGCCTTCCCGGTCTTCTCTGAAATCAGGCGTATCAGTTCGCCAAACCGCAAGGAATGGATGGTTTGGCCGGTATCGATTCCATACTTCTTCTCCCATTTACCCATCTGCATGTCAAGAAGAGAATCCAATTCCTCTGTCGACTTGTATTTGAGAGTATTGAGGTCGAGATGCAGCACTGGATAATCCTGCCAGTCCCAGTCCATGGTGTCGGCATAGAGACCTTTGAACAGTTCGCGCTTTCCCTCGAAGAAGCATTTGAGCGTGGAGAGGAAGAGACTCTTGCCGAAACGGCGCGGGCGCCCGAGGAAATAGTATTGCGATCCATTTATAATGGTCTCGATATATTTTGTCTTATCAACATATACATAACCGTTTGAACGAATTACTTCAAACGACTGCTGGCCTATCGGGTATTTGATTAACGGATGCTGGCTCATTGGGAAAGTCTTTTTCTTATTGAACGCAAAAGTAAGGATTATTTATAAATTATCAAAGCTCTCCGCGTAGTGTATGACGTTTACCAGGAGGCACCGCCGCCACCGCCTCCTGTGCTACCACCGCCGAAGCCTCCGCCACCGAAACCGCCACCGAAACCGCCACCGCCATTGCCGCGACCGCGTCCGGCCATGCTGCCGAGTATAGCACCGGCTACGGCAGCGTCGGAGACATCCGGTTTGCGGGGAATACCATAGCGACGATGCGTGCGATGATGGCAATTGGCACATTCGTAGATTTTCTCTCCCGTGCCGGTCTGTCTTGTTGTGGGGGGCACGATTGTAAGGTCCTCTATCAAGCGATTGGCGATAGCGCCGCAATTCGGGCACTCCGTATATTTTTTCTGATCTTTCTTGAAGGCATAACGATCTACGGCTCCACAGTCGGGACATACCCATACGTCATAATCCACTGTATCGAGTCGTTCTTCGAGATCCTGAGAGGGTGTGAGTTTGGTATTATCCTCCTCTTCCGAAAGTTTTTTCATCTTAGCGCCGCAACAGGAGCATTTATGACGACCATTGCGTTTACGCTCGTATATGAGCAACGCGGGGAGTGCGTACACAACAGCCGCTCCACATGTGAGTATCAAAGCGGCAATCATACCTTTGCGTGCTCCTTTCCATATAAGAGCCTGATTGTAGCGGGATTTCCCCCTCGCCCGGCGCAATGTAAGGAAGAACATTAATAATCCTCCCACAAAGACAATGCCGATCATAATACCCACAAAATCCCAGAACACATCATCGGACAAGGTATTGACAGCTGTCGCATTTCCTCGCTGACTGCTGAGAATCTCATCACGTACCGAAGGATCGGTAAGCACCGTGCCGATAGCCGACAATGCGGAGTTCAGTGCGGCCCCGGTGTCTCCTTTTTTCATAGCCGGCACAACATTCTCGCGCAGAATCGCCGAACAGAGAGCATCCGGCATCACTCCCTCCAGACCATATCCGGTCTGGATCCACGCACGACGGTCGTCAGGAGCGATGAGAAGTATGAAGCCGTTATCCTTATCCCTCTTTCCGATTCCCCAGGATGTAAAAATCTTTTCGCAAAACTCCGTGGGAGTGAGATCGCCTATAGAGGGGACAATGATGGCCACGCCTTCGGCCGATGTAGCTTGGCGGATGGCAGCCAATTTGCTATCGGCCTCAGCCAGATCGGCAGCCGACAGGAGATGCTCCGGGTCGCTTACATAACGGGAGGCGTCGGCAAGTTGCACATTGGGCACATCGGCCGGGGTGTAGACCGAAGCAGCCCTCGCCGGGAGTATCGCCGGAAGGAACATTACCATCAGCATTAATACGCGCGTCAGATACGGCTTGGGATTGCTTACAGCAAAGGATAAATTCGTAATGAGTCTCATATCTTTTATAACGCTTCAACACGCTACTTTGATATAATCCGGACATCTGCCGGGAATAGGAATTTGTTATTACGGAGAGGATGTAGTAATTTTGTATGGTAAATCAGTAAGAATATTATGGATTGGCAACATCTCATTTCCGACAAACGCCTCGGCATGGAGCAATTCCATGATCCCCGCAAACAGACCCGCTCCGATTTTCAGCGCGATTATGACCGTATGATATTCTCCTCCCCTTTCCGGCGACTGCAGAACAAGACTCAGGTGTTTCCCCTGCCGGGAAGTATCTTCGTACATAATCGTCTGACACACAGTCTGGAGGTGTCGTCGGTAGGTCGCTCTATGGCTAATGAAGCCGCCATCATGCTGCGCGGGCGCCATGACGTCGATACGGATCGAAAGCTGTATGAGATCGGCGATATCGTGGCGACTGCCTGTCTGTGCCACGATCTGGGGAACCCCCCTTTCGGCCACAGCGGAGAGAAGACCATCTCCACATATTTCAGCGAGGGTCCTGGACTGCTTTTACGCGACAGCCTTACACCCCGGCAATGGGCCGACATGGTGAACTTCGAAGGAAATGCCAATTCATTCCGCTTGCTCACACATCAGTTTGCGGGTCGCCGGGAGGGGGGATTCGCGATGACCTACAGTTCGTTGGCTTCTATCGTGAAATATCCCTACACCTCCCTTCATGCGGGAGAGAAGGGGAAATTCGGATTCTTCGAAAGCGAAGATGAGATCTACCGCAGGGTAGCCGCTGAACTGGAGATTCCGGAAATGGAACCGGGACGTTTCGCACGTCATCCTCTGGTATGGATAATGGAGGCTGCCGATGATATCTGCTATCAGGTGATGGATATCGAGGATGCACATAGATTGCGGATACTCTCCACAGATACCGTAAAGCAACTGTTTCTCCCCTTCTTCGATGATGACTCGGCCGCCCGCCGGGAAAGGGCTATGTCGCATCTCGATGATCCCAACGAGCAGGTGGGGTATTTACGGTCGAGTGTCATCGGGGCTATGGTGGAGAGTTGCGCGAGGGCTTTTGTGGATAACGAGCGGGAATTGCTTGAGGGCACGGCCAAAGGTTCGCTCATCAATATGATGGAGCCGCGTCTCAAAGCCGCCTACAAAGGATGTGCGGAAGTGGCCGCCAAGAAGATATACAGGGCGTCGGACGTGGTGGATGTGGAGATAGCCGGCAACCGCATCATCAATTACCTTCTGCATACGCTGATGGAAGCCGTGCTATATCCCGACAGGAATTTCTCGAAATTACTGTTGGAGAAATTTCCACGGCAGTATGAGATACGCGAAAAATCGCTTTATACCCGTGTTCAGGCAGTGCTCGACCATATCTCGGGAATGACCGATGTCTACGCCCTCGACCTCTTCCGCAAGCTCAATGCCCATTCCCTCCCCGCCGTATGATGTGACACGCGGAATAAAATAAAGAGGGAGGGGGGTGCGTTAAATAAGAGATTATGACACGACACTACCTTTCTCTGACTCTCAGGTTCACAATGGCGCTGCTGCTCGCGATTGCGGGCGGCGCGGTTTTCTCCGCGCAGGCGAAACCGGGCGACAAGCTTCTCAACCGGCAGTATGCCGACCAGAAGCGAGTGCATCTCGGCTTCTCCGTGGGCGCACATGTGCAGGACCTCGACTTCACCCACAACGGCTACATCACGCCCGACGGGCAGCAGTGGGTGGCGGAAGTGCCGTCGTTCTCCCCCGGTTTCTGCGTCAATGTGCTCGGCGACCTCCGACTTCATAAATATCTGAATCTACGTCTGTCGCCGGGAATGTATTTCGGATCGAAGACTGTGGAGATGATCGCTTACGGCACCGACCGCAAGGAGCGCCAGGATGTGAAGAGCGCTTATGTCGTGGTGCCGGTCGATCTCAAGATCTCGGGCGAACGGCAACGCAATGTACGTCCCTACGTGACGGCCGGAGCCATGGCTACATTCGATGTCAGCAAGAAGCGTAGCGATCCTTTAGTGTTCAATACGGCCGACGCCTACCTCACAGTGGGCCTCGGCTGCGACTTCTATCTCCCCTTCTTCAAACTTAATCCCGAAATCAAATTCTGCTTCGGACTTACCGATATTCTCAAGCACGACCGTCCGGACCTTACGGATAATCCGGAGGCTTTCAAGATGACTCAATCGCTTCAGAAAGTAAAGTCGAAGATGGTGGTGCTCACCTTCTATTTTGAATGACAACTATGAGACGATACACACGACACACAGCGCGCGGCGCGAGGATTGTCATGGCTGTCATAACATTGTTACTCTCCTCTCTGCCCGTTATGGCGCAGGCCGAACCGCAGCTTACCCAATATTGGGCCACTCCGACTCTTTATAACCCGGCAGCGGCAGGCGATACGGATTATCTCCGTATACGCGGCGGAGCCAAACTCCAATGGCTCGGCATAGAGAACGCCCCGAAGAGCTTCTTCGGAGTGGCAGATTCCCCTTTCCGACTTTTAGGCAAGAAATTCGGAGCCGGCGTGACCGTGAATCAGGAAGGACTCGGACTTTTCTCCAACCTTCTGATAAGCGCCCAGCTCAGCTTCCGGTTCAAGATTCTGAAGGGAGAACTCTCCATTGGTGTGCAGCCGGGATATTACAACTCGAAATTCAAGGGCTCGGAGGTATTCATCCCCGACAATGATGATTATCATCAGCCCACGGATCCATCGATCCCTACCCAGGACATGACGGGCAACGCTTTCGACCTTTCGGCCGGACTGCGATACAGCCATAAATATTTCAGCATCGGAGTAGGCGGAATGCATCTTATGGCTCCGAAAGTGAATCTGAGCATAGAAGGCTCCGAATCCAATGAATCACAGGAATATCAGACAGAGCTGCCCAGGATGTTATATTTTACGGGAGATAGCAATATTCCATTGCATAATACGTTATTTGAATTGCAGCCCTCCCTGCTGGTGAAGACGGATTTCAGCATGTTTACGGCAGAAGTGACCATGCGGGCCACATATAATAAGTTTCTCACCTTCGGACTGGGCTACCGCTGGAAAGACGCACTCAGCGCAATGGCCGGAGTGACATTCAAAAACTTTTTCCTCGGCTATGCTTACGACTATCCCATGTCGGCCATAGCCAAGGCCTCTTCCGGAAGCCACGAACTTGTGGCCGGCTATCAGTTGAAACTCGATTTTTCAGGCAAAAACAAGAATAAACACCGATCCATCCGGTTAATGTAGCGACAATGACTAAGATGAAAACGACACGCGATATAATATCAGACTTCAGACGCGGGGCCTCCCGTGCGGCTCGCTGGGGCATGGCTCTCGGCCTGGCCGGACTGATGGCTTCCTGCATGGCCGCCAGAGGCGGTGGCGCCGGAGGCGAGGTGACCGGTGTCGGCGGAAGCACCTTCGCCGAACCCGCACCCTACGGAATGGTGCTCATCGACCGTGGCGCGTATGCCATGGGTCCTGCCTCCGACGACTCCGTATGGGGAGTGAAAAAGGATCCCCGCGGAGTATCTGTGGATGCCTTCTGGATGGATGAGACCGAAGTGACCAACTCCAAATACAAGCAATTTGTATTCTGGGTGCGCGACTCCATCATCCGTGAGCGTCTCGCCGACCCCTCTTACGGCGGCAACGAGGCTTTCAAGATCGAGGAGGATAAGGAGGGCAATCCTATCACGCCCTATCTCAATTGGAACAAGCCTATCCCCTGGCGTAATGCTAATGAGGATGAGCAGAGAGCAATCGAGAGCGTTTACCGTACGAATCCTATCACAGGCCGACGCGAGCTCGACCCCACCCAGCTCAATTACCGATACGAGATTTACAATCATACCGCCGCAGCTCAGAGAAAGAACCGTCTCGACCCGAAACTGCGTGAATATAACACAGACCTCCCCACTCCCACCGATCTCCCCGTAATCTCCAAGGATACGGCATATTTCGGAGAAGAGGGTGAGATTATCCGCGAGACTGTGACACGTCCGCTGACCGGCGACTATGATTTCTTGAATACCTACATAGTGAATGTCTATCCCGACACCACTTGCTGGATCAATGACTTCGACAATGCCTACAATGAGCCTTATACCAGAATGTATTTCTCTCACGCCGGCTACAATGATTACCCGGTAGTAGGCGTAAGCTGGGAACAGGCCAACGCTTTTTCCAACTGGCGTACGGATTATCTGCGCCGCTCGCTGGGACGCGAGGGTATCTTTATCGAGCCTTACCGTCTCCCGACTGAGGCCGAATGGGAGTATGCGGCGCGCGCCGGCAACTCCGAGAGCTCTTACCCCTGGGAGGAAACTCTTCCGATGGATGAGCGCGGATGCTTCTATGCCAACTTCAAACCGATGGACGGCGACTTCGTGCGCGACGGCCATGTGATTACTTCGGCTGTGGGCACATTCAAGCCTAATGATTTCGGATTGTATGATATGGCGGGCAATGTCTCGGAATGGACCTCCACCGCCTACACCGAAAGCCTCAACAAACTCACGAGCGACCTTAACCCCGAATACCGCTACGATGCGGCCCTCGAGGATCCTTACAAGATGAAGCGTAAGATCGTGAGAGGAGGCAGCTGGAAGGATGTGGCCCATAATCTCCGCAGCGACCTCCGCATGTGGGAGTATCAGAACGAGCAACGCAGCTATATCGGCTTCCGCAACGTACGCTCGCAGATAGGATTTGCAAAAGGCACTAAGAAAAAGAAATAAACCACCGCTATGGTAAAGATAAGAAAATATGCCAACGGAATCGAACGCTTTCTCCATGGAGAGAAGGGACAGCGATTCTTCAATTTCGCCTACTCCATCGGCGCGGCTATCGTGATCTGGGGTGCGCTTTTCAAGATTCTCCATCTCCCGGGCGGCAGCACTCTGCTCTGCATCGGTATGGGCACCGAGATCGCCATGTTCCTTCTGACGGCATTCGACCGTCCGGCAAAGGAGTATGCCTGGGAGGATGTATTCCCCGTGCTTGATTCCAAAGATCCGGAAGACCGTCCCGACTTCGGCTCGGGCTCGGGTGTGGTGGTCAACGGAGGGTTCGCTTCCATGCCTTCGGGTGATGTCACTGTAGAGGGCGATCCGGGTGCGGCTTATGCCGCCGGAGGAGCTATAACGGTAGGCGCGGCCCGTGCCACAGCCGGCATCCCTGACGGAGTAGCGCTTTCGGAGGAGGATACTCAGTCGCTCCGCGAGAGCATCCGCAAGATGGCCGATGCTTCCGAGCAGCTTTCCCAAATGGCCGAACTGACCACTGCCACTCAGGATTATCTTTCGCAGCTCTCCGGCATCGCCGAGCAGATGACTCAGCTCAAAGAGACTACACGCTCGCTCAATGAAGTGAGCTCCGTGCTTCTCGACAGTTATCGCGCCATCACGGAGAATTCCGAGAATATCACGGCCAGCTCCACAGGATATGTGGACCGTATGGCCGACCTCAACCGCAATATCGGCGGCTTGAACACTATCTACGAGATTCAGCTCAAGAGCATCTCATCGCAGCTTGAATCGATCGACCGTGTCAACCGCGGTCTTAAGGATATCCGCGACATGTATGAGAAATCGGCCAACGAGTCGGCCCACTATTGTGAGGAGACCGAGAAGATGGCCCGCTACATGAAGCAGCTCAATCAGGTATACGAGAAGATGATCACGGCGATGACCATCAATATGCATAATCCGATGATGGGAGGTATGGGAGCAGGTTCGTTCCCTCATAACGAGGAAGACTGACGCTCCGGCGGCATCCCCCTCTCCCCTCTTCATCCCCAACAAGAATAAAGAAACACAATGGCAGGAGGAAACAACGTAGCGCGAATGTCGCCCCGACAGAGGATGATCAATCTTATGTATATCGTCCTCACCGCGATGCTTGCCCTGAATGTCTCGAGCGATGTGCTCAACGGCTTCAATCAGGTGCAGGACGGCCTTTCGCGTACCAACCTCAATATGACGGCCAAGAACGAGAATCAGTTCCGCTATCTCGAGGATCTCTATAAGAAGAATCCCGGGAAGGTAGGCCCCTGGTGGGAGAAGGGACGCGAATTGCGCTCCCGCTCCGAGAGCCTCTATCTCACCATCGACTCGCTCAAGACCGAGATAGCCCGCGCTTCCGACGGGCCTCAGGCCGACTATAACAATATCGTGAATCTCGATAATCTCGAGGCGGCCGGCGTGGTGATGCTCAATCCCGCCTCGAAGAATGGAGAGAAGTTGCGTCTCGCTGTAGATTCTTACCGCAAATATGTGAGCGCTCTTATCTCCGATCCAGAGAAGCGCAAGAGTGTGGAGCAGATGCTCTCCACCGAAGTGAAGCTTCCTCAGGGCACCGTAGGTCCTTACCATTGGGAGGACAAGATGTTTGACAATATGCCGGCTGTGGCGGCTGTGACTCTGCTCACCAAGCTGCAGAACGATATACGCGAGGCGCAGAGCGACGCTATGTCCACTCTTATCACGAATGTGGATATAGGAGATGTGCGTGTGAATGAGCTCAACGCTTATGTCATCCCCAACTCCAACATGATTATCCGGGGTGGAAAATATTCCGCCAATATCGTGTTGGCGGCTATCGACACCACCATGCGCCCCTCTATCTATGTGAACGGCTCGAAACTTTCGAACCCCAACGGTCTCTATGAGTTCGTGCCGGGAGCTGTGGGCACCCACGATTTCTCCGGCTATATAGAGGTGATGAAGGGAGACGGCACACTTGACAAGCGTCCTTTCAAATCCTCTTATACAGTGATAGAGCCTATGGCCACTATCTCGCCGACTATGATGAATGTGCTTTATGCCGGCATCAACAACCCTATCAGCATATCCGTGCCCGGAGTGCCGATGAATGCAGTACAGGCTACAATGACCAACGGCACGCTGACACGTAACGGCGATGTATGGGTGGCTCATCCCGGCAAGGTGGGCAGCGAGGCGGTGATTACCGTGACGGCTCAGTTGGAAGGACGTTCGCAGAATGTAGGATCGATGACTTTCCGCGTGCGCAAATTGCCCGACCCGAGTCCCTTTATAGCGATGAAGGATGCTCAGGGCAACACGGTGCATTACAAGGGTACACCAAAGCGTATCTCCAAGGCGGCCCTTATGGCAGCCGATGGATTGGGAGCGGCTATTGATGACGATCTGCTCAATGTGAGCTACTCGGTAGTATCCTTCTCCACGGTATTCTTCGATTCGATGGGTAACGCCATCCCGGAGGTATCCAACGGAGCAAGCTTCTCGCCGCGCCAGAAGGAGCAGTTCAAACGTCTGAAGCCCGGCAAGAGCTTCTTTATCTCCAACGTCAAGGCCAAGGGCCCGGACGGCGTCACCCGCGACATCTCCCCTATGGAGGTGGGGCTTAACTAACCTTTAACATCCGAAAGCAATGAAAATATATCGCAAAATACTTCCTCTGCTCGCATTGGGACTCATAGCGGTCGGCGCCGTGGCCCAGGTGGAGAACGCCGGAGGCGTGCGCAAGCGCAGCGAAAGAGACAAGAAGAAGACCGAGGCCGACGGCCCGAAGGTCACCGACCGTATGCAGGGGTTCTATGAAGCGAAAGATCCCCATGACGCCGATCTGGCCTATATGCGTCAGATCTACCGACAGATCGACCTTACCAAGGATGCCAATACTCCGCTCTATTTCCCGGAGGATGTGGTGGACGGTCAGGAGAATCTGTTCCGTATCATCCTGGGGCAGGTGGTGGATGGCAAACTTCCCGCTTATGAGTATCTTGACGGACGCGAGGTATTCAACGACCAGTATAAGATAAATGTGGCCGATATGCTCGACCGCTTCGGCATCTATTATACTCCGGCCAAGGGAAGCACCGAGAAGAATCCCAAATTCCAGATAGAGGAGGCCGATGTGCCTACCGGACAGGTGCTCAATTATTATATTATCGAGAAATGGGAGTTTGACCGCCGCAGCAATCGTATGCAGACTCGGGTAGAGGCTATCTGCCCGGTGCTCAACCGTAGCGGTGATTTCGGCGGCGAGGCGCGTTATCCTATGTTCTGGGTGAAATTCGATGCTCTGCGTCCTTATCTTGCCCAGCAGTATATCTTCCTCAACGATGACAATAATCTGCCGCAGTACAGCCTCGATGATTATTTCAATATGGGTATGTATGACGGTGAGATCTACAAGACCCGTAATCTGCGCAATCTCTCGATGGCTCAGATGTATCCCGATCCTGACGATATGAAGCGTGCGCAGGATAGCATCGACAATCGTCTGAAGACTTTCGGCAAGGATCTTTGGGTACCTACCCGTGAGGAATATCTCGCGCAGAAGGAGAAGCAGGAGGCTGCCGAAGCTGCCAAAGCCGCAGATGACGAGAATCTGCCGGAGCGTACCGTTGTGGACGAGACTGCCAAAGAGGAACCGAAAGCCACTGCCAAGACCTCTACATCCAAGCGCAAGAGCACTACTAAGAAGCGTGCCAAACCGAAAGTGAAGAGCAGCAGTTCCTCTTCAAGCGGCCAAGCCAATTCCAATGCCACCAAGAGTGTTCGCCGCCGCAAACGCTGACCCATTCCAATCTTACCAACACATCAGCGGCTCCGCCTTGAGGCGGAGCCGCTGATGTGTTTATTTAAAAGTTAATTATTGCTAATATTTATTAAAGAAAGAGGGGGGGGGGAGAAGATAAATATAAAAATTATTCCTAATTTTAGGGCGAAAAGCAGGGAACATGATAAAAGCTTTTAAACCTCATTAACAGGTTGACTTGCTTTTCTCCTGATTGGAGTCGGATTTGTTGTAAGAGCAATGAGGCAACGATAAGGATACGTGGTTTTATAATTCTGAAACATTATGAGAAATTTTTTACCCTTATTATTCTACCTTTTGATACCCTTCTTAGCTTTTGTTCGGCCTGAGAACATATGTGGGGAAAGTACAAGTGTGAATAAGACGATCGAGCAAGTTTCCGGTCGTGTGATGAGTTATGATTCCATTCCGCTATCGGGAGCTAATGTCGCGGTCGTGCAATTGCCTGACAGTGTGGTGACTGAAGTGACTTTGACTGATGAAAGGGGAGCCTATAATATTGCCGTAATAAAGATTCCATCCGTTATAAAGATCTCGAAACGCGGCTATTTGGATACTTCTTTACAGATTAACTCATATTCTGAGAATTTGGATTTTATGCTCGAACCGGAAGCAGCCGAACTTTCAGAGTTTACGGTAAAAGCTACAAAGGCTACAATCAAAGCCAAACCGGGTATGTTTGTATATGATCCTGCGGATATGGCGAAATATATCGGGAATGCGAGAGAGTTGATGGAATTTGTGCCGCTGGTTTCCTCTTTCTCACACGGTGATGTCACAATATTTTCCAAGAAGGGGAACGCGAAGATTTTTATTAATGGAGAGGACCCTATGATGGCAAACGACGTCATCATAGATAAGTTGCGTAATACACCCTCCAACAAAATTAAAAAAATCGAACTCATTATGGATCCGGGGGTAAAGTATGGTATGGAATATGCTTCTTGCGGCATCATCAATATCATAATGGATGACGACCTTATCGGATGGAATGCCACAATTAATGGCAGTACAAGCTTTTTTCATCGTAGGTTTGACCGTTTTGCCGGCAGCGGCTCATGGTTTTATCAGAACCATAATCTTTTATTGAGTTTCTATCCATATTACAACAGAATGGATAGCAAGGATGAGAACCATAATGTAACGTTGGATGAGAACTCCGGGCTTCTGCGTGATGTGGATTATAGTCATACCCAAACCTCCAATACTGCGGGAGGATATCTGACAGGAGAATATAGATTCGGCCGGAATTCAATAGGTGCGAGCCTGGGAATCTACAGCAGTAAGAGTGACGATAACCAATATTATCAGGAATCGGAAATCTTAGGGGGAGAACATAAAGAGCCGATTTATTCACACGCCGGTACGCTGTCACCTTGGGATTACAGTATTGATGCAGTGGCGAGATATATTCATTGGTTTGACGATATAAAGAGCAGTTCTTTAAATGCCAAAGTCATCTATTTATCGGATCGACCCAACGATGTGGTCAGCTTTATGCGTGAATCTGAAATTCCTCTTGGCATGGAAGGGTATTCTCCTGTCTATGAGCGAGATCAATCCTATAATACTCATTATGATTATATCGGCCTTTCCGCTACCTTCAATAAGAGCTTTCCGAACCAATCCTCTTTGAGTGTTAACGGCACTCTATATGACTATGATTATCATAGTAGATATCAGGATCCCGAAAATGCATTTAATTTCGGGCTAAACAACAAGGTGGCAAAAGTGTCAATTGAATACAATCGCCAGTGGTGTAATTTTTTCGGTATGAGTTTAGGTCTGAATCAGGGAGCTGTAATCCGAAAAATTGATGAAAAATTCACATCTCAAATGTATAAGGATAATTTCTATCCTTTCTGGCCCAAGGCTAATTTTTCATTCAGTTTCAAAGGTGGTAATCACAGCGTTAATCTTGATTATCAACGTATGATTCATGAACCCACAGGAGAGGAATTGAATCCTTATCGAAAATGGCTGTCGGCTACCGAGTATTCGGAAGGCAACCCTCATTTGAAGATTGTGATGAGTGATAATTTGGCGCTGAGATACTCAATGTTCAGCCAATTGTTTATTTCCTTAAATTATACATTTGGAAATTTCAATGCCGTGCCTTACAAGATGCTTGATGAGGCGGGTAATATTGCCAATACCTTCGTTCAAAGCGGAAGAGAACATTCTCTCACGACCAATATCTCCTGGACAAAATTTTTCTTCAATTATCGTTGGAGACTCAATGCAAGTGTCTATATGAATTGGGATAATCAATTTGCGAAGATTGAGAATGGTCGACTTGATAATCATTCGGTGTCTTATTATGCATCCATAAGCAATAGCGTAAGAATATTGCCGAGATATGGCTTTTCCGGATCCTTGTCATATACTTTCAAAGGCAGGCAACGTTTTTTGGCATATCAATTATCCGACTCTCATAAATTGAGTTTGGGTTTGGAAAAAAATCTTTGGAGGAACGCGCAGTTATCAGGAAATATCTCCATCCCGTTGAAAGGCGTAAAGACTACGTTCTTGTCCCCCGGAATGGAACAGACTTCTATCAACAGATATGCAAATGATCTTTCATTTAATCTGATGTTCACATGGTCATTTGGAAAATTCAGTATTGAAAGAGTAAATCTCCGTGACTAAATTATGAGATTCAAGAGTCTTGGGCAGCATCAGGCCACAATCAGATTGCGGCCTGATGCTGTATAAAACAATATCTCAAGTAAGGTGTGAGGAGTGGATTTTTTGGGGAAGGCGAACTATTGGGGATATAGGTTGTTGGGAAAATAGGAAGGGGTATGGCCGGGAAAATCGAAAAAGGATTTCCCGGATCGTATATGACTCCTCTTTAGATTTTTATTTTAGTTCCACACTTCCGGGAATCTGACCGGCATTCCCATACGGGTAAGCGGTCTGAATCCCGGTATAAACCAAAATCTGACGATATGCATATGAGCGACGCACTGTTGTCAGCACCCGTAGCGATAGCGGCCGATGTCGTGGCTGTGACCCTACTGGCTGTGGCGGCAGCAAAAGTTAAGAAAAATGTGAAAGAGAATCTTGTGCCTCTCATGGGAGTGATGGGCGCCTTTATCTTCGCGGCACAGATGGTGAATTTCGCCATACCGGGCACAGGCAGCTCCGGACATATCGTAGGGGGTGTATTGCTCGCCGCCCTATTGGGTCCATGGGCCGGATTTCTTACTCTTGCATCGGTTCTTATCATCCAATGCCTGATTTTCGCTGACGGCGGCCTGATGGCATTGGGTTGCAATATCATCAATATGGGAGCCATGACGGCTCTCGTGGCCTATCCGTTGGTATTCCGTCCGCTCCTCGGCAAGGGAGCCGCAGGATGGAAGATCATGGCCGTATCGATTGCAGCATGTGTGATTGGTCTGGAATTGGGAGCTTGCATGGTGACACTCGAGACTGTAAGCTCAGGCATCACAGCCCTTCCGGCAGGTAAATTCCTCGCGCTTATGAGCGGCATACATCTCGCCATAGGTATAGGGGAAGGAGTCGCCACAGGTGTGGTGCTTATATTCATCCGTAAATATCGTCCCGAACTTTTTGGCGCCGAGACAGCAGTGTGCGGCTCAGGGGCCGGTATCAAAAAGGCCGTAATCGGATTCGCCATAGCCGCTGCCGTAATAGCCGGTGGCCTTGCCTTCCTGGCATCAAGTAATCCTGATGGTCTGGAATGGTCGATTGAAAAAATCACCGGCACCACCGACCCGGAGCCTCAGCATGTAAGCGCTTTCTCTACAGGCGCAGGAAAGATACAGGAGACTACCTCTATCATGCCCGATTATGACAATACCTTCGCCGGTGTGGCGGGAGCGTTGATGGTAGTGGTACTCGTATGGGGCGTAAGCGCCATGCTCGTAAAGAGAAAGCGACCGGCCACCCGGACTATCCACAACAACTGATAACCCTACGGTAGAAACTTCAACAATGGGGAAACTCGAGAAAGCACTGTCCGAGATTCAAGATATGCAACGCGGAGGGGGCGAGCAATCGCTCTCGCCGCTATGTCTGTTGTTGGTGACAGTGGTCTATCTCGTAGCGATGCTGTCAGTGCCGGTGGATTCCCTGACAATGCTTATCTGGTTTGCCGTTTTCCCTATCATAGGGGCCGGTCTGTCGGGGCTTGATTTCTCCGGTATCTTTCTCAAAAGTCTCATAGCCTTACCTTTCGCGGCTCTGATAGGACTTTTCAATCCGATTTTCGACACGGCTCCGGGAATACATGCAGGGGGAATAGAAGTGAGCCACGGTTGGGTGACATTCTTCTCCATCTGTCTGAGAGCGTTGCTATCGGTGCAGGCACTTCTGATCCTTACCTCTTCGTGCGGTTTCATCGGTATGTGCCGTTCCATGCGGAGAGCCGGCGTACCGGAATTTCTCACCACACAGTTGCAGATGGTATATCGCTATCTTACGGTTTTGATGCAGGAGAGTCTCGATATGCGGCGCGCACGCGAAGCACGAGGCTACGGGAAGAAGCATCTCTCATTGAAAATGTGGGGAGCTTTCGTAGGTCAGTTATTCTTGCGCACGCTCAATAGAGCCGACAATATCCACAGGGCTATGCTTGCCCGCGGATTCACAGGGCAGATTCCTCACTATGAGCCCCGGCGGCAATCGTGGCGCTTACGCGATACGGCTATTCTAATTATTTCCGCTGGTCTCTTTGCAATATTTCGATTTGTCGATTTATCCGCACTGCTCGGATTCAAATAATATCTCGTCACTCCAAAATTTTTCACGTATCCTTCCCGGTGTAAACTCCGGGGCTCAACCCGGATTCCAAACGTATTCACAGCTATGAGTCATCATTTCATTCAGTTCAGCGATGTGCATTACCGTTATTCCAACGGCACCGAGGCGCTCAAAGGCGTCACGTTCCGTGTTACCCACGGAGAGAAGGTGGCCCTGTTGGGGCTAAACGGTGCGGGAAAATCCACTTTGCTCCTTCATACCAACGGACTGCTTCTCCCCACCTCGGGAGAAGTGAACGTAGGAGGTATTCCTGTGACCAAGAAGACAGCCCCGTCCGTACGCCGTGCTGTCGGAATGCTGTTCCAGAATCCTGATGATCAGCTGTTTATGCCTACAGTGGCCGAAGATGTGGCTTTCGGACCGCTTAACATGGGATTGGAACAGCCGGAAGTGGAGCGGCGTGTAAAGGAGGCTCTTGCAAAAGTAGGCGCGAGCGGATTGGAAAACCGTTCGCCGTTTCAGCTTTCGGGAGGACAGAAGAAGAGTGTGGCGTTCGCCACAGTGCTCTCCATGGAGCCGGAGATACTCGTGATGGATGAGCCTACCGCATCACTTGATATGCGTGCGGCGCGCCAAGTGACAGAAATAATTCGGGCCTTCGATCATACCTGCCTTATCGCCACTCATGATCTGGAGCTGGCCCGCGATCTATGTCCACGCTCCATCCTTATAGCCGATGGCCGGGTGCTTGCCGACGGCCCCACAGAAGAATGCATCACACGCCTGCGCGAGCTTGCCGACTGAATGGGCCATATATGGGAGCATATGGTCTCTCTGACAAGCTCGGCAATAATGGGGAGAAAAATAAAATTGTCAATAAAATTTTACATATTGTAAAATAAACTTGACATAGAAACGTTTTGAAGATAAGAGCAAATCCCGGATGCCTCTATATCGAAGGCGGCAGCCCTGCTTGATTTTCTTAACCCTTACAAACGTTTCCTCATGAAAACTATGTTATTACCCCATGTTTTCAGAACGATAGGGTGGATAATTCTACTGATTGTCTTCCCTTATTTCGTTTTCTGCCTCTTGGCTGACTATGACTCTTTCCACACGTTATTCAGCCGTTTCATCACGATCGACGGCAAGACGACACTTGAACAAATCTCCAATAATCTCCTGATTATCGGGTGGTCGGTCGGTTCGCTGTTTGTGACTTGCGGGAAAGTGCGCGAAGAAGACGAGATGACCGTGATGATTCGTCTCAATTCGCTTCTCATATCGCTCTATGTCTACATCGCTCTGATAGTTGCATCAGCTCTGCTGATCTACAATTTCAACTTTCTATTGGTTATGATGGCCAATCTTGCCCTTTTCCCGGTGATATTCCTTATTGTATTCGAACTGCGCCTCCATGCGTACAGAAAAATCAGCGAAGATGAAGAATAAGATAAAGATAGCGAGGGCCGAAGCGGGAGTGACACAACAACAATTGGCCGAAGCCGTAGGTGTAAGCCGGCAAACAATTATCTCGATAGAGCGAGGTCATTTCCAACCCTCCACACCTCTTGCCCTCAAAATGGCCCGTTTTTTTTCCACCTCCGTTGAATCGCTTTTCGAACTTGAAGATACTGACTGACTATTCACTTAATAACTTCACAATTATGAAAAAGAAAATTGTATTATCCTTCTCCGTACTAATCCTTTCCGGCCTGATCGTATCGGCCGATATGGCCGCCTCCATGACAAAGGGGCACGAGTGTGAAACCTCCAAAGCGGCGGCATTACCCTGCGACGGTGAAAACCGACTTGCCAACGATTCCACAAAGGCCCTCGCCTTATGGGACGCGGCTGCCAAGGCTCTCGCCGAGTCTTATGAGGTCATCAAAGAAGTGGAACTGCCGGCTCCCGACAAAATCGGGAGCGCTATCCAACAGGCTTTGACCAACCTTCAATCTTCCGACAATACGGAACAACTCAAGGCATCCATCCTTCTTCTCAAGGCAGAAGCCGCCTACAAGAACAATCCCGAGGAATACGCCTCCGTAAAAGAGTATCTTCCGATGATAGAGAAAGCCATGGCCACACTCAATTCAAAGAACATCTAAGCCGCCGGAATCCAACCCACACAAACTCCTGAGGCGACGCCTGACAGCGTCGCCTCAGATTTTATATACATTAATATTAACCGGGAGGGGCGGAGACTGCGGGAAGCGGAAGATATGGGGAGGGGAGATGAAGATTCTGTAACATTTATTTGGCATGATTCATAAATTTTGTTAATTTCGCAGGCGCGGGTTATATTGCCCGCCCTCAACCTAACGAATTAATAATAACCTAAAAACTAACTTACATGCCAAATTCGATGAAGCAGGCAGGTAAGGCCATACGCAGTTGCTCTTCGGGATTCTCTCCCTTTATGCGTGCGATGGCTCTGCTTATCTCTGTTTTCCTATGGATGTCTCCGGCAGCTGCCCAGTCGGCACCGGTGACAGTCACAGGCACTGTGACCGATGTGACGGGCGATCCCCTCATCGGCGCTACAGTAACCGTAAAAGGCACTACCTCCGGCACTTCGACCGATATTGACGGTCATTACTCCATCAGTGTGGGAGACAACGCCATTCTCGTATTCTCTTACGTAGGCTATCATCCTATCGAGGAGAAGACGGGAGGTCGCCGTGTGATAGACATTGTGATGTATGAGGACACCGAAACCCTCGATGAGGTGGTAGTCACGGCCCTCGGTATCAAGCGCGAACAGAAATCGCTGAGCTACAATGTTCAGCAGATAAAGGGAGATGCGCTTTCCGAGAATAAGGACGCCAACTTCATCAACGGTCTGGCCGGAAAAGTGGCCGGCGTGAACATCAACGCCTCATCTTCCGGTGTGGGCGGTATCTCGAAGGTAGTGATGCGTGGTACCAAGTCGATCATGCAATCATCCAACGCCCTCTACGTGGTAGACGGCATGCCGATGCGCGGCGCCAACAGCGGCGGCTCCACAGAGTTCGGTTCGCAGGGTGCCTCCGAACCGATCGCCGACCTCAACCCCGAGGATATCGAATCGATGTCGGTGCTTACCGGTGCGGCTGCAGCCGCCCTCTACGGTTCGGATGCGGCCAACGGTGCCATCGTCATCACCACCAAGAAGGGCCAGGCCGGCAAGACAAAGGTGACTGTCAATTCCTCTCTTCAGTGGGATAGAGCTCTCGTAATGCATCGTCTGCAGAATCGCTACGGCACCGGACTCAACGGGGTATATATGCCTACAAGCAACATGTCGTGGGGCGCTCCTATCACCGCCTACAACGCATACAACCATCAGCCGGCCAACGATTATTTCGAGACAGGATTCGTATCCACTCAGTCGGCTACATTCTCTACCGGCACTGAGAAGAATCAGACTTACGCTTCAATAGCGGCTGTCAACTCTTTAGGGATCACACCCAACAACCGCTATGACCGCTATAACTTCAATATCCGTAATACCTCTTCCTTCCTCAAGGACCGCATGACCCTCGACCTGAACGCGGGATACATACGTCAGTCGGACCGCAATATGGTGAATCAGGGTACTTACGGCAACCCTCTCGTGGGAGCACTTCTCTATCCTCGCGGAAATTCCTGGGAAGACGTACGCTCTTACGAGCATTATAATTCCGTTCGTAAGATCGGCACTCAGTATTGGCCTGTGGGCGATTACGGCATGACTGTGCAGAATCCCTACTGGATCAACTATCGCAACCTTGCGGAGAATAAGAAGGATCGTTTCACACTCGGAGCAAGCCTGAGCTATAAGATTCTCGAATGTCTCACACTGAGCGGACGTGTACGTATGGATAATTCCTACAACGACTTCACCCGCCGCTATTACGCCACTACCAACGACCAGCTTACCGGAGGGTCCGACCGCGGATATTACGGTATCACCAAATCTTCCGAGAAGCAGATTTTCGCCGATTTCCTTCTGAGCTTCAACAAGACCTTCGGAGAGGACTGGAGCGTACAGGCCAACTTCGGCGGCTCCATATCCGACATGAGATATGATGCCGACGCTACCGACGGACCGATAGCCGACGGCTCGGAGAAATTCGCCGGAGTGCCGGCAGGTCTTGCCAACTTCTTCGCGGTGCAGAACCTTTCCACCCCTCATCTCAATGTGATGCAGACAGGATGGAGAGAGCAGACACAATCGCTCTACGCTTCCGCCGATGTCGGATTCAAGGGCACTTATTATCTCACTCTCACAGGACGTAACGACTGGCCTTCGGCTCTCGCCGGCCCCAATTCAGTACACTCCAGCTTCTTCTATCCTTCTGTGGGCCTCTCGGTGCTGCTCAACAATTTCTTCCCCAACGCCTCCAATGTGCTCCAGCTCTGGAAGCTGCGTGCCAGCTTCGCTTCGGTAGGCTCCGCCTTCAACCGCTATATCGCCAATCCCCGCTATCAATGGGACAGCGCCACCCAATCATGGAGCGTGCTGACGCAATATCCTCTATACGACCTCAAACCTGAGCGAACCAACTCCGTAGAGGTAGGTATGAATTTCCGTCTTATCAACGACATTACCTTTGACGCAACATTCTACACCGCCAACACCTCCAACCAGACATTCAATCCCGAGCTTCCCGTCAACCAGTACTCCAAGATTTATATCCAGACCGGTTCGGTAAGAAACTGGGGTATGGAGTTCGCCCTTTCCTACTCGCATACATGGGGTGATTTCTATTGGAACTCCGGCCTCACCTACTCCTTCAACCGCAACAAGATCACGAAGCTCGCCGACAATGCCGTAAACCCCGTGACCGGCGAACGCTTCTCCATGGATGTGCTCGATATGGGAGGTCTCGGTTCCACCCGTTTCCTTCTCAAGACCGGTGGCGGCATGGGCGACATTTACTCCACTATAGATCTTCGCCGCGACTCCAACGGCAATATATATGTGGATCCTACTCAGGCCGTAGTGACCAGTGCTATCCAGGATAAGGAGGATTATGTGAAGCTCGGCTCCGTGCTCCCCTCCGGCAATATCGCTTGGAACAACTCCTTCGCATGGAAGAACTTCGGCCTCAGCTTCATGATCAACGCCCGATTGGGAGGCAAGGTATTCTCACGCACTCAGGCTGTGCTCGACTATTACGGAGTCAGCGAGAACTCTGCCGATGCCCGCGACCGCGGCTTCATCGAGCTCAACAACGGCGACCTCGTAAGCCCGCAGATGTGGTATTCAGTGATAGCCGGCGGCACCGCCGTACCTCAATATTATATCTACGATGCCACCAACGTGCGTCTCGGAGAGGTGACATTCAGCTATACCATTCCGCGCAGATGGCTCCGCAATGTATGCGACATAAAGGTGTCATTCGTAGGCCGCAACCTCTGGATGATCTACAACAAGGCTCCGTTCGACCCCGAATCCGTAGCTACTACCGACAACTGGTACCAGGGTATCGACTACTTCATGATGCCTTCTCTGCGTAATTTGGGATTCAACCTCAATTTCACTTTCTAATCAGCCCGGACCATGCTTAAGAATATCAACAAGATAGCCCTCGCGGCGCTGGCCCTGGCGGCCACCGCCTGCACCGCAGACTACGAGAATATCAACTCCAACCCATACGAGCCCGGCGACCTTACGGCCGATGACTATGCTCTCGGTTCGCAGCTCAACAATGTGGCAAGCTGCGTGATGTCGTCCGACGTGAATACACTCCAGTTTACCGATGCTCTGCTCGGCGGTCCGCTCGGCGGATATTTCTCCGATGCCAACGCAGGCTTCGCGGAGAGCTTCGCCCGCTATAATCCGAAAAACGACTGGAGCCGTGTGTTCCTGAAATCCGACCGTATCATTCCCACCCTCTACGCCAACCTCGGACAGATAGAGAATGTGTCGGCTTCCACCGGCAATCCCGTGCCGCTGGCTATCGCCAATATCATCAAGGTAGCCGCAATGAGCCGAATCACGGATTGCTACGGCCCTATCCCCTACTCCGCCATCGGCACCTCTTCCGACTTGGCTGTGCCTTACGATTCACAGGAGGATATCTATGATTCCTTCTTTGCCGAACTGACCGAGGCCGCTGATATCCTTGCGGATAATCTTGGCAATCCACTGAGCGCCAATTGCGACTATGTGTATTACGGCGAACCCTCGAAATGGATTCTGCTCGCCAATTCGCTCAAACTGCGTCTGGCGATGCGTATCTCCTTCGTGGCTCCCGAGAAGTCGCGCAAGATGGCCGAGGAAGCCGTGGCAGGAGGTGTGATAGAGAACAATGCCGACAATGCCACCTGGAAATACTTCACTTCCATCACCAACCCTCTCTACACAGCTGTCAACTACAATAACTCCGGCTCCACCACCGGCGGCGATACCCACGCTGCAGCCGATATCATCTGCTATATGAACGGCTATAACGATCCGCGCCGCGCCGTATATTTCCTCCCCTCCAATTTCTCCGGCACCGAATATGTGGGTCTGCGAAGAGGTTGGGAGACATTCGACCGCGAATGGGGTTTCAACTTCTCCGGTGTGAATGTAGGTCCGTCAGATCCCCTTATCTGGATGACAGCCTCCGAAGTGGCTTTCCTGAGAGCGGAGGGTGTGGCCATACATCATTACGATATGGGAGGCTCCGCCGAAGAGTTCTACAATGCCGGCATACGTCTCAGCTTCGAACAATGGGGCGTGAGCGGCGCCGAGAGCTATCTCGCCGATGAAGCTTCCAGACCTCAGGCTTATATCGACCCCACAGGCTTAAATCCTTACAACGGCGCCATATCGAATATCACCGTGAAATGGGAAGAGGGAGCCACCGCCGAACGTAAACTCGAACGCATCATCACTCAGAAATGGATCGCGCTTTTCTATAACGGCAACGAGGCTTGGGCCGAATACCGCCGCACGGGATATCCTCATCTCATCCCCGTGGCCTACAATGGATCCGGCGGCATCGTGGATTCCAATATCGGACCGCAGCGCATGGCTTATCCTCAGGAGGAATACACCAACAACTCCGTCAATGTGACAGAAGCTGTCAACACTCTTCTCAAGGGGCCCGACAATATGGCTACCAAAGTATGGTGGGCCCGTTATTAACCCTTTCAATTCTTGAAAATGAAGAATATCATTAGATACGGTGTCCTCTCGCTGGCCGCGGCTATGACCCTCTGCTCATGCGACTGGACCGAGCCGGAGGCGGTAGACCTCCGCTATGACACCATACAGGCCTCCGCTCCCGATGCTTATGCGAAATATCTGGAGAATCTCAGGGCTTATCATGCCAACGGCCATAAGAAGGTGTACGCATGGTTTGAGAATCGGGCTTCTTTCGTATCGCAGGCTGATCATGTCTCGGCTGTGCCCGACAGTATCGATGTGCTGGTGCTTCAGCATCCGGAGGCCATGAGCCAGAGCACACTCGATGAAATCGATACAAAGCGTTCGGAGACCGGAATGCAGACTGCCTACGTGGTGAGCTACGAGGCTATCCGCAAACAATGGGATCTGAAGAAGGAGCTCGAGACTCCCGACGCACCCGTACAGGAATGGAGATCGTTCATGACCGACTCTGTGAAGACTGCTCTCGGATATTTCCTCAACGGAGGATTCGACCGAGTGATATGCGGCTACGACGGAAAGGATATGAGTGTATATACTCAGGAGGAGCGCGATGAATACGAGGGCGACCAGAAAGCCTTCCTCGATCTCTTCCGCGAATGGCGCAATGCCAATATCGACAAGGGATTCGACTTCTGCGGCATTCCGGCCAACATGGTTGACGTATCCTTGCTCGACGAGGCAACCACCATTTTCCTCTCGGAGACTGCCGACGCCACTCATCTCAATTCATATGGATATATTCTGCTGCGAAATTCCGTGGCAGGCGCTCCTACCGAGAAGTTCGCCGTGATAGCTCCCCTTCCGATGATCGACGAGACTCAAGCTTCCGTAGGATATTGGGGCACGGATTATTGCGCATGGCTGGCAGCCCGCTGGGCGCGCACAGCGAACGTAGCGGCTCTCGGTCTGTACAATCTGACCGACGACTACTATAATCCGACATTCATATATCCCGTGGCGCGAGGTGCCATTCAAATCCTCAATCCCGCCGCCAAATGAGGCGATCAGGATTGAAGATCAGGATTAATCAATTCAAAACAATCATTCTCACATGAAGATAAAATCTTATATCCCGGCTTTGGCACTCGCTCTGCTTGCCACCACCGCCTCCTGCCAGAAAGACACGGAGACTGTGGACAACGCCATCTTCGCCCCGGGGCTCCAGAATGTGACCACTATCAACGTAAAGCCTACTACCGAGACTTATACCGGCACCGTGTCGGCCACTCTCGCCAATGCCGAGGCACGCGAAGTGAAAGTGACATTCTCTGCGGATGCCGATAAGGTGAAGGAATATAACGCCCTTTATTCAGTAGACTATGAGATGCTCCCTCGCGAGTGTTACTCCATCCCCGAGCCAGTGGCGGGAATACCCGCCGGAGGTGACTCCACAGGGGATGTGAATGTGGAGTTCTCCAATCTCAACACTCTCGATCTGGATAAGACCTATGTGCTCCCCGTAGTGATGAGTTCGGAATTCGGCTCACTCACCAACAATACATTCTGGTTTGTGGTGAAGGAGGCGGCTCTCGTCTCTACTGTGCCCGATATGACCGACAACTTCGGTGTATTCAATTTGGGATATCAGGCACCCGAGCTCCAGAGCATCAAAGAGATCACTGTGGAGGCTCTTATCTACCCCTTCGATTTCCCCAATATGCTCGCCACCTTGATGGGTGTGGAGGGTAAATTCCTTATCCGTATCGGTGACGCAGGTCTCCCCCCCAATCAGATTCAGCTTGCCACAGCGAGCGGCAATGTGACCGACCCCGCATGGTCGCTCGACACTAAACGCTGGACCTTCGTGACGCTTACCTATAATACGACTAACGGAGAATGTAAGGTATATTTCAACGGAGTGCAGAAAGGTGCCACTCAGCCCGGCACTTACCGCTCTCCCGTAAACTGGAATACGGCTGCCGGCGACATCAACGATGGCGCGCGTGGTTTCTATGTAGGATATGCCTATAGTCCCGACCGCTATTTCAACGGCTACATGAGCGAATTGCGAGTATGGAACCGTATCCTTACGAAGGAGGAGATCAACGCTCCCTTCCATTTCTATACCATTGACCCCGATTCGGAAGGTCTCGTATCCTATTGGAAGATGGATGAAGGAGCGGGCACCACTATTCATGATTATGCCAACGGCTACGATCTGAAGCTTGACAAAGCGCCCGATTGGATACCCGTAAGTCTCCCTGAAAAATAATCTTTAAGACTCTTAGAAAATGAAAATGCTCAAAAACATATTCGGCTCTATTCTGGGGCTCTCCATGCTTACAGCTATGGGAGCTTGCGACAAGACCGAGATTTATCTCGGAGGCGCAGATGCCGGAGTGCTTGAAAGTCCTGCCGGAAACGTGGTCTACGTAACCGATGGGGGCTACCGCGGCGACACCGGTTTCGTGGAATACAGCGGTTCCTACACTTTCTCCGTCTATCTCCGCTCATCTAAAGATGTGGAGGGAACCGTGACTGCCACTTTTACCTATGATCCCTCAGTGCTTGAAGCCTACAATGCCGGCAGCGGAACAGAGATTCCCCTTTTCCCCGAGAAGTATTTCTCACTCTCCGACGGGGGGAAAGCCACTATCTCCGCCGGGGCTCTCTCTTCGGCTCCGATGGAGGTGAATTTCACTTCGGATGCTTCTCTCGATCCACTGACCACTTATGCCGTGCCTTTCCGTGTCACTACGGAAGGGGGTAAGCTTGCGGCCGGGGCCGACAGCTATATCATCCTCGTGCGCGACGTCACCGCCTTCCCCGGAGCGGAGAAGTATTACGACGGCAAACCGGGTATGAAGACCGTAGCCGTGATGGAGGTAAACTCCATCAACCCGCTCAATACCATGGGCTTCACCTTGAAGAGAAGCGGCAAGCAATTCTTCGATGCCGTTGTGCTTTTCTCCGCCAATATCAACTTCGATGCCGCCACAGGGCGAGTTTATGTAAGCCGCAACGACAATATCCAGGCACTGCTCGACCAACGTGAGAAGTATCTGCGCCCCCTTCAGGAGCGTGGCATAAAGGTGGTGCTCGGCATTCTTGGCAATCATGATATCTCCGGTATCTCCACCCTTTCGCCGGAAGTGGCGAAGAAATTCGCGCAGGAGGTAAAGACCGTATGCGATGCCTACGAGCTTGACGGAGTATTCCTCGATGATGAATACACTAAATACGAGGATGCGGCCTCGGGACGTTATCCCGGTTTCGTAGCNCANTCNGTGCAGACGGCTTCGCGAGTGGCTTATGAAATCCGCAAGGCNCAGCCCTCCCGTNTGCTCATGGCTTATCGNTANGAGGCNCTCGACCGNGGNGTNGCCATCGACGGTATGGACTGCGGNCAGATNTGGGANTANGTGTTCAACAACTATTGGGTAACTTCCAACCCCGTCTCNGCNTTCCCCGGNCTGCGTCAGGATCAGGCAGGNACCGGNTCNTGGAACTGCGGCTACGACAGCCAGTGTATNCCTTCGAGCCGCAACTGGTCNAACCGNTTCTCNCTCACNGGAATGCGNGAGGCCGGCTANGGCGCCATGATGATCTACAANTTCTATTGTGATCCCTCCATGCCGCTGACTCCCTACATTATCAAAGACATGAACTCTACCGCCCAAGCTTTCTGGGATGATGAGCTCGTCTACGATGACAGTTGGTATCCCAAGGACTATTGATTCCCTCACCAACTCAATTATAAAAAACGGTCGCCGACATCGACGACCGTTTTTTATTTAACCGAATAACTCGGATTTACCACTCTTAATTTCTTTCATTTCAAATCAAGAGATTTGAGAAATGAAACGGAGAGAAGAAAATTGAGGACGTAATGAGGCGGAAATTTGGAAATGACGTAAAAAAAAGATAATTTTGCGAGCAAGGCGGTGGGACTTACCTGTAATTGAAGTCGGTGTAGCCACTTCATCGGGCCTCTTCTACCGGAAAATTTCTTAAGACTAAAAAAGATGTATAAACACGACAACCGTATCGTTGTTACCCTCGACGCGGGGGGTACTAATCTGGTGTTCGGAGCTATGCAGAGCTGCGAATTCATTATCGATCCCGTCACTATTCCTTCCAGAGCCGACAATCTCGATCTCTGCATGCAATCGATTGTCAATGGTTTCCGCACCGTGATCGACCTTCTTCCCGAGCCTCCCAAGGCTATCTCTTTCGCATTCCCCGGTCCGGCTGATTATAAGAATGGCATCGTAGGCGGTTTCCTCCCCAACTTCCCCTCATTCCGCAATGGTGTGGCCCTCGGTCCCTTCCTTGAGGAGAAGTTCGGACTCCCCGTCTTCATCAATAATGATGGCGACCTCTTCGCATTCGGCGAAGCTATGGCCGGCGCTCTTCCCGAAATCAACCGCCGTGTGGCAGAGATGGGAAGCGAGCGTCAATACCGCAATCTTCTCGGATATACATTCGGCACAGGTTTCGGTATCGGCGAAGTGATCGACGGACGTCTCAACCTCGGCAACAACTCCTGTGTGGAGACTTTCTGTATCCCCGCCGGACACGACCAGACAAATATGGTGGAAGATTTCGTGGCAATCCGCGCCATCACACGTGAATATCGCCGCCTCTCCGGCTCCACTGATGAGAAACTCACACCCAAGGATATCTGCGAGATTGCTGAAGGCACACGTGAGGGCGACAAGGAAGCCGCTCTCGAGAGCTTCCGCCTCTTCGGCGAAGCTGCCGGCGACGCTATGGCTACCGCCGTCACTCTCACCGACTCCCTGCTCGTAGTGGGCGGTGGTCTGACAGGAGCTTCCAAATACTTCATGCCCGCACTTCTCGCCAAACTCCGTTCCACTGTGAAGACTATCAACGGAGAGCAGGTGGGCCGCGTACAGATGTCGGTATTCGATCTCGACAATGAGGAGGAATTCAAGAAATTCGCCGAGGGTGAAGCCCGTCAGATCGAGGTGTACGGTTCCGACCGCACTGTGACCTACGACCCCATGAAGCGCACCGGCATCATGATCTCCCGCCTGGGAGCATCGAAGGCAATCTCCATCGGTGCCTACACATATGCTCTCGCTCAGCTCGATGCAGCTGTGCCTGCAGAGCCTGAACTCTGAAAATCCTAACCACTGACCTACAAATCACCTCCGGCCGGCAGCCGCTATCCGGCACCGGCCGGATCTCTTCTCTCCCTTCCCCTTATCTCTACGCATGAAACGACTCCTTCTAATACCTCCGGCCATCGCCGCCCTATCTCTTGCAGCCGCCACTGACCCGGCTTCAATAGTAGATCCCTTCATAGGTACCGATTTCACGGGAAACACCTATCCGGGGGCACAGGCTCCGTTCGGAATGGTGCAACTAAGCCCCGATAACGGTCAGCCCGGATGGGATTATATCGCCGGCTACTTCTATCCCGACTCCACGATAGCCGGATTCTCCCATACCCATCTCTCCGGCACAGGAGCNGGCGACCTCTACGACATATCTTTTCTCCCCTTCATACTTCCCGGCAAGGAAGCTGCGCCGCCGCTCGGACTCCACTCCCGATTCTCTCATAATTCGGAAGAGGCTCACGCNGGNTATTATAAGGTGCATCTCGATGATTACGATATTGACGTNGAATTGACAGCCACACCGCGCACCGGACTCCAACGCTACACCTTCCCGGCCTCCGACTCCGCTGCCATCTCCCTGAATCTCTCCAAAGCCACCAACTGGGACNCTACACGCGACACCGAAATCATAATCCTTGATTCCGTCACCATCGCCGGACATCGNTTTTCCGACGGTTGGGCCNGGGGACAGCGCGTATGGTTTGCCACCCGCTTCTCACGCCCCTTCGACTCGGTAGAGATAGACACATTCCCCCTCCTCAATGACAAAGGGGAATACCTCGGCACTGCCTCNGACGCCATATTCCGCTTCCGCACCGGCGAAAGGGAGCAGNTAACACTCGCCACAGCCCTCTCCCCAACCNGCACNGAGGCAGCCTTAGCCAATCTCCTCNCCGAATCCCCNACCCCCGACTTCGATGCGGCNGCCGCCACCACCCGNGATGCATGGAACCGGGCTTTGGGCACAATAAAGATACAGACACCGGACGAACGTCTGCGCCGCATATTCTACACCGCTCTCTATCACTCGATGCTCGCACCCACTCTCTACTGCGATGTCTCCGGAGAGTATCCCGGNCCGGACGGGAAGACACATCAGGCTGACGGTTGGAACAACTATTCATCCTTCTCCACATGGGACACATATCGCGCCGCACATCCCCTCTACACNATCATCATGCCNCGCGAAGCCGGCGACATGGCCCGTTCGCTCCTTGAATTCGGCGAACAGAACGGNCGTCTACCGGTATGGAACATGTGGGCCGGAGAGACAGATATGATGATNGGATATCACTCCGCTCCNATTATNGTGGACGCCATATTGAAAGGNCTCGGNGNCTTCACTCCNGAAGAGGAACACCGNGCCCTNNNCCTNATGACANCTACCGCCCGACGNCGCGACTACCGTCAGCTCGACGACTTCATCGATCTCGGATATGTGCCCGTACGCGAAGGCGANAACTGGCAAATGTCCAAAACTCTCGAATATGCCTTCGACGATTACTNCATCGCTCTTCTTGCCAAACGCCTTGGTGAAGAGGAGATCTACCGCGAATTTCTCGATCGCTCGCGCAATTACCTCAACACTTACAATCCCGCCACGGGATTCTTCCAACCGCGCCTGCCGGACGGCTCCTTCATCTCCCCATTCAANCCGGATGCTTACACGGAAGATATCTGTGAGAGCAATGCATGGCAATACCTCTTCTCAGTGCAACACGATATCGAGGGGATGACCGAGATGTTCGGAGGNAAAAANGCCCTTGAGGCNAAATTGGACAGCATGGTGACCCATCAGACCGATCCTGANGTGAAACTCCCGATTTTCTCCACCGGAATGATAGGACAGTATGCACATGGTAACGANCCNTCACATCATAATCCTTATCTCTACAATCACACTGATTCCCCCTGGAAAGGTGCCGANTGGTTGCGCCGCATAATGACCGAACTCTATACGGACACCCCTGCCGGATTNCCCGGAAACGAGGATATGGGACAGATGTCGGCCTGGTTCGTCATGTCGGCCATGGGATTCTACCCTGTAGATCCCGTGGGAGGTGTCTACGAATTGGGAGCCCCGATGTTTGACAAAANCGAAATACCNCTCCCCTCCGGAAAGACCTTCACTATCATAGCNGAAGGATTATCGCCCGAGCGNCCCTACATCGGGAAAGCCANACTNGACGGACACCCGCTCAAGCAACCGCGCATCACACATGATGACATCNTNCNCGGCTCTACCCTCATACTTGAAATGANCGATAAAAAGAGAAAATTATGAAACGTTCTCCCGTAACATGGGTACCTACGGCTTATTTCGCCATGGGTCTCCCCTTCGTAGTGGTGAATATNGTNTCCGTCCTNATGCTGCAAGGTATGGGAGCGGATGCGGCCGCNATCACCTTCTGGACCTCCCTCATACTGCTTCCCTGGAGTCTCAAGCCCCTCTGGAGTCCGCTCATGGAGCTCTTCGGCACAAAGAAAGCATACGTGGTAGGGACACAGATGCTCACCGGCATAGCCTTCGGTCTGACGGCCCTCTCNCTNAATTTTCACGATTTCTTCATCCCGGCCGTAGNCGCACTGGCTCTGGCGGCACTTTCCGGTGCNACTCATGATGTGGCCTGCGACGGAGTATATATGTCGGAACTATCCTCCGAAGATCAGGCCCGCTATATCGGTTGGCAAGGTGCGTTTTATAACATCGCCAAGATAGCCGCCTCNGGCGGACTCGTATATCTTGCCGGCGTGCTGATAAAGAAAGNACTTCCGGAGGGAGCCGGTCCTGAAACGGCNTCGCTTGCAGANAGCATTGCCGCCAACCGNTATTCNTGGACCATTATCATGGCGATTCTCGGNGCCGTGATGGCANCTCTCGCTATCTACCATATCTTTTTCCTTCCGGGNAATAACCGAAGAGGAGANGTGAGCAGCNCGCCTACAGTGGGAGCCGCGTCGGCTCATCCTATGCGCGAGCTCTGGAACGTGCTTGCCGAATTCTTCCGCAAGCCATATATCTGGCTTTATATCCTGTTCATCGTTCTATACCGATTCGGGGAGGGATTTGTGGTGAAGATTGTGCCTCTCTTCCTGAAAGCATCCCGCGAGACAGGCGGACTCGGACTTGACAACGAACAAATCGGTATCTGCTACGGCACATTCGGCGCGGCCGCCTTCGTGATCGGTTCGCTCCTTGCCGGCTATTATATCTCGGCCCGCGGATTGCGCAGGACGCTGCTCTCGCTCGTAGCCATATTCAATGTGCCCTTCCTCGTATACGTATTCCTGGCATGGTGGCAACCGGAAAATATCTGGATTATCGGCACCGGGATAGTGCTTGAATACTTCGGGTATGGATTCGGCTTCGTAGGGCTCACGCTCTTCATGATGCAGCAGGTGGCTCCCGGCAAGCATCAGATGGCTCACTACGCATTCGCCTCCGGCATCATGAATCTCGGAGTAATGATACCCGGAATGATGAGCGGTGCGCTCTGCGACGCGATGGGATATACCGCTTTCTTCATAATGGTGATGATAGCGACAGTGCCCGCTTTCCTCATGGCCTGGAAACTCCCCTTCCGCTATGACGACAAAGGGAATCTGCTTGAAGACGCCGAAAATGCAGCCCTCACCGACTCGGAAGGCACCATAGTCTGATCGGCTCTGTATAACAAATACATCAGGATTCATCAACTGCCCATAATGAAGTCGTCTAAACTTTAAAGAATAGAATGGAATTTGAATTGGAAACGCTTTTCTCNCCTGAGATAATGGCCGCCCACCCTATCGTGATAGCGGGGCCGTGCAGCGCTGAGAGTGAGGAGCAAGTGGTGCGNACAGCCCGCGAGCTTTCCAAAGCGGGAATTAAAATATTCCGTGCGGGAGTATGGAAACCGCGCACAAAACCGGGAGGTTTCGAAGGTATCGGCACTCCGGCGCTGGCATGGATTGCCAAAGCGAAGAGAGAGACCGGAATGTTGACAGCAACGGAAGTGGCCACACGCCGCCATGTGCAGGAGGCGATAGAGTTTGGCATCGATGTGCTATGGATAGGGGCGCGTACCTCCGCCAATCCTTTCGCCATGCAGGAAATAGCGGATGCGTTGGCCTCCTATCCGCAGGAGAAGAANGATTCGCTGACTGTATTGGTGAAGAATCCCGTCAACCCCGACCTTGAGTTATGGATAGGNGCCTTGACACGTATCTATTCGGCCGGCATACGCAGATTGGGAGCGATACATCGCGGTTTCAGCTCCTACGGAAAACATATCTACCGCAACCAGCCGGAATGGCGCATACCTATCGAGCTTCACCGCCGCATACCGAATCTGAAGATATTCTGCGACCCGAGTCATATCGGGGGTAAGCGCGAGCTTGTGGCGCCCCTGTCGCAACAGGCACTCGACATGGGGTTNAACGGNCTAATCATCGAAAGTCANNCCAACCCCGACTGTGCTTTGAGCGATAGTGCCCAGCAAGTCACTCCGGAGGCTCTGAGTGGCATAATTCANACATTGGANNNNCGNCANGGCTCCGTCACTACGGAGAATCTGCGCCAGCTTCGCNAGAAGATCGACCGCTGTGATGACGAGCTGCTCGAGATATTGGCCAAGCGTATGCAGATAGCGCGCGATATCGGGCAGTATAAGCTTGAACATGACATGCCGGTGGTGCAGTCGGCACGTTACGCCGATCTTATGCAGCGCCGTGTGGATATCGCCGAGGCTCTCGATCTTTCCCCGGATTTCATCCGCCATATATTGGCAGTGATTCATGAAGAATCAGTGCGCCTGCAGGTAGACATCTGCGATTCGCCGGAAGACAAAAAAGAAATTTGAGTACTTAAATGTAAACGGCATTGGGGAGCGTCCCAATGCCGTTTACGACTTAATATGTATCGGACTGCTTGGTGATTACCAGGCGGCCGGATTTCAGGAGGTCGGAGTGCGGGATACGGTAACCTACGGGACGTCCGCCGAGTTCGGCTTTCGCTATGCGGCGGCTCTTGCTCTCGGGATTCACCACCTCTATAACGAGCTCCTCCCCGGGCCAGTATTCCGGATCAAGCTGAATCGTCACCTTATCGAATACGGGCGTAGTGAGCGTATAACTCGGATCTCCGGGAATATCGGGATATAATCCCATCATGGAGAAGATTGCCCAGGCCGACATAGTGCCGGTGTCATCATTGCCGGGGATACCGTCAGGCTTGGTGGAATAGTATTTGTCGAGCAATTCGCCCACCAACTCCTGAGTACGCCATTCCTCACCGGGAAATTGGCTGAAGATGTAAGGATAGGCGATATCCGGTTCGTTGGAGGGATCGTAATGACCGTTGTCAAACACGCTCTGAAGATTGGCAAGAAATTTCTTCTTCCCTCCCATCAGCTTCGTAAGGCCGGGGATATCGTGAGGCACATAGAAGGTATAATTGTAGGCATTACCTTCGTGAAAACCGGGCGACTCCTCGAAATTCTCACCCTGACGCGGATCGAACGGAGTGAGGAATGAGCCGTCGGGAAGAAGGGGGCGCAATGTGCCATACTCGGGGGAATAATAACTCTTATACCCTTTCGATCGCTTGGCATATCGCTTGGCATCATCCTTATGGCCGAGGGAATCGGCGAGCAGAGAGAGTGCATGGTCAGCGATATAGTATTCAAGCGCATGGCTCACGGAGTTATCGTATTTCTCACGGAGAGGCACGTAGCCGAGATGTACATAATCGTCATTGTCCGGACGAAGAAGGTTCTCCTTGCCGGGAGTGTCAGCTCCTTTCTTCATAGCCTCGTAGGCTGTGGCTATATCGAACCCGCGCAGACCGCGGTTCCATGTGTCGGCAATCACGGGGACAGCGGGGTCTCCCTCCATGGTGAGGGTCTCGCGTCCGTAAAGTTCCCATTTGGGAAGCCAGCCCCCTTCGCGGTAGATATCGAGCATGGAATTCACCATAGCCTCCTGCCTATCGGGATATACGAGGGTGAGGAGCTGATGAAGATTGCGGTAGGTATCCCAGAGGGAGAACACCGTATAACGCGGTTGTCCGGAGGGAGTATCGGCAATATTTCCTATGGAGTCGCTCTCCATAATGGGATAATCACCGTTGACATCATTGAGGATATTGGGGTGGATAAGGGTATGATATAGAGATGTGTAGAATATCTCGCGCTGCTCGGGNGTGCCACCCTCCACCTGAATACGGGAAAGTGCGGAATTCCAGTCGGCGCGAGCTTCTTCGCGGATATTCTCGAAACCGTGTCCGGCCACTTCAGCCTCAAGATTACGACGGGCATTCTCGATGGATGTGAACGATACACCCATCTCAACCTCCACTTGATAGTCGGCCGGCACGGAATCCCACGTCATCCATACGCCAATGTCATCCCCCGAGATCGGCCGACCGTAATTGGTGTAGAGCTTGTAGCGACCGTTATCCTTATCCCATTGTTTTCTGACAGGCACGTCGCGTTGCTTCTTCCAATAGCCGGAGGAATCAGGAGTCTTGTTGACCCTCATCACGAAATATATGGGGAATACGGCCTGGGGATTATAGCAGAAAGTGCCGAGGAGTTTGGATCCTTCGAATTCCGTGTCGGATACACGGCGCACGGTAGCTCCGGTCTCCGTAGTGAGACCTTCGCCGAGATTGAGAAGTATATTGGCCTCTCCGGCGGGGAATGTGAAGCGTGTGACGCCGGCGCGCGGAGCAGCCGTACTTTCAGTGCGGATACCATAGCGCTGAAGAGTGGCGGCATAATAGCCGGGGGTAGCCACTGAATCGCAGAGGGTGGAGCCGTATGTATGGAAATCCACATCAAGCGGGCCGGAGGTAGGCATAAGAAGGAGCGAACTGAGGTCGGGACATCCCACACCGCTAAGATTCACATGGGCGAGGCCCGTGAAGTAGGAATTGGTGATATCGTAGGGGGTCGACCACCAGCGCTTATCCTTGTCATAACGGTTGAGGTCAGACCCCATCACATTGAAAGGAGTGATCGACATCATTCCGCCGGGAGTGACGGCACCGGGATTGCAGGTGCCGAAATTGGTAGTGCCGATGAAGGGGTTGACCCATTCCACCGGTTTGGTCATATACACCTCAGCCGAGGCGGCGNCAGCCACCCCGGCGAGGATAAGACCCATATAGAATCTCTTCATGGATCGAGGGAATTTCAGAGGGAATTTTCTTTGAGATGCGCAATGATTTCGGATATGCGTCCGAAGGCAAGGCATACGCAGGTGTCAGCGGCTCCGTAATATATAGCCACACGGTCGCCNTCGGNCACAGCNGCGCAGGGGAAGACTACGTCGGGCACATCGCCCATAAGTTCGTATGGGGCNGCGGGAGCGAGGAGGTAAGGTTGCGAACGATAGAGCACTTTCTCAGGGTTCTCGGCATCGAGCAGCACGGCTCCCATGGAGTAACGATAGCCGCGNCATGTGTTGATGACACCGTGGTAGAACATCAGCCAACCTTCATCCGTGAGGATAGGCACGGAGCCGGCTCCGATCTTGGTGCATTGCCATGCGCTCTGCTCGAAAGGAGATACTTTCATCACACAGCGGTGTTCGCCCCAGTATTTCATATCGGGAGAGTAGGAGATGAAGATATCGCCGAAAGGTGTATGTCCATTGTCGGAGGGACGTGAGAGCATGGCGTAGCGTCCGCCTATCTTCTGCGGGAAGAGCACACCGTTGCGGTTGAAGGGGAGGAATGCGTTCTCACACTGATAGAAGGTCTTGAAATCGAATGTGTAGCCCACGCCGATTGTAGGGCCGTCNCAACCGTTACACCANGTGATCCACCAACGGTCCTCNATCCAAGTGACACGCGGGTCGTATTTATAGTCGCTGCGTATCATGTCGGTATTGCCGGGGAGGAATTCTATCGGGGTGTCGGAAATCTCCCAATTGATACCGTCGGGGGAGAAGCCGGCGTAAATATTCATCTGTACGGCTTTGTTGTCGCAGCGGAACACACCGGCGAAGCCNTCNCCGAAGGGTACTACAGCGGAGTTGAAGATAGAGTTGGANGTGGCTGTGGCGTAGCGGTCTACTACCGGGTTGCCTTCATATCGCCATACCACATCGGNNCAGCCNGCAGGGCGCTCCTGCCAAGGAAATTCTTTCATGGTCCGGATAATTCGTTGTTATGATTAATCTTACTGATAGGATTGAAGCATGGTCTTACAAAACATATTGTAAGAAGAAGTCCGGACTTATATNNGCTTTAGATAATAAGTCCGGACCGCTTCAATATTGCAAAAGTAGTAAAAAATTTCAGATTAGCGCACTATCAGNCGCGAAGTATTNCCTCGGCGNTCGATATANACGCCTCGTTCGGGNGANGCNACCGGTCGGCCTGTAAGGTCGTAATATACGGCAGGNGCGTCTGNATCTGCATTCACNANCTCGATTCCGGTTTCGGTATCAGTGTCGAGAGCCACATTGAAGGAGCGTATTCCGGCGGNCTCGGNNCCGGCGTTGGAGATGATGAGNGCACCGCCTCTCTCGATATTCCCCGACCATGAAGCGGTTCTTTTCATTCCTACCGCCTGAGGNATTTCGGCTGATATTTCAAGATTGTCNGTGTTGACACCTTCGAGATCAAGCGAGAGGATTTTCTGTTCACCCTCCACTGTGGCCATACGCAATGCCGATCCGGGAGCGATCATAAGATGCGNNNCCTCGNCTACATTCTCAAGACGGAGATTATTTCCGGGCTCGAAGCTGAATTTTATATCTTTCACAATCCAGGAGCTNAGAGTCTCGTAGTCTTCGGAATCGGCCTCGAAGATTTTCAGACCTTCGGNAANGAAATCATCGGCGATGATATAGGCCGTATTTTCAGATTCCTCGGCTGTCACTGTCACTTCAAAGTCATCGGAAATAGAATCATAACCCTCGGCGGTAGCCTCGAAATGATATACGAAATGGCCCGGAGTGTCGAGAGTCAAGCCCTCCGCTGGAAACCAATCGTCAAGACTCGAGCCCTCTGCCTTGTAGAGAATCTTGGCATCCTCCGTCTGAGGACAANTCACGGAAAGNACACTTCCTACGGGGAGGGAGCAACCGCTCTCCACTGCCTCNCCGTCAGCGGTATAGGCGAAGGAGAGNTCCTCGCCATCATCATAGTTCACTACAATCTTGCTNATGAAGACGCGATAGNCAGANGACCNCGTATTGNNAAAATAGATACGGAGCCAATCATTTTCTTTTACCTCGTAATTGTTGGCACTGAAATGTACAGGCCATGTGTCCGGATTTGCAAAAAAATCCTTCTTGGCAAATTGCNTTATCGCCAANCCNGCANCANTACCCTGGCTTATATCACANGTCAGTNTTCCGGTCGNACNATTATTTGACCATCCATAGAGCTCAACGGATATTATCTTACCGCTCCATGTCATCTCCGTCATAAGTCTTAAATACCCGGGGNTTGACCNATTTTTTTTCGGAATAGAAATTCCCATTGGATCCGGATAACCCTCTTTTTCCTGTAGGGTTGAAGGTTTAACGGAAGTCATACCGGATGTACCGGTTACTTTCCAGGTATCCGTTCCATCGGTTGTGAACTCCTTGTCAGTTGCGAAATTCGCGGTGGANCCGGAGAAATTGAACTCCTTTGTCATTTTTTTGGCTGATATGGGAATGCCTATGATGGATCCCAACGTCATCCATAGGACGACGGCCATAAATTTTTTCAACGCCATAGCTATTGAATTTTGGGTTAGTTAATAAAAGTAGTGTCAGATATGAAAAATCGCGACCTTGCCGGTACGGAAGACACCGGATCAGTCGCGACGGAAAATATCGCGGGTATAGACTTTATCGGCCACATCATCGAGACTCGCATCATAGCGGTTGGCGATNATGGCCTGAGAAAGACTTTTGAATTTGTCGAGATCGTTCACCACGAGGCTACCGAAGAAGGTGCTTCCTTCTTCAAGGGTAGGCTCATAAATAATCACCTGCGCCCCTTTGGCCTTGATGCGCTTCATGACACCTTGAATCGACGACTGACGGAAATTGTCGGAATTGGATTTCATCGTGAGGCGGTACACTCCTACTACACAGGGAGTCTCGCTATGCATATCATATTGGCTGTTGGCCGTATAATATCCGGCCATNTGGAGCACTTGGTCGGCGATAAAATCCTTACGGGTGCGATTGCTCTCCACGATAGCCGACATCATATTCTGCGGCACATCGGCATAGTTGGCGAGCAATTGTTTGGTATCCTTCGGAAGACAGTAGCCGCCATATCCGAAAGAGGGATTATTGTAGTGGGTGCCGATACGCGGATCGAGACCGACTCCTTCGATAATGGCTTGTGAATCGAGGCCTTTCACTTCAGCATACGTATCGAGCTCGTTGAAATAGCTTACACGCAGGGCAAGATAGGTATTGGCGAAGAGTTTTACGGCCTCGGCCTCGGTCATTCCCATAAAGAGNACGGGTATATCCTCTTTTAGGGCTCCNTCTGTGAGCAGACCGGCGAAGATACGGGCTGAATTTTCAAGATGNCGGAGGTCAGTAACGGAAGTGATGGCCTCATTATCTTTTTCAGCTCCGGGACGGTCGATCAGTTTCGGCACACCGGCTATGATACGCGAAGGATAGAGATTGTCGTAGAGAGCCTTGCTCTCGCGGAGGAATTCCGGGAAGAAGATGAGATTGAATTCCTTTACCCCCTTGGCGGCATATCGGGCATAGAGGCTACGGCAATATCCCACGGGGATAGTAGATTTTATCACCATCACGGCACGGGGATTCACCCTCAGCACCATATCGATGACATCCTCAATGTTATGGGTATCGAAGAAATTCTTTACCGGGTCGTAATTGGTAGGGGCCGCTATTACCACGAAATCGGCATCCCGATAGGCCGCTTCTCCATCGAGAGTGGCGGTAAGGTCGAGTTGCTTTTCACGGAAATAACGCTCTATGTATTCATCGCGTATGGGAGAAATACGATGATTGATCTTCTCTACCTTTTNGGGAAGAATATCCACAGCCGTGACACGGTTATGGCCCGCAAGCAGAGTAGCGATACTCAAACCCACGTAACCCGTACCGGCGACAGCAATATTGTATTTCTTCACACTTTGAAAGGTTAGAGATGCGGACACTGCCGTCCGCAGGCACNTCATTACCGACTCCCCGGCCTCCGATATCCGCCCATTCTCCGTAGAAATCCTGAAAGCTTCGGAATAGCCGTCGCGGAGGAAATCCGAATGCGGGAGCGATTCCTGACGCACGGCAAAATTATTGAATAAAACTCATTCCATCAACTATTTCGCGAAATTAATATCCAATTCCCCCCATTTTTTTCAAAAATTGTCCTTTTTCGCCCTTCTTCACCCCCATTTTCTCCATCATCTACCCTGAAAGCAGCCCAATTCCTCTCTATTAATATTGCCTGTGGCTCCGAATTCAGAGAGCCTTTCCACACGGTATCTTAGCTATATTCTAAGCCCGTTATCCACAAAGTGACAGTCAAACCACCCATGTATAGATGAGAAATCCGACAAATTTTGCAATTTTACCCATGTATAGATGGAAAATCCGACAAATTTGCAGTTTTTCCTATGTATACATGGATAATTCTGCATCTTGAGGGGGCATCCGGNATGTTCGCCTCCGCGACTTTCTGCGGATGGACTTGTAGCCCTCCGGGAGGTTATTTCAGCGTGAGGGAGATACGCANGGCGGAGTCGGAGAGGCTGATATCGGAAAGGGTAACTGTCTGAAGAATCTTCTCGGCATTGGGCAGAGCNGAGAGCAGGATTCGGATATGATGGCCCGGCTCCTGAACGAGCATGGCCTCAATCTCCGGCTTGTAACTCTTGAGAAAGGAGAGCACTCCTCCGACAAGCATATCTACTCCCAAGCCACCTTTGTAGGCTATCTGCACACTGTTCGGCTGCACCTCATCAATAATGATATTCACCGGCACCTTCACATCACGTATAAGCACTCGCTGAGCGTACACCACACGCAGCTCTTTATCCGACACTCCCTCGAATGTCAGACTCTTACCATAATGCGNCTTCACGTACTCGCTAANCTCAGCGAAAGAAATNTCNACGTTCATACTCAAAATCTTTAATCGGTAATCAATGTATTACAAGAAGAATGCCCAAAGGCTAATATATTATCATGTTCAATAAAAACAGTTTGTTCAATTTCATTGAACAAACGCCTCAGATTGAACACGNAAGAAATCTTATATNTATGGCTTATCCTTAGGATTAAGCGGGTATCGCTTTTGCTTAAGCAAAAGCAAAAAAAGCTTCCGGCCGGGGAANCCGGGCCGGAAGCTTTTTTTATGAGGGGGATTAAGCCNNNGGCTTAATCCGGGTGGGATCAGTGGATGAATTTGAGGGCGGTGGCGCCGGAGGCGGTGCGGGCTACGGCTATGTAGAGGCCGGAGGAGAGGGTGCTCAGGTCGACGGGGGTGCCGTCGGAGAGAGCNCTCAGCACGCGGTTACCGTTCAGGTCGTAGATGTCGATGGCGGCGGGACCGTCGGGGGTGCCGAGGAGACNAAGNTCGCGATCGGTGTAGGCAAGGGAGAAGTCGGCTACGCCTGTCAGGATTTCGTCAACACCGGAGATCTGCAGTTTGCCTACNTAGCACTCGTGGATCGACCAGTAGTTGCTCTTGCCGGCTGTGAGTGTTACTCGGAATTTGCGGGTGGTAGCCTCCTCGAAGGGGATGATGGTGATGTCACCGCCGGCTTTGCCTGTGGCTACCTTCTTCCATGCATTGTTCTCCCAAATCTCGAGATTATAAGCTGCCGGGGCATCGTTGGCACCGGAGGTGCCGGCATCGAGGATGACAGCATTGATGGTGAGATTCTTACCGAAGTCTACNGCAAACCACTGTCCTTTGGTCTGCTTGTCGTTGGTGCTCCAGCGAGTGGAAGCCTTGCCATCGATAGCATAGCGGGCTGTGAGCGAACCGGCTTCATCGTTGAAGGCAGTGGCACGCCAGCCTGTACGGGGCTCCATATCGTCAGTCTGCGAGAACTTCCAGCCGGAGGAGAGATTGTTCTCCCACATACGGAATTTATCGATCTTGGCGATATTACCTGTATTATCGATCACTGTACTGACGATTGCAGAGCGAGTCTCATCTTCGCCGGGGGTGCTTACAAGACGTTTTACGTTGTTGAAGCGACCGTTGAAGATATTAAGTTGCGCGGAGGGAGCTACCTTGATAGTATGGATAGCACCGGAAGCGTTCATGTTGGTCATAGCGATATTTACGGTGCCACCCTTTATATCGGTCATATAATGGCCTCCACCCCAGTTGTTGGAGGAGAAGAAGTTGACCGTCTTATCCAGCTTCTCACCGGTAGTGATGAAGTAAGCGGAGAGAGGGCCTTTGATGATGTTGTCCTCCTTGTCATGGTTGAGCGCCACAATCTGGGAGTTCACGAGGTTGAGATCCTCGGCTACTTCATTGATGACGAATGTATTCACAGCGCCATCGACAGCATTACCGAGAGAGCGAACGCCGGAAGCACCGCCGTTACCATCGCTCTGAAAGAGCATACCGGTGTTACATCCGAAGAGGAAGTTGTTGTAAAGCACCTCATTTTTGCAGTCGCCTACGATAAGGAATTCAAGATCTTCCTCNTTCTGACCATAACCGGACTGCTGAAGATTACCCTTATCTTCTGCCATAGCGAGAGAATTGGGCCAGCAACCGAACTTACTCTCATCACCACAAGCATATGCAATGGTATTACACTGAGTATTGTTGAACACACCGTTCTCAGAATTACCACCGATACGCACCACATTCATGAAGCAGTGGCCGGCGAGATAGTCCACGTAATGATTNTCACACTTGTTGGTGAAGAGATCGAGACCGCGGTAAGCAGCACGAAGAGCGAGGTTGACAAGATAACAATCGGCATTGCCGCGCACAGCATAAGGGAATTTCTTAACGGCACGGGGATCATTCTGAGCGGGATAGTTGATAGAGATACCACGGATACCGGAACCTTTCTCCATAGAGATAAANGGTGTGCCATTCTCATTCCCTTCGCCGCAAGTCACTTCAAGGATAGCACCGTTACCCTTGGGAACAGTAGGGATATCACCGGAGCCCTTGAGCTCTACGCCTGTGGGGATAGTGAGAGGAGAGTTGCAGCGGTAGTGACCGCCGGGGAGGTAAACGATACCGCCGCCTTCGGCTCCGGCCTTGTCGAGAAGAGCCTGGAGAGCTGCTGAGCAGTCGGGGAGAGAAGCGGGGTCCTCATTGATGGTAGCTCCCTTTACATCTGTGAACACATAGAGAGCGGCACGCTGCGGACGACAAGTACGAATAGCGAGTTCCTCAGCCTTGTAGGTGGGAAGCTTGGGATATGTCATGCCGGGGTTACTTCCTACGGCACACTCGAAGATAGAACCGTTCTTGAGCTCAGCACCATCCACGAATACATTATCNGTGAAGATGGTACGGCCCTTAGGCTCGATCTCCACATTCTTATGATATTTGGAGTTTACACTCTGGAAGTGACCACCCCCTACGGCAGTCTTGCCAATGACGTTGCAATCCTGGAACATGAGCGNGGACGATGCCTCATCGTGCATATAAATAGCGAGACTTTCGCCGTCAAGATCGCACCCATAGAACTGCACGGGACCTTCGGCACCACCGACGAGCTCCACACCATAATGACATCCGGGAGTGGCTACATTGGCAAACATAATGCCTGAGCCGGATGCGGAAGAGATCTTGATACCGGATCGACAACCCTGAAGGTTGAAGCCATAGTTATGGCCGTTTGGACGTCCCTGAGTCTCGGCTGTGGAAGGGGACTCCTGAGCATGGAAGCCGATATTATAACCCTCCACATCAAGATTGCAAGTATATGACCAGTCATTACGACGCATCACCACACCGATGGCGTTATCGTAGAGCCATTGGTCGATCTGACCGCGGGAGGGAGAGCCGGGGAGGCCGGAACCTTCCCAATAGCGGGAGGAGAAATGCAAACCGTCGAATCGGCCTACGTCAGCTATACAGTCCATCTCGATACCCTCTCCGAGAGGAGTGCCGTAGACATCATACACGTTGGGGCAGCCACCACCTGTGGAGGGATGAAACTGCACCGCGATATAGGAGTTGACGAATGTGCAATGACGTACGTTGCAATAGTCGTTGCCCCAGTAGCCCGGCTGACCATAAACGATAGTGGCGGGATACTTGCGGATTTTTGCAGGATCTTGATTGGGATACCAGAAAGCGATGTTGGTGACGAGTGTGGAAGGNTGCATGATGATAAAGCCGTAGCTTGTGGCAGTGGTGCCCACACCTTTGGTATCCACTTTGAAGATAGTACCCTCGATCTTCTGTCCGANCACGGGACGTTTCCAGTCGCCGCGGATAGTCACGCCTCGGGGGATGACAATCTGATTCTTGAAGAGATACTCACCCTCAGGGAAATATACCACACCACCGGTAATATTCTGATAATTGCCTCGGGTATTCGATACGGTACCCACACCTGCNGCAGCGTCGAGAAGGCGCTGCACCTCCANGGTGCAATCTTCCGAACCATCGTTCTTGATTCCGAAGTCGAGCACATTGAAGGTGGCTACGCCGAGGTCTTCATTATCATACTTGGAATTCTCGATGAGACGGTAAGTGGGTTCATACTGAGCCCGGGCAATTCCTGTAGCCGCAAGAGCGGCAATAAGAAAAGCGAAAAACTTAAGTTTCATGAAAATTTAGTTGTTATCTCGGGAGCGTCCTCTCCGCGAATATCCTGGTAGATATCCGCGAGAGATTCGGCTTACCCATTTCTATGAGGAAAAGTTACTTTGTCTCGGGATTGACATACGCAGCCTTCATCTGAGGCATGAAGGAGGCGTTATTATTACACTTGAAGAAACCGTTGAACCCGTTCTTGTCTGCATCGCCTACATGGAGCACGAGGCGATTCCAACCCTGTTTGAGAGGAAGCTCCTTGAAGCGAGCCTCGTTGCGTCCCTGATCGGCGGCGATATCGGCATCGCCCACCTTGAGCGAAGCCTTCTTGGCCTTCACCTCAAGCTCGAGTTTCGGAACGTTGGGCTCGATAAGAAGGTCGTCAAGCGGACGGGGAGAGAACGCATAGAATACCAATTCCCAACCATCGTCGGTCTTCTTGAGATTCTCGGCGGCGGAAGCGGGAAGAATCACATTTCCATCGCGGAACCAGAATACATCATTCGGATCGAGCTCCTGCTTGCGGCAGCTTACGCCGGCATTATGAAGGAGAGTGGAGAGAGTATTGAATCCCTTCTCGGAATTGGCAAACTCAGTGATTGTGCTGACATACACATCTCCACCCTTATCTCCGGGATATTTCACGAATACGGGGAGAGCGGCTGTATTCTCATTCTCGCTGCGGAGTGTGGCGGCAGTCTTCAACTCCTCGGGACGCTTGTTCCATGTGCGCCAGTCGGTACGGCAAGCATTGAGCATTACCTCGCCATTGTCCACAAGGGCTCCGCTAAGGCTATACTTAGAGGCATCAGCCTTCTGAAGCTCGCAGAAGTAGAAGTCGGAATTGTTGAAACCGCGTACCCAAGAACGCTGCTCGGGAAGATATGAGGAGCGATTGAGCGCCTCCACATTCACTGGGGCAGGGAGTACACCCTCGAAAGAAGCCACCGTCTCGGGCACGAGTCCCCACACCCATACGTCGGCTCCCTTATCCATAGCGGCTTTCACCTTCTTTGCATCGGCGGCCGAGAGAGGGGCGGCACCATCCACGATAAGGAGCGCAGAAGCGGGAGACTTGACGGCGGAAGTCCATACCACACCCTGATTATCAAGGATAGTCTTGGCACGGGAATCGGCACCGCCTACGAATACCACTTCCTTATAAGGAGCAGCCGGGATAGCGGCGGGAGCCTCATACTTAGTCTTATCGATTTCCGCCCAGGGACTCCATGCAGGCTGACCGGGTGCATTTGCCGCACGAAGAGCCGCGAAGAGGGGCCACTCCTCATAGAGAGGGAGCGAGGGATCATAACCGGGATTGAAAGTAGAGCTGTAAGGACCTACGCGCTCGGGCTGCACACCGGGCACACCCTCCACATAATCCGAGAAGAAGATACCATCATCCTCAAGCGAAGGTTTGGTGGATAGATCCTCCTTGCCGAGAGGGAGAGGCTGAAGTCCATACCAAGCCATATTGAAGATAGTGGAGAAGGAAGCGCCCATATCGCGCTGATCCTTGATAAGATTGTAGCACTCGTTGGCCAAGCCTTCCATACGACCTTCCTGACTCTCATAAGCACGCTCGCCATTGTATTTGGACACCTGCTCGGGAGTGCCGTAATAAGCCATGGAATGCTCACCCATACCCCAAGGTTTGCCGATATTCTTCCAATTCTCCATGGAATGACGGTCGCCGTAGTGACCTACGGTGACGGGGAGCACGCCATCGCCATCATCCTCGCCATCTGAGGAAATCCAGGGACGAGTGGGATCGAGTTCGCGCACGATATCACGCCAATCGGCCCACGCCTGCTCCTGAAGGGGCATAAGGTCGGGACGATTGTACACATATAGAATCACGGGCTTGTTCTCATTGGAAATCGACCATCCGAATACGGAAGCATGGTTGCGATCGCGCTTCACGAAGCGGGAGAGATGATCCTTGGAGTTCTCCCAGAACTTCTCGGAATCGAGTTTCGGACCGCCGTCAGAGGCCCAGTTAGCAGTCTCGTCAAGCACGCAGATACCCATCTCATCGGCCATATCGAGATAGAAACGGGGATAAACCTGAGCGTGTGGACGTACAGCATTACCATTCATATCCTTTATGGCCTTGAACCATGACCAGGCATAGCGGCGTGTCATCTGCGGGATACCCTGGAAATGCCAGGAATCACTGCGGAGCTGATAAGGCTCGCCGTTGAGAAGCTGCTGAGTACCGGAGAGTGTCCATTCGCGCCATCCGAAGCGCTCGTATTTAGTGTCGATCTTCTCTTTCTTATTTCCTAAAGAGAGCACAAGACCGTAGAGAGCGGGATTCTCGGGAGTCCAGAAATCAAGACGGGAATCCACAGGCACGGAGAGAGTCACTTTCACAGTCTCGCCCGCCGGGATAGCCACTTTCTTCGAGGGGATGGAGAGAGCGATCTCGCCGAGGCGCGACTTAGGCACGGGAGCACTGTTGACATCTGTACCGGCAAGATTGATCCATTCGCGCACATCACCCTGAAGATTCACATCGGCCTTCTTGGGAGTATTATTGGTGAGGGCCACCTCCACCTCGAGCTTATTCTGAGATACGAGCGGCTTCACATATACATCGGAAATATTGATCTTGGGCTGAGCGAGGAGATATACATCCTGCCAGATACCATTGATATGATACCCCCACATTGAACCGGCGGGCACGATACGGCGACCGATAGTGCTGTTATCCTCGAAGAGCTTCTGGCTACGCACACCTACGAGAATCTCCGCAGTCTCGCCCGGCTTCACATACTCGGTGATATCGCAAGAGAAAGGGAGGAAAAGGTCGAAATTCTCCCCTACCTTATGACCGTTGACATATACTTCCGCCTCACCGGCCACAGCCTCGAAATAGAGGCGTATATCGGAGCCGTTCCAATCAGCAGGTACCTTAACGGTGCGGCGCAACCAACCCATAAGGCAATTGTCCCACTCCTTGGGATAGGAGGGATAGTTGCGATGGTCAGGGCCTTCCAGTCCGCGATAAGCGAAAGAGTTGATATTCCAAGGGGAAGGAATCTTGATTTTGGTGCTGCTCCATCCGTCAGCAGTGGGCTCGGGCAATTCGGGAGCCACACCGGCACCCTGCTTATAGTCCTTCGGAGTCTTTACCGGCTGGAAATCCCAGGAACCGTTGAGACAGATTTCCTGACGGAGCGGCTTCTCCACTTCGTTGAGTAATCCCGTAGAGGGAGCGAAAGGGAACGGATAGACAGTCTTCGCCAATCCGTCGGTCGGGAAATAAAGAGCCAGAGCGGCCATAGCGGCAGCCATTACTGACAGTTTTGGGCTTTTCTTCATAATGATTCACATTTGTTATTAAAGGCACTCCCCTGCTCCGGCCGGTGGTGGATGAGCCCGACCGGAGGGAGGCCTTAAGTCGTAGTAATTTTTACCTGATTTTAATTTTAGTGGATTTGAGAGACGCAGGGTCGGAGGAGCCTCCGTAAAGGATTCCGTATTCTCCGGAGCTTACAGTCATCTCTCCCGAAGCGGGATCGAAGAATTCAAAAGTAGAGGCCGGCAGGGAAATCGAGACCTGTGCTGTCTCACCAGCCGGAATTGCCACTCTGCGGAAAGCACGGAGTGTGCGCGGAGCAGCGGCAGGATCCTGCGGATTGGAAATATACACCTGCACCACTTCCTCACCGTCGCGACTGCCGATATTGCTGACAGGTATGGTAAGAGTAACAGGTTCTCCCCTCTTTATCTTCGGGGAAGAAAGACTCGCGGAGCCGTAGGAGAAATCAGTGTAACTCAATCCATAGCCGAAAGGATAGAGAGGTGTGCCTTGGAAATAGCGGTAGGTGCGGCCATACATATCATAGTCGAGATAATCGGGGAGATCGTCGGTGGAGGCATAGAATGTGAACGGAACTCGTCCGGCCGGATTCACCGCACCGGAGAGCACTTCAGCCACAGCACGCCCTCCGGCCTCGCCGGGATAGTAGGCATCGAGGATAGCGTCGACATTTCCGGCTTCCCAAGGGATAGCCACCTGACTGCCGGCGCAGAGTACGAATACTACGGGGCGTCCCGTAGCCTTGAGAGCTTTCATCATCTCGGTCTGCACGGCGGGAAGTTCGATACGAGTACGGTCGCCTCCACGGAATCCGGGATAATCCACCGACATCTCCTCACCTTCGAGACGAGGGGAGAGACCTCCTGCAAATATAATTACATCCGCATCGGCCACAGAATCAGCCACTGCCATATAGGCCTCGGCCGACGGAAGTGGATCTACAGCGTGGCAACCCGGAGTGTAAACGATCTCCGCAGCGGGAAACTCATTGCGGATACCGTCGAGAATAGTGACGGAGGAGACAGGAGTACCGTTATAGTTACCCCACATCATTGTGGAATCGTTGGCATTGGGTCCGACAACGGCTATTTTCCTCACTGAGGTAGAGAGCGGGAGCACACCTCCCGAATTCTTCAGGAGAGTCATACTCTTGCGAGCCATATCGAGTGCCTTCGCACGATGACGCGGCGAGGCGATTGTATCAGGGGAGTAAGAGGCCCAAGGGGTAAGCGAGTCATCGCCGATAGAGCCCAACTGGAAGCGGGCACGCATCAAGCGTATGAGAGCCCGATCGACCTGCTCCTCGGAAATAAGTCCGGCCTCTATGGCTTCCTGCATATTGGCGAAAGCGGGACCGTCACATTCCAGATCGTTGCCGGTGAGCATAGCATCTGCGGCGGCATGGGCGCGGTCGGGATGAGTACCGTGGCCGGAAGGTTCGGGACGATAAAAATCCGTAATGGCGGCACAATCCGACACCACCACATCATCATATCCCCAGTCATCGCGAAGTATACGCTTGAGAAGATGAGTGTTGGCACAGCATGGTTCACCCTCGAAACGATTGTAGGCACACATCACCTCTTTTACCTTTCCTTCTGTGACGAGAGCTTTGAAAGCCGGGAGATAAGTCTCCCAAAGATCGCGGGCGCTTACGGAGTCGGCATTGAAAGTATGACGGTTCCATTCCGGCCCGCTATGCACTGCGAAATGCTTGGCGCAGGCATGGAGTTTGTTGTAGCGTGCATCGGGGTCACCTTGCAGACCACGCACCACTGCGAGACCCATCCGGGAGGTGAGATAAGGATCCTCTCCGTAGGTCTCTTGGCCGCGTCCCCAACGAGGATCGCGGAAGATATTTATGTTGGGAGTCCAGACGGTAAGACCGCGATATTGCGGGTCGGCCCCCACTGTCAGATTCTGATTATATTTTGCCCGTTGTTCTGTGGATACCATATCAAAAGTCTCCAACACATCCTCGGGGGAGAATGTGGCAGCCATGCCGATAGCCTGCGGAAATACCGTGGCTGTGCCGGCACGCCCTACTCCGTGGAGATTCTCGTTCCACCAATTGTAGGCCGGGACTCCGAGGCGCTCGATGGCGGGAGCCTTGTGCTGCAATTGAGAGAGTTTCTCCTCGAGAGTCATCTCGGCAACGAGGAGACGGGCACGCTCATCGGGCGAGAGGGAGGAATCACGATAATCCTGAGCCGCAGCCGAAAGGGCGGCAACGGTGAGGAGAATCGCGGGGGCTATAATGGGAGATTTCATATAATGGTATTAATTATTTTCAGGAGATCGGACTCGGTCGAGCTGAAGCTCTCCCACAGAACCAATCCGGCACGAGGAGGGAAGAGATATTAATTTGAGAGGGAAGAGATAATACTTTGGGAGGGAGGAAAGAGAGGGGGGGACTCCGCCGAATGTTTCAGCGGACGGCGGAGTTCCCCCCTTTCGTATAAGGGTGTGGCACTTGAGTCGGGAAAGACCGAGGCCACCGGTGGATGTCTTTTGTTTTCTTTTAGCCGGTCAGCAAGTCTTGATTGGACCGGGATATAAGGAGACGGAAGGTCAGTTGACTTTGAATTCGGACTTGATGGCTTTGAGGAAAGCATCGCCTACACCCTTGCCATAGGAGGGATCGGAAGATTCGATGAAGTTGGCATAACCCCAATCATTGAAGGAGTCTACGATCACCATATCGCGATTGCCTGTGAGATTCATCTTGGCAATCCAGCAACGCTTACGGAGGTCAGCCTCAGTGGGGAGAAGGTCGCCGCGGTCGTAGGCCATATCATGCACATAGCCGCTGTAGCCGCTCGATACGGAGGGGATGAAGTCCATACCGGGATGATTCTCCTTGAGATACTGCACATTATATTTGTAATTCTCGTTCATGAGAATATCCCACATATAATAGCGGTCCATGTTGGAATTGAGATTGGCGAGAGTGCGCTCTGTGACGGCATCAAGTTTTCCGGGCATCACAGTCATCTCAAAGCGAGGCACGATAGTCCAGTTGGGAATCTGAGCAATGATATAAGGATTCTTGCCGGTCACCTCTTTAATAGCGTTACGCATATCGGCATAAAGACCTTCCACATCCTGCACATAGAATTTGTCAGGCTCGCGGAGAAGCACCACGGGGCGGTCGCCGTCAACGCAATAGTAAGTGTCGTCAGCCATATACTGAGCGAGAGAACGAACATAGGAAATAAAGCGATTCCACATAGTGAGAGTCACCTTATTCCCTTCGGCATCGGTATACTCAGTGTCGGGACGGAGCTCAAGAGCAGAAGAATAGCTTGAGAATCCATTGGCATTGGAGAAGTTCTGCATATTGATCTGGATAGCATATTTCATGCTTCCATCGTTGCGCCAGGAAAGATCCTTGCGACGGCCTGAGATAATATTGAGGAAGTTAACATCCTCGCGGTCGATATTATCGGGGGCAAGTTGCTTTCTTTCGCGAGTGGCGGGAGTGATAAGGAAGTCGATACCGGCCACCTTCATCTCCTCTACCATACGACCGATCTCCTTGGAGTAATCGTCCTGCTCCTCTTCATTAGAGCCCATGAATCGGTAGTGGCCGGCGGCTGGTTGCATATTAGGACCGATATGGCCTAACACTGCATCGTACTCCTCAGTGAGACGCTCCCATCGGCCCGCATCATCGAGATCGCCGTAAGGATTGGTGAGGATACATCCCACAGGTATATTCTTAGTGGCCTTCACCTCTGTAATCTTATAATTGAGCGGGTAATCCTCGATGCTGTTCTCCTCCGAGTTGCAGGAGGCAAATGCAAGAGTGGAGAGAATTACGGCTCCTGCCATCAATGATTTCTTCATTTTTCGTTTTCTTAGTTGTTTGGTTAGATCCGGTCCCACCTCCCTCTCTGAGGAGGAGGGACCGGGAATTGGTTAAGTCTCAGTCTGATGAATCATCACTCATCCTCATCCTCCTCGATGACGGGCATATCGGGAGTAGGATAGATCGAATGAGTTCTCAGCCATTTATATTTAATCTTGCCGAGAGCGAAGGAAGCAACCGACTCTCCGGTGTATTCCTTAGCAGAAGCAAGCACTTCATCATAAGTGGAGCCCCACATATTGTGGAAGTACTCAAGTTGCGGATAGATAAATCTGTGAGCGCCCCACACTGCATCGGCATTCTCGATGCCGGGCACCTTCTTTGCAAAGGCAAGGTGAGTGAAGACATTGTCGCCCGAGCGCTCGCCGCGGGCATAGGGGCTTGCGGCCTGCATTTTGGCGACACCCTCGGCACAAGCGGCACCATTCTTGATATGCTCTGCGTTGGGATATACAAGACGCTCAGTCCAATAGTTGTAAGTATCGTTGACACCGTCCACATTGGTAGTGGCTCTCGAAAGGAAGAAGGGAGGGAAATCGAGAGCACGTGTGCGACGTTCCATATTCCACTGCTCGAGGGGCATCATGATGTCGGCGAAATAACGCTGCTTATAGATCTGTTCGAGATAACCCTCGTTGCCGCGGGCACCCTCAATCTTGGCCTGATAGAACATGCGTCGGTCATGATAGCCTTTGTAAGATGTGCCCCACTTGATACCGTCATGGTTGAGATAAGCGGCATAGTCGGTGACACCATGTCGGGTCATGGAGGCCATGATACCCTCCTCATAGAAGGCCTTGGCTGCGCCTACATCACCTTTGTAAAGGATAGAGGCCTCAGCCTTGAGGAAGCATACGTCGGCATAAGTAAGAAGAGTGAGAGCACTCGTTTCATTGACAAACTCTTCTTGAATAAATGAGGGATTGTATTCACCATTGTATTTCCACAACGGGTCAACATAACGAGTATTGTTCTGGTCACCGGGAATGGTTCCCCATTCATAAGAAGTGGGGCACCCGGCAAGCTCACAGAAAGGAACGTATGGAGCGGTCACCTCGATTACGATTGAGTCACGACGGAACTTGTTGAAGCCATCGGCCTGATGCTTCTTGTAGTTTGGACACGTGGAATAGTCTGAGCCACTTCGGCTGAAGCATTTGTGCTCACGGGTGATTGTATCCTGGAACACATACTGGGGTTCGTTGCCGGTAGCCAGTTCGTTCGACTTATGGAAGTACTTAGGCAGACGGGGATCATCGAATGATGCGAGATAAATGTAGAAATACTCGCTCATGGCAGGATACTCGCTCTGCTTGAAAGCCTGACGATTGTATATGAAACGGTTGTAATACCAGGACGCACTCTTCTCAAGCATTGTGCCGTAACGAAGGTTGACATTGCCGTCGTTGCTCTGGATGAGATCGCCGTTCATAGCCTCGAGAGCCATAGAGCGGGAGAGCTCCGGATTGAGGTTCTGAATGTGCATCGCGATATTGAGACGGAGCGAGTTACAGAATCTGCGCCACTTGTCGATATCCGGTTTGCCACCCTCCACACCAAACACNGGATCCATATCCATAGCATCGGCGACAGAGCTTCCCCCATCTTTTCCAAAGAGCTCGTAAGCCTCGGTAAGATCGTTGAGGATAGCGGTGTAAATCTGGTCCTCGGAATCGTAAGCGTAGTAACGCTTGTTGTCGGAACCATCGCTGATGGCGTCGCTCATAGGAATCGGACCATACATCGAGGTCATGAAATAGAAGCAGTAGGACTTCCAAGTCTTGATAATGGCGAGACGCGAAGCGTAGGTCTCTGTATCCTTGCTATATTCCCGCTCGAGCTTCATTAGGTCGCGAAGAATCTCGATGTAGAACTTCTTGAAGTAGCCGTCTCCGGTATCCTGCGAAGCATTGGTGCTGTACTGCACGATGATTGATCGGGAGAAATTGAGCAGACGGTTGTAGTTGGCCTCGGAGAAAAGGTCCATGGAACGTTTTACGGTTCCGGCCCATACGTCACCAAGCTCAACATTATAGATTTTGTTGGGGTTGGTATTTACCTCCTCGAAGTCGTCGGTACAGCTTGCAAGCGGAGCGAGCGCCACGACAGAGGCGAGAAGAGAATATATGAATGATTTCTTTTTCATTGGAGAATCGATTAGAAGGTGACTTTAATGTCGAAACCGTAAGTGGCCTGGGGGAGAGTAAAGCCTCTCTCGAAGCCCTGGGCGTTGCCTGTGGTAGAAGTGGCCTGAGGGTCCATACCCTTGGGAGTCTTCTGATAGAGGATCGCTACATTGCGGCCAACGAAGGAAACTCTGACAGTCTTGAAGAAAGCCTTGCGGAGCCACTTGGAGGGAAGATTGTAGCCCACGGTAATCTCACGGAGTTTGATGTAGGAAGCATCATAGATGTAGCGGGAGGCAGACTTGCCGTTGTCGTGAGTCCAATAGTCCATGGGGTTGATCCAAGCGTTGGAGGCCTCACCTACGTGGCCGGCGAGCTGAGCGGAGTTGGAATCCTCATATACGGAGTTGGGGAGCTGAACACCCTTCTTGCGATCGGCATCAGCGTAGATATACTGGTAACGTGCGCCATTGGGGTCGTTCACGTCCTGCTGGCGGAAGAAGCCTGCACGTTCCTCGTCCTCTTCACCGTAGGCAAGCCTGGAGAGCATATATTCCATACGTCCGTCGAGAGTCTGAACGGTATTACCGTCGATACCTCCGCGGAAAGCAGTGTAGCTCCATACCTTACCACCCTTCTGAAAGTCGAGACCGAAACCAAAATCAAAGTCCCAGAGACGGAAGCTGTTGCTCCAACCGCCGATCCAATCGGGCTGAACGCAACCGAGGAATGCATCGGGGTCCTGCTCGATAGGGCGACCCTTGTCAATATTTACGAGAATCTTGCCATCTTCGTTATATTGGAACTCGTTGCCGTAGAATACACCGTAGGGCTGACCTACCTGAGCATAAAGTTTCACATTGTCGCCTGAGCCGAGTTCGAAACGGTCGACACCATCCACGAGTTCAAGCACCTTGTTATTATTCTTCGACCAGTTGACAGTAGTGGTCCAAGTGAAGAGCTTTGTACGGACGGGGACGAAAGTCGCGGTAAGCTCCACACCATTGTTGGCCATCTTACCGGCATTGATAATCTCTCTCTCGTAGCCGGAGGCGATGGGAGCGTCAGCCTCGATGATCTGGTCGCGAGTCACTTTATTATAGTAAGTGAAGTCGAGGCCGATACGGTTATCGAGGAATTTGAGCTCGGCGCCAAGCTCCCAAGAGCGTGTACGCTCGGGCTTGAGACCCATGGATTTCAGCACACGGTCGCCCATATAGTAGGGAATACCGTTGAAGGTATAGTTGTTGGCATCCTTGTAATAGCCGGAAACGAGACGGTCGTAACCGGTATCATTACCTACCTCTGCGTAAGATCCGCGAATTTTGAGGAAGGGGAAGGCGTGAGAGTTGAATTTGAAGAGGTCGCTGACGATGAAGGAGAGACCGGCCGACCAGTAGAAATAGCTGTTGTTGTTCTTGGGGAGAGTGGACGACCATTCGTTACGTGCAGTAAGGTCAAGATAAGTCCAGTTGTCATATCCGAGACTCACCATTCCGAATACGGCCTCTTTCTTCTTGCGCTCAGTCTCCTCTGTGGATGACATAAGGCCTTTGTTGTTNGAAAGCGACTTGATATCGGGGAACTGAAGCATATCAACCTTCGAGCTGATCTTACCACCGTTGATATCCTGATAAGAAGTACCTACGTTGGCACTGATATTGAATTTGTCTTCCCAGAATCTGCCGGAATAAGAGAGAAGAAGGTCGAAGTTGTTGTTGACCCACTGGCGGCTCCAACGCTGGTATTCACCATCGGAATCCTGCTGGAAATACATATTAGTGAAGTTCCAACCGCTGTANAACTGAGCGTCCGTAGCGGCACGTGCTCGGATACGAAGATTGTAGGGGAGCTTGAAATTAAGAGTGACATTACCTACAAACCAATGCTTGCTGTCGGCATTGCTTGTCTCATTGAGTACCCAGTAAGGATTGACGAATCCCTGGAAGTTGAAAGAAGTTCCGTCGGGCTTTTTCCATGGAGTAAGCTCGTCGACCGCGGCATCACGAGGAAGGTTGGCAATCACATAGAGGGGGTTACGCTGTGAAGCGTTGCGGAAACCACGATTGTCAACCTTCTCGTATGTGTAACGTGCGTTGGCATCTACATTCACCCAGCTTGCGAGGTCGGCAGTGCCGCGGAAGTTGAAATTATGGCGGTCCATTTTGTTGATATTCTTCACGATATCATTGCTATGGACATTGCTATATGCAAGACGGAAAGAACCGCCCTCGAACATTTTCTCCACCTGCACCGAGTTGGTAATCATAGTGGATGTGCCATACATATCCTTGATAGTCTCGGGATGAGGAGAATAGGATCTCACCTCGCCGTTACGGCCCACTACATCGAAGCCGAGCATGGGGAGACCCCAGGAACGTTGGTCCTGAGCCGCCATATTGGGATTCCAGATGTAATAAGGGAGATTGGGATCATAGGAGACGTTGTTGTTCTGGTTGCCGTAGTAGTTGACACCCTGCTTACGCTGGAAGCCGGTGTTCTGGCCTGCGCCATAGATATTCTGATAAGTCGGGAAGCTNTANAGATAGCCGAACATCATGTTGAAGTCGTAGCTCACTCCGAGGCCCTTCTTGGCTGAAGCCTTCTTGGTGGTGATAAGGATCACACCGTTGGCAGCGTCCGAACCATAGAGAGCAGAAGCATTCGCACCCTTGAGCACCTCGATATTCTCGATTTCATCGGGGTTGATGGAGTTGATGGGGTTACCATAGTCAAGGTCGCCATCCTCACCGGAATTATTGACNATGGGCACACCNTCGATAACGTAGAGAGGCTGGTTGTTGCCGGTGAGAGAGTTAGTACCGCGGATAACGACACGAGTGGAGGCAGTCGGGCCTCCACCGGCCGTGATCTGCATACCGGCAGCCTTACCGGAGAGCATATCCATAAGNCTTGTNCCGCGGGCGTCGGTCATCGACTCAGTGCCTACCGACTGGCGGGCATAAGAAAGAGAGCGGGCCTCGCGGGAGATGCCGAGCGCAGTGACCACCACCTCGCCGAGTTCCTCTGCGGAATCCTCAAGATGAACAGTGATGGGAGCTGAGCCGGTCACCTTATATTCAAAAGGTTTGCAACCAACATAGTTGAAGCGCAATACCTGTCCTTTTTTCACATTGATAGAGAATTTACCGTCAAGGTCTGTAGAGGTGCCGGAGTTGGTACCCGCCACCATAACCGTAACGCCGATCAGAGGTTCCTCCTGCTGATCGAGCACNGTTCCGGAAGCAGTGAACTCCTGGGCGAACGCAGTCATTGTTGACATGAGCAGGCATAGGAGCACTGTCAGACAATGAGCTTTCATGTTAAATTTTAATTGGTCTCGCATAAGTTAGAGTTGTTGTTGTTGTAATCGGAGTCGGAGATGAGAAGAGAAGAGATAATACGATGGAGAAAGGTNGCCTTTATAAGAGAAGAGGAAATAGGAGAGATTTGGAATGCGAAGATAGTAATTTCTGTCCGAATACCGGCATTGGGCCGATACNCGGACAGAAAGGGAATATTTATTTCACGATCTTAACAGCTACGGAACCTTCGGCAGTGGCAGCTTTCACTACGTATACGCCGGAAGCGAGAGCGGAGAGGTCGAGACGATCAACGCCGGCAGCTACTTTGGAGCCGGAGAGAGAGTAAACATTAAGGGAAGCACCGGGACAAACCACTGNCACGCCATCGAAGCTTACATTGAGACCGGCCTTATCGGCAACAGCCGCCACACCATCAATCTCACCGTCACGGAAGGGGAGTTCGGCACCTTCAAGATACTCTTCCATCATGCTTACGAGAGCCTCTGAAGCGCCAATTGTACAGGTCCCCTCGGGACGCTTGAAGCCAAGCTGGTCGGCTGCCGAGATATCATATCCGCGATTGGTGGAGATTTTCTCGTTCTCATATCCCGGTACCGGGAGATCCTGATCATCGAGTGTGAGCCATTTGACATTGCCCATGCCGATTACCTCAGCATCATCGGGGAGGGGCATGAAAGGCACCATATAGCCGGACATCTCATAGATAAAGGGAGCGATATCGCTGCTTGCCAGATGGAACACATTCTCACCTACCATATCGCCGGAATAACCATTTACTACAGTCTCGCTACCCTCGGCATCGTTGAGAGAGGCTACGAAATCCTCAACAGAAAGACCGCCGGTCGCCACGATACGGCCGATATAGTTGGAATCCATAAAGAGATTGGAGATAGAGCCAGAGCAGAAGTCGGAAATCTCGGGGCCTTCCTCTACGCCGGTAGCGTAGTTGTTCTCGAAGAGACAGTTGTAGAAGTAACGACGTCCATTGTCAAGTTGAGCATACGCATCAGTGCCACCATCGGAACCGGCAGTACGAGACATTTCCTTNTAGCCTGCACCGTGACCTGCGTTACCGGTAGTAGTGTTACCTACGAGAGTACAGTTCACGAGCATGAGCTCATCCTGAGGATGATCGGGACGAGTGGGATCTGTAGTACAGCCCCAAAGGAGGATAGCACCGCCATCGTCCTTACATGAGTTATATCCAAATGTAGTGTTAATGATCTTGGTCTTCATCGTGCGTGTGATGTAGTCCTTCGCCTCCATCGGACCATCAGTGTAGTTGGTGATCTCAAGAGCACCGCCGCGTCCGGAGTAGTTGTTGTAGAAAGCGGAGTTGGAGATGATCACATCAGCGTAGTGACCATACTTGGTGTTGGAGTAGAGATAGACAGCACCACCATTGTTATTGGTCTTATTGCCATCGAATACACAGTGGTCGATAGTCACGTATGCATCGCCGTTGAGAGTCCAGACTGTGATAGCACCGCCATTGGAGTTGTCAAGATAGTTATCGGGATTCTCGTCAACGCATCCATAGGCGGAATTGTTGAGGAAGTTGCAGTCGTAGAAAGTGACACCGCCGGTATTGACAACACCCTGTGCAGTACCGTTGATCATGACAGCACCACCGAAACGGTTGATGTTATTCTCGAAAGAGCANCGCNTGAAGTTGACTACGGAGTTGCTNTGGATTGTGATAGCGCCGCCACGCTCGCTGGCACCGTCCTGNGCTTTCCATGCATTCTCCTCGAGAGCGAACTTGCTCCAGTCGGGNTGATTNCCTACGAAGAGACAGTTGGTGAAGTCAACACGGGCATCGTCCTTGATGAAGATTGTGCCGCCATCCTGATTACAGATACCGTCNTAGAAGCCGAGATTCTCGAACTTCATACCACCCTCNTCCTTGCCGCGGATNATGAAGAAAGGATTTTTCTGATCGCCTGTGAAGCCATCGGTGTTGGGATCCTCACCTACGAAAGAGATACCCTTCCATACGCTTGCTCCGGCGCCGGAGAGNTTGAANCCGCGNTTCTTGCCGTCGTCATGCTTCACCCATTTNCCGGCGTTGTCNTTGAGGTCGCTNCCGGCGAGAGCAGCCTGAGAATCGATATTGGCAGGAATCTCATCGGCCATATTGAGAAGGCCGCTGATGTGTACCACGTCACCGGCAGCGATAATGTTTGTAAGAGATGTGAGAGTCTTCTTGGCAGCAGATGCGGAAAGGCCGTTGTTGCTGTCATTGCCATCAGCGGAAAGATAGAGATCTTTNGCCATAGCGCTGCCGGGGAGCATGCCCGTCGCCAGCATGACAAGTGTCAGTTTGGAGAAATTGTTCATATCAGATTATGATGTTATTGTGTTTTCCGAGGCCGGAAAAGCCTTCGGGCGTTTATTTTCATCGGCAAAATTATCTTTCTATAATTATAGAAGAGAAGACATTCCACTTAACACCCGATTAAATTGACCAAAATATGTTGTACAACATATTTTTAACGACACTTCCGAGCCTCTTCATTCTGTAAATCATAGAAAAATCCCCTGAAAGGAAGCGAAACGGCCAGTCCGGGACCTTGATTCATCCACCAAAACTTACCTTTTCGCCGCCGGCCGATAGCCACCTTTCAGGGGAAAATCAGATACGATTAAGCGATTAATTAATTAAGCGGGGGCATCTTAATGCCCTTTTCTCTTGTTGCGCTTCATTCTTGACGCCGCCTCTCCTACAATTTTAAGATAATGGTCGGAGCCTGCACCGTCGGCTTTAACAAATTTTGTNCCGCAGGAGTCGACAGGCACCTCGGAGGCACATTTGAAAATGGCTGTGCCTTCATCGATTTCATCGAACATCGCCACATAGAGCATCTCGGCTCCGCTTGAAATAGCATTGTCGATTTGCCGACGTATGAACCGGCCCTCCTGCCTGGGGATTGCCCTTGTATCGGCCCCATACATATTTTTCCATGAGAAACCCGGGAACACGAGAGGTGCGTAGTCAACGCCTGCCNTACGACACCATTCAAGGTCGGCAGGCACCAATCCTTCGAACTTGTCATAATTCTCCGGACCGAAACGTGCCACAAACCAAGGCATGACCACATCGCAACGCTTTATGAGATCATGCAGACGCGNATCAGCTTCNGTATCGTTATCAAGATCGCGCCAGAAGGTNGGNACNCCTATCATCACGGAATATCCCCGTGAGCGCAAACCATCAATAATCTGAATNCAATCGTCAAGACTATATGCCCNCTTATCNGAAAAACCTACTCCCCATACCGAAACCATAGGGCGNCCGTTATGCCAAAGATAAGAAGGGTTGGCCTCACGATTGAAAATCTTATGCCTGATAGCAAGAGAATCAATATCCGAGAGGATAAAGTCCTGATCACCGGGATGCATGCCGCTGAGGTCGTACATCACACAGATGGCACGTCCGTTGTCNATAGCNGANCGCATNGCNTTGTCNAGCACATGATTGAAATGACGCGCTCCGGATGTAGTCTTGATCTCGCTGACGAAGCGCTGCATGAACACACCGTCNAGGCCATACTCACGCATCCAACGGAAATGAGTTGCCACGGTTGTGGAGTCGTAGGAGCTGAACACCCTTGCCTCGGAGCCGTCGGGCATACGGAAGGGAGTGACATAAGTCTGCTTATACTCACTCATATCCGGCCACATATCAACACTTGCCGAACCGGGCCGGAAGCCGTCATGGCCTTTATAATGATAGAAGCCACGGTGAGAATCATCGCCTTCGGCAGCAAACCATCCCTGATAGCCGGCCATCACGAGCCCCCTATACGTATCATAAGTANGGACACCTCTCCCCTCCCCTACTACTGCTTTGCGGGAGGCGCCGCAACCGCCCAAAAGCATAGCAAGAGTCAGAAAACCAAGAGTTATCTGTTTCATTTTCTTTGCTTTACGGGAAGGATATTGCCATCGGCATCATATTCAAGACGATCGATACATATCGAGCGCAGATTCCCTTGATTGGAAAGGGCCTGATTATGATATAGGGNATACCAATGGCCCTTATATTCCACTATGGAACCGTGACTCGTGTCGCAACCGGTAGGTTCAAGGTAGATACCCTTATATTCCCAGGGGCCAAGNGGAGATGTGCTTACAGCGTAGTTCAGGCGATTGGCACCGCGTCCATCCTCGGCATGATTATCGGCATAAGAGAGATAGTAGAGATNGCCGCGTTTGTGTACCCATGCGGCCTCGTGGAAATCCTTCAGCCCCTCCATCGGACGAAGNGGCTCCTTAATTTCCGTCATGNTATCTTTGAGAGGAGCGGCCATGCAGCGCCCACCTCCTCCATAGTAAAAATAAGCCTGTCCGTCATCGTCAACAAAGACACAAGGGTCGATCATCGCGAAAGCATCGCCGAGATCATGGATATAACCTTGCACTTTGAAATCGCGATCCGGGTATTTGCTCGTGGCCACACCCACTTTCCATGTATTATTCCAATCATCACCACTGGGATGAGGGAAATAGAAATAATAAGTGCCGTTNTTGTAAGCACAATCGGGNGCCCACATNAANCCTCCATCCTTGCGGCCCCATTCCACCATCGAGGAATCGAGAATCTCGCCATGNTCGACCCAATCTACAAGATTATCAGTGGAAAACACATGATAATGATCCATGAGATCACATCCTCNGGGAGGATCCACATCATGAGAGGCGTATATATAGAGGCGTCCATCGGCCCACACATGCCCGGAGGGATCGGCTGTATACATGTGCCTGATGAACGGGTTGGGAGCGAGCGCGGGTTCCTCGGCTTTAAGCGCAGGGGCTATCAATATCATGGCGGCCAAAGCCGTCATGGAAGCAAACTGAGATTTCATCCTTAGTATCAGTCAGTTAGAGGTTTGCAGAATATATCATTTACCGGATATCTCAATATCCGCTGTTAAAGNAGNCCANANTAAAATAAGNNCGGACTACTCGTAAANTNAAAAATTGGAGAGGGGCCGGAGCCTACTCCGGCCCCTCTCACGGAAGTGTATCGATAAAGATATGAAAATTACTTCTTAGCCTGAGAGAGCACCNCGTTGAGATCGGCATCCTTACCCCAGTCATGGTTGGCGGTGGGTCCCATCTCAAATTCAAGAATACCGCCGTTTTTGAGATCATCGTGAGTAAACCAGGGACCTTTCAGCTCCTTGCCGTTGAGTTTGGCCGACTGTATATACTTGTTCTGCTCGGAATTATTGTGAGCTATCACCTTGAATTCCTTGCCGTTATCAAGATGAATCTTCGCTTCCTTGAAGAGAGGAGAACCTATGGTATAGACAGGAAGACCCGGAGTGACGGGATAGAAACCGAGCATGGAGAATGCCACGAAACCCGACATACCGCCGCCATCCTCATCGCCCGGAACACCCATGAGGTCGTTGCGGAACCACTGACGAAGCAGCGTGCGGATACGCTTTTGGGATTTCCAGGGCTGACCACTGTAATTATAAAGATATGGCACATGGAGGCTGGGCTCATTGGCCATTGAGAACTGACCTACATTGCCGGTATGGTCGGGAAGCTGGGCATAGAATTCAAACTTGCTCTTGCCGAGAGGCTCATTGAACATACGNTCGAGGGCATTGTTGAAATCCTGCGCTCCGCCCATAAGCTGAATCAGGTCGGGAATATTGTGGGGCACATCCCAACGGTATACCCANCCGTTGTTCTCTCCATAGTATTCGCGGGCACCCATACCTCCGGGATAGCGATAGTCGAAAGGCTCCACAAAATTACCGTTCTCATCCTTGGGNTGGAAGAATTTAGTGGCGGGATTGAAAAGATTGCGATAATTGTAGGAGAGGCTGTCATATTTGGCAGCCTCGGCGTTCTTGCCGAGGAATGAAGCTATGCGAGAGAGACACCATTCATCGTATGATGTGCCGAGAGTAACGGCCACAGGCTGACGATTCTCAAAATGATGNACTTCCGGATATTTCTCCTCGGCTCCAANGGTGCGNGCCGGAATATAGCCATGTTTCTTATAAAAATCATCGANACCGCCGGCAGGGACACCCGACCAGGGGGCNAGCGTCTTCTCCTCGATACCCTTACGGCAAGCGTCGTAGGCGAGCGCGAGNTCGAAATCNGTGAGACCCTTGGCGTAAGCATCAGCCACAGTGGCAACACCATGATTGGAGTTCATACGGCGCGTATCACCGGTAATTTCAGGNAAAGTAGGCATCCAAAGACTNTCGGTCTGTTGAGCCATGCGGAGATAAGAGCGAATGATATTGAGCTCGAGTTCCGGCTCGACAATCACACGGAGAGGATGAGCGGCACGATATGTATCCCAAATCCAATCATCGGTGTAGAAGGGTTTACCGCCGTCATCATGCACCTTTCCGTCGGAAGCGCTGAAATACTTTCCATCCTCGCTAAGGCAGACGGGACGCTCGTAAGTGCGATAGAGGGAGGTATAGAAAAGCGTTTTATCGGATTCGTTGTCAGTATCCACCTCGATTTTACCGAGAGTCTCGTTCCATATTTTCTTAGCGGCATCGGCTACGGAATCCACATCATAGTTGGTAATCTCCCGACGTAGATTCTTNCGGGCCTGATCCTCACTNATNAAAGAGACACCGTAACGGATATTNAGCACCGGCTCATTGTCGGCAAACTTCACCACTATGCAGGCATCCTTGCCGGAAGCNCTTGNCGAATTGGAAAGGGAATCAGAGGCGAGCGACATCACCTCTACCGGATTCTGGCTACTCTCAAGATAGAGATATACCTTCACGTCATTGTCAAGATTCTGATATCCGGATATAGCGTTACCCTCGGCCTTCAGCTCTCCATCCTTGGAATTAAGGATAATATAGGAGGGAGCGTCAGGATTCATCTTCATCTCATATACGGCCGACTGATGTGAAGGCGCGAACCGGATACCGATCNGAGGCTCNTCNAGATATACGGAATACTGATAAGGGCGNAGATCCTCATTGTCGTAGGTATAGGCCACTACGGGAGTAATGGCGTTACGCTCCCCCTGNAATGGAGAAAGNTTGAATGCAGACTTCTCGCGATGATTGGTGACTACGATAGGAAGGCCGTTAAGTTTGTCGGCGGTGTAGTCGGCCCTTTCCGGCACCATTCGCAGCATNCTGTTGGGAAGATGCACATTGGGATAAGTCGGCACGAGGAGATGNCTGATATTGCCGATATAGGGATTGACATAATCCACCGGCGTCTTAGCCTCCAGAGCCTTATTTCCCGAAGTGCACCCGCAAGCCAACGCAAGGATAGCCGCAGGGCAGATGAATTTCAGATTCATGGAATTATTGGTTATTAGTTTTGGTGTGTCGATATTATGGAGCCACAAAGTAATATACGCGTAATTAGCAAAATACTTATAATACGCTTAATAAAATACTTAAAAATAGAAAAAACTACCAAAATAAGCTATTTCGGTTCAAAAATAATCATTTTATTTGAAATAGATTAGGTCATATCATAAATGTTTAGTAATTTTGTAGCTAACAAATAAGTCGAACAGATAAAAAATCTACAGACACATTCAATAATCCATCCGCCTCTACGCATTATGAGCATACGACTGATAGTGACGGCCGTCTTCATTATAGCGGGTTTACTCCCCTCGATGGCCCTCGAATACGGGCTACGCTTCCGCAGCCATTCCGTGGCAGAGAGCGAACGTACCGCACTGCGCCTGTCCGATACTCCTTTCCCATTCTCTTCAGAACTCTCCATGAGTTTTGAAATGGATTTCTATGACCTTGATCAATTCGGACATATCTGCACTATAGAAGGGGATAACGGCACTACCATATCATTCGTATCCTCCTCAGAGAACGGCACATTCTATCCCTGCATAGCAATCAACGACAAACTCAACATTATTCCGGTGGCTTTCAGCGCTTTAGGAGGCAAGCCTGTACGCCCTGTGATCACACTTCAGAAGAAAGAGAATCGTGTAGTGGTGGTATTCAACGGACAGAGATTCATATATCCCGCGAATCTCTCCAAGATGAATAGTGCCACGATTGAATTCGGATGGAAGAAGACTCTCCCCACGGTAGCGCCGATAGANGTGCAAGACATCGATATTTACCTTGATAAAAGGAATACTCATAAATGGGAACTCCGTAANCATAAAGGGGATATAGTGGAGGACGATCTCTCCGGCGCCATAGCCTCCGCAATATCTCCCCATTGGATTGTGGATGACCATGTGACATGGCGCTCCATCTTCGAGATGAAAAGTAAAGAGCTGATACAGACGGCCTTTAATCCGAAATCAGAGACTTTCTATATTGCNGGACCGGGAAAAATCACTGTCTATCATGCCAAGGACAACTCCANGGAGGCTATCCCTGTATCGAATGACGGGCGTGTGATGAAATACTCCAATTATCTCGTATTCGACAATCTCTCGAATCAACTTCTCTCCTATACCATAGGAAAGAAACAGACTTCCCGCTTTAATTTCGACACCCGTCAATGGAGTGTGCTCCCGAATCCTGACGAGGAGGATAAGGAGCCCGAACATGCCAACCACGCGGTTGCCGGCGANGGAAAGAATCTCTATATGTTCGGAGGATATGGCTTTTACATGTACCATAACAATCTGTTGCGTCTGAATCTGGAGACTGACCAAATGGACGATATTGTACTCAGCCCTGTACCTCAACCCAGAACCCAGTCGGCCATGTGTGTCGTAGGCGATAAGCTATATCTTTTCGGAGGTATGGGTAATCAAGTGGGAAAGCAGGAGATTCCGACTGAGAATTATTATGATCTCTGGGAGTATAACCTCAGGAATTTCAAGGGACGTAAGGTATGGGAAATGGATACCGTATCCCGTCTTTTCCTCCCTTCGGCTTCAATGTATTATGTAGCCAAGGATTCTTGCTTCTATTTCGCGTCTACTCTCCATGGNGGGTGTATGATGCGTATTCCGATCAACAAGCCGATGTATGAGNTTGTGTCGGAACCGATCCATTCCAAAATGGATTATCGTGATTGTGTGTTCGATCTCTATCGCAGCGAGGATGAGAAGAACTATTATCTCGTGCTTGACAAGCGTATTGACAAGACGAGCCATGATTATCATATCTACCGTATATCCTACCCTTTCAGCAATATCCTGATGTATGACGCTGATTCAACGCCGGATTCCGGTATGCCGCTTTGGGGATGGATATGTCTCGTTGGCGGTATTGCCGGAGCAGCTACTTTCGGCGCAGTCTACGGCAACCGGATATATAAGAGGCGACGCAAAGTCTCCGGTATANCGGCGGNAGTCGATAATATTGACCATACTTCCTCAAAAGCATCTCCGGAAACGGCATCCGAGTCAGCACCNGCTCCTATCCCTGCTCNAACTCCCGCTTCTGCTCCGGATTCTACAATCACTTCTGCTAAAGANGCAATCAGTACGTATACGGATTCTGACATACCTGCCTTACGGTCATCGGAGACATCGGANAAGNCCGTTANAGAATCTGCGGGAGNAAACGAAGAAAGTGCGGTNGAAGTTAATGAAGGAGAAGATCAAACTCCGGCTCTACCGGAGGTNAAACCNTCCGCGGCTACTTCAGCACCAATTCCGGAAGCCGTAAGAAAGAATCGCAAAGTATTCAATCCNCGTCAGGAAGCNCCTAAAAAGCCTCTGATTTTCACNCAAGACAAGAGCACTATCTCGCTTTTAGGAAAATTCAAGGTGACTGACAAGCAGGGATATGATATCACACCTCGATTCACCTCGNGAATACAGATGTTGCTCATTATGCTCCTTATCGCCAGCGCCAAGGATGAGAAGGGTATCAATTTCGAGGTGCTCGATGAGGAAATCTGGGGCGACAGAGATGAGAAATCTGCAAAGAACAACCGAAATGTGTACATGCGGCGTCTGCGTGTGCTTCTTGAAGAAGTAGGAAATCTTGAGATTTCTTATGACAGAGGGTACTATCGNATCGACTCTTCCGATGTATTCATTGATTACAAGGAGGTGATCTCACGNCTTGAACGCCTCTCAAATGTCAAGAATGAGGATGAAATTACCCAAGAGACTGTAGACGAGACACTCGAATTGCTTCTCAGAGGTACTCTCCTACCCAATATCTCTTATGATTGGCTTGACAAATATAAAGCCTCTTATACGGAAGCCTCGCTTTCCATGCTCAGCAAGGAGCTTGCCAAGCTCTACAGNGCGGAAGAGGATACGGAGGCCTACCGTATAGCGGAGACTATCTCGCTGCACGATCCTTTCAGCGAGGAGGCGTTGGCTGTGAAAATCAAGATTCTNTGCAAACGCCGTATGAAGGGNCCGGCCCGGACTATCTACGATAGTTTCTGCAAGGAATATGAGAGATGTCTCGGAGAGCAATATCAGGTATCTTTCAATGATATTGTCCAAGCTGAATAATACCCCATAAAGTAAGGGCGAGCTAATTAGCTCGCCCTTACTTTATGGGGTATTTCAAAGATTATTTAACTGTGAGAGTTGCCGATGCTCCGGCAGGAATTACAAGTTCGATTGTATCATCCGAGAGTACTTTCCGACGAGCTGAACGAACTTTGGCTTTAGAGGCACCTGGGAAGCGTACGATACATGGACGTCCGGTTTTGGAACCTATAACAGCTCTCTTTACCTTCCCATCCTGCCATTCGGCATCCACCACATAACCGCCTCGGGCACACATTCCGTCAAATGCCCCTGTGTGCCATTCGTCGGGAAGGGCTGGAAGGAGTTCTATCATATCCCCCTGACTTTGAAGAAGCATCTCCGCTACACCGGAAGTATAACCGAAGTTTCCGTCAATCTGGAATGGAGGATGAGCGTCGAAAAGATTGGAGAATACGCCACCCACAGATGTGCCCGGACGTGTGGGATTGAGACAGCTTCGAAGAAGACCGTGAGCACGATTGCCATCGCGCAGACGGGCCCAGAAATTAAGTTTCCATGCGCGGCTCCATCCCGTACCCTCATCTCCACGAGTATTGAGAGTAACCTTCATAGCATCAACAAACTCATTCTCACGTTGGCTACGACCGGGCACTACCTGACTGCCGGGATGAAGCCAGAAGAGATGATTGGTGTGACGATGGGTATTGACAAATCGTCCTTCCTCTTCATTCCATTGGCCTTCTCCGGTGAGATCGGACATCACTTCATCCTTCCATTCCATGAATTGACCACCCTTTCCGATTTTGGGCATGGAAAGACGGCTCTTTGCCTCTGCAATCTCCTTCACCTCGGAATCTTCAGAAAGACCGAGCACTTTCGCAGCTTTCTCCACAGCATCGAAAAGCTCATAAATCACACCCTGCGAAGCGGTGCAACCCAAAGAGAAAGCCCCGTGTTCCGGTGAAAGCGAGGGATTGGCCACAAGTGTATGGTCGCGCTCGTCCTCCCAAAGATTATCCACCCAAAAGAGAGCCGCATTTTTCATCGTAGGATAGTACTCCTTGAGGAATTCCTCATCCTGAGTAAACTGATAATATTCCCAGATATCCTGACAAATCCATGCAGCCCCCTCGGGGAACATGCTATGTGTGCCGTTCTGAGCGGGGGCGGTGTTACCCCAGGCATTCACCTCATGATAAGCAGTCCAACCGCGCACATCTCCGCCATCGGGACGACAATGATAATGGCGGGCAGTGATACTGCCGCGAGGTTCGAGACTCTTCACGAATTCCACCATCGGGATATGACATTCCGCAAGATTTGTAGGCTCGGCCGGCCAATAATTCATCTGGACATTGATATTGGTGTGATAATCGGCATTCCAAGGATTTGCCATACGTTCGCCCCATACTCCCTGAAGATTGGCGGGAAGCGAGCCCGGGCGTGAGCTACCGATAAGGAGATAGCGTCCGAACTGATAATACAGAGTCTCAAGAAAACGGGCATCGACATCGGAAAGTGTACCCTCGGCGTATCCTTTCAGCAAGGAATCCGTAGTCATTTCCGAGCATACGGAGCCACCGAGATTAATGGAATTACGATTGAAGAGCGCTGTGTAATCGTCAATGTGATGCTTCAGCAATTCATCGTAGGAGGAAGCCTTTGCTTTTTCCACACGATCATTCACCACAGCGAGAGGATCTTCATCGGAGAAATAATTGAAAGAGTCGTCATAACAGGGTTGATAATTGGTGGCGGCCGACATTACGAGAGTGAGATTCCGGGCATTCTCCACTACAAGGGAATTGCCATCGGCAGATACATCGCCGTCAGTGTCATGCACGGAGAGCACCTGTGCGAATTTCAAGCCATTCTTCCAATCATCATTCTCGCGACGTTTGACCCCGTTGACAGGCGTGGGCCAACCGGTGAAGACTATCGAGCCGTCACCGACGGTCAAATTATAGTCTGAATGCTTCTGATCAATACTGATGCGACGTGTGAAAGGGTGATCGGCCGTGATATAGACCACCATCACATTATCGGGATAGCTCATGAAGTATGTGCGTCTCACCTTATTGCCATCACTTCCATATTCCACCCACTGTGTGGCATTGTCAAGATTAAGACCGCGTGAATAATTGGCGGAGAGATTCTCAAAATCATCTTCAGGAGCGGAGGGGTCTTCTATGATGATATCGCTCAGGGTCTGGAATGTACCGAAATGCCCTTTTGTACCAAGCATCAGGTTCACATAATTCTTGCCGTCATAGTCGCCCTGCCATTTGTCATCGTAGACACCTGCATTATCGTAGGAGGCGGCATCACGCCAATCGCCACTCTTCTCATAGGCGGAATTATCAAAACGTTTCATACGCTCCTGGAGATCACGACGGAAAGCCTGAAGAGCGGCATGATTTTCTTCGGGAGTGCGGAGATGACCACCATTGTAAAGGGAATCCTCGCCGGGGCCTCCCGACCAGAGAGTCTTCTCATTGGTCTGTATGCGTTCCCTACGAACACCGCCGAATATCATGGCCCCCATGTGGCCGTTGCCGATGGGCAGAGCCTCGCTTTCCCAAACTTTCGCAGGATGGTCATATACCAACGACATAGGTCGGGAATCATCGCCATAGGCAATGCCGAAGGCGGCACCGGCAAGCAGTGTGACCGAAATAAATATATTGCTATTGTCCATTTATTGAAGATTATTGCCGGAGGAGATACTATTACCGGCATCAAAAGAATTTCGCCCGCAGGCAGCGCCCGTAAAGGCGCATTTTGCGGGCGAAACATATAAAACTTAATATCCGCGTGATTATTTCACCACTACCTTTTTACCACGATGAATGTAGATTCCTTTTTCAGGATTCTCTACCTTCATGCCGAGAAGATTGTAGTAAGCGTCGTCGGATACTTCCTCTTCGCCAACAGTATCGACTCCTACTCCATCAATGTAGATAGTGATGACATCGTTCTTCTCAGTGGGGAAGCTTACATAACCGTTCTCATACTCGGGAGTTCCGGCAATACCGACTACCTTTGCATTCTCCACACCGAGGAATTTCACCTTGCAGTCGTTACCGTTGAGGGATGTGATGACAGCTTTAGCCACTTTACCCTCTTTCCATACCACGTCAACCTCGAATCCGCCACGGGCGCGCATACCGATGTATTCTCCATTAGCCCATTTGGCAGGGAGAGCGGGAAGAAGCTCGATTATACCTCCCTGGCTCTGGAGGAGCATCTCGGCCACACCGGAAGTAGCACCGAAGTTGCCATCGATCTGGAAGGGGGGATGAGCATCGAACAGGTTGGAGAATACTCCACCGATAGAAGAACCGGGATTAGTAAGGTTCAGACAGTTGTGAAGCATGGACAGAGCGTGGTCGCCATCGCGTAGACGGGCCCAGAAGTTGAGCTTCCAAGCACGGCTCCAGCCCGTACCCTCGTCACCACGAGTATTGAGAGTGACCTTCATAGCATCGGCAAACTCGCTCTCACGGTCGCTGCGGCCCGGCACAATCTGGCTGCCCGGGTGGAGCCAGAAGAGATGATTGGTATGGCGATGAGTGTCAACATATTTGCCAAGTTCGGCATCCCAACGGCCATCGCCGGTGAGGTCTTTCTTCACCTCGTCTTTCCACTCCATGAACTGACCTCCCTTACCGATCTTGGGCATTGAGAGACGCTCCTTGGCAGCTACGATCTCCTTCACCTCGGCATCATCGGCAAAACCGAGTACCTGTGCGGATTTCTCCACGGCATCGAAGAGCTCATAGATTACGCCCTGAGAAGCGGTACATCCGAGTGAGAAAGCTCCGTGCTCGGGAGAAAGGGAAGGATTGGCCACGAGAGTGTGGTCGCGCTCATCCTCCCAAAGATTGTCAACCCAGAAGAGAGCGGCATTCTTCATCGTGGGATAATACTTCTGAAGGAAATCCTCGTCCTGAGTAAACTGATAGTACTCCCAAATATCCTGACAGATCCATGCTGCACCTTCGGGAAACATACTGTGAGTACCAGTACGGGCAGGAGCGGTATTGCCCCATACGTTCACCTCATGATATGTGGTCCAGCCGCGTACATCTCCGCCATCGGGACGGCAGTGATAGTGCTGAGCGGTGAGGGTGCCTCGCGGCTCGAGACTTCTCACGAAGTCCACCATCGGGAGATGACACTCCGTAAGATTGGTAGGCTCGGCAGGCCAATAGTTCATCTGAACGTTGATATTGGTATGATAGTCGGAGTTCCAGGCATTATTGAGGTCAGTGCCCCAAACGCCCTGAAGGTTGGCGGGAAGCGAACCGGGACGCGAGCTGGAGATGAGGAGATAACGGCCGAACTGATAGTAGAGAGTCTCGAGATAGCGGTTCTCCGAAGCAGTGGTCTCCCCTTCTCTCATCACTTCGAGAAGCTTATCTGTGGGCATGTCAGGCACTGCGACGGCACCGAGGTTAAGCTGATTACGGGTGTAAAGCTCGCGATAGTCGGCATGATGACGCTCCCAAAGCTCGTCGTAAGAGAGATTCATGGCCTGATCCACACGTGCGGAAGCCTTGTCAAGAGGTTTCTCGGATGAGATATAGTTGAATGAGTTATCATAGCACTCCTGATAGTTGGTGGCCGCGCTCATCACGATAACAATCTCGGTAGCATCATCAACGGTGAGGGCATCGGAAGAGACTGATACCTTGCCGTCAGTGCTATGTACGGCTACGACCTGAGCGAAGCTGAGGAAATCCTTCCAATTATCATTCTCACGCTTCTTCACATCGCTTACGGGAGTAGGCCAGCCGGTGAGTACGAGGCGAGAATCGGCAGTGGCTATATTGTAATCAGTGTGAGGAGTGTCGATAGTGACCATTCTGGAGAAGGGTTTATCGGCAGTGAGACGCATCACCATCACATTGTCAGGATAGCTCATGAAATACTCACGACGATAGTTAACGCCATCGAGAGTATATGTGATAGTCTGGATAGAGTTGTCGATATCGAGAGTACGCTCATATCCGGCATAGGCATTGTTATTCCCCTCCATCACGAGTTCAATCTCCGCGAGTTGCGGCTTTTCGTTGGCTACGAGTTCGAGAATCTCGAGTTTGAAGAAACAATACCCCTCTACAGTCTTTGAGAGGTTGAATGTCTTGGTGGAGTTACGTTCGGTCTCACTCCAGGGGCAAGATGTACGGGAATCAAGTTCTACGTATTCAACGCCGTCTACAGAGCCATAGAGTTTCCATGATTTGGGGTCACGGCCCGGAACATCATTACCGGATGTCAGCTTGTAGCTACTGAATTTAGGCGCCTTATTGTAAGCCCATTTTATTTCAACAGGATAATTCTTCTTGTCGAAATCTTCGGCAAACCATTTATTACCGGTATTGCCGTCGAAGAGCGATTGAACAGTCTGACTGGGAGATTTGGAGTTATCGAAGTTAGTCCAAATGGAGCTCTGAATGATAGAGGGGATACCGATATCTGTCACACGGATGTTGCTCATAGTCTGGAAGGAGCCGAAGTGGTCCTTGGTGCCGAGCATCTCATTGAGGAAGAACTTTCCATTGTAGTCGCCGCTCCAGGAGTCGTCATAGAGATTGGAGTTGTCATAATCCTTTGCATCGTTGACATTTCCGGTCTGCTCATACTTTGAGTTCTCAAAAGCCGACATACGACGCTGGAGTTCCTTACGGAATCCCTGAAGGGCATTGTGGGTAGTGGCCTTGTCATGAAGATGACCTCCATTATATGAAGCATCTTCACCGGGGCCGCCTGACCAGAGGGTCTTCTCGTTGGTCTGAATAACATCGGTGGCGATATCGCCGTAGACCATGGCACCCATATAGCCGTTGCCGATGGGGAGAGCCTCACTTTGCCAAACTTTGGCAGGCTGCTTGTAAGTGGCTCTCATGGGAAGCTGTACACTCTGTGCCCATGCTCCGGAGACCATCATGGCAGCGATGGTGAGGGTTGTGAGTTTCGTTTGCATAATTTAGTATTACCGGTGTTAATGATTTTAAGATTGGATGAGGGTCGAGATGAATCTCTTCCATAGAACCAATTCGGCTCGTAGAAGGAGTACATTTTCACTCAGAATCCATTATGGAGGAGGGAGGTGATGGGAGGGAGAGAGGAAAAATAGGGAGACTGATCCACCTCGGATAAGTCTCCCCCTTTACGACAGCCGAGCACCGGCCTGACGTATTGACCTAACCTTTGGTCTAAAACCTAACCTATTTGAAAAACTGCTTTTTTACCTTTAGAAATTCAATTACCTAATTTTTCCGTTTTTATCTCATTTGGTTGTGAGTGTTGAAATCATGTTGGCGAGCATACGTCCTGCCACCGGGTCGGTAGCTGCTTTGTCGGTTGCGATTGTCGAGACCATCGCCTTACCCTTACCATCGGTAATCTCGAGAAGTGTGAGACCACGCATGGATTCGATCTTTTTTATTCGATCCTCAGGTGCGCCGCCATCGATATAAGCATGAATCTTCATCTGGGATGCGAGTTCCTTCACGGCATCGGCACGCTCAGCCTTGAGAGTGGCGGTACATGCGAGAGGAATCTCACGCTGATTATTGTTGAAGTATCTTATATCAAGAGATCCGAGACCTTCGAAAACAGGATCATCGGGACGCTCCACAACTACGATATCTCCCTCTGTGGGGATAATCACATCATGAATATATTCGGGGAAGAGGGCAGGTGCTGTCTCCTTTGCATTGAGAAGAAGAAGTTTGCCGCCATTCTTCTGCCAAGCCCGCAAGCGTGCATTATCCGCATCCGAGAGAGTCACGGCTCCAAGCACCGCCACTTCAGCTTTATTCTTCTTACTGAGCAGAGCATCCACACTGTTCACACGAATGAAGTCAACACCGAGAGTCGCGAGAGCATCGGCTGTTGCATCATCGGCATAGAGAGCGAGACGGGGAGCCTGTGCCACGGGAGCCTGTGCCCAGGAGCGGGGAGCAATGGTGAGGTCATACTCGTTAGCGGAAATCTGGCGATTACCGTCGGAGAGGGTAAGCTGCAACTTGCTATAATTCTTGTTATCGGAGAAATCAGCGGGGATAGAGATTACCGGCTCCACATATTTACGACCGTAATATTCCACAGCCGGCATTGTCTCTGTGCCGGAAGCCTTTACAGTGCCCTTATCATCCACTATATTCCAAGTAAGCACGGTAGCGCCGAGATCGCTTCCATCCTCACTATCGTTGACTACGTAGACACGGGTAGGAATTTTCTCACCGGTGTAGAAATTGCGTCCCCAAAGCTCGGCGCTGACGAGCACGGGCTGCATAGCGCGTTTCATAGCGAAATATGTGGGCCAGGGAGCAATCTTATTCTCATCGTAATGCTGCCTGAACCAAGTCATGTAGCTGAAGTGCATGATGCCGGAAGCAAGGGGGTTAGAACGGCGAAGAGCCTCGGCGAGCTCACCGGTGATGAATGACTGCACTTTGAGGAAGCTCGCGGGATCGGCGAAATCGTAAGCCTCATATCCACAGAGGGAATAGGGATTCTGATGAATAAGCTGATAGCTGCGTGTGGGATGACCGGTCTCGGCATTCGGATAGCCGGTACTCATCTCCTGACTGATAAGGGGACGACCGGGAGTGCGGAAGTCTCTCTGGAACTCACCGTTGAAGAAGCGGAACACAGAGAAGTCGTACCAGTTGTAGTAAGCGTGATTGTCATCGATATCACCGTCGTCTATACCCTTCATGAACTCCTCTCCGAAACGGTTGACACCATTCCGGTGCATATAGTTGGAGTCAAAAGAGATAGGACGTGTGGGGTCCACCTCACGCATATCCTTCACCACATCGGATACTATCATCATCTTCTCCTTGGCGCGATCAACATCGGCATCAAGGTCGTAGAATTTCATCTCATTGTTGATAGTCCAGAAGATGAGGGAGGGATGATTGCGGAAATGCTTCATCACCTGCTTCCATTCTCCGGCCCAGAGATCGAGAGTGGACTGCGAAGGTATGGGAGTAGAATGGATCATGAGCCAGGGCCAAGTGCCCTCGAAGCTGACGGCGATACCGTTACGGTCGGCAGCATCCATCCAGAGTTTGTTCCAGGGAGTAGTGTGGGTACGTGTCGTATTCACATTACCCTCCTTCATGAGCTGCATAAATTTATCGGCGAGAGCCACATTGTTCATGCCGAGAGAGAAAGGTATATGATTGCCTCCGCGGAGCCAGAATTTCTCTCCGTTGAGGTAGAAGAATCCGTCTTTCGATTCGAATGTGCGGAAACCGGAAGTCACCTCCTCTACATCAACCACCTTGTTCTTCCCTTCCACAAGAGAGAAACGGAAGTCATAGAGATTGGGCTCCGAGGGCGACCAGAGTTTGGGAGTAAGACCGTCAACAGAGGCTGTGAGGGTCTGCTTCGCGCCTGCGGCAAGACGCTGCTTGGGGAGAATAGTGCCGGTATAGAGCACGGATCCATCGGCCTTGTCGATAATCTCCACCGCGAGATTGAAATCGCGCTTCTTACGGGAAGCGTTGTCGATCTCCACTTCGAAATCAGCCCCGGTGAGAGTGGGCTTTATATATACATCCTCAATCTTGAGAGGATCGCTTACCACGAGAGTGACAGGCTGCCAGATACCCGCCGGATTATCACCGAAGAATCCGTGAGGGATATCGGCGATCACCTCCTTGTTAGCCTGTTTGTCATCCTTATTATCTTTCACATCCTTGCGCACGGAGGAATAGAAATTCTCCATAGCGTCGCTTGTCTGCGGACCGGCACCCTTGATATCGCGCACCACATTGATTGCAATAAGATTCTTTCCGGGATGAAGGAGATCCGTGACATCCACATCGAAATTGCCGAACATCCCGATATGCGATCCGGCTTTCTTACCGTTGACATACACATCGGCCACTTTGGAGACTGCATCGAAAGCCAACACCATGCGCTTTCCCTTCACATCCTCGGGAAGCTCGAGCCATTGGCGATACCATGCCTCTTTTGTATTGCGATGATCAAATGTATAATTCTCGCAACGGTCGGTCTCCATCTGATAATATGTATCGGAGACACCCTTATGCTGAGCACCTCCAGGGCTCGGCATAGTCTCGCCATGGAGCCAGATACGTATAGGCGACCAGAAGTCGGGCACATTCATCACATGCCAATCGTTGTCGTCCTGCGCGGGGGAGATTGCCTTCCCGGCATCGTTCATCTGATAAGAGGGCATAAAGAGCCAATCTCCATCGAGAGAAAGCTCAGTACGTGCTCCTGTGAGCCCGGCGAGTGTCTTACCTTCGTAGGCAGCACGTTCCTGCACACGCTTTGCCTCCTTCTCCTGCTTGGAGAGACCGAGACGCAACTCATCACGCTTAACACCTTCGAAAGCATTCTCGGCAAGAGGGGTCACAATAAGGTCGTCAAACTCAGCCGGAAGCCAACCGCCACCGAGAGCCACAGGGCCGGCAGGGGCAGAAGACGGCCCGTTTTTATCCTCTATATCTATATAAGGCTTCTTGCTATTGTTGACATATACACGGATACGATTCCCACTCACCTCTACCTTCACATCGATCCATTCTCCGGGTTCGGGATGAAAACCGAGAGGGCGGACACCCATAAATTCATCGGTGCCCATATATCCGGTGCGCATCAGGTAGAGGTCGTCCTGAAGACCACCCTTTATACCGAGTACATAGCGGTCGAAACGGTTATGGGTGCGGAAGCCGGCCCAGATCTGCACCTGCTCGGCATCCTTAGGCGCACGTGCCTTGAAAGTCATCGTATAGTTCTTCCATTCGGGTGTACCGAAAAGCGCATACTTTCCTTTGGTGGAAAGCACGCCATCGGTGATCTCGCATGAGCCCACACCAACGGTGTTGAGAGCCTCTCCGGCGTTTGAGAAATCATTCTCGAGCGTCTGGGCCTGCATTGCCACAAAAGGAGTGACGCATGCTCCTAATAAAAGATATTTAAATCGGTTCATGTCAAGTAGAAAAAATTTGTCGCAAAGATAGAGGTATATACAATATATATCGGTTAATCACATGCTTAAAGAGGCCGATTATATGTTGTACAACATATAATCGGCCTCTTTTTTATTGATTATTTACCAATTCAGAAATCTTACTGCATCCGCGCCGGACTCTCTTTCTCTATCACTTTTTCTCGCGGAGCGTCCGGATTTCCGAGTTCGAAGCGATCTTCGAGACGGATATCATCGCTTGAAGAACCTATCATCACCCGGAACCATCCGGGTTCCACCACGAATCGCCCTGACTTATCCCAAAGAGCAAGATCGGAAGGGGTAAGCGTGAAGGATATGCGTCTGCTTTCACCGGGCTGAAGAGTGACCCTCTCGAATCCACGTAGCACTTTGACATAGGTAGTGACGGAGCTTATCTCATCATTGACATAAAGTTGAGCCACTTCATCGCCGGCTACATCGCCGGTATTGGTCAGTGTGAACGATACCTCCACATCGGCATTCGTACCCGGTGCGGTAGGAGTCACCGTAAGATCGGAATAGCC
>JAAVEO010000017.1 GCA_014801225.1 Bacteroides sp.
GCGTCCACCTGAGATGGCCTTCTTACGAAGGAAAACTTTAGTGCATGTATTCATATGCGTTTTGATTTAAAAGATTTAATGCAAAGGTCGGAAGTGTTTGAATGGTGGAATTCAGCACCGCACTTTTAGCGTTTTCCACCATGATTCCACCACCATTCCACTGTGTCAAATCTTAGGTGGAGCAAACAGATTATCAAGCTCTTGCTTGGGAATGTACGTATATTTACCTCTTTTCACTCTTGGTATATTGTAAGTCTTGACATAATGATACAATTGGTCTCTTGTCATACCGAATTTTCCCATTGCTTCCTGCAAAGAGTAATATTCTGGTTCTTCTGGTAATGCCGTTCCTTTGGCAATATCAAAATGTCTTTTGGAATAACGAGCCTCACATCCTATCTTCATCTTCGGGATTCGCTCTTTTGACACGAGGTTATAGATTGCCGAAAGGGTCATACCGTACCTTTCCTGTATCTCTACAACAGTATACCATTCGGAAATATCTTCTTTAGGTGTTGACTTGGCAAAGAAGCGGTCAATGTGTTGTTTACTCCAAAGTGTTTTGCCACGTTGGATAGTTTTAGGAAAATTGTTTTCTTTCGCTGCCTTGAATAGCCATGAATTACTGATACCAAATTTTTCCAACACTTCCTTAGTGGTGTAGAACTCAGTTATCGGTTGTTTCTCTTTTGCAGGTCGCAACTGATAAAGATGCGAACCATCGAAAAGAGTGTTAAGGCTTTCTCGGCTTATAAGTGTTTTTCCCTTGAACTGAAAACAAGGAATGGAGTTGGCTGCAAGATAATTGTAGACTGAAGCACGGCAGATACCGAGAATTTTGGCGCATTGAGTTGGTGTTATGAAATTGCGTTTATCATCGCCAATCTGAGAAGATGCAGCCTTAGCTTCTTCTCGCTTAACATGTTCTTTACGCTTTGCATCTTTATATGCGTGTTCTGCACATCTTTTACAGCAAAAGCGAGTGGTACATTTTCTCGCTGTGAATGTATTTCCACACCATTCACAAGTTTTGGTAATTTCGATTGTACTGCTCATTTTACGTTTTATTTCTGTTAATTTTCTGTTAAAAGTGTCTAACCGCGTCTAATGGCGTCTAAGGATATCTAAATCCTCTACAACCTCTATGACCGGATAGCCCCGATTGAGTAGTGAGATACAATCGGGATACAAAAATGGGCGTAAAATCGAGCAGAAACCGATAAAATCGGTTAGTGTGGCAACAAAAATGGCACCCCGTAAAGAGTGCCATACTAACATATTATGCTAAATTGTAATCGTTTCTAATCACATGGTCATTTGCCGATGCAGAAGTGGGCGAAGATGTGGTGGAGGAGGGTGTCGGTGGTGAGGGCGCCGGTGAGCTCGGAGAGGTGGGCGGTGGCCTGGCGGATGTCCATGGCGGTGAGGTCGGAGGAGAGGCCGGTCTCGAGGCTGTCGATGGCGCGGGTCAGGCTGTCGGCGGCGGCGCGCAGGGCTTCGGCGTGGCGGGCGTTGGTCACGATCAGTTCGGTGTCGGGATTGTGCTCGGAGGTGGCTATCGCTGTCAGTGTCGATTCGAGCTCGGGCAAGCCTTCTCCGGTCTCGGCACTTATTCGGATTACTTTGTCTATGTTGCTGACATCGGCCTCATTCCCTTTGCAAGTTTCATCATCGTTAATCCCTATATCGTGGCTAATTCCGATTACTCTTTCAATTGCATTGAAGAGTCCGTCAGGTTGAGTAAAGGGCTGCTCCGGCGAATCTGCGTGTGAGTCGGCAGGGAAGGGGAGAGCAGAGGTAATATCCGACTTGTTCAGCAGGAGAAGCACTCGCGTGCCGTTGGCGCAAAGGGTGGGGAGGAGGGAGCGGAGTTCCGCAAGCTGAGAATTGAGGTCGGCGGTGGTGTCGAGCATCCAGATAAGTATGCGGGCACGGGCTATGCGGTCGCGGGCGCGGTCGATGCCTATGCGTTCCACTTCATCCGTGCTTTCGTGCAGACCGGCCGTGTCGATAAATCTGAAAAGAATTCCTCCTATCTCTACAGTGTCTTCCAGAATGTCACGGGTGGTACCGGCAATAGGGGTTACGATAGCCTTATCTTCACGGAGAAGACGATTGAGCAAGGTGGATTTTCCGGCATTGGGTACTCCGGCTATCACTACCGGCACACCGGCCTTGAAAGCCTGGCCGGCATCAAAGGTTGCCGCCAGTGAGGCCACTTCATCGCGAGTGGTACGGGCTAATTCAAGCAGACGGGTGCGGTCGGCAAACTCTACATCCTCTTCCGAGAAATCAAGTTCAAGTTCGAGCAATGCGGCAAATTCTATCAGGCGTTCTCGTAACGTATCTATCTTGCGTGAAAATCCACCTGATGCCTGTTGCATTGCAAGACGATGGGCCGCACGGGATGAGGCCGAAATAAGATCGGCCACGCCTTCTGCCTGAGCAAGGTCGAGACGGCCATTGAGAAAGGCACGGCGCGTAAACTCTCCAGGACCCGCAGGGCGAGCTCCATAACTGATAAGAGTCTCCACAGCACGACGCTGAATCCAAGGAGATCCGTGAAGCGCCAATTCTACAGTGTCTTCTCCTGTATACGACTTTGGAGAACGGAATACGGTGGCCACACATTGGTCTACGGCTTCTCCCTCTGTATCCATGAGAGTGCCGAGATGTACGGTATGGCTCGCGCATTTTTCAAGATCACACCCCTTCCAGCCTCGGCCCACAACGTTTACGGCCTCCGGGCCAGACACACGTATTACGGCTATACCTCCCGTGCCCTGAGGTGTAGCCACTGCCACAATAGTATCGTCCTGTATCATCTGTCCCATTCCTTGAATACGGAATTACTCTCTATCTTATTTTCAATATCATCAGGAAGAGAAGAAAGGAAATCAAAACCGGTCAGCTGCTCCACATCGTCGATAGTCACCACATAGTTTTGCATATTACCGGGCGATGACATATTTGGATATATGAAAGCTATGCCACGCGGTTCATCAAGATACGGTGCGGCTATCACCTTGAAGAAGGCGGAAGGTACACGCACGCCAATATCGCCTATCCGCTTGGTATCCGTTTTTTCGTAGATAGGACCTGCAATAATCACAAGGCAGGAATCTCTCTGCGCCCAGAGACGCTCTTTCTTTTCGAGAGTGGCCCAGGCTCCTGAATTCAGAGAATTATCTTGCGGACATATATTCGCCAATACGAAACAATCTTGCATAGCTTCCGCGCTCCATTTCTGGTCGGCGGCCGGACACATGTGGCCGCGGTCATATCCCGAGCGTGTATAATCCCCCGTTACGGGACACCCCTCGATATCATCGTCATGCCAGAAATTGTTCGAACGGGAATTCTCGCCGTCAGTCTCTTCCTTGAGAAGTTCCCAGCCTACCCAATTGGGTGTATGATTGTCAGCATTAAAACTCAATGTAAAGCCCTCATAGCTTTTTACCTGCGATTGTGTGCCTGCCGGTGTCCGGGGTATTTCAAGATCCGCGTAATGTTTTACGCCGCCCATAGTTGCCGGATTCTCAGCAGTAGAATCATTGCAAGCTGTAAAGAGGGCAATAGCTGCTCCAAAGAAAGCGAAATGTCTGAGTGTCATAATTTTGTGTGATAGTAGAAAAAAAGTAATTTATACTTCTGATTCGGTCCCAATCCAAATTTAATTTAAGCAGGGATTCAGGGAAGCCCCTCCGGACCCTTCCTGAATCCCCGCTCAATGCGGCGAGAGTTGCCTCTCGGTTTATTTGCTGAAGGCAGCCATAGAAGCCTTGATAGCGGCTATCTTCTCAGTGGCGTCAGCCTTCTTCTTGCGTTCGAGCGCCACCACCTTCTCGGGAGCGCTGCTTACAAACTTCTCATTAGCGAGTTTCTTCTCCACTCCGGCGAGGAATCCCTCATAGCGCTTGAGCTCAGCCTCGAGTTTCTTCATCTCGGCCTCCACATCCACACTTCCTTCCAAAGGAATGGAATACTCCACAGCCCCTACGATAAAGGCGGCGGAAGTGGCACCCTTCTCCTCTACGCGACGAAGTTCGGAGATATTGCCCATCTTTGCGAGCACACTGTCATAAAGCGCATCATGGTCTCCCTTGATATGGAGTTCCACAGCGGTCTTATTGAGAATCTGCTTCTGCTTGCGGATCGTACGCACACCGGCCACAATCTCCTTGAGGGCCTCAAATTTGGCGATAGCCTCCTTGTCATACTCCTTGGGTTCGGGAAGCTGAGCATTCATGATGCTCTCGCCATCCTTACGCTCATAGAGATGCTGCCAAAGTTCCTCGGTGATAAAAGGCATGAAAGGATGAAGAAGCTTGAGCAGAGTATCGAAGAATCCGAGAGTGGCGTCATAACTATTGCCATCCATGGGAGTGCCGTAAGCCGGTTTTACAATCTCGAGATACCAGGAAGAGAATTCATCCCAGAAGAGTTTGTAGAGAGCCATCAGGGCCTCCGAAATACGGAATTTGCCCATAAGGTCGGCCATCTCCGCCATAGTCTCGGCCAACTTGGCCTCAAACCATTTCACGGCCATAGCCGAAGCCTCCGGCTGAGGCGCCTCGCGGTCTACTTCCCAACCCTTCACGAGACGGAACGCATTCCAAATCTTGTTGCAGAAATTTCTACCTTGCTCACATAGAGAGTCATCATACATGATATCATGTCCGGCAGGAGCGGCGAGCATGAGACCCATGCGCACACCATCTGCGCCAAACTTATCGATGAGATCCAAAGGATCCGGGGAGTTGCCAAGAGATTTAGACATCTTGCGTCCGATCTTGTCGCGCACGATACCGGTGAAATACACATTGCCGAAAGGTTTCTTGCCGGCAAACTCATATCCCGCCATAATCATACGGGCCACCCAGAAGAAGATGATATCCGGACCGGTCACAAGGTCGGCAGTAGGATAATAATAAGAAAATTCCTTATTCTCCGGCTCAAGGATACCATTGAAGAGGGAGATTGGCCAAAGCCAGGAGCTGAACCATGTGTCGAGGCAATCGGAATCTTGAGTGAGATCGTCAAGAGTGAGCGAAGCGTTGCCGCTCTTCTCGATAGCCTTCACTAGGGCCTCCTCTCTGCTTTCGGCCACTACGTAGCCTCCGTCGGGGAGGAAGTAGGCTGGAATGCGATGGCCCCACCAGAGCTGACGCGAGATACACCAGTCCTTGATATTGGTCATCCAATGGCGATAGGTGTTCTTGAATTTGGCAGGCACGAAGTTGATGTCATCCTTCTCCACAGCCTCAAGCGCGGGGCGGGCGAGATCAGCCATCTTCACAAACCACTGCATGGAAAGTTTAGGCTCGATCACAGCATCGGTACGCTCCGAATGACCTACCTTGTTGACATAATCCTCCACCTTCTCCACAAGCCCGGCAGCCTTGAGATCCTCCATGATCTGACGGCGCACATCAAAGCGGTCCATACCTACGTACATACCTCCCTGCTCGGAGATAGTGCCGTTATCATTGAAGATATCGATAGAAGGGAGATTATACTTGTCGCCAAGCATATAGTCGTTCACATCATGAGCCGGAGTCACCTTGAGACAACCTGTGCCGAAGTCCATCTCCACATAGTCGTCCATAATGATAGGAACGGAACGGCCTACGAGAGGTACGATCACACGTTTACCCTTGAGCCAGGTATAGCGCTCGTCGTTGGGATTCACACAGACGGCAGTATCGCCGAGAATAGTTTCGGGGCGGGTAGTGGCCACTACTATATATTTGTCCTCCTCACCCTCCACTTTGTAGCGGAGATGATAGAGATGACTCTGCTCCTCTTTATATATCACCTCCTCGTCGGAGAGCGCGGTGAGAGCCTTGGGGTCCCAATTGACCATACGCACACCGCGATATACGAGCCCTTTCTCATAAAGACGGCAGAAAACATTGATCACACTCTTGGAGCGGATTTCATCCATTGTGAAGGCAGTACGTTCCCAATCGCAGGAGGCGCCAAGCTTGCGGAGCTGTTGGAGAATTATGCCGCCATATTTATGAGTCCAATCCCAAGCATGCTTAAGAAACTCCTCGCGGGAGAGCTGTTTCTTATCTATACCCTCAGCAGCGAGCTTGGCCACGACCTTCGCCTCTGTGGAGATTGCTGCATGGTCGGTGCCCGGTACCCATAGGGCATTTTTACCCGTCATGCGCGCGCGGCGCACGAGGATATCCTGAATGGTATTGTTGAGCATATGGCCCATGTGGAGCACACCTGTGACGTTGGGCGGCGGAATCACGATGCAATAGGGTTCACGTTCATCCGGCTCGGAATGGAACAGGCGATGCTCCATCCAATAGCCATACCATTTGTCTTCAACCTCCTGAGGGTTGTACTTCGTGGCGAGTTCGTTCATCTTTATGGTGAAAGTTTGTGTGCCGACTCCAAAAGCTGATGTCTGTCTTCTTTTCCGGATATCCGCTTGTGGAGCTACACAGTTGCGAATTGTTTATATACAGATTTTGACAGAGACAAAAGGGAATATACGATTCCTTTGTCCCCGTCAAAAGGCAAAGTTACAAAAAAACTCCGTATGAGACAAAAGTCCTGACGGAAAACCGGTAGGAAAATCTACGGCTATGCTGAAAATGCTGTCAAGTTGAAATTCAGAGGCAAGTCATCTCCCCTGCGATAGGACACTCCATTTGCTCTTTCACTTCCTCGATGGAAAGGTTCTTACCGAAGAGATACATCATCTTTGTGATAGCCGCTTCGGGAGTAAGGTCATGGCCGGGGATAACTCCTGCTTGAAGAAGTTCATAGCCGGTGACATAGCGGCGGGGATGAACGCTTCCATTGCTGCACTGAGTGATGTTGACTATTACCATCCCGCGATCCACGGCCTCGCGAATAAGCTTGAGAAACCACGGCTCCGTGGGGCCGTTTCCGGCACCGAAGGTCTTCATTATGATTCCCTTTACTCCGGGGGTATTAAGCAGATGGCGTACATGGTCCTCACGTATACCGGGGAACAGATCCAGATATAGTACATTTGTATCCATACCCAGATGCACCTTAAGTGTCTGCTGCTCTTCCGCTTTGGTAGGATGCCAAAGAGCATAATCGTTGAATGATATGCCGAGGCCGATTTTTGCGAGCGGAGGATAATTGTTGGAAGTGAACGCGTTGAAATTGGTGGAGCTATGCTTTGTGGAGCGATTGCCACGCCAAAGATAATTCTCAAAAAGGATAGCCACTTCCCTTACAATATGATTACCATAGCGGTCACGGGCTGCGGCTACTTGTAATGCTGTGATAAGATTTTCCTCTCCATCGGTACGCACTTCCCCGATAGGCAGCTGGCTGCCCGTGATAACAACGGGTTTCGTAAGATTCTCAAGCATAAAGCTTAGGGCAGAGGCTGTATAAGCCATAGTGTCTGTGCCATGAAGTACTACGAAACCATCGTAATCATCATAATTTTTACGAATGATTTCAGCGATCTCTCCCCAATGGGTAGGATTCATGGAAGAAGAGTCCAAAGGTTTTTTGAACTGGAATGTCTCTACATCGAAGTCGAGCATACTGATCTTCGGTACATTCTTCAGTAGATTCTCGAAGGGAAACGGTTCGAGCGCATGAGTGTCGGGGTTCTCCATCATTCCGATGGTGCCCCCGGTGTATATCATGAGGATACGGGTTCTTTTTGTCGAAGCCATATTATGTGTTGAGTTTTTTTTGGTACTGCAAAATTAGCAAAATGAAAGCTATACTTCCAAATATTTAAGGTATAAAAGCTGAAATTCTGACAAAAATTCAGTTTTTCAGGGTATAGACGAGGTTTTTCAAGGGGTGATTATGTCTTTTTGGTTTGTTATAGTGTAGGGTGGAGCAGGCGATATCCGGTGAAATATTGTCCGGCCAGTTTGAAGAATCGCTCCAGCGACACCTCTTCCTCCTTTATTTCACCTCCGGCCGGGTCGGAATGGATAAGACGCATCTCCCCGGAGGGCAGGATATCTATAAATCCCATATCCCATATATCGCGATCCGACTCCTTGCCGAGCAAGATAATGATATCTCCTTTTGAAATATGCTCCCGGATATCTTTCTTGGTGATAGTCTGCTTACGCAGATAAGGCACTTTATGGGATCTATATCCCATCTCCACCATTCTCACATCCTCCCATGCCGCGGAATCATTACGAAGCGGCGCATAATCCTGGCGATGAGATGTGAAATGATCGAACGATCTTGTCTTGAACACATTGTCAGGAAGTCGGTCAGTGAGTTCCTGCACATTGCCACGGTACACATTGTCTACCGTCCAATCCGCTCCATAAAGGAGGCGGGAGGCAAAACCTCCGTCCAGTCCTTTTCTTCTGGAAATATTCACATACGCCTCTGCAAAATCTTCATATCTCGGGTTTCGGCTGTTTGCAGCCGCCTTTGCAAAAGCCAGGGCTGTGCTTGTAAAATCGAGGGGTGAAAGTTCATGGAGATTGATGCAGGCGGAGGTGACGGTATCCTGGAGCACAGAAAGTCCTGTAGGAGTGCCTGCGAGTTCACGTGCCGCCAAGATAATTCTCTCGCCGGGGTCATCTTTGGCTGCTACTTTCTCCAGAATCTCCGTAGCCTTCTGTCTGCAATTTTCGCAGTGTACGCGAACAGCCGCCATGGCGCACGAAGCAATCAAGGAGAAAAGAATAAAAAAGTAAGGTCTCAACACCGGATGTGTATTCATGGAAAAACTTTTCATGCAGTATACTGGTAAGTTCGGAAACTAATAATGATAGACTTTTCACACATCCCTATCAGGATGATGCGTTACAGTCCGGTTACAAAGTTATACAATAAAATATATATGCGCAAATTTTATGGGATTATCATTAGAATGAAGTCGTTCGAATGTACTACTTCAGCAATACCCACTACTTGCGGGAAATGTTTCTTATAGGCAAAAAATATAGGCTTCGGATGCCGAAGCATCCGAAGCCTATATGGTTAAAAGTAATTTCAATTGGAAGAATATTACTTGCGGGCGATCTTCTTGTAGCCGTATACAGCCTCGTTGCCGAGTTCCTCCTGGATACGGAGAAGCTGGTTGTACTTGGCCATACGGTCAGAACGGGAAGCGGAACCGGTCTTGATCTGGCCGGCGTTGGTAGCTACAGCGATGTCGGCGATAGTAGCGTCCTCAGTCTCACCGGAACGGTGGGAGATAACGGCGTTGTAACCGTTGCGCTGAGCCATCTCAACAGCACGGAGTGTCTCAGTGAGCGAGCCGATCTGGTTCACCTTTACGAGGATAGCGTTACCGCAACCCTCGGCGATACCCTTCTCGAGATATTTAACGTTAGTCACGAAGAGGTCGTCGCCTACGAGCTGACAACGGTCGCCGATAAGGTCAGTGAGGATCTTCCAGCCTTCCCAGTCGTTCTCATCCATACCGTCCTCGATAGAATCGATGGGGTATTTAGTGATGAGTTGCTCGAGGTATTCGGCCTGCTCCTTGCTGGTGTACTGCTTGCCGTTAGCCTCTTTCTTGGCGCCGTTCTTGAGGTGTGTATAGTCATACACGCCATTCTGATAGAACTCGGAAGAAGCGCAGTCGAGAGCGATAGTCACATCCTTTCCGGGCTCATAGCCGGCTTCCTTGATAGCCTGCATGATGACATTGAGAGCGTCCTCAGTGCCATCGAGAGCGGGAGCGAAGCCACCCTCGTCACCTACAGCTGTGGAAAGACCGCGAGCTTTGAGCACTTTCTTGAGGGCGTGGAATACCTCAGTACCCATTCTGATACCCTCCTTGAAGCAGCAAGCGCCTACGGGACGAATCATGAACTCCTGGAAGCAGATAGGTGCGTCGGAGTGAGCGCCACCGTTGATGATATTCATCATGGGCACGGGAAGCACATAAGTGTTTGTGCCGCCGATATATTTGTAAAGAGGCATGCCGAGAGCGTTGGCAGCAGCCTTGGCGGCTGCGAGAGATACGCCGAGGATAGCGTTGGCGCCGAGATTGCTCTTGGTAGGAGTGCCGTCGAGATCGAGCATAGCCTGATCAAGACCGATCTGATCGAAAACGTTGCGGCCTACTACTACCTCTGCGATGGGACCGTTGACATTAGCCACAGCCTTCTGCACGCCTTTACCGAGGTAACGGTTCTTATCGCCGTCACGGAGCTCGAGAGCCTCGTTCTCACCGGTAGATGCGCCGGAGGGAACAGCTGCGCGGCCCATTGTGCCGTCTTCGAGGATTACGTCTACTTCTACTGTGGGGTTGCCGCGGGAGTCGAGGATCTCACGACCTTTGATTTTCTCAATTCTGATGTCTAATTCCATGAGAATAGTCGGGTTATTAATTGATTTTGATTGTTTTTACCTGTAAAACGTGGCGGCAGCTTAAAATCACTGTCGCCTAATTTACCTTTTCATCTGCAAAATTAACAAATTTCGGCGATATACGGTTCAATCCTATGATAAAAATATTTATTCCTGCCCCAATTTCCTCATTCTATGGAGAAGGATGGGTTGATTAGGAATAGTTTCTCTGTAGCGCGTGTCATAGCCGTATAGAGCCAGCGATAGAAGGTGCTGTCTATTGCCGAATAGTCAATAGCTCCCATATCTATATATACGTGGCGCCATTGGCCGCCCTGCGATTTATGGCAGGTGACACAATAGGCGTATTTCGCCTGCAGGGCATTGAAGTAAGGATCCTCCATGGCGAATTTTATTTTCTCACTGATAGAGCCTTCCGACTCGGCCATCACTCTCTGATAAAGCCTTTCCATCTCAGGGCGCGGTAGCTGCGGACCCTCCGAAATAAGGGAACGCAACATGATTTTCGCTCCTATCTCCGGTCCTTCCGGCCCGAGTCGCAAGTCTACATCCGTGAAGTATCTGCCATACATCTTTTCGGCACGCCCTACCCAGGTCACTTCCGCCGTCTCTCCGTTGGCAAGGAATCCCTGCATCTTGTTTACCTTACTCCAATAATAATCATTTTTTGAAATCACGATACGGTCGCCGCGCTGAAGGGGCTCCTCCGCTCCCATCACCAGGTTCCGGATAGCCCGGTTGTAATCATTTGCCCGGCGGTTGCTTCGCGTTATTATCAAAGTCTCGTCCTGTCCCACCTCTCCCCAGCTGTCGGAAAGAGCGTCTGCCAGATCTCTGCTGGATATCACATCCACATCTTCAAATCCGCTTTGATATATGGTATAATTCTCGGGCTCATATTTCCCTGAGATAAAAGTACGGGCGGTCGTGGCATTATAAAGTATACCGCTTCCGGCTTGCTGGCGCACCGGCGTATCGAGAGAGAAACATACCGGGGCGAGACCGAGTTGCTTGAGGCGTTCCGGATTCATGGCCGGTGACTCGGCCTGACCCACCGGGGGGAGCTGAGCCGTATCTCCCACGAGCACCATAGCGCAGCCCGGAGCGCTATATACGTGGCGTACGAGCTGCGCAAGCAGGGATTGAGAAGCGATAGGGGAATCGCCTATAAGAGAAGCCTCGTCTACTATGAAGATGGTGTCGCGGTCGTTGTTCGGGGCGAGAAAGAAACTGTCGTTACCCGGGTCGGTGGAGTTGCCGCGATAGATACGTTTGTGGATAGTGGAGGCCGGACGTCCCGAGAGAGCGGCTGCCACCTTGGCCGCCCGCCCCGTTGGGGCAAGAATCACGGTGCGTTTGCCGCAATCCGCGAGAGCGTTAGTGAAAGCGCCCATCACGGAGGTCTTGCCCGTACCCGCATAGCCATTGAGCACGAAGACATCGCGCAATGTATGCGCGGCGGCAAACGCCCCTAAGGCGTGGAGCAGACGAGCCTGTTCCAAAGTAGGAGTGAATCCGAGTCGGGAGAGGGCTTTGCTGACAATCTCTTCGCGTGTCATATATGGCATAATTTTTCAAGACGACTTTAGATGCCAAAGTTAGTAAAAAAGCGATAAGTGACCAATATTTCTCTATATCATTTTTTATTTCTAATTTTGTAGCCTTAAATCATAAGAAAAAAAGAAAAAGATGAAAGCTTACGTTTTCCCCGGACAGGGTGCACAGTTTGTAGGCATGGGCAAGGACCTCTACGATAACAATGAGGAAGCCCGCGCGCTTTTCGAGAAAGCCAACGAGATTCTTGGTTTTTCCATCACTGATCTGATGTTCAACGGCACAGAGGACGACTTGAAGCAGACAAAAGTGACTCAGCCCGCTATTTTCCTTCATAGCGTGCTTCTCGCAAAGAGCCTTGGCGATGAGTTCCGCCCCGATATGGTGGCCGGCCACTCCCTCGGCGAATTTTCCGCGCTTGTTGCAGCCGGGGCCCTTAGTTTCGAAGATGGTCTTCGTCTCGTGTCCAAGCGTGCCCACGCTATGCAGAAAGCTTGTGAGGCTCGTCCCTCCACAATGGCTGCCGTTATCGCACTTCCCGACGAGACCGTAGAGCAGATTTGCGCGGAGACTGAAGGCGTAGTGGCTCCTGCCAACTACAACTGCCCCGGTCAGCTCGTTATCTCCGGTGAGGTAGAGGCTATCGACGCAGCGTGTGAGAAACTCAAGGCTGCCGGTGCGAAACGCGCTCTCAAACTCAAGGTAGGCGGAGCTTTCCATAGCCCTCTCATGATGCCTGCGCAGGAAGAGCTTGCCGAGGCTATTGCCGAGGCTGAGTTCAAGACTCCAGTATGCCCCGTATATCAGAACGTTGATGGCAAACCACACACAGATCCAGAGGAGATCAAGGCTAATCTCATCAAGCAGCTTACAGCTCCCGTACATTGGACTCAGGATGTCCTCGCAATGGTGGCCGACGGTGCCACTGAGTTTGTGGAGCTTGGTCCCGGTTCAGTGCTCCAGGGTCTTGTGAAGAAGATCAGCAAGGAAGCTGTGACAAGCGGAATGCAGTAATTTTCTTTCTCCCTACATATTTATTATTAATCGCATTCTTACATAATATATATATGAATGTTGCGATAGTAGGTGCCAGCGGCGCCGTAGGGCAGGAGCTTCTCAAGGTGCTTGATGATGTCAACTTCCCTGTGTCGACTCTTCGCCTTTTCGGAAGCGCTCGCAGTGCCGGTAAAAGTTATACTTTCCGCGGCAAGGAAGTGAAAGTGGAACTCCTTTCCCACGAGAGTGATTTCTCCGGGGTAGATTTCGCATTCGTTTCCGCAGGAGCCGGTACATCCAAGGAGTATGCAGAAGTCATCACACGTCACGGCACTGTGATGATCGACAATTCCTCCGCCTTCCGTATGGACAGCGATGTACCTCTCGTAGTGCCCGAAGTCAACGGAGATGATGCCTTCAATGCCCCCCGTGGCATTATCGCCAATCCCAACTGCACCACCATCCAGATGGTAGTCACACTCGAGCCCATTCAGAAGCTTTCTCCCATACGCCGTGTGCATGTAGCCACATATCAGGCTGCTTCCGGTGCGGGTGCTGTTGCCATGGACGAACTCATGGAGCAGTTCAAGAGCATATCGGCCGGAGAGGAGCCCAAAGTTGAGAAATTCTATTATCAGCTGGCCGCCAACCTTATCCCGCAGGTTGACGTGTTCATGGAGAATGGATACACCAAAGAGGAGATGAAGATGTTCAACGAGACCCGCAAAATCATGCATAGCGATGAGATTGCAGTCTCCGCCACATGTGTGCGTGTCCCTGTGCTCCGTGCGCATAGCGAGGCTATCTGGGTAGAGACCGAGCGTCCCCTCTCCGTGGAGGAAGTTCGCGAAGCCTTCGAGAAAGCCCCGGGCGTAGTGGTTAAAGATTCTCCTGCTGATAAGGAATATCCCATGCCCCTCTTCCTCAGTGGTGAGGATCCCGTATATGTAGGCCGTCTGCGTAAGGATCTTGCCAATCCCAACGCGATTACATTCTGGAGCGTAAGCGACCAGATTCGCAAAGGAGCGGCCCTCAATGCCGTGCAGATAGCCCTCTACATGATAGAGGGTAAGAAATAAAATTCATAAATCCCGATAAGAAGGCGGCGGAAACCAATTCCGCCGCCTTTCTATTCCAATTCCTCCGATAATTCCAATTCCCTATAATACAATTCAATTGCTCCATCCAACGTTATAAAATCATCATGAAGTATACACCGGAAAATATCACCTCCCTCGGAGAAGACGAGGTATTCGTATTTGGAAGCAATCTCGCCGGCAACCATGCCGGAGGCGCAGCCCGTGTAGCCAGAAAGCGTTTTGGTGCCATCATGGGGCAGGGTGTAGGTATGCAGGGACAATCCTACGCCATCCCCACCATGCAAGGCGGGGTAGAGACGATTCGCCCCTACGTGGATGATTTCATTGAATTAGCCCGCGAATGGGATCAGACTACCTTCTACGTCACTCGTATCGGATGCGGCATAGCCGGCTTCACCGATGAAGAGATAGCCCCCCTCTTTGCCGAAGCTCTTTCCCTCTACAACGTTCGTCTCCCCGAATCATTCGTAAAAATTCTTCAAGCTCGCTCCGCCTCCGATAAGGAGTAAGATTCAGCGGATAGCGATTGCCTACGTATAATACATATATAAGATAACCCGATAACACAGAAAATTAGAAAGATGATACAGCGATTAGAGAACCATCTGATGAAGGTGGAGATAGAATCCAAGGGTGCGGAATTAAAGAGTATTCTTGATGTGAGATCCGGTCATGAGTATCTTTATCAGGGCGATACTTCCTTTTGGGAACGTCGTTCACCGGTGCTCTTTCCTATTGTCGGATCAGTGTGGAACGGGAAATATCGTATGGATGGCCGTGAATACTCTATCCCTCAACACGGATTCGCAAGAGACGCGGAGTTTACGGTGATGGAGGATACTCCCGAAGATGAAGCCTGGTTTTATCTGGAATCGGATGAGAAAACACTCGCCATGTATCCGCGCCGATTTCGTCTTGAGATAGGCTACCACCTTCAGGAGACACGTCTCACAGTGATGTGGCGCGTGAAAAATCTTGATGAAAAGGATATGTATTTCCATATTGGAGCACATCCTGCCTTCATGTATCCTGATTTTAAAGCTTCCGATGCAGTTCACGGATATTTCCTCTTTGACAGCCGTGACCTCACCACAGAATTGCTCAAAGAGAAAGGATGCATGGGTTACGACACAATGCATCTTACTCTTGATTCAGAGCAGATGCTCCCAATCACATCCACAACATTTGATATAAACACCATAGTTTTGGCCAATCGGCAGGTGCGACGAGTATCTCTTCTCGACAAAGAACGTCGTCCCTATCTTTCGGTGCTATTCCAAGCCCCGGTGGTAGGAATGTGGTCGCCCGCCCCGGATGCTCCCTTTGTATGTATCGAGCCCTGGTGGGGACGAGCAGACCGAGTAGACTTCGAAGGCGACTTCTCCGAACGAGAATACACCAACCGTCTTGCCCCCGGCGCCACATTCTCCGCCTCCTACCTCGTAATCTTCGATGCAATATAACCATAATACAAGAAAACTTCAGGTGCCGGCTAATCAATTAGCCGGCACCTGAAGTTTATATATAAAAATTTTTATATATAAGATTTCTTATACAAGTGTGGAGGCTAAGGGGTCAGGAGTGTCGGGATGGAACCGGAAAATAGAGAAGGAGCTCGGGTAGAGACGAAATGATATAGGAGGGTGCTTCGGGGTGGAGGAGAGTGAAATCTTGAGGATGAACTCCCGCGCGCATGTGGCGAAGGCAGAACGTATGCCATCCCAAGAGATTAGGGTGACGGAAATCTTTCGCTGTATTGTCGCCGACATACACCATCGGTTCTCCATCTCCGGCCAACTCCATCGCCTTTCTGAAATTTTCCGGAGACGTCTTGTCGTAGCCGGTTTCCTCCGATATGAGGATGGCTTCCGGATCAAAATATTGCTCAAGACCGAGTGCCCGAATCTTATTACGCTGTGTTACGCTGCGCCCGTCGGTAATAAGGCCGAGGTTATACCCACGCTCTTTCAGCAAGGAGAGGGTATGGTGCATATCCCGTGTGCCTGGCAGCATCTCCGGTGCATGATTGCGATAAATAGAAATTAGCTCTTTCAAGTATCCCTCATGATTTAATCCTCGGCGGTTCAATTCCTCATCAAGCCATGTAAAAGGATTTTCCCGGCGATAGAGCAGGTCAGTCATCGCAGCGATAATATAAGTCATATCGCATCCATGGCGATCGGAAAGATAAGCGGCGATTTCTTCATAGGCCGAACTGCAGAACGTACGCTCATCGAAAAGCGTGTCGTCAAGATCAAAAAAAATCATAGATTGATATTTTTAATTGGTAAAGCTAAGAGAGGGTGTGAGGGTTCGCTTGGAACCTCTACACCCTCTCATATTCAGAGAAAATTTATCTCAATTAGTGGAATCAAATTACTTCTGAAGCTTCGCACGCTTGGAATCCCAGATGAAGTAAGCGATAAGAAGGAGATAAGCCACACATCCGAGAATCTGAGTAAGCTCGTAGCTGCCGGGAGTAGTATACTCGAATCCGGCAAAACGGGTGATAGCGGCAAATACGCCGAAGAGAGCTCCACCTGCGATAAGACCGGAAGCCAACAGTGTGCCGCGGTCGCGACGCGCATCGTTAAGGGCTGCATCCTTGGAAGAATTGCTGACGAAATAAGATACGGCACCACCCACAAGCATCGGAGTATTGAGCGAGAGGGGAATGAACATACCGAGACAGAAAGCGAGAGCAGGCACACCGAGCCAGTTGAGTATAAGGGCGAGGATAGCACCTACCATATAAAGAATCCAGGGAGTGTCGCCACCCATCATAAGCGGTTCGATCACCTTGGCCATAGCATTTGCCTGAGGAGCTACAAGAGCATTGTCGCCCGAGAAGCCATACACCTGATTGAGCACCATGATCACACCGCCTACAGTAGCCGCGCTGACGAGAGTGCCGAGGAATTTCCAGCTCTCCTGCTTTTTGGGAGTGGATCCAAGCCAATAACCGATCTTAAGGTCGGTCACAAAGCCGCCGGCCATGGAAAGAGCCGTACATACCACACCGCCGATCACCATGGAAGCCACAATGCCGGAAGTGCCGCTTAAGCCGATAGCCACGAAGATAGCCGAAGCGATGATAAGAGTCATAAGGGTCATACCCGACACAGGGTTGCTGCCCACAATAGCGATAGCGTTGGCTGCCACAGTAGTGAAGAGGAACGCAATTAAAGTCACCACCACCCATGCTACGGCTGCCTGCCAGAGAGTATTGATAACGCCAAACCAGAAGAAAAGGAATACGGCTACAAGTGCGAGGACAGAGAAGAATACGATATGCTTCATGGAGATATCGGTCTGCCATCTGGCCTCTTTCACAGCTGTGGCGTTACCCTTCAGTTCACGTCCCGCAAGCCCTACGGCCTGACAGATGATAGGCCAGGATTTCACGATACCGATCACGCCGGCCATGGCGATACCGCCGATACCGATCATACGCGCGTAATCCTTGAAAATCATATCGGGTTCCATTGCCTGGAAAGCAGGATCGCCATAAGTGCCGAGCAGAGGAATTATAATCCACCATACAAAGATTGAGCCCGCGAAAATCACGAAAGCATACTTCAGACCTACGATATAGCCGAGGCCGAGCAGAGCGGCGCCGGTATTGCAGGAAAGCACGAGTTTTGTCTTTTCGGCAATAGTCTGGCCCCATGAGGAGGCAGTGGAAGTGACAGTCTCTGCCCACCATCCGAAGGTAGCCACGAGATAGTCGTAAATACCGCCGATAAGGGAAGCGAGAATAAGGGTTTTAGCCTGTCCGCCTGTTGATTCCTTGTCGCCCTGGGCCGAAATAAGCACCTGGGTAGTGGCAGTAGCCTCCGGGAAGGGATATTTTCCGTGCATATCCTTCACGAAATATTTGCGGAAGGGGATGAAGAAAAGTATACCGAGGATACCGCCCAACAGCGACGACAGGAAGATCTGATAGAACTGCACTGTGATATCTGGATACTTTGCCTGAAGGATGAAAAGAGCCGGGAGTGTGAAGATAGCGCCTGCCACAATCACGCCCGAACATGCGCCGATCGACTGTATGATGACGTTCTGTCCGAGAGCATTCTTTTTGCCCAAGGCATTACTGAGACCCACCGCGATGATGGCGATAGGGATAGCGGCTTCGAATACCTGACCTACCTTCAGACCGAGGTAAGCGGCGGCCGCCGAGAAGATGATGGCCATGATAAGGCCGGTGATGACGGAATAGGGAGTCACCTCGCGCTGGTCGTGAGCCGGATGCATGACGGGAGTATAGGTCTCGTCAGCCGCCAACTCGCGAAATGCGTTTTCAGGCAACCCGGTTTCGGTCAGCACCTCTTCGGGTTCTTGTTGGTTCTGTTTCATTAATATTAGGTATTATAGTGTTTTAGATATTTCTCCTTAGGTAGAATCAAAGAGCAGTTATCGGAGCCGAAGCAACGATATGTGAGGAGCATGGCATTGGATTCGGGAGCGAATTTAGTAATTTTTTATGAATTTTTACTCTTTTGAGTAGTATTTTTTTCTGTAAGGTTAAACCTTCCGTCTCCTGTAGGGTCTGAATAGTAGAAAATAATGATTACAATACTGTGCGTCGGCTCCTTTCGCAGAAGCCGTAGCGCAGTGTGACATTTTTTACCACATTATAAAAATATCGCGTCATTTTCAGAACGTCGTAATAGACATGATTCGACTAAGAACTATTCTCGCGTCGGGAATGCTTTGTGTGGCTGCCATAGCCTTCGCCGACGGTAACATTACAGGTAAAGTCATAAGTAAAGACACCGGTGAGCCGGTAGACTTCGCTACGGTTCAGCTACTCACTTCAGCCGGTAAACCTCTCACTATCGGTACCAACACCGATGAGAATGGAGTTTTCACTCTCCCGAAAGTAAAGTCGGGAAGCTATATTGTGAAGATTTCCAACGTAGGAAGTATCGAGCAGGAACGCCCGGTAAAGGTAGGTGCCGGAGATGTGAATGTCGGCACAGTCACCCTTGCCGATGATTCCAAGCTCCTTCAGGAAGTTGTAGTGGAAGGTATCCGCTCCCAGATGAGATTCGAGCTTGACAAGAAGGTTTTTTCCGTAGATGCCAGTATCGCCTCTGCGGGACAGAGCGCTAGCGAGTTGCTTGAGAATATCCCGTCTGTGGAGGTGGATCAGGATGGCGAGGTGTCTTTGCGCGGCAACTCTTCCGTCACAGTCTGGATCAATGGAAAGGAGTCAGGTCTCACCGCCGACAACCGCGCCCAGATTCTTGAACAGATTCCGGCCGAGACTATCGAAAAGATAGAAGTCATCACCAACCCCTCGGCCAAATATAGCCCGGAAGGCACGGCCGGAATCATTAATATCGTACTTAAGAAAGACCGCAAGGGAGGATACTTCGGAAGTGCGGAAGTGAGCGCAACATCTCGCGGCGGAGGCAACGCCTCTTTTAATTTCAACTATAACTCTCCCAAGTGGGAGACGTATGCAAGTGTCGGATTCCGAATGCGTCATAACACAGGCGGCAGTGAGATTCGACGCGACTATGGCGACGGCTATTTCATGAATGCCGATGGCACAAGTCCCAATCACGGTAATAACATCTTCCTTCGTCTCGGTGCCACTTATCATATCACGGATAACGATGCGATAGGAATCAACGGATTTGGAATGTTCGGTCATCGCTGGGGAAAATCTTCCACTCTCTACACTTCTAATCTGCCCGGACAGTGGATTTCTGACCTAAACGACAGTCATAATAAGGGTAATAGCCGTGGCACACATGGCGAGCTTACCTACAATCATACTTTTAGTGAATCTCACACTCTTGATATTACGGCGGGCTTCAACTATTGGGGCGGTCCCTCTTGGAATTCCTATAGCCAGAACTATACCTATCCTGACGATATAGAGACTGTTGAATTCGAGGAGAACACATATCAGGAGCAGGAACAGAAAATCAACACCCGCTCGTGGGAAGCAAAGGTGGATTATAGCAATGTAATCCGCGAATGGCTCAAAATCGAAGCCGGATTCCAAGGAAATTATAATAATGAGGATACCCCCGTGACTACTCTCCAGGGGTCGTCGCCATTTGATATGGAGCTGAATCCCAAACTCTGGAACCGCTTTATCTATCACAACAATATTTCAGCTCTTTATTTCACTCTCGGAGGCCGTGTGAAGAATTTCTCCTATTCTGCCGGTCTACGTGGCGAGGCTTGGCAGGTGGAGACAAAGTCGCTCACCTACGAGCAGCGCGACAATAAGCAGGATACACCTTGGTATAAGAAGGATTTCTTCTCTCTCTTCCCTTCGGTGTTCCTCTCTTATTCTCTTCCGAAGGATAATGAGGTGCAGATCAATTACACCCGCCGTATTCGTCGGCCTTGGGGAGGACAGCTCAATTCATTTGTGGATATTTCCAACCCTACCAATTACTCTTATGGTAATCCCGAGCTCGAACCGCAGTATGCCAACTCTTTCGAACTTAATTACCTTAAGTCGTGGACTTATCACATGCTGAGTCTTTCAGCCTATGTGCGCACTGCCGACAACTGCATGAACCGCCTTACCTATCGCGACAATGACCAGCTTTACTCCACATGGGGTAATGCCGCCTCCACAACGGATCTTGGTGTGGAAATCGTAGGAAAGAACTCTCTCTTCAACGGCAAGCTTGATCTTACCACTACCGTAAACCTCTACAACAATCATATCTCCGATTGGAGGTTGACACTTCCCACGCTTGACCACAAGACTGTGTCTATCAGCGGAGATTCCCGTAGTAGCTTCGCATGGGATGCCCGCCTGATGGCCAATGTGAAATTACCTTGGTCGCTCTCATTTCAGGCTACAGGCCGCTATGCCTCCAGCCAGCTCAGCGCCCAGGGCACACGCTTCGGCGGATGGAGTGTTGACGCCGGCCTTCGCCGTGTCTTCGGCGACTGGTCGGTATCCGTCAACTGCCGCGACCTCTTTGATTCTCGCCGTATGCGAAGCACTACCTTCGGCGACGGTTACTATGAAGAAAGCAAGCGTTGGCGCGGCGGACGCACCGTGCGCCTCACCATCAAATACAGCTTCGGCAATATGAAGCAGAAACCCGGCAAACAGCGTCCCGACGGTGGCGACTCCATGGACTCCGGTTCCGACTTCGGCGAAATGGAATAATCTCCCCGTTACGTCCGATTTATAATTTGAATGAAATACTCCCGATACACACTGAGCGCAGGATAGTGTGTATCGGGAGCATTTATTTATTCTTCTTTCTTTGAATACTTTCTTTAATTTTTAAATTTTAGTAGTCGCTTCTCTTTGAAGCACTGATCTCCCGAGAAAAGTCGTCCTCCTTGACTTCGTATGGGGCGTTCTCCTTTTGATGTAGTGGTCCAGATAGATGAATAATACCGGTCTTCATCTTGGTTGGGGGAGAATAATCCCTCACGATAATTCCCGTCGAGAATTACAATGTCTTGAGACAATATCCCGCCCTGAGCAAGCAGTACGGCATCTGAATCATTCAAGCCATTCTTATCCACACCCGCCTTAATGTAATCCACTACGATTGCACAAGCGTAAGGTGGTTTTGAGTCAATGATGACGGTGCCGATACCGAAATTCTCTTCAGAGATCTCCTCCATATCAGAGAGAAATGACTTTTGATCTATATGGGCAAGAATAAATCGGAGGTAAGTGAGAAAAACTCCATGAGAGAAGCCATTCTCCTTACTCGAATCATTAGAGCCCGCTTTTTTCTCATTGTCGCTTGCCTGAAATTCCTGCGCCCATTTCAGGAAGTCGCAACGAGAGTTATTATTGAGAGTAAAATGTATTTTGTCATATTGCCCGGAGTCAAACAGGTACTCGGCTCGAAGCCTGACTACCGCATTTACAGAGTGGTGAAGATCCAATGAATCAGTATCAACGTCTGCTACAGATGTGTACCCCTGTTGTTCTCTTTGAACTCCGTTAAATACGAATGGAGCCGCATCCTTTCCCGTCAATGGAAGATTTTGGAGAAATTCTTCCCAGGATCCACGTGATGGGGTGGTACGATAGAAACCGGCAGGTAAATGATATCGTGTCCTTACGGTCTGACTGTCTGAAAAATCACTTTTATTATCCTCATTCAATATGATAGTGTCAGAATCTGTGTCTTGCCGTGATTCTGAAGAGCCACATCCGGAAATACCTGTAAAGGTTAGAAATAATCCAAGGTAAAGCAGAGTAAAATAATTCTTTTTCATGTTAGAGATAGTTCTTAATAGTAAGAGTCGGTCCCTGTATCTCGTTTCATCTTTCAAGAAAAGGGTAAAAATATAAACAATATAACCTTGTAATAGTTCTCAGAAAACGGACAAATATTTCTCTTTGATCGGATAGAATAATTCTTGATTTGGGATCTTGGCTACGGATGTTGTGACGAGGAAAAGCAGAAAAATGAAAGAACCCCATTTATCTGTAAAGGTCGGATAAATGGGGCTCTGATATTACTCTTAAGGATGTTTGGAATCAGAGGTTGAAATAGTAGGTGCCGGTGGAGAGGGGAGCATAGAAATTGTAGTTGTTGCCGCGTAGGTAATAGCTGGTGTTGTAGGCCGGCATATCCACATTGCGATTCCACATCTGTGTCCACGGATTCCATGCGTTCACCACCGTGACATTATACTGACATCCATTCCAATCGTAAGAGACATAGAGAGGCAATACTCTCCAGATTCCTTGCGCATCATAACCGCACGCCATCACCGTCTCGTACCCCTGGTCTTGCGCAACGGGAGAACCGAAACTTATATTGAGGCCTACCGACGGTCCGTATCCTCCCCAGCCGGGATTGCCCGCAGGGGGAGGGGCTATCATACCCGGACCGCCGGGAGCCGGCCTGAAACCGCCACCCGCTCCCGGAGCCGGAAGTGAATTCTGCGGCGGAGCCGGATTATATCCTCCTCCCGATCCGGGAGCCGGAAATGAATTCTGAGCCATAGCGGGCACCGTTCCTAAAATCATGGCGCCAATCGCCATGCCAAATATCTTCGTGATTTTCATAGTATAATCTCCTTTCTGACAATAAAACAATCAAAACCGCACTGCGGTTGCGAGGGGAAGACCTTTAGAAGCCATTGAATTTTGCCGATATTCGAAATATTTATTAAATTTGCGCTTTAATAGAGAAATCAACTTCACTCATGTGCGCGCAAGATGTGTGCGTCGGAGAATAATATAAGAGAAAAGAAATGGCAAAACAGGAAGACGTCTTCAAGACGATTGTAGCTCATGCCAAAGAGTATGGGTTCGTTTTTCAGTCAAGCGAGATTTATGACGGCCTCTCCGCCGTTTACGACTACGGTCAGAACGGTGTGGAGCTCAAGAACAATATCAAACGCTACTGGTGGGAGGCTATGACCATGCTCCACGACAACATCGTGGGTATTGACTCAGCTATCTTCATGCACCCCACTATCTGGAAGGCATCAGGCCATGTTGACGCCTTCAATGATCCCTTGATCGACAATAAAGACTCCAAGAAGCGTTATCGTGCCGATGTGCTTATTGAGGACGCCATCGCCAAAATCGACGAGAAGATCGACAAGGAAGTAGCCAAAGCCCGCAAACGCTTCGGAGAAAGCTTCGACGAGGCTATGTTCCGTGAGACAAATCCCCGTGTGCTCGAACACCGCAAGAAGCGCGATGAGCTTCACACTCGTTTCGCCGAGGCTATGAATGCCAACGACCTCAACGAAATCAAGCAGATTATTCTCGATTATGAAATCGTAGACCCTGTGAGCGGCACAAAGAACTGGACTGACGTGCGCCAGTTCAACCTCATGTTCAAGACCGAGATGGGATCTACTGCCGATGGCGCGATGGACGTATATCTTCGTCCCGAGACGGCACAGGGTATCTTCGTCAACTATCTCAACGTACAGAAGACAGGCCGTATGCGTCTCCCCTTCGGTATCGCTCAGATAGGCAAGGCTTTCCGTAACGAGATCGTAGCCCGTCAGTTCATCTTCCGTATGCGCGAGTTCGAACAGATGGAGATGCAATTCTTCGTGCGCCCCGGCGAGGAACTGAAATATTTCGAATTCTGGCGTCAGACACGTCTCAAATGGCATGAGGCTCTTGGCCTTGGCAATGAGAAGTATCGTTTCCACGACCACGAGAAGCTTGCCCACTACGCAAATGCCGCCACAGATATCGAATTCCTCATGCCCTTCGGTTTCAAGGAGGTGGAGGGTATCCATTCCCGCACCAACTTCGACCTCTCGCAGCACGAGAAATTCTCCGGCAAGAAGATCCAATACTTCGATCCCGAGCTTAACGAGAGCTACACTCCCTACGTCATCGAGACCTCTATCGGTGTCGACCGTATGTTCCTTTCCGTATTCTGCAGCTGCTATGAGAATCAGGACCTTGGCAATGGCGACAGCCGCGTAGTGATGCACTTCCCGCCTGCACTCGCTCCCGTGAAATGCGCTGTGCTTCCCCTCGTGAAGAAGGACGGCCTGCCCGAGAAGGCCCGCGAGATTCAGCATAAGCTCCGCTTCGATTTCACTTGTCAGGTAGATGAGAAAGACTCTATCGGAAAGAGATATCGCCGTCAGGACGCTATCGGTACGCCCTACTGTATCACAGTTGACCATCAGACACTCGAAGACAACACCGTCACTCTCCGTCATCGCGACTCAATGGAGCAGGAGCGTGTGAATGTCGACGACCTTGAGAAGATCCTTTCCGAAAAGGTAAGCCTCAACTCTCTGCTTCGTAAATTGCTCTGAGCATAGATCCTTGAAAAGATGAAACGCATTATCATCCGCATATTAGGAGTGCTGGTGGCTGTCATGGCCACCGGCTCTCTCACTTCCTGCAACTATAACTCCCTCGTGGAGCAACAGCAGGATGTTGATCAAGCTTGGGCACAGGTAGAAAACCAATACCAGCGCCGTGCCGATCTTATTCCTAATCTTGTAAACACCGTCAAAGGGTATGCCTCTCATGAAAGCGAGACTCTGGAGAAGGTGACGGAAGCTCGCGCCAAGGCCACTTCGATCACTATCTCCGCCGACAACCTCGATGAAGAGACTCTCGCCAAATATCAGGCTGCCCAGAATGAACTTTCCCAGGCTCTCAAATCCCTCCTTGCAGTGCAGGAAGCCTATCCCGACCTCAAGGCCAACGAGAATTTCATGAATCTCCAGACCCAGCTCGAAGGCACCGAGAACCGTATCTCTACCGAGCGTATGCGCTATACCGAAGCTGTGCGGTCATACAATACTGCGATCAAGAAATTCCCCACCGTCATCTACGCCGGATGGTTCGGATTCAAAGAGAAACCGCAATTCAAGGCTCAGGAAGGTGCCGAAAAAGCGCCGGAGGTGAAGTTCTAAATTAATTCAAGCCCCTAATGACTCATAGACTCAGATATCTCCTCATGAGCGGCGTTGCCGTCATGATGCTTGCGGGAGTCGCATCCTGCGATAGCGATGGTCCCGACTCCGCCACTCAGGAATGGATCAATCTCAATCAGAAATATGTGGAAGAGCAGGCAGCCCTCAAAGTTGACGGCACCCCGGTCTATACACGTGTTTCTCCCGACTGGGCTCCCTCTGCGTTCGTACTCATGAAATGGCACAACGACAGGAGCTCCACTGCCAACAATCTCCAGCCTCTCGACAATTCCACATGCTATGTGAAATATGAATTCGAAGATGTGGAGGGAAATAAGATTCAGGATTCTTACGATTCCCAGACTTATGGCGACAGTATATATCGTTGTCGTCCGTGCGATAATATCGTAGGCTTCTGGACAGCTCTCCGTCAGATGCATGTAGGAGATTCTGTCACAGTCGTTATTCCGGCCGAAGCCGGCTATGGAAGCAACGATATGGGGTCGATCAAAGCATATTCCACTCTTATATATCATGTGAAGCTCAAGGCTGTCCCTGCATTTGAGACACCACTTGAAAAGTAATCGTATCAACTATACCTGACATTACCCATGAAGACATCCAGACTGCTGTTGCTGTCGCTTGTAGGAGCCGGTTCTCTCGTAGCCGGGGCGGCTTCCATCCGCTTTACAAGCTATCGCCATGCTCCGGAAGTGCGCATACCGCTTCCTCCCGCCGTAGATTCTCTTTCGGCCAAAACCAATAAGTTCGATCCCTCGCAGCTTCTCGCCGCGCGAAAGTTCATGCGTCAGTATGAGGATCAGGATTGGACCACAGTCCTCCCCGATACCGCCGGAAAGGTACAGACCTCCGGCGATGCCGATGTAGCTACACTCAATTCGTACACTACCAGGGTTCGTCCGGCCCGCTACACCAAAGGAAAACTCCGCCTCTCATCCACTTCTATGGCCGAGGTGCTCGTGAATGGCGAATCCGTGGTAAAGAAGGCTGCCGCCGATTCTGCCGCCGTATCCCAGGAAGGAGACCTCGAGATGCGTCCTGCAAAGGAATATACCATTCAGGTGAATCTCCTTTCCCTTCCCTCCGATAAAAGCAAACCGGAATTCTCCCTTGAGTTCGAGCCCGAAGAGGGATACGACAATGTGGAGCTTGCCATGGGCAATGATAAGAAGCGGGTGTTTGAGATCGAGGATATCTACCTTGGTCCGCGTGTCACAGCCACCAAGCTTTCTCCCGATGGCAAATACATGATTGTACGCTACAAGGAGATGTTTGATGCCGACAATACCCGCTATTGGTCAGTGCTTCAGGAGACAGCCTCCGGTAAGATCATATCCGCCTCTGTTCCGGAAGGTGCGGATTGGATGCCTAATGCCAACCGCTATTTGTATCCCGTGAAGATGGATGGCGTTTACGACATATATGGTGTCGACGTCCCCTCCATGAATACATCCATCGTGATAAAGGGGATCCCCGATGTAGGATTTCTCCTGACTCCAGATGGTAAATCGGTAATATGCTACACAGATGTGGAGGGTAAAGCCGAAGAGGGTGTCATGCGTCGCATCAAGAGTCCTGACGACCGTCAGCCCGGCAATCGCGACCGTAATTATTTGTCTCGTTTCGATATAGCCACAGGCACCAAGACTCCTCTCGTATATGGAGGTTCCAATGCGTATGTGATGGATATAAGCCGCGACAGCCGCAAGCTTCTCTACATGACCATGCGCGAGACTCCGGAGGTATGGCCTTTCTATGCCAATACCCTTATCGAGATGGACCTCAATACTCTTAAGACCGATACTATTGTAAAGGATGAGGGATCGTTGTACACTGCCAATTATTCCCCCGACGCAAAGCAAATTTTCCTGACCGGAGGTCCGAGTGCGTTCGGAGGTATCGGCAACAACTCCGGTGATCATCCCATACCCAACGACTTTGACCGTCAGGGTTTCCTCATGGATATAGCTACGCGTAAGGTCACTCCCATGACACGTGATTTCAATCCCTCAATCGAGGATGAGCCTGTCTGGAATGTTGCCGACAACCGTATCTACTTCAAGGGAGAGGAGGGCTTCAATATGCCCGTATTCCGTCTTGATCCGAAGACCGGTAAGATCGATCGTCTGGATATAGGTGTGGATTATGATGTGAATTTCTCCCTGCCGGAAAATTCCGCTGAATGGATGTCGTATGTGGGCCAGTCGCACACTCATGCCGGCGAAGCCTTCCTGCTCAATCTCAAGACCGGAAAACGCCGTGTGATAGATGATCCGCTTGCCGAGAGAATGTCGCATATCAATTTCGGAGAGATGTCGCCTTGGACCTTTACAGCTTCCGACGGCACAGAGATCGACGGTGTGATGTGCCTTCCCCCCGATTTCGATTCTACCAAGAAATATCCCCTTATCGTATATTATTATGGCGGCACCTCTCCCTCCGCCTCTACGATGAGCCATCCGTATACTCCTCAGCTGTTTGCGTCGAGAGACTATGTGGTATATGTAGTCAATCCCTCCGGCACCACCGGTTACGGACAGGAATTCGCCGCACGCCACGTGAATGCGTGGGGTATCCGCACCGCCGATGATATCATCGAGGGTGTAAAGGAATTCTGCAAGCAGCATCCATTCGTGGATGAGAAGAAAATCGGATGTCTCGGAGCAAGCTACGGAGGCTTCATGACCCAGCTCCTTCAGACCAAGACGGATATCTTCGCAGCTGCAGTAAGCCACGCCGGTATCTCCAACGTCACCTCCTATTGGGGTGAAGGATATTGGGGCTACTCTTACAATGCTATTGCCGCCGCCAAGTCATATCCCTGGACCAACCCCGAGCTCTTCACCAAGCAGGGTTCTTTATTCAATGCCGACAAGATTCATACTCCGCTCCTCCTTCTTCACGGCACACGCGACACCAACGTGCCCATCGGCGAGAGTATCCAGCTCTTCAACGCATTGAAGATACTCGGTCGCACTGTGGAATTCATCACAGTGGAGGACCAGGATCATGTAATCACCGACTACAACAAACGCATACTTTGGCAGAACACCATCATGGCATGGTTTGCCAAATATCTCCAGGACGATTCCCGCTGGTGGGATTCGATGTATGGAGAATAATCCTGCCGGATAAAAAACATCTAAGCCCCGGGGCGCTCCGCATCTTGCGAAGACTCCGGGGCATTTTTAAGAACTTTATTGAAATATGAAAGTAATCAGAATCGCCGGTCTCGCTTTGTTGCTCCTTGCAGCAGGTTGCAATGGCACAGAGAAGACCGAAGCTACCACTGCCGAGATAGAGGCCGCCCAGATGGAAGGCCGCAACGCCGCGAAAGAATTCGTAAGCCGCGACCTCTCCGACACACTCAAGATGCAACATCACATCCTCGAAGCCAAGTCGAAGCAAAGCAAATACCTCATCGAAAAGAAACCGGAATGTGCCGCCGCCTTCGACTCAGCCTTCATCTCCACCCTCCGCACCGTACGCCCCGACATGGCCGACGAACTGGCCCGCAAAGTAGTAAGACAGTAAATCCCGGATATTCAGTTAGTTTTCTTCTTCTTCCGAATTATAGAATCAGTTTACTAACTGAATGTCCTTTACAAGTTTTGACAGAATAAATTCCGATTGAAGATTCAATAATGAAGTCTCCCCGGTAGAGGGCAACAAGGTGTGATACAAGTCTTATGTCAAGGCAAAGGAACACATCACTGCCAATACTCGGAAACTTTGAAATAAAACTTTAAAATCGACTATTTCATTTAATTCAAGCATAAACTTTTGGTAATTTCAAAAATAGTATTTAAATTTGCAGTCGCATATCGTCTGCCGAAGTCCGATATGGGCTAGTGGGCGGGGTGCATACATATTGACAAGCGTTTACTTCGCTTATTCTTGATTCATAGGAATCTCGCAAATTCTAATCGTAGTCAAGAAAAGCAACGGTAGATGTCTTATGGTATGATAATATAGACAAGGGATGCCTATACAGCATTCTTTGTATGCGTATATATATCATACAGCGTGAGACTTCGGCGTTGCTCTTTCTACTACGATGGGCAATGCGAGAGCCTCTATGAATAGAAAGAGCAGCAGGTAAAGATTCTCGCGCTTTTTCTTTATATTGCCCGAATTTGAGAGTCTATAGGGAATAATTACATTAAGGATAGTCGCTATCCTCCCTCCCTGTAATGACTCATTCTGTAATCGCCAATTTTACCGATCAAGAAATTGTCAAGGCCATTCTTGACAGGGATACTTTCGTTACGAAGGAGTTCCTGTATGGCAAGTGCTATCCGCTGTTCAAAGCTATTTATGACAAATATTATACCGACTGCGAAATCTGCTTCGAACTGATAAATGAGATATATGTCTATATCATGATTCCGCAGAAGAATACCGGTATATCGAAACTTGCTGCATTTGATTTCCGTTGCACATTAACTATGTGGCTAAAGGTGGTCATAGTGAACTATTGCCGCCAACTCTATGCCCGGCGTATAGAGATTGATAGAGATTCTGACGTTGGAAGTGATAGAAATATGGCTGTTGGTGACTCTCTAACAGAGAATACACATCGCATCGACATGGAAGACGTACGCAAAATACTCAGCATGATGCCTAATCAACGCTACCGCAAGTTGATTGAGTATCGCTATGTCGATGATAAAACCAATGAGGATACAGCTATGTTGTTAGCCGTAACAATGGCCAATTACTATAATATGCACAAGCGAGCCAAAGCTCAGTATTGTGAAGTTTTAAGAAAGGAGGGTCTGTTATGATTGATGACGAACTTATGAAAAAATTCGACAGCATCGAAGACCTCCCCGTATCCGAGGAAACAAAGCTGATGAACATAACGCTGGTCATCATCTTAACCACCATGATCTGGAACCTGATTTTGGAGGCATGGGCAATATAGAATAAACATGGGATTAGATGCAATAATAGCCACATTACAAGGAAGTGGTTGCTCACCGTTCTTCTTTACAAGCGCCATTCAATCCACCTTATTTGGTGAAATGGGACGTCATGCTCAATCAGAAATGATGAAGTCCAATCTGGAATTTCGGGAACATATTCAAAAAATACGAAATCAATATTCGAAAGAACGTCTTGAAGATCAATTATTGTTTCGTAGAGAAAGTTACGAATTAGGCAGACAATACTTAATTGAGCAGACTCTTGCACAATATGAATCCCGAAAGAAAATGGCTGATTTTGCTGATTTTATTGACAATTATTGGCCTTTAGCTTCTACTCCTTTTGCCGTTTTAGAAAACCGGAAAGATTATTTAGAACGTAAATCTATAATACCTCTGAATGTTCTCATTGCAAAGACTGAGGCAACAAGCAGCCTTCGTGATACTTCATTGTATGGATCGTTCTGTGAGAACTTAATTAGTGAACTTCAAAATAAGCTCCCTGGCATTACAATTGAAAAATCACCCTGGTGCAGGTCTTGTCAAAGTCGAATTTCAGAGGCCATGAATATAAACTATATCATGGGGGGAATTCCGACATTGATTATTTTCCCGTATCAAGACGGTAACATATTGGGTATAGAGACGGTATCATGGTCATTTGGCCGAGGTCTTCAATCAATGAATCATACTAAGCTTCTTCAGATTGAGAATGTTGACAGTAAAGAGGTTACTGAATTAGCATTGTCAGCTGTTAAGGCGATAATAGGCATGACTCGCGATGCATATATGCTTGCAGAATATCATGCTCCTGCGGTTTATCCTCAACTGGTTGATGACAAGGTTTTATCTGTGCCTATGCTCCGAAAACACCTCCGCGATCATTACAATGATATGAAAAAGCTTGTAGGTTCGCCTGAGTTTAAGCAATTATGTAGTAAGGAAGAACTTCAAAGTATTGAAAGTTCTCTTAATGTCAAACTTTTAAACGCATAGTTATGGCAATTGCATTCCTCGCAACAATAGCCGCACAGATGGGTTCGGCGTGGCTTAACAATAGCAGAAGCAAATCGCACAGTAAGAAAATGGCTGATCTACAGAGAGCATATGAAGAAAAAGCAGCCATTGAAGGTATAGAGAACGCCCGTGCGGAGTTCGCTGAGCTGTGTTCTTTCCAGAGAGAAATGGATAAGCAAACTCATAAGGATAGATTGGAACTCATCAAAAATAATCATGAGCAGACATTATATCAAGTGGCTTATGAACGTTCTCTGCGCAAATGGCCTTTGTTAGTTCCTCCTTATGTTATTGCGAATGCACCATTGACAATTGGTGATTCTATTGAGCAATTCATTCCTTTGAATTGCATATTGACTACATCCTCTAATTTAAGTTTTAATAGACACGTATTTCCTCGAATAGAAGAACAAATTGCAATCTTTTGTTCTAAATATTGGAACATATCTGCGAATAAGTCTATTAGATTCTTTCAGGAAGCATGGAAAGATACAGTAAATGATATAGGCTCATTACACAAGGATATCTACGCTCATTTAAAAAATGTGCCGACCTTACTTATATCTCCTGTGCTAAAAAATGACACCATATTATTTCGGTTTTATTGGTGGGGACTTTCTATAGACCCTTCTGACTCTCATGTCGATGAGCTAAACGAGCTAAATCCTGGACTATCAACACCAATAACGACTGATATGAAATTTGACGGTGATATTTCAAGTCTTATCGTCAATGAATGCGTACCCAAACTCGAAGCATTTATTAGCTTCTTCGCGGATATGTATTATTGGAATTTCTATAAGTGTGCCCCATCCTTACCTTTGCTTTTACATTCAGATGTAATAAGTTTATCAAATTTAGACAGAAAGGATTACTATAAAGAATACGAAAATCAACTCTATTCAACTCTAAATAGTCATTCGCCACTACGAAATCTTTCTTCTATTTATCATGGGTTCTCTCCGTCCATTGAAGATAAAGATAAAGGTATCCGTAAAATCACTCAATATTATCTTAGTTTGCCGGACGCAAAACAGATTGAAGAAATCAAACTCATTGAAAATATTCTCGTCAATACTAACAGTGAGCAAAATCAAGAGATAAGCAAGATTAAGAAGAGAGTGACAAGATTGTCTGAAAGTATATGTAAATCGCCCAATTGGACTATTGTCCAAGCAGATACATTGACGATGAACCATATATTTACAGAATGTGGTCGGGCGTTAAATGTCTTGCCATCCTGCGAATGCTTTAATATCATTATTAAACCTGAGAAATTATGTGTAATTGCATATTTTACAAAAGGCAACGAGGTCGTTTCATGGGACAATTATGGTATATGGGTTTTCCAGTGTACCAAATTCTTGGCCATAAAAAATATTTTTGCAAATGATAGATTCATATGCTATATAGACTCTTTCTATTCAGAACAAAATAAAATTAAAGAGCAAATGACAAATAACGAAATAAATGCAATACTTGAGGGGCAATATGACAGGTTAAAACAAGAACTTCGTCCGCTTGCCTCTCAAATAGATGATCTGTTTAAATCTTATATTGATAAAGTAAAGGCAACCATTGCACAAGAATGTTCCTCCAAGGAAATCGACACTTTTAACAAAAAAGAGGTGTCATATGAAGATGTCATTAAATGGCTACGAAAGGCCAAAACTTTAATGCAAAATCAGCCGTTTAACGGAGCCTTTTTAACTAAAGGTAATGGAGGATTCTTCGATAAGTATCCATATAAGTTATATATATGTCTTACGAGGGACAAATCTCCTTTGGTGGATGATCAATTCCCAAGATGTGTCATTACATATTCTTCTATGGATGAGACTTTAGAAGACTTGTTCGGTAAAAACTCTAGTGTACAATTAAACTTTAACTAATGGGATTCCTCGATTATATAAAATCCGCATGGGAATGGGTCAAAGGAGCCATTCAAAAAGTGTGGGCACGATTTAAAGTATTTCTTGTAAAAGTAGCAAATTTTGGCCGTACAGTTATAGGTGCGGTTAGAAATCTTGTGCAGAAGGCTATGCAAGGAATACAAAATCTCAAAGAAAAATTCAAAAGTGGGTTAAAAAAGCTATTCCTAATCTTCACTAAAAAAACTTCTAATAGTGACGGTTTTAAAGACACGATTACGACCGCAATAGGCGAAGGTAAAATTGGCACTGCGGATATAGATGGTAAAGACATTTTTTGTGATTCTTCATGTAGTACTTCCGACTATGATGCTCATATTGTTCAAACTGATAACTTTTTTAACACAGAGAATGTTTATTCCATTTCGGCTGATAAGCTTACAGACGATATGATGCGTAGAGCTACATCTACTCCAGTTTCAGAGATCAACATTAACGGCTAATAATTATTATGTCAATAAATTATTTCATAATCGGAGCTTCTATAATTATAGTAGGAACAGCTGGCGTTTATTATCTAGTTAAGAAAATTAAAAATGGAACGCCCAATTTCGAAATTAAATTCCGTGAAGTTGAAGTTATTTCAACTTCAGAGATTGGTCCTTGGCTAAAGGATTTAGACGTAGATATTGATGATTTCAAATCGTCAAGACATCTATTCGTTCAAAAAAATCTTTCAAGCAAATCGGAAAAACTTAATTTTCCCGACGATATTGTTTCTTCTTTAAAGAGAAGTAGCAATCCATACATGCTCGCTTTCATTTTGTCAGATTCAAAACTTAACACAGAGAGTGTATTAATAATATCTGGTAAAGAAATCTCACCAAATTTGGAGAAATTGCTCAAAAATGATGTAACTGAATTAAAATTATATTAAGATGAGTCTTACTGTTTGGGCATTGGTCGCTGCTCTAGCAGCGCACGGCATATTCCTTGTATTAGCCTATCTTTCCAAAGATAAGCTAATAGGTAAATTACGTGATAAGCACAGCGATTTCTTTAAGGCTGAAATAAAAAAGCGATACGAAACAATGGGAGTCGATGTTATTGATGTTGATGTCAAGGATATTTTCGGCAGTACTATTGCTGAGGAAAGTTATGCCGGTCTTGATGGTATTGACTCAACTCTGTATTCAGGTAAAACCATTTATAAAAACTAATATGAGCGAAAACATCATACTAATAGATAATTCCTCATTAAGTGCGTCTAATATTGAGCGGAATAGAATTTATACCACTCTAAAAAATCGCATTCTTGATTTCCAAGAAAGGACTGGGGTAAACCTAAAGTATAAAATTATTCTAAATCCATCTAAAAAGGATTTGCTTTATTGTGAACCGATAAAGGACAATTTGTTCTTTAAACTTGATGGTATACAGATAAATGAGATTAATGAATATGGAATGCTCAGATCCAAAATAGCATTATTTCGCTTCGATGCTACAGGGATTCAGAATATACTAATTCAAATTCAACGTTCTAACGCTGAAGATGATAACATTTGCGAGGCCAACATCTGTAATAGCATTGACTCCACTAAATACTCTATTTCTTTACAATTATTTGGTGATAACATTCACAAAATAATTTCTATAGCAAATCTGTCATCGAATAAATTAGGTATTTGCCTTATTGGAGATAATCTTGCTTGTGCAGATTATTTTGTAAAAGGATTATCTGAGAGGATAAACTATACTATCACTCAGTTATCTATAAACGATGTACTGAAGGATAATACTACTCTAAGGAAAGCCTTTAACGACAGACAAAAAGGCATTCTATTTTTCAAGGAATTCGATTTTTTGTTTTCCGATCTTAATACATCGCCCAAGATTCCCAATAGGGAATTGTCCATGCTTCGTAATGACTTGCTTTTTGGTTTAGTAAATAATGTATCCAAGGTTATTGTTCTAAACGTCGAGTCCCCCCTAATCATATCAAAGGATATATCAAATTGGTTTAGTTGTGTCATTGATATTACTACTCATGCAATTTCAGATTTAAGAAATTTATTGAAGAACATTTTTCCCAATTCTGCCGAAATAGATTCACTTGTCCCTATTCTTCATGAATTGCCTAATTGGCATATATTCAATGCGCTCAATTGCATTCGTATTAATTTGAATACTAACAAATGCTTTGACGTTCTCAAATACTTAGAAATTTATACTGACAATATCAAGAAAACTCAGTCTGAATTTTTAAAAGTCGAAGGTGCTGATTTTAAGATATCAACCCCCAACATATTGTTAGACAGAGTCGTTATGTCTGAAGATAACAGACGCAAACTAAATATGGCGTTGTCAAGTATTATCAATGAAGATTTGGTGTACAATGTTTGGGGATTTTCAGAAATTGACTCAAATGTACGAACTATTATTAATTTCTTCGGCCCCCCTGGAACAGGAAAGACTTTATGTGCGAATGCCATTGCTCGTGAACTTTCAGTAAGAACAGGAAGAGATTTCCAATTATTATCTCTAAACTATTCAGAGATAGAATCTATGTATGTTGGAGAGGCTCCTAAAAAACTGGAACGAGTATTTAACTTTGCTAAGGACAAAGACTTAGTTCTATTTTTTGATGAAGCGGATTCGTTCCTTGGCAAACGTATACAGAATGTTTCACAAGGGTCAGAACAAGCAATTAATTCATTGAGAAGTACTATGCTTATTCAGCTGGAAAAATATACTGGTGTTGTTATATTTGCCACTAATTTAACAACAAATTATGACAGCGCGTTTAAGACAAGGTTCTTAGCTGAAATAGAATTTCCTCTGCCAAATAAAGAAATATGTAAAGAAATATTCCTAAAGAATATACCATCAAGACTCTACAACAATCTTGAACCTGATACTTTCGGCACTGACAATCTTAATAAATTAGCTGAAGTATTATTGGGCCTTTCGGGTAGAGATATCAAAACCATAATTTGGAGGTCTTTGCTTAATGCCTCACAAAAAGACGGTAAGAATCATTTATTCGTTATTGATGATTTTATTGCAGAGGGAAACGAATATAAGCGTGAAAAATCTACAGACAACAAAGATGTAAACTTGTCCAATATAACTACGTCGGTAACACCTGCTTCTCAGGAATTGTCACGTCGATTGGGACTTCAAGATATTGAAAAAAATAAATTGTCGTGTTAGATTACGCATGATAAGACATCATTATAGATAATTCTATACTCATGAACGATAACTTTGGATTCAACCATTTTGATTCATCTGTGCCAGGCGCAGATGGTCAAAACCTAAACACTCCCTATCAAGACTTCAATAGCACGTCTATTACGGACGAAATGGTAATAAGTGCTGTCCAAAAAGCCTGTGGCTTTTTCGGGATACCCGAAGTCCCAGTGGTAAACGCACAAGGAACTTGTGTGTGGTCAAATGATCCTTCCACCTATGATGATGACGTTTTAGGTTTTAATCGTCAGGAACTCATGTCAATGGGAATTAGCGGTGAAGATTCATTAGCACTTGTTTACACCCATGAATGTGCACATAGAACGCTCCAAAATATATATGCCGATGACTGGGAAGAAGAACTTGCTTGTGACTTCTTTGCTGGTGTTCATGCAGGTATGAGAGGTATCAATATGGCTAATTTTGAGGCTGCCACCGGTGATACCAGTGGAAGTGTAAGTCATCCAAGTGGCGCACTCCGTGCCGACTTTATAGAATATGGCAGAGAGATTGCCAAAGAAATGATGGATCGAGGTATGGAAGTAACTTATGAGGGTTGCATAGCTCGCCTCAACGAACATCTCCACGATAAGGATGAACTCATTACAGAATACCGTGCCCATGTCTTGTCAGACGAAACTGAAGGAATGGAGCGTCATCCCAACAAGGGCGTTAAAGGATATAAGGTATGTGCAACGAGTCATGGGTGTTCCGGTGCCACTGATTGTGATGCTGCCTATGGTGCTTACCACAGATAAAATGGATTATCAAAAAATCAGTAACGTTCCTTGGGAGGTTTCGGTAGGTCTTTTAATGACCTACCGTTGCAATCTTGATTGCAAGTATTGCTATATACATTCTAAGAAGTCAATAGACATGTCTCTTGATATGGCTCAAAAAATTCTTGAACCATATCTGCGAAAAAAGGACGGATATGTCAACATCGCGCTTATGGGTGGTGAAACTCTCGCTGCCTTTAATGTATTGAGACCTCTTGTAGAATGGATAGAAAATGGCAAATGGCCGAGTCGTTTCCGTATCTTCGGTAATACTAATGGCACACTGCTAAACGATGAAATGCGAGAATGGTTTAAAGAACATTCCTCAAGCATTACTCTCGGCTTAAGCTATGACGGCCTACCTGAATCACAGGAGAATAACCGCACACTATTACCTGTCGATTTAGACTTCTTTATCAAGACATGGCCAAACCAGACGGTCCAAATGACAATAAATACTGAGACCGTTAATCGAATGGCTGAGGGTGTTATATTCCTTGTAGAACGTGGCGCTCGTGTGCATCCTAACGTTGCATATGAAAAGAATGAATGGAGCGATGAAGATATATCCGAATATAGAAAACAACTTGATATACTTGCAGACTTCTATAATCGTAGACCAGAGTTACCTAAAATTTCACAGTTCGACCACTTTATTCAGACATATGCTGATGCCTTAGACAATCCGCAACCACAATATCAAATTTGCGGTGCCGGGCAAAGATTTCATCTATATGATGTAGATGGTAAATCATATCCATGCCATCTTCTTTCACCGTTAGTATTATCACTTGAGAAACTAAGCCCCATTTCGGACGGACTCGTTCAAAAAGCAACAAGCTTTGCTGACCCTAAATGTAAGGGTTGTCCGTTCGTATCGCTATGTCCAACTTGCATAGGATGTAACTATATTTACCGTGGGTATCTTCAGAAGCGAGACTCAACACATTGTCGAGTTATGAGGGAAGAAGTTAAGGCCTTCATTAGAAAAGAGGTGCGTAGACTCTCTAACGTACATCCCCTTTCACCGGAAGATGCCGCAGATATAGATGCTATAATTAAACTTATAAAGTATTTCAAGTCATAAATTATGGGACTCTTTGATAAATTATTTAAATCTGGTTCAGAAATTCAAGGATTAATTGTTGACAATTATAACGATTCAATAAAATATAACGATTCAATAAAATTGAGTGATATATTCAGTGAGGTTGAGACCCTCACTGTACATGCAGTGTATAGAGATCCATCGAAAGCTATTGATGCAATTCATTGGGATGGATTGACTCCAGAGGCACAGGAAGCCCTCTCTAAACAAGGGTTCTATAGAGATGGAGATGATTATGCTAAAGTCATAAGAATAGAACCATAACATATGTGTGATAAACTAAACAACATAATTCTGAGACAATTATCTCAAGGAAACAACGATGGGGATATAGTGTCGAAACCACACCATGGGTATATAGCACCTATTTTGGGTATAGACAGGCATCGAATAGACTGTGATGGAGAAGGTATAAATTCACTTGTCGCCTTTTATGGATGTCCTTTAGATTGTAAGTATTGTTTAAATCCTGGCTGCCATAAGCGAGGATCTAACTGGATGTCTCCCCAGCAGTTGTACGATATTATCAAAATAGATGATATCTATTTCCGCGCCACCAAAGGCGGGATTACTTTTGGTGGAGGAGAGCCTTTTCTTTATACTCACTTTATTTCATCCTTTGCGAAGTTATGTGGCAATCGATGGGGCATAAATCTTGAAACTTCTTTGAATGTATCGCTTGAAGCCATCAAGCACTGCATTTCTCATATTAAAACTTTATTTGTTGATTTAAAATGCTTTAATATATCGAAATATATTTCATATACGGGCAAAACGAATTGCAAGGTACTGCGAAACCTACAATGGCTTGTGGAAAATGGATATGCTAGTTCAGTTATTGTACGTATTCCAAATATTCCTCAATTAACAGACGAAAAGGATATTGAAGATGCAGTCATGTATTGTAACTCACTTGGATTAGATAATATTGATCAATTTGATTATGTTCTACCGTCCGATTTACAACATGAAAGGGATAAACGAATTAACTATGGCAAAGAAATTTGTTCCACTTTAAAAAAAGTTCGCCTTAAAATGGCTAAAGATAACGGCCTTAACATCGCAATCCCTAAATGCACATACGATGGACCATGTATAGGAACATGTCCTCGATGCGATGCAGAATTACAAAACATTACAACCTATCTTAATATCTTAGAAAATAATAACGTTAATATTATATTATAAACATGTGTTACTATATTATACAAGACATAATTGCTTCTGATTTCTCTGATGCTTTTTCGTTAAATAGTCATTTTAAAGAAGATAAAGATACATTTTCTGAATTTACCAAAAATCATTACAGGACATAACTATAAGTGACTTTACATGGAAAGCTCTTGATGAGAATGTTTAAGCTGAACTTTTAAAACTCGGTTATAAAACCAAATCAGAGAACTAAATTTACTTTATTGAATATATCATGCTTTTTTCAATTGATTTCGCTGAAATTGAGGTGTTAATTTTGGCCAAGACCGGGATGGAGATTGCACTGCGTGATGCCGCTCTATCTTTTCTTAAGAAAATGCAACATTCTGAAAACGGTAAGCATTAACTTAACTACATCTTTTGGAAGGTGCAATTAGGTTGTAATTATGCATCGTAAGGTTGTACTAATTACAACCTCCAATTCTATGACAAAGTCAGAGTTTTCAAGATCTAATTACTCAACGTGCAATCTGAAATCAGTTGGTGATAGATGATTTGATGTTTACATAAAAACAGGACAGCTACGCATAGCTGTCCTGTTTTATTTCTATTTACTGCCGGGAATCTTTCGAGAGGAAGATTCCCGGCAGTGGTTTATGGGTTGAATTTAGAGACGTACCTTCACGCTGCCCTTAGGAGTAGTTACGAGATAGATACCTGCGGGGAGAGAAAGGGAAGAGGCGGGAGCGATCTCTCCGGCCTTGCGTCCCATTGTGTCATAAACGCCAAGAGCGACGCCATAAGTGGAAACGATCTTACCGGCAACCACGGCTACAGATTCAGATTCAGTAACGGTAGCCACATTATCTACGCCGGAGATATAATCAGGATTGGTATTCTTCATAGTGAAGAGTACATTACGACCTTCCTGACGGATGTCTGAGAACTCTCTCTCAAGATCCTCACGCTTCCAGCTTGCAAGCTGAGGCACAGTGTTGAAACCGAACGAAGTGACATTCTTTGTGCCGGGGAATACATCGCCGGCAGCAGTATCCGTGGTGCGGATATTGTCAGCCTCGATAAGGTCTACATACTGGTGGCTGGGCTGATTGTTGACGATGTTGTAGTCGAATACCGACTGCACGAAGTCAACATGATAAACGAGCATACCCTCATTGGGAATAAATTTATCCCAGCCTTCGAGACGACGGTTCTCAAAGAGGTAGTACTCATTCTCGCGAGGAGTCTGAATCATATAAGCCACATTGGTATCTACGATAGGCTCGAGTGTATACTCCTTGGTATCATAGAATTCGATAGGTTTCATCCAGCCGAGAGCATAACGCTCGAAAGCTCCGTAGTTGGGGGGAGTATGGCCATCGTTGTTGTAGACTCCATTGTCAAGCACGCTGTATGCACCGGGGGTATAGCTGCCGGTAGCGTAGGAAGTCTCATAGAGGTCGGGCAGACCGAGCACGTGGCTGAACTCATGTACGAATGTAGCGATACCCTCTACGCGGAAATTCTCGCTGCCGGGATAAAGCTCGTGTACCTCGTTGGTGCAGGCGTAATGGTCGATGCGCACATCATCGAAGTAATATTTCTTGCTCGGGTTGATCACACTCAGGTCGTGAGAGTGGGGCCATACCGTATTGGGGCGACGCATACTGTTGGCCTCTCCGAAGCCTGCGAAGTATACGAACACGTTGTCAACACAGCCATCGCCGTCATTGTCATAGTCGGCGAAGTTGATATCAGTGGTCTCATCAAGGATTGTACAAGCCTCGGTCACCATTTCATGAGGACGCTGGTCATTGCCCTGGCTGTCGTTGCCTCCGTAGTAAGACACTTTCTTGGAGAGTGTGACAGGTCCGTAAACATCGAATTGAGGAGTGTACTGACCCATGGAGTTCTCCTTGAAGTAGTCGGATACCGAACCTACCCATTCACCGGAATCGAATCCCGGCTGATTGATTGAGTTGTTGAAGTATTCTCCGGCGTTGGCAGTACGGAATTTCTCATCCTGAAACTCTACAAGAACCACGAGACATTTCGGCGAACCGGTATTGACGGGCATTGTGTTGGTACATTGTCCGGGATTTGCTGAGGGAGCCTTGGCCATAACAAGTGCAGGCATAGCCTTGAAACCGTCGGCCTGAGCTACATTGCGCTCCATAGCGGCACGCAGAGCAGTCTGGGAGATTCCGGAGATAAAGTTCTTTTCAGAGGCTGTACGGAATTCGGGAGCGTGAGCCTTTATGGAAGAAGGAGAGGGGAGACCGTTGGCATCGGGCACAGCATATACGAGCGAACCGTCCTCAAGCATGGAAAGCATAAGGCCGTCCTCGGAATAGATAGCATGGTTGCGCTCTCCGCCCACACGCTCGAAGCGTATTACTCCGCCATCCGGAGTCTCCATTGTGTAGAGTCCCGGTTTGGCCGGCACCGCACCTGCCACGAGGGGCGCGGAAAGAATAGCGGCAGCAAGAAGGCCGCGCCAAGAAGTTGATATTGTAGTTGTTCTTTTCATCTCTGAAAATGTGAATGAAATGTGGTAAATGATTTTCTGTTAAGTTAGTGTTTTATTTTCGGCTTGCAAGTTAGCCAATCGAGTCGGATTATGCAAATCAAGACAATAAAAAAACGCACCAACGGTGCGTTTTAGTATTACGGCATTCGGGTAGCCGAATAAATTTTGTTAAAATCAATCTGTAAATCAGATTCTACCATTCGTAAGAGACTCCAACACCCAGCCCGCTCAATGAGCCGTTGCTCTCGTAGGATCGCCAGTAGTTGGAGGTAAGGAGCTGATATGATATACCTAAGTTGAGGGCTTGCTTCGAATTGTTGGGATTGACGGGAATACGTACGCCTATGGTGGGTTTCAGATAGAAGTATTCCGAGTCGGTAAGGTATCCGTTGTTGATCTTCACCCAGCTGTCGGTCAGCAGGAAGGAGCATCCTATCCGAAGGTCGATAAAGAAATTGGTGGCTTGCGGACTTCCGATATTAAACCGGAAATCAGTGAATAGAGGCATCATTACGGCGGTAGTGACGCTTCTGTGGTAGCTGCCGGGAGTAGGTGTGTCCCAACCGTTGCCCCAATCATCGTTGGGATGAGAATTCAGAAGGTCAAACCCCAGACCGGCTCCCATATAGAACCATGTGGCGTATTGGAATCCCTGCGATGTNGAGAGTTCTATATAATCCGCATTGAAATCGCCAAGGTTTTTCACGTAGGAAGCCCCTGCATATCCTTTATATTTGAACGAACCGGAAAGTGCCGGTTGCACCACATTAGCCAACTGATTGGCCAATTCATAATATTGGGCTGACNCCGTAGCGCTTGCTCCGACTGTCAGGAGAGTGGCTAATGCTATTTTGTAATGCTTTTTCATAGCTGGGAGGTTTTAGTTGATAGTGGAAAAAAGGTGTCCGGGTATTTCTTCCGGTGTGATGATACACAATTCCCGGCACCGGCCCGGAGGCCTCTTGTTAATAAAACCATTCAGCAATGAATATGGTTTATCGCCGTGAGCGGAAACGGCTTGATAATCAATCCTCAAGGGCCGATATAGCCTCGCTCACTTTCTTCATGGCATGGTGATAGCTGGCTTTAAGTGCTCCTACGGATGTGCCGAGCACCTCCGAGATCTCCTCATATTTCATCTCGTCGAAATATCTCATATTGAATACGAGGCGNTGCTTCTCCGGAAGAGAGGCNATNACNCNNAGCAGATTNGCTTTCAGCTCATCACCGTCNAAATAAGGATCTGCCTCGATATTCTTCAGAAGGAAGGAATCATCCGAATCTTCGGAAATCTGTTGGCGTTGTTTCTCCTTATTAATAAAATTGATTGATTCGTTGACGGCGATTTTATATAGCCAAGTGGAGAGCTTGGCGTCGCCACGGAAATTATGAAGATTATTCCAGGCCTTCACAAGAGAATTCTGGAGCAGATCAGCCGCATCGTCATGATTCATCACCATTCTTCGTATCTGCCAATACATCTGCTCCCCGTANGTACGTGTAAGCGTATCGAAAGCCTGCGAAGCCGTACGCGGATTCTGCAGATCTTTCACCAACTGTTTCTCATCAATAGGGGCCGTATACTTCATAACGGCGGTAAAATTACAAAAAANTCAGATATACNGCCCCNTATCCGCCCCTCTCTAACTTAATTTAACAATCGGNNCAGGGGGAGGTCAGCGTCTCAGATAGCTTGGCTTCNTCGATTGANATCCTTGTAGATATGAAGATATGTATGAAAGGGAGGCAAAAGAAATATTCGGGNAGGATAAAAAAAGAATACCGTCGATTCACATCGACGGTATTCGTGTTTTCCATAATACTTTTATTTTCGAACTAACCTAACATCATGAAACGATTTTTCTATTCTGATTCGGAAGAAACAGTGTTTGTTTCGTTCCTTTGCCTTTATAACGCCACGTCTCTCTGAAAGGTTCAGNATATACGGAAAAATTTTTTTTCATCCCCTTGGCGATTAAACCGAACAGGGCGGAATATGTCATATACGTAAAATCTATTATTATGGCAGACAATTACGATAAGATAAAGGAGATTCTCGGAGCCGACGGCGGCCTCAAAGTGCCCGACGGATTCTTTGAATCGGCCTTCGGGAAGATTCAGANTGAACTTCCTCCCTATCCCGAGGCTCCNCGCCNTNTGAAGCTCTCCACATGGCATAGATTGCGTCCTTATGTATATCTCGCCGCGATGTTCGCCGGAATATGGCTGATGATGACAGTGTTCCATCATGTATCCTCTTCATCATCACAGTTATCTCTTGAGAATATCCCCGAGCAGATTGCAATGGCAATGGAGGATCCTGAAGGGGAGGCAATGCTCTTTGATTATGTAGCTNCCGATACTGACGATTACGAGCTTGAAAACGAAGTGGCTTCCTCCTATGATAATATCTCCCAATTCGAGGAAGATTTCGGCTACGAGCTTTCTCCCGAATATGCCTCCATGCCGGTGGAATAAATAAAGAAGTTTAGACGACTTCAAAATCAAAGTAAATAATTTTCAATTACTATGAGATACAATCTACTCGTAAGATGGTCAATGCGCCTCTTCATGGCCGTGNCTATTGCTATGGCGGCTATGATTCCTGCCGTAGCTCAGGAAAGAAATCATCCTCGTAAGGAGATTTCCAAAGAGGTACGGGAATTCCGTATTAAATATGTGGCTCAGGAAATGGAGCTGAAGGAGGATCAGATGGAGAAATTTGTCGATACCTACACCGCCCTTATGGAGGAGCGCAAGGCGGCCTCCGATGAAGTGCGCAAATTGGAGCGTAAAGTAGGCGGCCGAAATAACAACAATGCCTCCGAGGCTGATTATAAGGCTCTGACCGATGCCCGCAACCGTGCTAAAGCGGCTGATGCGGAAATCACTGCCCGCTACGATAAAAAATTCGCCACTTTCCTCACTCAGAAGCAAATCTTCAAGATGAAAGAGGCGGAAGACAGATTCCGCGAACGTATGGCTCAGATGAGAAAAGCCGGAAATGGCGGCCACGGAAAAAGAAATAAATCGAAGTGATTATGATGAATACCGTCAGAATCCTGAGAAAAGCCGCCTTCACAGCGGCTTTTTTCGTAAGCATGTTTTTGCCGTCGGCTCAGCTGGCTGCAAAACGCACCGCCNCCGTACGGCCCGTGGCGGCGCAGAGTTCACGACCTCAATCAAAGTCGCAGACTCCTGATTTTGCTTTCCCAAAGACTGTGGAAAAGAATGCCGAGGCGGCTCTGTCTTCAGCCCTCACAGCGCGGAAATATCCGGATGCCTTGGCCGAGATGATGAAGGTGATTATTGCGCGTGAGCTCATTTCGAAAGCCTATGTCTCCGGGGCTATGAGTCTTTGCGACTCTGTAGGAGCGCTTATGCCTCAACCNTATTCCGGATTGGCCGATCTTATCCAGGCTTCAATGCTTTCGAAGATGTATTCCGCTTCTCAATGGCAATATTCTCAGCGTCAGCTTCCTGCCGATTCTGTTCCTGCCGATGATCCCTCGCTCTGGAGCCAAGGGATTTTTGCCGACAGAATTTTACGGCTCGTGAATCGTTCGCGCGAAGGATATGGTGCGGCCGCGGAGATTCCGCTCTCCGATCTTTCGGCAATCCTTACTGATTATAAGGAAGCAGCTGATGCAGGCATGAAGAGCGACATCTTCATGATGATGTGCGGAGTGTCTGCTCTTGAACCCTTCTCTGCCACCGGATATGAGATCGGTGTGATTCCATTTACTGCTTCTCCCTCATCTCATTCCGGTGCCGGAGGAAAGTATGACTCTCTTATGGCTGATATATATCGTAAGGGAAAGGTATCGGGTGAGAAGTTACGTACTTTTCTGGATGTATATTTCGTTAAGACGGCTCAACGAAAGGGGTTGGATGTGAATCCCTTTCTCATTTCGGAATTAGACGCCCTCTCCGACCCTTCGCTCAAGGCTGTCCTTATGTACTATCTGTTTGAATCCGGCAACTTTTATAATTCAATTTCAGTATATCAGGCAGAGAATGCTCAGAGATTAGCGGATTGCGAACCTGCACCCCCGGTGAATTATTTCGGAGTGACCTTCCCTGCTCGTCCACTACCTGATTTAAAGGAGTTTTATACCGACCTTAAGACTCTTGATTCCTCTTCTTTGGATAAGGAGACAAAGAGCTTGGTGAGGGAGATGATAAATTTCTTAAACCGGGAAAGTATCAGGATTGAGAATGATAAACAATATCTCCCGGGCGACTCTATACGCCTACTACGGTTACACGATGTGAATTGTAAATCTTCTTACGTAGCCATTTACAGGCTTAACGATAGTATCATATCGTTAAATGAGGTTGATAATAAAAATTTTAAGAATATAAAATTAGTATCCGAAAAGACACTGCGGATTGATGAGAATCTCCCTTTCGTAAAAGAGCTCGAGATTAATTTTCCTCCACTTCCTCCGGGTATATATGTGTATAATGTGGCGAAGGATAAGGAGGAAATGAAAAGTCTGATAGCCCGAAATAAAGGATTTAATATCAATTCTATTTTCCGGGTAAGTGAGCTTAATATGGCTGCTGTGGATGGTTTCGGTGCTGACCCGGATACAGATGATTTTCTCCTCATTGTCAATTCCGGAAGGAATGGTGCCCCTGTGGAGGGGGCATCTGTCATATTAGTTAACGATAGAAAAACTTGGCTGTCCCAAGGTAANGACATTCTGAATGAAGCGTCGCTAACGAATAAGGATGGATGGATCAGATATAAATCTTATCGAGCCAATTTTAACGCAGAAGGCAGATATTATGCTTTTGCGTCAAAAGATGGCTCCGAGATAGATGATGCTTTTTGGAGTGGAAAAAAATATTTCACACAATTGCCCTACACTACTCAGGCAAATATTCTGACAGATCTTTCTCTTTATCATCGTGGCGATACCGTACGATTCTCTACTGTTTTATATGAGGCGAATGACCGTATCGGGAAGCTTCTCCCGAATGAAACTATTGGCATTTGGCTTCGCGATGCTTCCAATCAAGTTGTGGATTCTCTTTCCTGTACGACTGATGACTGCGGCCGTATAGCCGGAGAGTTTGTTCTTCCGAAAGATGGCAGGCTTGGTCAATGGGGGATAACTGTCGCTTCTAACCTGGGATTAGCCCGGGAAAAAAGAAGAGGGGAGTTTCCGAGTCGTAATTCAATAGTGGGCCAACAGTATTTTGAAGTGGCCGATTATAAGGCTCCGACATTCTATGTTGATCTGAAGTTGAGCGATTCAAAGGCCCCTCTGGAAGAGAAGGCGGAGTTCTGTGGCGAAGTCAAGAGCTATTCCGGCGTTCCTCTTGCCGGGGTGAAAGTCTCTTATAAAGTGGAGTATATCCCCTTCTGGTGGTGGCGGCGCAGTAACGGTGCGTCTTATGGAGGCGAGGCTGTAACAGGGGAGGATGGCTCTTTCACAATAACTCTTCCTACTGCTAATCTCAGAGGTACACGCTTTGCCAAGGGCTCTTTCGTGATTCGCGCTACTGCAGTATCCGCTGCGGGAGAATCTCAGCAATCGGAAAGAGTGATATTTTCATTAGGCAATGATGTATGTGTGCAGCCGGATATTGCCGACAGTTATAAAGTGGATGGCGATTCTCTGCGATTCAGCGTGCCGGTGCGCGACGCTATGTCGCGTATGGTGGAGAAGAAAGTGGAATATGAGGTGAAAAACAGCGAAGGTAAGGTTGTGGCCTCGGGTGAGTTCATGTCGCCCTCCCTCTCTATCCCGGCCAAGTTGTTTCCTTCCGGCCGATACACCCTTGATTTCCATATTAAAGGAAATAAGAGAGAGTGTGCCGGAAATGGAGATGCAGAGGCTCAGGTGACTATCTGGCGTCCTGCCGATAAGATTCCTCCGATTGAGACATCCCTCTGGGTACCGGAAGATAATGTCAGCGGCATATCGGGGAGCAAAGTGAGAGTTCCTTACGGTAACAGCTATACCGATGGGAAAATATTATGTCTCATATCATGCACCGACGGCACATCGGAAATCTGCTGGCTTTCTCCGAAAGGGAAAAACGCCTATGTGGAGGTAGAAGTGCCGGGAGAGTATGAGCGTAAGGAAGTTACATTCCTCGCCACTTATAATCTTAAGACTATCTGTCGCGAAGTCTCTATTATTCCGGCCAAACAATTGGAGAAGTTGGAAATAAAGGCTTCCTCATTCCGCGACAGAATAGATCCGGGCACCCCCGAGCGATGGACATTCGAGATATCCGTTGGCGGCAAGCCGGCTCCTTATGTCCCGGCTATGGCTGTACTCTCCAACAAAGCGCTGGATGCAATCAATCCTTCTGCATGGAATTTCAATGTCTATACAGGCTATTGGACGTTCCCTGCAAATATATCATTCAGCTACCTTGGGTCCGGCATGTGCTCTGATAGTTGGAAGAAGAATTTCAAATGGCCTTCTTATTCCGTTTCTTTTCCGAATTTCAACACGTTTAGGTACAATTTGTATGGAGAAGGTCAAGGTGTTGTCTCATTAGATGCCGGAAGTAGTGAAGGAGTGGTAGTCCGTACGGAGGGAATTGTTAATCAAAGTGCTGTAATGCGTAAGGCTTCTAATACCGCCATTCGTGCAATGAAGGAGGAGTCGGCTGATGAAGCCCCTGCTATGATGACTATGCTCTCGGCCGATGAAGGTGGCTCGAATTCTGACACTTCCGGCGTCCCCTTGCGCACCAATGAGATGGCGTTGGCTTTCTTCCGTCCGAATCTCAAGAGCGATGGCGGCGGCTCACTCGCTATTGATTTTGAGGTGCCCGATTTNAACACCACTTGGAANCTCCAGATATGCGGTTATGATTCCGAACTTCATACCGGAATCCTGACNCTCGATGCCGTNGCNGCCAAGAAGGTAATGGTNCAGAGCAATCCTCCCCGCTTTGTGCGTTATGGCGACACCGTCACGTTTGCCTCCACATTATTCAATAATAGCGAGGAGGTGATTCCCGTNGGCGGGCGTATCGAGATATGCAATCCCCTTGANGGTNCTNTTCTTGCTTCGCGGGAATTTTCCGGAGAATCGTTNGCGCCCGCCGCNTCTCGTGNGGTAAGCATGGAATNNCTTATNCCGGATGANCTCACGGTTATNTCGNTGCGTGNGTATGCACTCGGCGGAGGATTCTCCGATGGCGAGCAGGTGCTCATTCCNGTNCTTCCGGCNTCATCTGTCGTGACGGAGGCTCAGACCTATTTCCTGGCCCCCGGCGCGAAGGAGTTCTCNGTAAAACTTCCCAAATTCTCAGCCGGNTCCTCCGTATCGCTTCAATATTGCGATAATCCCGTGTGGTACTGTGTNTCCTCNCTTCCTGTGATGATGGATGAGAATGCTACTAATACTTTTCAGCTTATGCGTTCCCTCTTCGGAGGTTCGATAGCCAACGGATTGGCCGATAAGTATCCTGCAATTCGCGTGGGTATTGAGAAGATGATATCCGAGGAGGGTAGAAGAGACTCGTTACTCGTGTCAAATTTGGAGAAGAATCCCGAATTGAAGATAATGGCACTCTCCTCCACTCCCTGGAAGGCTAATTCTACGGCCGAGACTCTTCGTATGCAGCAAATCGGCAACCTTCTCAATGAGTCTGAAAACTCCCGTGTGCGCTCCGTTATTCTCTCTCGGTTGGCTCTGTTGCAACAGGCCGACGGCGGTTGGAAATGGACATCCGGTGATAAAGAGCCCGCTTCCTATGTCACATTGTACGTACTCCGCCATTTCGCTATTATGAAGCAGANCGGGGTNGTGCGGTTTGACAATCCTATGGATTCAATGTGTCGCGCCGGAATGAAATGGTATGAGAGNAAAGCTGTGGAGGATTATAATGATTGTGTGAAAAACAAGAAGATATACCCGTATTCATCACTTTTGGGTTATCTTTTCACACGCTCCGGATTGACATCTGAGAGTCCTGTCGGCACATTTTCCCTCCTTGCCACACGTGCGCTGGACGAGATTTCCAAGAACTGGAGAAACTATNCTCTTGACNATAAGGCTACCGCNGCTATGGTGCTTCACCGGGCGGGCAGAAANAGGGAGGCCNTGACAATTCTTGAGTCGATAAGTCAGTTTNCCTCTTCATCTCCTGAAAAGGGTGTATGGTTTGATAATAATGCTTCGGGCTGTGGTGCTCTCTTCGATACATCCCGTATTCTTGAGGCGTTCTCGGAGATTATGCCTGAGTCGCNAATGATCGACGGCATGCGTCANTGGNTGCTCCTTTCCCGCCAGACCAATGATTGGNGCNGCAATCCTTATATGGCGGAGGTGATATGCGCACTTCTTACNTCCGGCAGCGATTGGACTGTCAGCTCNGCTCCCGCCGAGATTCTCGTAGANGGNNAGCCTCTCGATGTGCATGGAGCCATACTCACCGGCGAACTCACCATACCTCTCGATGCGAAGAGTGTGTCGGGAAAACGTNTCGAGATTCGTCGTGACGCTCCCTCCCCCGCATGGGGTGGGGTAATCAGCCGCTACGTGGCTCCCATGAAGGATGTGAAGGCGGCTTCGGTGCCTGATCTTTCGATAAGCAAGAGTATTGTGAAAATCACGGAAACCGAAAACGGCACTGTTGCCACAGGCGGTGACCTTCATGTCGGCGATCGTGTAAGGATTACACTCACTATCCGCTGCGGCAAAAATATGCAGTATGTAGCCGTCAAGGATGAGCGCCCCGCGTGTCTCGAACCGGTAGAGCAAATTTCCGGATATGAATATAAAGATGGGATAGGTTTCTACCGGGAGACTCGCACTTCNGACACCAATCTCTTCATCGGCTATCTACCGAAAGGGGATTTCATCATCACCTACGATTGCTTTGTAGATCGCCCCGGCGTTTACTCCGAAGGTATTGCTACGGCCCAAAGCCAATACGCTCCCGTCTTCACTGCCCACTCCGCCGGCGCCCTCATCTCGGTAGCCGAATAATTCCCCGATAATCTGTCAAAAGCAAAACGCCTCGCATCTGATGCGGGGCGTTTATGCTTTTATGTATTGGAGCCTAATCAAGGATTCAGATATCTACGGTCAGTCCCTCGCGGTTGAGAATCACGTTGGGGAAAATCTCCTCGGCTTCTGTTTTGAAGAGGGAGTCGTCATGATAACGGGAGGAGTAATGTCCGGTAAGGAGACGCTTGGCCCCGCAATCGCGAGCTACGCGCGCCGCCTCTTTGGCTGTGCTGTGGCCTCGTGCNCGCGCATCGGCAGNGTGGTCTTCAAGGTAGGTGGTCTCGTGCATCAGCAGATCCACCGGCCCTATCATCTCCGCCAACTTCGGGAAATATGCCGTATCGGAGATATGGGCGTATGATCGGGCNGGTGTCGGATCGGAGGTCAGCATACTGTTCGGTATCACTTTCCCGTCCGGTTTGATGAAATCTTCACCGGCCTTGATACGATTGAGTATAAAGCGGGGCACTTCATGAAAATCCACCATATCGCGCTTAATATGGCGCAAGCCTGGTTTCTCCTCAAAAATAAACCCTACATCATCTATCCTGTGACGCAAAGGCACTGTCCTCACTCTAAGAGAGTTAGACTCATAGATCACGGCCTCCTTGGGGGATATCACGTTGAAGCGAATCTCATACGGGAGTTCGCGGCAGAAATAAGCGAAAATATCGGAAAGTTGCTTCCGTCCCTCCTCGAAAGTATGAATCACGAGTTCGCCGCCTACTTGCGAGAGCCCGAGAGTACCTACCAATCCCGGTAACCCGAACACATGGTCGCCATGAAGATGAGTGAGGAAAATATGATTGAGACGCGAGAATTTCAATCGCTGACGTTGGAACGCAAGTTGCGCTCCCTCGCCGCAATCCACCATGAAAAGGTTGCCTCTGTGCTCCACCACAGTAGAGGATGGAGTATGGCGCAGTGACGGTTTTGCCGACCCGCACCCGAGAGTATGAACACGGAAATCGCTCATTACATCTGCTCGTAATCCTTGGCAAGACCACCCGCTCCCGTCTCGCGATAGAGCGATGGGAGATCTTTGCCGGTCTCTTTCATTACTTTTACCAGTTTGTCGAACGACACACGATGACTGCCATCTGTGAAATTACTATAGATATTGGCATCCAATGCCCGGGCGGCCGCGTATGCGTTGCGTTCGATGCAGGGTATCTGCACCAGACCGCACACAGGGTCGCAAGTCATACCGAGGTGATGCTCCAGGCCCATCTCCGCTGCATACTCTATCTGGGCTACACTGCCGCCGAAAAGCTGACTGGCGGCCGCAGCGGCCATAGCGCAGGCCACACCTACCTCTCCCTGACAACCTACTTCGGCACCACTGATACTGGCGTTCTCCTTCACGATATTGCCGAAAAGTGCGGCTGTGGCAAGCGCATGGAGGATATGTATCTCTGGAAAATTACGACTTTTCCATATATGATAAAGCACTCCGGGGAGCACACCGCACGATCCGCACGTGGGGGCGGTCACGATTCTGCCGCCACCGGCATTTTCCTCGCTGGCCGCGAGCGCATAAGCGAATACAAGTCCGCGGCTGCGTAAGTTGTCGCGATAACCGCACGCCTTCACATGATAGGAAGCTGCCTTGCGTCGCAGATTGAGCGGGCCCGGCAGACGCCCTTCATGAGAAAGACCATTCTCTACGGATTCCTTCATGGCAATCCATACATCGCGCAGATAATCGTAGATTTCCGGGCCTTCCGTCTGCTCCACATACTCCCAGAAACTTAGACCGTGCCGACGACAGTAATTGAGAATATCTGTCATTTTTGTCATGCTGTAGATATCGGGAGAGGCAGTCTCTTCCTCACCTTCAATCTCGATGGCTCCGCCTCCCACGCTGTAGACGGTCATTTCGCCTGTTACGTTCCCTTCCTCATCGAAGCTACGAAAAGTCATGCCGTTGGGATGACGCGGAAGTTCCACATCGGCTTTCCATATAATCTCCACTTCGTTCTTATCTCCCCGAAGCCCTTCCAACACGGCCTGGTCGGTAAGGTGGCCTTTTCCTGTGGCGGCCAGCGAACCGAAAAGCGTCACTTCATAACGTTTGGCTTCCGGGTTGCGTTGAAGAAAAATTGTTGCGGCGCGGAGCGGCCCCATCGTATGACTTGACGATGGTCCTTTCCCTATCTTATAAATTTCCTTAATGGATTTCATTATTAGTAAATTTGTTAGGGCAGTTGCGGAAAAAGTAGGCAACTGCCATCCGTTATTCCTGTTTGATAATGCAAAATTACAAAATAACTTACTCCTGTCACTCCTAAAAGACTAAAATCCTCATTAGAATTTATAAATCATAATAAATGATGATTGCGGGAGCGGGGGAGTGGTTGTAATTTTGCGGCATGTTTGCAGATAGTCAATTCGGATTCCACATTATTCCGCGCTCCGCATCCTATGTCAAAGGCCGCTTTTTATTTCCGGCCTTTCTATGCATATCCTCTTTCGCGGCTGCGGAAGCGGAGGAAGCGCGTCCGGATACGGTGACGCTTTCCGAAGTGAGTGTATCGGCAGTCAAGGCCGACCGCAAACTGTTCGAATCCCCCGTGGCGGCTTCCTATGTCGGTACTGACGAACTGGAGCGCCTTGGAGCGGTAGATATAAAAGGTATATCCGATGTAGTCCCCAACTTCTTCATGCCTGATTATGGATCGCGTATCACTTCTTCTATATATGTAAGAGGAATAGGCGCTCGCATGGATCAGCCTGCTGTCGGCTTGATAGTGGACAATGTTCCTGTGCTGAATAAGGATGCTTACGATTTCGATATTCCCGATATCACAGGTGTGGAGATGCTTCGCGGACCGCAGTCCACTCTTTTTGGCCGTAATACAATGGGTGGTATTATTAATGTTTCCACTCTTTCCCCTCTGCGCTGGCAAGGATGGAGATTCTCGGCCGAAGGTGGCAACGGCAATACATGGCGTGCCTCTGCCGGATGGTATCATAAATTTTCACGCCGGTTCGGAGCCTCTGCCACTGCCTCTTACTCCTATTCCGACGGATTCTTCCGCAATGAATATAACGGAGAGAAGACCGATAAGGAGCGTAGTGTCGGTGCGCGTGTCAAGCTCAACTGGCTTCCCGCATCCGGGGTAAGTGTGCAGAATACGTTTTTTATTTCCGTGCTTCGTCAAGGCGGATACCCATACGAATATATTCCCACCGGGGAGATTTCTTATAATGATACTTGTTTCTACCGACGTTTTCTCCTTACCGATGGTCTGACACTTCGTATCAACCGTGATGGATATAACATTACGTCTGTCACCTCCGTGCAGCATATCAATGACAATATGACTCTCGATCAGGATTTTCTGCCGGAGTCGTATTTCACTCTATCTCAAAGAAAGCAGGAGACGGATTTCACTGAAGATCTCGTATTCACATCCTCCGACCCGGATGCAAAATGGAAATGGTTGGGTGGTTTCTTCGGTTTTTACCGTCATCTCGCTATGCAAGCACCCGTGACTTTTAAGGATAAGGGAATATCTTCTTTGATAGAGGATCATCGTAATGAGGCCAACCCTTATTACCCTGTGGAATGGGATTCGCGAGTATTTCCTCTCGATTCGGATTTCACAATGCCATCCTGGGGACTTTCGCTCTACCATGAATCGAAGTTCGATCTCGGGCGCTGGCATCTCTCTGCCGGTCTGCGTCTTGATTATGAGCGAGTGTCGATGAGTTATATATCCTCGTGTCATACCGGCTACAATATAATGTATCAACCTTCGCCGGATGCCGACCGAACGCTTTATCGCCATGTGGATGTGGATATTGACGACACAGGCAATCTACATCGCGATTTCCTGACACTGCTTCCGCGAGTCACCGCTCTTTATACTCTCTCCGAGCATTTCCCTGCCAACGTTTACCTTAACATTGCGAAAGGTTACAAGGCCGGAGGATTCAATACCCAGATGTTCTCCGATGTCCTTCAACAGCGTTTGATGAGCATAATGGGAATTGGAGCTTCATACAATGTCGACGACATTGTCAGCTATCGTCCGGAACAGAGTTGGAATTTCGAGGTGGGGGCTCACCTTGCCGATAATGAAGGGAAGATGTCTGGCGACGTTGCGCTTTTCCTTATAGAGTGTCGTGACCAGCAGCTCACAATGTTTCCAGATGGCACCACTACGGGACGTATCATGACCAACGCAGGCAAGACTCGTTCTTTCGGTGGGGAATTGTCAGTGCATTATAATCCCATAGACAATCTCTCCTTTACTGCCACTTACGGCTATACCAACGCCAGGTTCACACACTTCTTCAACGGCATACGCGATTTCTCCGGCAAATATCTTCCTTATGTGCCGGGCAATACGATATTCGCTCAGTCCGTTTATAGAGTGCCTGTACGCTCTTCTTTCCTTCAGGCTTTGGAGTTTGATGTCAATGTGCGCTGTGCAGGCCGGATTTACTGGAATGAAGATAATGATCAATGGCAACGCCTGTACGCAAGGCTCGGGGCGTCAGTCTCTCTCTCCGGCGACAATTGGAAACTGATGCTATGGGGTCAGAATCTTACCAATACCCGATTCCATACATTCTATTTCATGTCGATGGGTAATGAATTCCTTCAACGCGGCAAACCGATCCAATTCGGCGCCACTCTCTCCCTCTCTTTGGAGAAATAGTGGTTGATGTCAGTATCTTCTCCTCCGTTGCTTCAAATGATATATATAATTACGATCTCCTCCAAATATCTCGGATAATTCAAATAACTCAAAAATTCAATATGACTAAGAAATTATTTTTAGCCGCAGCTTCTATGGCACTCATCTTGGGTGCCTGCAGTAAGAATGACGACGCGCCTACTTTCACACAGGAGATAACGTATCGTAAAGCAATCAGCGTAGTCTATCCCCTTGCCCAAACCTCTGAAGAGCAGGGCGAAGCTTCGATGGCTGAATATAAGGTGAAATATGATATTTACGCCGCTGGCTCCGGTGCGGCCAGTCTTGCCGTGAAAGATCTTAAAGTAGGCGGCGTGGCCACCTCCTTCATCACCACTGATCTTCCCATGACCTCTTATGGCTTCTCTGACAAGGACTATACCTATGTCATGAATGTCATTGATGCCAAGGGGGATGTGCTCACCGGAGACAATGTCAATTCTGTAGCCGACCTCAAGGTCTACATTACCAATGGTATATATGACCTCCGATTGACTGCACCGGGCGTTACAAATGATTATGGTTCGGATGTGGGGCTCTATCTTCATTATGATCTTAACAAGAAATTCCTTGTCAAGACTTTCCAGCGCGATACATACTATTGTGGAAAGACTGTCACCACTTACCCCTCTGAAGAGGGAATGCAAGCCTACGAGAACGAGAATATCAAGTATCGTGTAGTAGTGGATGTCGAGAAGAGTAAGGCCGATGTCGTGCTCTATGATGCGAAGTTCGCTGCTCCGGCACCCGCACTTACAGGTATGGTGCTTCGTGGTCTTGACGTGACATATTTCAACGGTGGATTCCAGATAAGCGGTAAGGATATCGTTCCTGAGGTGATGGAAGGTGATAATGCCACTACACCCAATTCACGATACACCTTTAACGATTTCACTCTCAGCTCTTCATCCTCCGATCTTATAGATGTAGAGTGCTCCTACACTGTAGCCACAGTTTTCAAGGGCGCGTTCTCAGGATCCGCTATCCGTATCACCGGCGATCGTCCCTGATTGCGGAAAATATAATTTAGCAAGGCGATTTGCGGCTGTCGAGTCGCAAATCGCCTTGTTTTTGATAAGTTAATAACTTTTTTGTCATGTTCTTAATGAGCGGTTATTAATTCTTATTATAGCAAAATGATAGGTTTGATTGGTGAATGGATATTAATATGGATGGGATATTTGTTGAAGCGGTTATATTTGTGATAAAAGATAAAATATAGATAAGTATATATATATTTTGACATTTGAATGTTTTTCAGTATCTTTGCGCAAAATTGTTTTCTGTGCGCAAGTTCAGCGGCAATTATCTGAGAAACAGACATTAACTAATATTTTTACGAATATATGAATCTTTTGTTGGAGATAGGCAACAACACGCTTGCGATCACGGCTACACTTACCGGTGTGCTGCTTGTGTTTGCTGCCTTATTGATTGCCAAGCTGATTTCTCCGAAATCGTATTCGGTTAAGAAGTCCGAGCCTTTCGAGTGTGGTATCCCCACACGAGGCGAATCCATGATTCAGTTCAAGGCCGGCTATTACATTTTTGCGATCCTCTTCCTTATCTTCGATGTGGAGACCGTCTTCCTTTATCCTTGGGCAGTTGTTGATAATCAGCTCGGTCCCAAAGGTCTGCTTTGCATCGGTATCTTTATGTTTGTTCTCATTATGGGCCTGGCTTACGCCTGGCGGAAAGGAGCGTTGAAATGGACGTGAAAATCAAAAGCATGACCCGTGAGGACTTCAAGGACAACGAGTATATCGACAAACTCGTGGAAGAACTCAACGCCTCCGGTACTAATGTAGTGGTAGGAAAGCTCGACCAGCTTATCAACTGGGGTATCTCCAACTCTCTCTGGCCCCTCTGCTTCGGCACAAGTTGCTGTGCGATTGAATTTATGAGCCTTGGCGCCGCTCGTTATGATATGGCGCGATTCGGTTTCGAGGTGGCACGCAACTCTCCNCGCCAGGCCGACTATATCATGGTGCAGGGCACAATCGTACATCGCATGGCTCCGGCCCTTATTCGTCTTTACGAGCAGCTTGCCGAGCCGAAATATGTGATTGCCTGCGGTGGCTGCGCTGTTTCCGGCGGNCCGTTCAAGAATTCCTATTGTGTAGTGGAAGGNGTGGATAAGATTCTTCCCGTTGATGTCTATATCCCCGGATGTCCTCCCCGTCCCGAGGCTTTCTTCTATGGCCTGATGCAGCTTCAGCGCAAGATCAAGGTGCAGAAATTCTTCGGTGGTGTCAACCGTAAGGAGAAAATAGAAGAGTTCTTCGCCAAGCATCCTGAAGAGAAAGGTCAGATCGACTGATAATTCCTCCAATGAAATAAATACTCTCTCTGAATTCCACTCTCCTCTCTAAACTATTATCCCGTATCAAATATCAATCATGAGCGATATAAAAGATATCATCGGTAAGATTGCCCCCTCCGCCACGTTCGAGGAGGGAGATTGTCTGCTGGTAAATGTCGCCGAACCTGAATGGTTCCCTTTGGCCAAGGAGCTTAAGGAGAATCCTGCTCTCGGGTTCGATGTCCTGTCGGCCGTGGTCGGCATGGACTGGAAGGAGTCCCTCGGAGTAGTCTATTACTTCACTTCCACATCCCATAATTGGGGAATGCTCGCCGTCAAGGTAGAGGTGACCGANCGTGTCAACCCCATGATTCATAGCGTTAGCTCTCTCTGGAAAGTCGCTAACTTCCAGGAGCGCGAGGTATATGATTTCTATGGTATCAAATTCATCAATCATCCCGATATGCGTCGCTTCTTCCTTCGTAACGACTGGAAAGGGCATCCTCTCCGTAAGGATTATGACGCTAATCCCGAGCTCAATCCCATCCCGCATGAAGATGAGGCCAATGAAGATGATACAGTAGCCTATATTGAGGACGAGAAGGGGAAAGTGATAAAGGTGCCCGGAAAGGTATTCGGCCCTATGGACTATGTGGTCAATATCGGACCTCAGCATCCCTCTACTCATGGTGTTATGCGTTTCCGCGCCGCTGTNGATGGAGAGATTGTCAATAAAGTTGATGTCGTATCCGGATANATTCATCGCGGAATCGAGAAACTCTGTGAAGGCCTCGGCTATCCTCAGATTCTCCACTTCACTGACCGAATGGACTATATGTCGGCTCATCAGAACCGTCATTGCCTTTGTATGTGTATTGAGAAGGCTCTNGGTCTGGAGGTGCCCCGTCGCGCTCAGGTGATCCGCACTATGATGGATGAGCTCATGCGTGTGTCTTCGCATCTTCTCTCATTCGGATGTACCGCCATGGACCTCGGTGCCACNACCGCTTTCTTCTATGGTTTCCGCGAGCGTGAGCAGGTGCTTGATATTTTCGAGAAGACTTGCGGTGCNCGTATGTCGATGAATTATAATGTCATCGGTGGTGTTATAGCAGATCTTCACCCTGATTTCGTGAAGGACGTGAAAGCGCTTATCGCTATCATGCCGGAACGTCTTAAGGAGTATCATAAGGTATTTACCGGCAACGTTATCGCGCAGAATCGTCTTAAAAACGTCGGAATGCTTTCCAAGGAGGAGGCTATCAACTATGCCATCACTGGTCCTTCCGGCCGTGGTTCCGGCTGGAGCAACGACTGCCGAAAGAAGCACCCCTACGCTGTATATAATGAAGTGCAGTTTGACGAGGTGCTCGAATACGGTTGCGATTCTTTCTCCCGCTATATGGTGAGAATGAAGGAGATCGAGCAGAGTATGAGAATCCTTGAGCANCTCGTGGATAATATCCCGGAGGGTGAGATTCGTTGCCAGGTGCCGAAAATCATCAAGCTTCCTGCCGGTCGTTGGTATCAGCAGGTGGAGGCTTCGAGAGGTACATTTGGAGTTTATATCGAATCCACCGGTGAGAAGACTCCTTTCCGAGTTCANTTCCAGAGCCCCTGCTTTAATCTGGTAGGTGTCATGGATCTCACTTGCAAGGGAAATATGATAGCCGACCTTATTACAATCGGTGCGGCTCTCGACTTTGTGATTCCCGATATTGACCGATAAAAAAGGCGATAGGCCCTGCGGAGATTTCTTCGCAGAGCCTGATTTGCTTTTTGAATAAACATGATAAAACTAACAACAGCAACTATTTTNGTAATATATGTTTAACTTCGGAATATGGACAAGTGAGTTCAACAATTGGCTCCTCGGATTTATGCCCGAGTGGCTCACAGTNCTTGTAGAGTGTGTGCTTATCGGAGTGGCTGTGCTGCTCACATATACTGTCCTCGCTCTCTTCTATATCCTATATGAGCGTAAACTTTGCGCATGGTTCCAGTGTCGTCTCGGTCCTATGCGTGTGGGCAAATGGGGTCTTACCCAGGTATTTGCCGATATGTTCAAGATCCTTNTCAAGGAACTTATCTCTCTGAAAGGCACCGATAAATTTCTCTTCAAGCTTGCTCCCTACATTGTGATTACATCNTCTGTGGTGATGCTCGCATGTCTCCCTTGGGGTCGTGGCCTTCAGATTATCGATTACAATATCGGTATATTCTTCATACTTGCCGTTTCTTCTGTAGGTGTGCTCGGTATTCTTCTCGCAGGTTGGGCTTCCAACAATAAGTACACTCTTATCGGTGCTATGCGAAGTGGTGCGCAGATGATCAGCTATGAGATCTCTCTCGGTCTCTCCNTGATCACTATTGTAGTCTTTTCCGGCACAATGAATATCACTGAGCTTGTGATGGCTCAGGNTTCCGCATGGTTTATCTTCCGCGGACATATCCCCGCTATCATAGCTTTCCTTATTTATATCGTGGCCGCTACGGCCGAGACCAACCGTGGTCCTTTTGACCTTCCCGAGGCTGAGCACGAGCTTACCGCNGGTTACCACACCGAGTATTCCGGTATACATTTCGGCTTCTTCTATCTCGCCGAGTATCTCAACCTCTTTATCGTCAGCGGTATCGCTTCCCTTATGTTCCTCGGAGGATGGATGCCCCTCCATGTCCCCGGTTGGGAAGCTTTCAACAATGTAATGAATTGGATACCTTCCATCGTATGGTTTGTAGGGAAGGCGTTCTTTGTATCGTTCATCATCATCTGGTTCAAATGGACGTTCCCTCGTGTACGTATCGACCAGATGCTCGCTTTCGAGTGGAAGTATCTCATGCCGCTTTCTCTTGCCAATCTCGTGCTTATGGCAGTGTTCGTGGCTCTGGGCTGGCATTTCTAAAGTTGGCCTGTAATCCTTTACCAATTGAAAAACAATAATAACAAGCATAAATTTCCAAGAAGAATATGAGCGCTAATTTCGGAACAGTGACTCAGGTGATCGGTCCGGTCATCGACGTGTCGTTCGAGGGTGGCAAGGATAATATTCCCCCCATCTATTCCGCTCTTAAAGTGGAACGCGACAATGGCGAGACCCTTATTCTCGAAGTGGAGCAGCACATCGGTGAGGACACCGTNCGCTGTGTGGCCATGGAGAGTACCGANGGCCTTCGTCGAGGCGTGAAAGTAGAAAATCTCGGGCGTCCCATCGCGGTGCCTACAGGCGATCAGGTGAAAGGACGTCTACTCAATGTGATCGGAGAGCCTATCGACCGTCTCAGTCCTCTCGACCGCGACGACCTTCGCTCTATACATCAGCCTGCCCCCGCTTTCGATGATCTCGCTATCTCTACTGAGATCCTAACTACCGGTATTAANGTTATCGACCTTCTCGAACCCTATTCCAAGGGCGGTAAGATCGGTCTGTTCGGTGGTGCAGGNGTAGGTAAGACCGTGCTTATCATGGAGCTTATCAACAATATCGCCAAGGGACACAACGGTTTCTCTGTGTTTACCGGTGTGGGAGAACGTACCCGTGAGGGTAACGACCTTCTCCGAGAGATGATCGAGTCCGGTGTGATCAAATATGGTGAGAAATTCCAGGAAGGCATGGAGAAGGGAGAATGGAACCTTCATGATGTCGATATGAACGAGGTGGCTAAGTCGCAAAGTACACTCGTGTTCGGACAGATGAATGAGCCCCCGGGTGCACGTCTTCGCGTTGCTCTCTCCGGCCTGACTGTGGCNGAGCAGTTCCGTGACGGTGGTGCAGGCGGTAAGGACGTTCTCCTCTTTATCGATAATATTTTCCGCTTCACTCAGGCCGGTTCGGAGGTTTCGGCTCTTCTCGGTCGTATGCCTTCGGCCGTGGGTTATCAGCCTACCCTTGCTTCTGAAATGGGTGCTCTCCAGGAACGAATCACATCTACAAAGCAAGGCTCCATTACTTCCGTACAGGCTATCTATGTGCCTGCCGATGACCTTACTGACCCGGCTCCGGCTACTACCTTCAACTTCCTTGACGCCACTACCGTGCTTTCACGTAAGATTGCCGAGCTCGGTATTTATCCGGCTGTGGATCCTCTTGAGTCTACATCACGTATTCTTGATCCGAATATTATCGGAGAGGAGCATTATAATGTAGCTCAGCAGGTGAAGATACTTCTCCAGAAATACAACGACCTTCAGGATATCATCGCCATCCTTGGTATTGACGAGCTCTCCGATGAGGATAAGCAAGTGGTAGCTCGCGCACGTCGTGCCCAGCGTTACCTCTCTCAGCCTTTCCATGTCGCCGAGCAGTTTACCGGTCTTCCCGGTGTACTCGTGCCTTTGGCCGAGACAATCCGAGGCTTCAAGATGATTCTCTCAGGAGAACTTGACGAGTATCCCGAGCAGGCCTTCCTCAATGTCGGCACAATCGACGAGGCTATCGAGAAGGGTAAGAAGATGCTTGCCGATGTGAAATAAACTCCTTTGCGCGGCTCTTGCGCTTTTGTGGAAGATGCCGTAAGGGAAAGAGACAATTCNAAACTCGTTATATTTTCCAAGAGATGACACTTGAAATCATATCTGCGCATGAAGTGATGTATAAGGGAGAGGCCGACTCTGTCACACTCCCNGGTGTTCTGGGTTCTTTCACAGTGCTNAAGAATCACGCATCACTCATCTCCGTGCTCAACCCCGGTAAGGTTCGCTTCCGTCGACCCGGCGGTGGGGAGCAGGCTTTCGATATCAAAGGCGGTCTCGCCGATATCGACAACAATGTGGTGTCGGTGTGCATCTATTAATTTTGAGATGATGAGCAAAAGATTTTCCATTTTAGCGTTTCTTCTCGCATCAATGCTGCTTCTGCCTGCTATGCGGGTCAGCGCTCAGGTGCCCGATCTTACTCCCGCTGAAAAGCAGGAGACGGCTGCCGAGCTAAAGGCTGAGGAGGACGACCTCGATGTGAAGGAGATCATTTTCCATCACCTCGGCGACGGCTACGGCTGGGAGGTACCTTTCTCCCACGTATATCGTATTCCTCTTCCCGTCATCGTGAAAGCTGAGGACGGAAAGTGGTTCTGCTTCTCTTCTTCCAAGCTTACGGAAGTAGAGGTAATCAAAGATGAGGAGACCGGAAAGGAATATGAGACGCTGATACCCGTCATACATCATGCCGAGCGCGACGGCAAACAATACGACTTTGTCCTTGCGCACGTATCCACTCATAAGAACAAGGTAGTACAGGTATTCCCCCTTTCGGAGGCCGAGCAGAAGGAAGTGGCTCTTGCCGCTGATAGCATCGCCAAGGTTGACGGGGCACATCATGGCGCTACGGTAGTGCCGGGGTATGTAAAGGTAGGACATCATTATTACCGTGAATACCGCACTCTTGATATTTCTATCACTAAGAATGTTCTGGCTCTCTTCATTGCCGCCGTTATCGTCACTCTGATGGTGATGGGTGTGGTTCNCCACTATGCCCGTAAAGGTATGAAGGCGCCCCGCAAGGGAATGGGCTTCATGGAGATGCTTATCGATTTTGTCTACACCGGTGTGATCAAGAGCACTCTCGGCGCTGAAAAGGGACGTAAATTTGCCCCCTATCTGCTGACTTGCTTCTTCTTCATTCTCGTTATGAACCTTCTCGGTCTCATAGTGATATTCCCCGGCGGTGCCAACCTTACCGGCAACATCGCGATTACTCTCGTTCTCGCCGTGCTTACTTTCCTCGTGACCAATATCCTTGGCAAGAAGCACTATTGGAAGGAGATTTTCTGGCCCGATGTACCGATGTTCCTGAAGTTCCCACTCCCCATCATGCAGCTTATCGAGATCTTCGGTATCTTCACCAAGCCTGCTGCACTTTGCGTGCGTCTTTTCGCCAACATGATGGGCGGCCACATGATTGTGATCACTCTTATAGTACTCATATTCATCTTCGCTGCTTTCGGTGCTGCGGCCGTGGGTACTTCCGTGGTTGTATCCGTACTCTTTACCATTTTTATGCTTCTCATCGATGTGCTCGTAAGCTTTATCCAGGCTTATGTGTTCACGATGCTCTCCACAATGTTCATCGCTGCTTCTCAGGAAGAGGGGCATGAGCATAACGATGCCGAAGGGCATAAGGAGACTGAGAAAATAGAGGCATAAATCTTATCCTGACCTTTCTTCGTTTTCTCCTCGACCTGACTTTTTGAAATAAATAAATTAAATAACAAAAAACAACTACTTAAATCTTTTAGCTATGTTATCAATGATCTTAGCAGCAGTTGCTCCCCTCGCAGCTCTCGGCGCAGCTTGTGGCGCCGGCATCGCAGCCATCGCAGCCGGTATCGGTATCGGTAAAATCGGTAGCTCCGCTATGGAGGCCATCGCCCGTCAGCCCGAGGCTGCCGGCGACATCCGTTCTTCCATGATCGTGATTGCCGCTCTTATCGAGGGTGTTGCCCTCTTCGCTGTGATTGTAGCGGCTCTCGCACTCTTCCTCTGATTCTTCTTTCGAGAGATAATTCTTTAATCATAACAACAGAATGGAATTATTCACGCCCGATTTCGGTCTGGTATTCTGGATGTTCATCGCCTTCATCATCCTCTTCGTAGTATTATGGAAGTTTGGTTGGCCGGTGATCCTGAAGAATATGGACTCCCGCGCCGATACTATCGACCGTGGAGTTGAATATGCACGTCAGGCCAAGGAACAACTCGACAATGCCCGCGCCGAAGCGCAGAAATATGTCGAGGAGGCCCAGCAGCGCCAGGCTGAAATGTTGCGTGATGCGGCAAAAATGAAGACTCAGATCATCGAGGAGGCCCGTAATGAGGCCGCTATCGAGGCTAAGAAAGTCATGGATGCCGCCAAAGTGTCGATTGAACAGTCACGCAAGGAAGCTGAACTTCAGTTCAGAAACGAAGTCAGCAAGTTCTCCATCGATATCGCAGAGAAGATGGTGCGCACTCAGCTTAAGGATGATAAGGCGCAGAATGAACTTGTAAATAAATTGTTGGACGAAATAGAGAATAATTAAGCCCTATGGTAAATGGTCTGATTCCCCGGCGCTATGCCAAGGCCCTCTATAAGTTCGCCCTCGAGAAGGGGAACGCGAAGACGGTCTACGACGAGATGAAGGTCGTGATCGGCGCGTTTCAGAAGAATCCTGAGTTGCAGAAGGTGCTCGCAAACCCCTTTGTGTCCACTGCCGACAAGGAAAATCTGCTGATCGCGGCCGCCGGCGAGAACGCCGAAAACGACTACCGTGGGTTTGTGAAGCTCATTCTGCAGCTTCACCGCGAGCAGTTCGCTTATCTGATGGCGCTGGCATATCGTGATATCTATCGCGAGGCCAACCGTATCTCTCAGGTCAAGATCACGACTGCCGCGAATCTCGAAGATGCTGAGATGGCGAAGATCCGTGGATTGGTGGAAAAAGCATTCCCCGATTCCGTACTCGAATATTCCTACGAAGTTCGCCCCGAAATCATAGGTGGCTTCGTGGTGGATGTCGATTCCGTAAGGATGGACGCCTCCGTTAGCAACGAACTCGAACAACTCCGTCTTAACCTTTTAAGAAGCAACCAATAATGCTCAACCCCAGCGAAATATCTGATATCTTAAAGCAACAACTCGAGAACGTCAATTCCAAAGTCGCTTTCGAGGAGGTAGGCACTGTGCTTGAAGTAGGCGATGGCGTTGCCCACGTCTATGGCCTTGAGAATGTCAAGAGCAACGAGCTCGTGGAGTTCGAGAACGGCTCCACAGGAGTGGCTCTCAACCTCGAGGAATCCAATGTAGGCGTCGTGCTCCTCGACAAAGTGAATGAAGTGACTGAAAATATGTCGGTGCGTCGCACGGGTGAGATTGCTTCTATACCTGTGGGCGAAGGCCTGCTCGGACGTGTCATCAACATCCTGGGCCAACCTATCGACGGCAAAGGACCCATCGAGGGCGACCTCTATCGTCTCCCTCTCGAGCGTAAGGCTCCCGGCGTTATCTATCGTTCGCCGGTCAACCAGCCGCTTCAGACCGGTCTCAAGGCTGTCGACTCCATGATCCCTATCGGTCGCGGTCANCGCGAGCTTATCATCGGCGACCGTCAGATCGGTAAGACCGCTATCGCCATCGATACCATCATCAATCAGCGTCAGAACTATCTCGACGGCAAACCTGTATACTGCATCTATGTCGCTATCGGCCAAAAGGCGTCTTCAGTAGCATCCATCGTTCATACTCTCGAGAAGTATGGTGCTATGGATTACACTGTAGTAGTAGCCGCCACTGCTGCCGACTCCGCAGCGATGCGCTATTGGTCGCCGTTCGCAGGTGTGGCCATCGGTGAGTTCTTCCGCGATTCGGGCCGCGATGCCCTGATCGTGTATGACGACCTCTCCAAGCAGGCTGTGGCATACCGTGAGATATCCCTTATCCTCAAGCGCCCTTCCGGCCGTGAGGCTTATCCGGGTGATATCTTCTATCTCCATTCCCGTCTGCTCGAACGTGCCGCAAAGATTATCGACAATCAGGAGGTGGCTGCCGATATGAACGACCTTCCCGAGGTGATGAAACCTATGGTGAAGGGTGGCGGTTCTCTNACTGCGCTTCCTATCATCGAGACTCAGGCCGGCGACGTTTCCGCTTATATCCCGACCAACGTTATCTCCATTACCGATGGTCAGATCTTCCTTGAGTCTTCCCTCTTCAACCAGGGTATTCGTCCCGCCGTCAACGTAGGTATCTCCGTATCCCGTGTTGGTGGTAACGCTCAGATTAAACCTATGAAGAAGGTGGCCGGTACGCTCAAGATTGCGCAGGCTCAGTTCCGCGAGCTTGAATCGTTCACCAAATTCGGTGGCGATATCGATCCTGTGACTGCCAAGGTGATCGACACGGGCCGTAAGAATCAGCAGCTTCTCATCCAGCCTCAGTATCAACCTTGGCCTGTAGAGAACCAGGTAGCGGTAATCTATTGCGGTGTCAACGGTCTCATGGAGAAGGTACCCGTAGAGAAAGTTAAGGAATTCGAGGAGCAATTCATCCAGCTCGTGAAAGCCAAATACCAGAAAGAGGTGCTCGATGAGATCAAGGCCGGTCGTCTTACCGACGATGTTCAGGATAAGATCCGTCAGTGTGCCGCAGAGGTAGCCGGACGTTTCTGATAAACTCTAAAATAATAGGGGAGGGGCTCGACTCAGGTGCCGTTCCCTTATCCGAAATATTCAGCCATTCGAAAGTCTCGCGACTCCGGATGGCACAAACAAATATTAAATCAACACAAACAATATAACAAGATGGCCACTCTCAAGGCACTTAAGATTCGCATCGGCTCGGTGGCGTCAAGTGAGAAAATCACAGGCGCTATGAAGATGATATCTTCAGCGAAAGTTCATAAGAATGAACGTGCGCTCAAACAGCTCTTGCCTTTCAAAAATCAGATAAAGTCCATCATGGGCCACATCCTCGAGTCTGGAGATAATTTCAACTCCCCCCTTACGCAGGATAGAGAGGTGCACAACGTCGGAGTAGTCGTATTCGGTTCCGATGACGGTCTTTGCGGCGCCTACAACATGAATATATTCAAACGTCTTCTTCAAGAGATAGCCGCTCTCCGCGAGCGCTATGGCAAAGATGTGAAGATTACGGTCTTCCCCATAGGTAAGAAGATAGCTGCCGCTTGCCGCCGTCTGGAAAAATTATCCGTAGATACTCAGACTTTTCCCGGCATTGATTCAAAGATGGAGGGCGAGACTGTCAACGATTTCACTCATCGTCTGCGCGAGATGTTCCTCAATGGCACACTCGATCTCGTTGAGGTGGTCTATATGCAGTTCCACTCAATATCACGTCAGGTGCTTACGATCGATCCTCTTTTCCCTGTCAGCACCACAACTCTTTTCGAAGGTGCCGAAGCTCAGGATAAGGGAGAGGAGAATAAACTCTATCTCTTTGAACCGGATCCCAATAGCATCTTCAATGAAGTTCTCCCGATGTTCGTACTCTCCACAATGCAGGAAATCACCATCGAGAACCGCGCCTCCGAGCAAGCCGCACGTGTAATGGCAATGCAGGCGGCCAACGACAACGCCAAGAAACTCCAGGAAGAGCTTCAGCTTGAATTCAATAAGTTGCGTCAGCAGGGTATCACTACCGAACTTCTCGATATTCTCGGCGGCCAGGTGGAACGCTGATGTTTCTCTTCTACAGGTAAAAAAGAATAAAAAACAATAAATAAAATACGACACACCGCTTATGGGTAGTATTAAGGATTATTTCTCTTCTGTCGGCAAAGGGCTTAAAAGCCTTGTGCAAGGCATGGAGGTGACGGGTAAGGAGTTGGTGACTCCGAAAGTTACCGAGCAATACCCTGAAAACCGTGCCACACTTGAGATTGCCGACCGTTTCCGCGCGGAGCTCACCCTTAAATATGACAAGGAGGGGCATCACAAATGTATCGCTTGCGGAATCTGCCAGATGAACTGTCCCAACGGCACTATCAAGCTCACCACTAAAATGGTGGATCTGCCGGATGGCAAGAAAAAACGTAAACTCGACAAGTATTACTATGACTTGGGTTCATGCACTTTCTGCATGCTCTGCGTCACTACTTGCCCTCAGAACGCCCTTGAGTTCACGAATGATTTCGAGCAGGCTGTCTTCACCCGCGACAAACTCGTGAAGACTCTTAACTATCGTCCCGAACCTGCCGGCGAACCTGCTCCGGCTCCCAGACCGGCTATGGATCCCGAGCAACTTGCCAAAATAAAGGCCGAGGCTCTCGCAAAAGCTGCCAAGATCAAGGCCGAGAGGGAAGCTGCCGCTAAAGCAGCCGCGGGAACTCCCGCAGCTGAGGCTCCCAAGCCGGCCGCTACCGAGGCTCAAAAGCCCGCAGCGTCGGAAGCTCCCGCGGCAGATGGCGATGCCAATGCTTGATACTTTTTCACTTTCTGACAACAATTTGACAACATAATGGATTTAGCAGGAATTTCATCTTCAACTCCCGCAGGATATATCATCGTATATATCATTGCCGCTCTCGCTATGATCGTATTCTCGTTCATGGCTGTGAAGTCGCGCAAGATTCTGCGGGCGGCCACTTATCTGCTTTTCGCGCTCCTTTCTACTGCCGTATTCTATTTCCAGCTTGGATACCAGTTCCTCGGGGCCGTGCAGATTGCCGTCTACGCGGGTGGTATTATGGTGCTGTTTGTCTTTGCGATTCTTCTCACTCACCGTCCCGACGAGAAAAGCGCTCCTCTGGAGAGTCATCGTAAGGCGGTAGGTGTGATTTGTAGTGTGGCAGGCGCCGTAGTGCTTCTCTTCGCCCTCTTCAATATGCCCGTGATCAACGGCATGTCGATCAATCAGTGTCTCGAANGCTCTCAGCAGATCACGATGCACGACATCGGCCATGCATTCACCGGCTCCGACCGCTTCCAGTATCTCCTCCCCTTCGAGGCGGTCAGTGTTCTTCTTCTCGCATGTATAATCGGCGGCGTTGTCGTAGCCCGCAAAAGATAATCGATCATGGATCTAAGCATATTATGGTATCTTGTCCCCAGCGTTCTCATGTTCGCTTGCGGTGTCTACGGCTTTATCACCCGTAGAAATATGGTCGCCATTCTCATCTCTCTGGAGCTTATGCTCAATTCGGCCGACCTGAATTTCGTTATCTTCAATCGGTTCCTNTTCCCCGGCTCCATGGAGGGTATGACGTTCACTCTCTTCGCAATTGCAATAGCGGCTGCNGAGACTGCTCTCGCTATNGCGATCATCATCAATATCTACCGTTCCATCGGCTCAACCGATATTCGTGAAACTACAAAAATGAAGTTCTAAGATATGGACATTACACTTCCAATCCTCATCTTGGCTATTCCGATTGCGATGTTCCTCATCTTAGGAATCGGCGGAGTGAAGATGTCGAAAAAGATGGCCGGCATACTCGGCATCATCGGCATGGGCACCACCGCTACTCTCGCATATATCGTAGCCTTTACCTATTTCTTCAGCGGCGACGCGGCTTTTATCATTGACGGCATACGTCAGCAGTTCACTGTCTTCAATGTAGAATGGCTCGCGTTCACGAAGAAATTGATAGTTTGCATCGGTTTCCTTCTCGATCCCATCTCCGCCNTGATGCTTGTGGTCATCACCACNATCTCTTTCATGGTGCATCTCTACTCTTGGGGCTATATGGAGGGGGAACAGGGTTTCCAGCGTTANTACGCTTTCCTCAACCTCTTTACATTCTCGATGCTNGGCCTCGTAGTAGCCACCAATATCTTCCAGATGTATATCTTCTGGGAGCTCGTCGGTGTCAGCTCCTACCTCCTTATCGGCTTCTACTATAAACTCCCTTCTGCGGTCTCCGCTTCCAAGAAGGCGTTTATCGTAACCCGTTTCGCCGACCTCGGCTTCCTCATCGGTATCCTTATTCTCTCCTTCTATACCAATACATTCAATTTCGTTGACCTTACTTCCAATCCTGAGGCTGTGCTCANCTCTACAGGGGGCGCCACATTCCTCGGAGCTTCCGTGCTCACATGGGCCATGGTGCTCATCTTTACCGGCGGTATGGGTAAATCAGCGATGATGCCTCTCCATATCTGGCTCCCCGATGCGATGGAAGGTCCTACTCCGGTATCCGCCCTCATCCACGCCGCTACAATGGTTGTGGCCGGTGTNTACCTCGTGGCCCGTATGTTCCCCGTATATTGCGTAGTGGAAAACGCCATGCTTTTCATCACATGTGTAGGCGCGATCACAGCCTTCTATGCTGCTGTAGTGGCCTGCTGTCAGATCGATATCAAGAGAATCCTCGCATTCTCCACTATCTCNCAGATCGCATTCATGTTCGTATCTATCGCTGTGGCTTACGACAAGCCTATCGAAGGCGTTCACTATAGCGGTCTCGGATATATGGCCGGAATGTTCCACCTCTTCACCCACGCAATGTTCAAGGCCCTCCTCTTCCTCGGAGCAGGTGCCCTTATCCATGCGGTACACTCCAACAACTATACCGCGATGGGCGGTATGCGCAAATATATGCCTATCACCCACTGGACATTCCTTATAGGCTGTCTCGCTATCGCCGGTATACCCCCCTTCTCAGGATTCTTCTCCAAAGATGAGATGCTTGCGGCGATGTATGCCAACAATGTAATCTGGGGCGCTTGGATGACTATGGTGGCCGGTCTTACCGCCTTCTATATGTTCCGTATGTATTTCCTCGTCTTCTGGTGGGAAGAGAATCCTCACTATAAGGAACATCGTCCCCACGATGCTCCCTGGCAGATGTCGCTTCCCCTCATCTTCCTCGCTGCTGTCAGCTGTGTGGCCGGTTTCATCCCCTTCGGCGAACTCGTCACTTGGAACGGTGCTCCCTATCATATTCATCTTGAGCCTCAGGTGGCAGTGACTTCTATCGTGGTTGCCGTCATCGCGATCCTCCTTGCTATGAAGCTCTACATGAAGAAGAACGATGTGCCGACACGCATGAAAGATGCGCTTCCCACTCTTTGGGAGGCTGCCCACCGTCGCTTCTACTGGGATGAAATCTATCAGTTCATCACCCATAAGATCATCTTCGGCATCATCTGCCGAAGCATAGCATGGTTCGACCGCCACGTGATCGANGCCACTATGGACGCCTTCGCAAAGATTACTCAGAAGACATCTTACGCTATTCGCGGCATGCAGAGCGGAAGCATCCANGCCTATGTCGCTTGGTANTTCGCCGGTGCTGTGGCTATCGCGGCCGTAGTCTGGCTCTGTCTGCTCTGATTTAATTGATTAGCCACTTATAGCAAGTTTTAAGAAATAAATATTATGTTCGGAAATATATTAATATGGTTTGTCATAGTCCCCATCCTCATGATGGCCGGACTTGGNGTATGCCGCAACAGCAGTATGAATGCCATACGCNCCGTAATGGTGACCGGTTCCGTCGTACTTCTGGGTCTCGCGATCTGGCTCTGCTGTGATTTCCTCCGCCTCCGCGGGATGGGCGTCGACGACGAGATGCTCTTCACAGGAAGCTGGATGTGGTATGCTCCGCTCAATATCCATCTGGCGGTCGGTGTCGACGGTATCTCCGTCCTGATGCTTCTGCTTTCAGCAGTCATCGTATTCGCCGGNACTTTCGCCTCTTGGAAAATATCCCCCCTTCCCAAGAATTTCTTCCTCTGGTTCGCACTCCTTTCTACCGGTGTGTTCGGCTTCTTCATCTCCATCGATATCTTCACGATGTTCATGTTCTATGAGGTNGCGCTCATCCCGATGTATCTCCTCATCGGTGTGTGGGGTACAGGTCGCAAGGAATACTCAGCGATGAAGCTTACCCTCATGCTCATGGGTGGCTCCGCATTCCTCATGATAGGTCTTATCGGTATNTATTGGCACTCCGCTCCCGAAGGTGGCGAACTCACATGGAATATACTTGAGATCGCTCGCAATAACGCCGNTGATCCCGGTTGGCAGAACTTCCTCTTCTGCTGTACATTCGTAGGTTTCGGTGTTCTCGGTGCAATGTTCCCCTTCCACACATGGAGTCCCGACGGTCACGCCTGTGCGCCTACCGCCGTATCCATGCTCCACGCCGGTGTGCTTATGAAGCTCGGTGGTTACGGTTGCTTCCGTATCGCCATCTACCTTCTCCCTCAGGCCGCCAACGAACTCGCTTGGATTTTCATTATCCTTACCGGTATCAGTATCGTTTATGGNGCTTTCTCCGCATGTGTACAGACCGATCTCAAGTACATCNACGCTTACTCCTCCGTCTCCCACTGCGGTATGGTGCTCTTCGCCATTCTCATGCTCAACACTACAGCGATGACCGGTGCTATCCTTCAGATGCTTTCCCACGGTCTGATGACAGCCCTCTTCTTCGCCCTTATCGGTATGATTTATGGCCGAACCCATACACGTGACATCCGCCAGATGGGCGGCCTGATGAAAATCATGCCTTACCTCGGCGTATGCTATATGATCGCCGGTTTCGCCTCTCTCGGTCTTCCCGGTCTTTCCGGTTTCGTAGCCGAGATGACAATCTTCTTCGGTAGCTTCCAGGACGCCGACTTCTTCCATCGCGCATTCGTAATCGCCGCTACATGCTCTATCGTCATCACAGCAGTCTATATCCTCCGTGTTGTAGGCAAGCTCCTTCTGGGTCCGGTGTATGATGAACATCATCTGGCTCTCACCGATGCCACATGGTTCGAGCGCGTAGCTACGGTGACTCTTATTCTCTGCATCGCAGGTATAGGTTGCTTCCCCAACTGGATCAACGAGACTATCCAGCATAGCTTCCTCCCCATCGTCAACGCGATACAGAGTGCCATCTGATAAGAATGTGTCATTAAAACAACAAAAACGACAATGGACTATTCACAATTTGGGGCAATGATCCCCGAGCTTATCATACTTGGGATATTCTTGATAGTGTTCCTGTCCGACACATTCTCCAAGGACGGCGCCGCCAAGAAATTCCTTACCCCGCTCACCACAGTCCTCTTCGGACTCGGCACCGTAGCCATCTGGCTCGTGCCCGCATGCGGCGAGCCGGTATTCGGAGGTATGTATATCAATGACACTGCCACCAACGCCATCAAATCTATCCTCTGCGTAGGTGTATTCATCGTATTCCTCCAGTCGGCCAAATGGGTCGAGTCGGATGAAGTGGCTATCCGCAAGGGAGAGTTCTACGAGCTTCTTCTCGTGACACTCTTCGGAATGTTCCTCATGGTTTCCGCCCGCCATTTCCTTCTCTTCATCATCGGTCTTGAATCCGCTTCTCTTCCCNTGGCCGCACTCGTGGCCTTCAACAAGAAGCACTATGAGAGCCACGAAGCAGCTATCAAGTATATCCTGACAGCATGTTTCTCCTCCGCAATTCTCCTCTTCGGATTGTCGCTCGTATATGCTTTCTCAGGCGGTTCACTCTATTTCGATGATATAGCCATTTCCCTTGCCGGAACAGAAGTCAACGGTGCGCTTATCTGCGCTGTAGCCTTCGTGCTCGCAGGTATCGGTTTTAAACTCTCCCTCGTGCCGTTCCATCTCTGGACATCCGACGTATATCAGGGTGCTCCCACTGCCGTCACTGCCTATCTTTCCGTAGTGTCGAAAGGTGCGGCTGCCGTTGCCTTCTTCATCATCTTCGTTCAGTGCTTCGGCGCTCTTTACAGCGAAGTATGGGAGTGGATGCTCTATGCAGTAATCATCGCCACTATCACCGTCGGCAACCTCTTCGCAATCCGACAGAAGAACATGAAACGCTTCATGGCCTTCTCCTCCATCTCCCAGGCCGGCTATATCATGCTTGGGGCCATGGCAGGCGATGCACTCGGACTCTCCGCCATGTTCTTCTACATCTTCGTATATGTAGTCAGCAACCTTGGCGTGTTCTCCGTAATCTCCATGATCGAGAACAAGACAGGGAAAGTCGGCATGGACGACTACAACGGCCTTCACAAGACCAACCCTTGGCTCTCCTTCGCCATGACCCTCGCCATGTTCTCCCTCGCCGGTATTCCCCCCTTCGCAGGATTCTTCTCGAAGATACTCATGTTCACAAGCGTTGCCGGTTCGGGATCTATCGCTCTTTACATGCTTGTACTCATCGCCCTTATCAACACCATCATTTCTCTCTACTACTACCTCCTCGTAGTCAAGGCGATCTGGATCTCCAGCGACGAGCCCACCATCTCCACCTTCAAGAGCGCATGCAGCGAGCGCGTAGCCCTCACCCTCTGCGTAGCCGGAATCATCTTCTTCGGTATTGTTCCTTACATCTACCAATATTGTGTAGATGCTGTTGGTCTCTCCGAGATCGCCGGTATCGTCACTATGATACCGTAAACTATCTCCGCCGTATTCCCTCATAGGAATATCCCTAACCAGCATTATATCACTATACTATAGTGCTAAATACTCAAAACCCGAGGGGCGCCCGCTGAACGGACGCCCCTCCTTTTTTCTATACACAGCTATAATACTTAAGATATTGAAATCGTCTTATCTTTTTGTAGGATCGTTAATTGCTAATTCTCGGCGAGTCGGCGCGCTTTCACTACTTTGCTTCCGAAGGCTTTGATCGCTATGCGGGTGCCCATCGGGAGCTCGGGGTGAAGGTTGAAGCGATGTGGCTGGAGCCAGTAATTCTTTCCTGCAGTGTCTGTCACTCTCCATGCTATGGCCGGGCGTCCAAAATTATCCTTTCCGCTGCGCTCATTCGCGCCGGGCACCTTATGATAGGTCTTGGTCACTTCAATGTCGGGNAACTCGCTGAATAATTTCTCATCGGCAAGCGGGGCTACTTTCCTATAAGCACCTTCCGGATTCTCGGGAACTGTACCCGCCGGAACAGCACTGAGAAGTTCTTGGAAATGGTTGGATAGATGCCAGCCGTTTGATTCATACAGAGCCTTTACCTTCTGCAACTCCCATAANGCAAGCCCGAAGGCCCGGCGCTTTACAAGCACATCGGCTAAAGCAAGCCTTACCTTACCCTTGAATTGATCAGGACCGGGAGAAGTNAGNGCTTTATAAAGAAATGATANCTTCAGGTGAGAATCTACATTCACATCTACCGTGGCNGCCAATCTGCTCCAAAGATAGAATTTACCCGGAGCCAAAAGCAAAGCNCGCTTCAACATACTCGCCGCATCGTCACCTTTACCGTCAAGAAGCAGAAGCTCCGCAATCTGAGCATGAAGATTAAAGGATTCGGGGTAATCTGTCAGAGCTTTATTCAATATTNTGCGAAATTCCTCCGAAGGCAGCGACTTGGTACTTACGAGCTCATCAGTACAGTGAGTTATAAGTTTCTCCGTAGTGGAGGANAGGGTTTTACCATCATGCTCCTTNCTGCGCCAATCTCCCGGACGAAGATTCGCNAATCCCCATAGCTTCATGAAATTGACNATGGAGAAACCTACCGTCTCCTCCTTTCGTTTACCGTAGGCNACATCCTTGGCATCCTTATACAGNCGCAAAGCCTCCGTAAGCACCATCGAATGGAGCTTATGAGGAGTGGCTACTCTAAGTTTGAAATAACGGGCGAGCATATTTTTTCTCGCGATAATATCCTTTTGCGACGATTGATGAAGGGCATAATAGATAATCCAACCGAAAGGGTAGTGGCTTTTCAGAGGAAGTCTGCCTTGGTCATGAATGCCGGCCACCACGGAATAAGTGTTCACGGCATCTCCACCCTTGGCCTTGTCGAATCCGTCAGAGACAAATCGAATTACATCGGATTCAGTCATAATAAAAAATAAAGGGGGTTATATACAAATAGCGGAAGAGTATCANCNGAGTGGCGATACTCTTCCGCAAAGTTAGATAAATAGCTTGGATAATCCAAACTATAATCCCTTAATAGTCTGAAAAATTACGGGGGAAGGNGAAACCGACCGAATTATTTGGTAGNCGGACTCATAGTCATCTCNGTAAGTTGCGCCGGAAGAACATAGCTCTTCACGAATTTGGAAATCATCTCCGGAGTAAGACCGGCGAGAATAGCNTCATAATCGCTGTCAAGATCCAGACCGAAGCGTGTGAGCGCTCTCATGGCTGCCAGCCAATAGGCATTGTCGCCCACATTCTCTTCATGACTCTTCGCCATATACTCTTTTACCTTATCAAACTCTTCCGCGCTTACACTCTTCGNCATATCTTTCAAGGTGTTCTTTATCACCTCCGCGCTCTCTGATATATGCCCCGGATCGGTCTTCACATACACCGGCATCATGAATTCCGGAGCATCTTCCCCGTTCATGCCGGCCGTGACGCTTCCATGAGTNGTGATGGAATAAGTCCAACCCTTCTCCTCACGCAGATCGGCAAGCAGACGAGCTTTCAGAATCTGTCCCGTCATCGAAGCAAGAAGAATATTCTTCAGATTGTAAGGACATTCCAAGTGGCGGAACTGATAGACGATACCGGTAGGATTGATCATCTCTTCCGTGAAATCAAGCTTCTGATTCCCCGGAGTGAAACGATAGCCTATATCCTTCTTTTTCTCTATTCTTCCGGCAGTAGGCAAAGAAGCCACATAGCGTTCCAGAAGATCCTCCATGACGGCAGGATCAAAATCCCCCGTGATGTAGAAAGTGAAATCGCTGAAGTCTCCGAATCTGTCGGCATACTCCTGCATGATACGTCCGTAATTTGCCTTCGAAAGCATCTCCGCCGTAAGCTTATGNCCGAGAGGATGATCGCTGTATACGCTCTTGTGGATAAGTTCACCCATCTTATTTACGGGAGAAGTCACATCGCTGTCAAGCTGATTCATTCTTGAAGCATACCAGGCATTGAAAGCACCTTCGTCGGCCACAGTGGAGGTAGCCTTAAGCCAAAGCAGACGCATTGCATCCTCGAGGCCGGCACGGTTGGTGGCGGCCTCTAAAGTCTCGTCATTGCGGTCGGCCATGATCGACACCTTTATATCGCGTCCGGCCGTCATACGCCGCAAGTCTCCATTGCTATGGGAACCGGCCCCGCTAAGCGACATACCCTCGTTGAATATTTTAAGCGAGGGAGCATCCTCGGCCTTATAATTCTGAGAGAAACCGCCTTCACCCACACCACGGATAAAGATCTGATCCTCCTTCAAGTCAGTAGGTTTCATCATCACCTTTATTCCGTTGGAGAGCGTAAGGAGCGTCGCTCCGAAATGATTNAGCGGTTCGCTCTTCACTATCTTTCCACGCTGAGGTTCCGACTCCAAAATAGCAGTTTTCTTTTCCGGAGCGGAGAAAGGCACAATCTCCTCCAAATTCACACTATAGAAAGCCTCTTCAAGCTCCTTCTCCGAGGGAAGCGCCCCCTCTTTCCCGGGACGCAGATAAGTCAGCACCACCGCATTGCGACCCGAAGGGTCAACCAACTCCGCCAATCTTGCGCGGCAATCTTCAGCCGTGATACCTTCAAGCATTTTTTTCACACGAGTCAGCCGGTCGGCCGGAGTCTCGAATACGCCCCCCTCCGTGAAATATCGGCTTATCTCCTTGGCCATATCAGTATTGCTTCTCGATTTACGCTCCACAGCCTTGTTACGCTCCTTTTCAAGAAGTTCGGCACGTGCATTTTCAAAATCCTCATTCGAGAATCCCTTTTCGCGTCCTCTCCGCAACTCGCGATAGAGAGCCTTCAACGCCTCGTCCGTACGTCCCGGTTTTGCCTGCGCCCTTACGATATACGCCTTCACCTTCTTGGAGAGAAGGAAATTGGTGTCGCCAACGCCTACATTTGCCACCGGAGTATTATCGGCCAGCTCCAACGCATCGAAACGCTCTATCAGCATCGAAGAGATAAGGTCGGCGAGCAATTCCCGGCGCAGACGCTCCTCGGAAGAAAGTCCGCGGTCGTCATGCTTGAAGTAAAGCTGAATCATATTGGTGCTTTGTTCAGGATCGCTTTCCACTATTACCGACAGACGGTCATTTACCGGGAATTCCGGTTCCTGAGCCAATATGGCCTTCGAGTCTTTACCCATATCGCTGAAAAGAACTGCGATCTTCCGCTCCATCTCCTCCGGATCCACATCTCCCGCCACAATTACGGCTTCCGCCCCGGGAGTGTACCATTTTCTGTAGAAATCGCGAAGCTTCTGCGGTGGGAAATTCTCCACCACTTCCATTGTGCCGATAGGCATAGCTTCACCGTAAGGACTCCCGGGATACAGACGAGGGGCCGCCCTGCGAAGCATACGCGAAGCGGCATTGTCGCGATGACGCCACTCACCCTTTATCACCCCGCGCTCCGCATCTATGGCCGCGTCGGCGAGCGTCAGGCCGTCGCTCCAGTCGCGAAGCACCATAAGGCAAGAGTCGAGTACGGATTCACGTGCGGAAGGCACCATTGAAATATTATAGACTGTCTCATCCGCAGAGGTATAGGCATTCAGATTCTTTCCGAACTTTACGCCTACACTCTCAAGCCATTCTATAAGGCGGTTGTCAGGAAAATTGCGGCTCCCGTTGAAACACATATGTTCCAGAAAATGGGCCAGCCCCTTCTCATCCGCCTCCTCCACTCTCGAGCCTATATTGCGCGAAAGAAAGAAGTCCACACGCCCTGTAGGCTCCGCGTTGCGATAGATATAATAGGTCAGTCCGTTGGGAAGAGTTCCCTCCTTCAATTGAGTGTCGGTCACTTCCGCATAAGTCGGCAGCATCATTCCCCCGAGGAGAAGTGCCGATACGAAAGGTCGGATGAAATTGGTTCTTTTCTTTTTCATAAAAAGATTCGAATATGATGTTTTGATTTATATTTTTTGTATTGTAGTAGTCTGAACGATGTAGTATTATAGAAATTCCGCGGTAAGTCCGATAGAGAAGCAATTGACAGATATCCCTGAAGCAACGTGTGAATAAGAATAGTCTGCAGTGATTCCGGCGGCCAGTCTCCCCGAGAATCTCCGGAGCCATTCCCCTCCGAGACTTAAGCCGAACGCTTTAGAAGTGGCATTTGCGAAATCGCGTCGGGTCAGCTCATACAGAGCCTTATCCGCATTATCATTCCCCGGTGCGGGTAAAGAGAGTAGGGAAGAGGTNGGTATTCTTCCTCCGAGTCCGCACCTCACTCCCGCGAANGAACTATGNCCGATTAGAAAATTCATCCTGAAATTGGCNGAAAGTGTGATATGCTCGTCAAGACGNTCACGGCGAGGAGATACGTNTACCATTCTTCGGTGGCTCCATTCNGCGCGGGGNAGAANATANAGATTCATACGNCGCCCTCCCGTTCCGAAATATCCTGCTATCGCACCTTTCCAANTGTTATCNGCAAAAAGAGAAAGGGTNCCGATNTGCGGATAACTNCCCGANGAAGCGTCTCCGAAAATATTCTCGCGCCCGTGGCGACGCGAAGCCTCCCATTCTCCCCATACGCCATATCTCGACGTATTGCCGGAAAAAGCATCTTCATCATCAGATAAGGATATACTTTTATATCCCGCTTGCAGGCGCATCCCCTTGTCATNAAGATTGGCCATAGGCAAGCGGTTAAGGTCTGANATAACATGTCTCATTCNCATTAAAGAGAAATCGGCATTAAGGAATACCCCTTTACCCTNTGAAGGAAGAAGATTCAGGGAGAANCCNCCGGTATGGCAATCNTTGAATACGCTGCTCCCNGCNCCGTCGAAACGAGAATAATGAGCACCGAGCCCTGTGAGATGGAAAAGTTTTGTCTCCCCCGTCTCATTCACGAAAGATACATCCGTAGAGAGNCGATAGCGATTGTATCTCAAGGATAGNCCCGCAAAATAATCATTCCAAACGCGATAGGAGAATCCCCCCTTTACGGTCAGGTCNCCCGATACATTTCTCGGTCGCGGGTCCACATTGCGATAAGAAAGTATAGCGGTATATCCCCCTTCCACACCCCAGGCTATATTTCTCCCTTTATGAGAATATCCNCCCTCGAAATAATATTTCTCAGAGTGAAGGTTTCCNCCGATACTGTCAGCGATAAGATAAGGATAAATCCGGTCNTACTCTCCCGATTCATTCCATACAGGCGATAGGACAGTGCCGTTGACATANCCCGCTTTTCCGGCGACACATCCCCCCGGAGTAAGGATATAGGCATTCGCTCCAATNTCCCAATTCNTCGAGCCTTCCCCTTTTCCTCCTGTCAACGGTTGAGATTCCTTTTCCGAAGAATAATCGGCAACGGCGNTGCATCGTGACTGCGGCAACATCCACGGCAAGAGAGCCGGATTCTCCCAACTCATCCTTCCTGCCATATCGNAGCCCGCGCGGTCGAGNAGGACACCNTGCAGAATATCCTGACGCGTTCTGCCGACAGTGTCATTCTCCGNAGCGAAAAGCGATGGAAATGTTAGGAAAAACAGAGACAATATGGAATAAAATTTTTGATTCATAAGTGTCTGCGTAGTTTTTCAGCATATTCGAGAGGCATCGGTATGACGCCGTCGTATGTGATTGTAGTGCANGGAGTNCCGTAGACATCAATCGCCGTCCCCTGCANCTCTATTTCNGAGGGCGTGACCATCGGGTTGAAATCCTCCGTAGAGTTGTTGGTATCCTGAAGAATCGGATTCCCTTCCGCGGTCAGACCAATCATCTTGCGTCTCACGGCATGGAAATACCTTGTCTTGTCATGATCCATNGTGCCGCAATAAGTCCAACCCATATCAAGAGCNGGAGTGCATATATTCCATTGATACTTGGCNGCCACGGAACACGTCACCACATCCATTATCCATTCGTTGGGCATTCGATATGCGCTCTGGCTCATAGGGAACGTNCCNGCCTGAGTGACGAGTTCGTAATCATACGTATACCGGTAATCGGCGATATAAGTCTCCTTGTCTATCGGAATGCGGGCNATGCCGTAAGCNTTGAAACCGCGATTATGCANAAGCCAGAAAGAGAGTGTGTAGCAATACCATTTGTCAAGATTCTCTACTGTCGGAGAATCGATATCCAGACTTGACGGTTTTGTGCTGACATCATACCATTCCCAATCCGCATCGGAGAGATTGAAGGAGTTGGGATTGAGCACACGATGGTCGATACCCGTATCNGCTATCAGCAGATACTCTCCAGGTTGCACAGGATNNTCCTTGCCGCTTCCCGGCACAGTGTACACCGCATCNACCGTCATAGCCTCCTGCATGATATCCGGAGTGTACTCTGTTTTCTCCGTNGTGTTGAATTTCGACTCGAAGAGTGTGATGCCGTCCGCATATAGCACATGGTCGGTATTGTTGTAGAGTTTCACATAGTCATCCCCGTAATATTGGTTGCCCGAACTTTGTAGCGTACCGGTAAAGAATATTTCGGATATGATAAAGTCGTCGGAAGTGATGTTGACGTAAGGCTCGAGGATCATCCTGTTCTCCCCCTCGCTGAGTGTCACCGATTGCCGGAGTGCCTTCAGATCGGCGGAGGTGCCGTTGGGAAGAAGGGTGGTGGCCGAATAGCTCACATCATACAATCCCGGAAGCAGGCTCACCGTCTCCCCCGCGAGGAATGAGGAGGAGGTGCCGTTGCTTACGTTGAGGAAAGTAAACCGCTGTTCAGTAACATTCCCCGAGACATTGTCGGGCAACACTACTTCTATCTCCACTCTGGCCGAAGGCAGACCGGAGTCAAGGGAATCATCGCATCCTCCTGAGAGGAGGGTNATTAAGGCGGAAGCGACAGGGAGTATCATTTTNCCTCCCGGGCAAGTTATATATTTTTTATTCATCTTAAAGTCNGTAAATGATTGAAAGGTCAGATNGATAGATTAAGCTCCATNCCGAAATAGGCATCCGAAGAGCGGCGTACGAGCAGACCGTTGGTTCGATAGTCCGGAAGCCAGTCGAGAATCCTGTTTACGAAGAGNGCNATCCGCAGNTGCTTNCCGATNCTNTTTGTAGCTTTCAGATTGAAATATCCTGCGAAAGGGATTTTCACNGTCTTGAAAGTATCTTCGTTATATGTCTTTATAAGGAAGGGGAGCAAGAGGTTATCNCCGNCCTCCGNGAGATATGGATGTATCTCCCCGTCTTCGGCCGAGAGATAAGCTTCGGGCACTCCGTCAAGAGGCATCCTCGTGGTCTTTACCCACCACATTATCTGGAATGTACTCGTGAATACCAATCCCCACTTCGGAATCTGCGTGTCAAACATGAAATTGGTATTGAGCTGTTCGTTCCTTCGTCCGTCACGATAATTATAGATACCCACATATCGGTCGCTTACCGGCTGACCGTCCACCACATCGTTCACCGTAGCATACTGATGTTCACTGTTGGAATATTCCGAGCGAAACCATGCGCCTGTGATGGTGAGGCGAGTGCGCAGAGCTTTCCATCTTGCCGTGGTAGCCGTGAATTCTATTCCCTGCTTTGCTATCCTTGTGCCGTTGGTAGCCATACGATACCCTTTGAGGATAGTTTTCTCNGTGTAGGGTAGAGTGGATAGTGATGGTGGTCCGGTAAGGGTTGAAGGGTCGATTGCCGAGGCGTCATAATCCTTATAGGAGTAAGGAGCATATATTGAAGAGTATCGGAAGCCGCTGCTTAGTGTCTCCCTGAAATACGTCACGCTGAAGGAATTCCCTTTCCACGATAATCCTGCCGTCACCTCCTGCTTTCGATTTCGTGCCGGATGCAACTGATAATTGGTGGCGTCATTGATATATGTCATCAAGCTCACGAGAGAATGTTCGCCCGGTTTGGCCGTATCATAATAGTTGAGCTGAATGATGTCCGAATATTGTGCCTGNGGATAGAGATANTCGATGGTCGGCATCTTGGTCGTGAGACCGAATCCTGCATTAAGAGTCAACATCAGNGCCTCGCTACCCCTTCCGACAATTGGGAATACCCATGAANCGTTGATTCGCGGATCGAAATAAGGCCGCCCGTGAAGATAATATTCCTTGGAGAGTGAGGGAAGCATGATTCCTCTGACTCCCGCCTGCGCCGTGAATACTCCTCCTCTTCCTAAAGGGATTGTGATTTTATCCTCAAGGAAGAGGCTCAGCACTTGCAGAGCCGGAATCTCCCGGAAATCTCGCGGTCGGGAAGTCCATGAGGCAGATATAGGGCGCCGCAGATCATACACCTCTCCTCGTCCGTAGTTCTTCGATAGAGTCCATTCGAGTCCTCCTTTATAGTCATGTGTGGTTGGCCCCCATACTTTTTCTCCTCCCGTCTTCCCTTTGAGGAAGATATTGAGCGGGCGTCCCTCGCTGCGGAAGTCGGCTATGTACTCTCCGAGAAGGTATTCGCCGCGGTGTTCACCCGGCTCCATGGTAGTTGGAGCCACCGATGCCCGCTGGGGAGCCACTTGCTTGCGCCGTGTCAGCACATCGCTCTGATAGCTGGCCGAGGCGTTGAAATTGATATCGTTGATGAAGGTATTTCCCCAGAGATCGATCTGCAGATCCGAGGTAAGCGACATTCGGTTGTATTCGCTCCGGTATTCATCCACCTTCATATAATTGAGGTCGGGATCACTCTTCGTATTGTCAAACGACCCTGTGTAGTCTCCTCCGATATTCCATGTAAAGGAAGCTTTGTCGGTCTGGTGATTGAGTTTGAAACGTGCCGAGCCTGTCAATCGTTTGTAATTCTCAAGGCTGTTGCGCGGATCGCTTTTGGAATCAAGATAACCCAAATCAAGATTCAGTACATTGTCGCCGTCATGAAATCCGATACCCTTGGATATCGCGAAGAGTTTGCTGTATTCATCCGCCTTGAAGCGGGCGGTCAGCGGAGTGGAGCGGCTTATACGCTTGATTTTCACCAATCCGGAGGTAAGATTGCCATACTCGGCCGAAGGTATGCCCCTCACTATCTCCACACTCTCGATATTATCAGTGGAGATCGAGCGCATATCCACTCCCTTATTGGTGATATTTCTCGCAGCGGAAGGGGAGTCGCCGCTCCCTATCCCCACCCCCTGCAGATTGGCATCGCCGTTGATAGGGGCACCATCCACCATGAAGAGGGTTCCCAGCGAGGATATGGAGTAATCATCATTATCTGATTTTGNTCCGGTCGCTCCGAGATTNCCGGTCTCGCGTAGGGTAATGGTATTCGCCTTCCCCGTCTCGGGATTCTGAGATATATTGCCGGGGAGGAGTTCCAGCAAGTCAGTGAAACTCGTAGGCTGGAGATGCTCCATAGCATCGCGGCCTATATGTGATGAGCTTGTCATCCCTTCACCCTCCTTTGCCGTCACCACCACTTCGTCAAGGGTAGTGGCGATGCTGTCGGGAGTCTCCTTGGTCGTTGCGACTGCCGAGACTCCCGAGATTAAGAGAGCGGTAGAGAAGATAAATCTTGTATTCATTTCGGATGCAAAATTATAAACTATNGCCTCCCTCGGCAATACCGCAAGTATGGTAATTACGNAGNTCAAAATACCTACAAATACCGATTTCACAATCACCTGGTCGGTTGTAATTTTGCACTCGGAAATTCAGGAAAAAAACTCTTGATAAATCAACTAAAACATTAATATATGAATAAATTTACATTTGGAGGTGCTTTCCTCGCCCTCTCTTCGCTTTCGTTCATGGCTTCGNTCGGAGCCTCCGCTCAGACTGCCGAGGCTCCACGCCTCGGATGGGGCAACATCTTCGACGGCACAACAGCCGCCGGAGATCAGTCGCAGGCGATTGCGGTTGCTTCCACTCCCGACGGTGGTGTGTATTGGCATAATATAGGCGGCTCTACAGAGTCCGACCGTGATATCAGCTATGCCGGNGAGGNGCTCTTCGAGGGTGTNCCCTATAATGCCGGCAACAGCAACAACGGTAATCTCTGCATCATCAAGACCGATGCCGCCGGTAAAGCTATCTGGAATCTTCATTCCGAGGCTTGCGATTTTGCCAACAATGACGGTTCNATAGTAGCCACTTCCGATGGAGGGGCGATATTCACAGCCCGTCTGCGCCATACCGACGGTATGCTTGAGACTCCTCTTACTATCGTTGACGGCACCGGCGAGTCTCACGTGTTTGATTGGAAAGTGGAACGTCGCTACTATCGTGTCATCGTAGGCCGTCTTTCTGCCGACGGGTCCCTCGTATGGTCTCGTTTCATTGATTGCGACACGACACCCGCTCCCGCAGCCTCCGGAAATTATGCTGAATTTACGGCGGAGGCTTTGTCTGTGCCTGCCCTCGCGCTCGATAACGCCGGCAATATCTTTATCGGTGGCAACTTCCGCAATCCGATGCATATCCCTACTGCCGATGGCGAGAAGGTGCTTTCTCCCCGTAATGTCTCTACTTGGAGCGGCGACCCTCAGGAGACGGTAGGCGGCATGTTTATCCTGAAACTTGACTCTGACGGTTACTATCTCGCCGACCTCCCCGTGGATGGTAAAGCGCAAAGAGAAGTAGTCAATCGTCTTGTCTGGAATGACGGCGCTCTTTATTTTCAGGCGCTTGTGAATGGTAGTGGTGATGCTCTCTCTATCGCGGGTAGCTCTTTCACTCCCGANGGNGATTTCACACCCGTAATCGGTCGTCTCGACTCTGATTTCAAACTTGCATGGCTCGACGCCTTGAAGGGTGAGAAACTCAATGGTAAATATGGTTTTCAGAATTGCGGTATCTCCGTATGTGCCGACACTCTTTGGTTCACCGGTATGTTCAATGGCACTGTCTCCACACCNGAGGGCACTCCCTTCTTCGCCTCCACTCAGGCCAATATGCGTGAAGGATTTCTCGCGAAGATCGATGCCGCCACAGGTAAATGCGATAAGGGTGTGAGCAGTCGCGCCTCTTTCTCCGACAATATCCTGACCGGTTACCTCACTGCCATCCAGAACCCCTACGCTCCTTCCAAGGTATATGTGTATGGTTATGGTATGAATGCCAAGATGGGTGTATTCCTTCGTCCCTACGATGCCACCACNCTCGAAGCNAANGNAGAGGATGCGTGGACTCTCGCTTCACAGGGTGGAGTGCCTACCGCTATCACCTGTGCCTACGATATGGATAATGAGGCCCTCTATTTCACAGCTCGTGGCAATAAGCCCTTCGATTGTAGCGGAGAGACAATCGGTGCCAACACCACTTGGGCTGTCCTCATGGGCAAATACGATCTTCCCGCTGCCGACTTCCCCACAATGGTATCCTCCGTTGGCGATGAAATTTCCTCTTTGGAAGCAATTGCCGGAAAGGGTGAGATTACATTTNCCTCCGACGCTCCCTGCGAAGTTGAAGTCTTTGATATCACGGGTCGTCGAGTAGCCTCCCTGCATGTCGATGGAAGCACCGTTCTTTCGGTAGCTCCCGGCCTCTACGTTACCGCCGGACGTAAGCTCCTCNTACTCTGATTTCGATAGTACAANCTAAAAGGCCATACGAAATCCTGGGATTTCGTATGGCCTTTTCTCTTATAANTCGGAATAATNGNATAAATCAGATAATTTCAATNCCTTCCATCATTCAATGCCGCAGGAATTTAGGAGCCTGGAAATAGAGTCCGAGATTAAGTCCGAAATTCCAATTCCGGGCAGGGTAGGAGAGATAGTTCACATAAATCGAAAGGCTTGCGAATGAGAAATTATACACTCCCGCAATCTCGCCTATAAATTCAGTCTTCTTGAACGCTCCCTTGAATTTAGCCATCCCGTCAGCCGTCTGTTCTATATTGCGGAAAGGGGAGAATGCATAGAAATCTCCGCGAAGCTGGAAATTCCCAAAAGGATTCCATACGGGCGAGATTCCTGCCGCAAGATAATTGTCGCTGCGGAAAGCGATATTGAAATAATTGCGTGTGGAGGGCGTCGGCGCNAAAGCGGCCGAATGTACGAGCGTNGCCGTATAATCCTGATATAGTTTCTCAAGAGTAGCCATGCCGTGAGCAGTCACACCTACCGAGAAATGCTTATGAATCGGGAAATAGTGTTTCCATTCTATCTCGAGCGACACACTNCCGTGGCCGCCATATTCCACCATCTCCCCCTTATCGCCCTGAGGAAGATAGCGGGTATTCTCAAATGTGGCCATTATCTCCGAACGCCATGAACGCCCCTTATTGGGATACATCAGGTCGTTGAGGGAATTGGCTTCCACTCCGAGGCGAAGTTCCCCGGCTGAATAGCGTGTCTTGTCCTTATGAAGCGATGTGAAGTCGGCAATATTCGTTGGGTANTAGCTGTCAGCGAGATATCCCCATCCTGCCGAGGCATACCCTTTTGCATCATGACCCATCTGACGTGTGTATTGCACACGCCCGAAAAGCTGCATATCTGATATGAAGGAGGGAGTGGAATTTTCGTAGAAGAGGAGCTCCGAATCATAATATTTCTGGCGGCTTACTACAAATTCCGCACTGATATCGGAGGCTGTCTCCCCCTCCATTTCTATTTTCCCCGCGAGACGCCCTGCGTAGTAGCTCTGACCGATCCATCCGCTGAGGTCGGCGCTGAATGAATTGAAACTGAGAGTGCGATAGCCAAACGATAGATAAAGCTGTGAGTTGGTGCTGCTTGTGATCCAACCGCCTATTCCGAAATTCCAATGATTCTTAGGGGTGGCTTTGAGAAGCAAAGTGTTTCCGGAGCCGTTGCTTCCCGGCTCATACTGCGGAAGCAAATCCTTCAGATTGCCGGAAGTCATGGCGCGATAGTAGCTGTCGGTCACTTGATCCATACCGATACTCTCCAATTTATCGGGATTGAATATCCTCTGAAGGAAGCGGGTCTGCATGGGAGTGGTGCCGCTGACGGCTATGGAGTCAAATACAACTGCCGGAGTAGCGGAAGCGTATACGGCTCGCCGTCGGTTCACCTCTTCAAGCGGCACACGAGAGCTTACTCTGCTCTTTATGGAATCCACCATGGCGAGTCCGGTGCGATACCCTATATCATATATTTCCTGTGCCTGCCCGAAATCCAGCACTCCGAAATCCAACACCGGCACCTGAATTTTAACACCCTTCTCAGCCGGCACCGAATAGTCATTATTCTGAATTATCATATCNTCGAGCTGGGAATAGATATCGTTGGCCACGGGAGGAGCGTCAGGCGAAGAGACACTGACACCTATTATAAAATCCGGATTGAAATCCTGTTGCATCACGTCTACCGGGAAATTATCATAAATACCCCCGTCATATACCAGCACACCGTTCATAGTGATCGGTTTGAATACAAACGGAAAACTCATCGAGGCCCGGACAGCATCCCCGAGCGATCCCTCGCTGCATACAATCTTGTGCTTATGGTATACATCACTCGTGACACACCGGAACGGAACGAAGAGATTATTGAAATTTTCTCCACACTGCTCCGAGTAAGGAGCGAAGATATTCAAAAACTCTATGTTCATCGGGATAGGGCTGATGAGGTTGGCAGGGAGTATCTGCGAGGCAATACCGGTAAGATTGCTGTCGGTGGAATCCTTGAGCGACAGGTTTATCTTGGCCCAGGCCGGGGTAGGGTCGGGCTTTGAATAATAGCTTACGTATTTTGGATTTATTGTGCCGCTGCTCCAGTAAAGGAAATCCTTGGAGGTGAACATTTCCATCATTTTCTTAGGAGTCCAGCCGCAGCTGTAGAGGCTTCCCACTATGGCTCCCATCGAAGTGCCGGTGACATAGTCCACAGGTATTCCGTTCTCTTCCAAAGCTTTTATCACTCCGACATGNGCGATACCTTTCGCACCGCCTCCCGAAAGCACGAGTCCCACGGTAGGTCGCCTCGGAGTCTGCAGTGAGTCGGCCGGTGAGCTGACGGCGTTAGGTGCTGCGGATGAAGTATTGACAAGTACCACAGTATCCCCGCTTGTGATATATTCCCCCTGTGGCACAGCACCTGCTGCCGGAAAAATTCCGGATATTGCAAGCACTGCTGTCATTATAAATCCTGATAATGTGTGTTTCATAGCCTTGATGGTTTTGTGATCTGAAGAATTACTCTCCGGTGAATAATTTCTCTTCACNGGAGATAGGGCCTTATTCAGTATATGAATCCTTGAAACCGAGGAAATACAGCACTCCGTCTATTCCTATCGTGGAGATACTTTGCTCGGCTTCAGCCTTTACTTTCGGTTTGGCGTGGAACGCGATTCCCAAGCCTGCTTCCGAAAGCATCGGAAGGTCGTTCGCCCCGTCGCCTACTGCGATGGTTTGGGCGATATTGATATTCTCCACTTGCGCGAGCAGACGAAGCAACTCTTTCTTCCGCTGTCCGTCTACGATATCTCCTACGAAACGCCCCGTGAGCTTTCCATCTTCGCCAACCTCCAGNTCGTTGGCATAGACATANTCNAAACCGTATTTCTGTTTCAGATAATTGCCGAAATAAGTGAATCCTCCGGAAAGAATCGCCGTCTTGTAGCCGCTGCGCTTCAGCACCTGCATCATGCGCTCCACACCCTCCGTGATCGGAAGATTCTCGGCTATATCCTTCATCACGCTTACATCCAGACCTTTCAACAGAGCCACACGCCGGGTGAAGCTCTCCTTGAAATCGATCTCTCCACGCATAGCGGATTCGGTGATTGCCCTCACTTCCTTTCCCACACCGGCACGATCGGCAAGTTCGTCAATCACTTCCGTCCGAATCAATGTGGAATCCATATCGAAGCATATTAACCGGCGGCTGCGGCGATACATGGTATCTTCCTGGAGGGATATGTCGAAATTCAGTTTTGATGCCAGCTCCATAAAGCGTTCCTGCATGGCGGTACGGTCCTTGGGAGTGCCTCTCACGCTGAATTCTATACAGGCCTTGGCCGCAGGTTGCTCTGTCTCGTCAAGGGGTATACGTCCGGTGAGACGGTTGATGGCGTCTATATTAAGATTCTGATCGGCAATGATGGAAGAGACCTCGGCTATCTGACGTGCCGTCACTTTGCGGCCCAACAGTGTGATGATATATCGGTTGCGCCCCTGAGCATGTACCCACTTGTCGTAGGCCTCCTCCGAGACAACGTTGAATTGCACCTGCACATTCAGTTCCGAAGTCTTGAAAAGTATATGCTTCAATATTTCGCCGCTCTTATAGGCATCGGTCTTGAAGAGTATGCCCAATGCCAGGGTATGATGGATATCGGCTTGTCCGATATCCAGGATTGTGGCGTCATACTTAGCCAGAATATCGGTTAGGGCTGCCGTAAGACCTTTCCGGTCGGCTCCGGAGATATTTATCAATATAAGTTCGCGCTCTCCGTTCTCTGCAAGATCCACACTCTTTGCTTCTTTCACGGAAAGTGCCTTCTCTTTGTTATTTTCGTTCTTGTTCACCTTTTCGTTCTTTTTCACAGTTCAGTCAAAATAATAATACCTATATCTTCCATTCTCTCTGCCCCAAAAAAAGGTAGTGGAATAGAATACATAGGTATAACATAGGTAATTACTTTTCAGTTCTTTCGCGAACTCGTTTTTCTCAATGCCTCCGCCTGGCTTTTAGCATCCTTATAATCTTGCTTGGAGGCTTCCTCAAACCATTTCAGGGCTTTCTTCTGATTCCGGTCAACTCCGATGCCGTCTCTAAGCATCACGGCATACTGATACATACCTTCCGGTTCTCCTCTTTCAGCCGCCCTCCAGAAGTTCTCGGCAGCGATTCTGTAATCTTGAAGCACTCCCTTCCCTTCGGCAAACTGTCGGGCGATGTTCAGCATTGCTTTCCCATGGCCGTTGCGGGCGGCCCTTCNGAACCAATATGCCGATTCATCATAATTCTGTCTTACTCCGAGTCCGTCGCGGTAGAGACATCCTAAATCATACTGAGCTTCAGTGTTTCCGGCTGAGGCCGCTTTCCCTATCCATTCCCATCCTTTCCGCTCATCCTTCTGGGTTCCGGTGCCGTAGAGATAGCATATTCCCGTCAGGCGCATCCCCTCGTTGTCGCCCTCTTCAGCGGCTTTCTTATATACGGGAAAATCTTGCGCCCGGATTATATCCACTTTCATAGTCTCCTTCTCCGGAGTGTCCAAAGTCATCCGTGTTTCAGTGGCCGGGAGCTTATCCTGCGGCACATCCTCTTTTCCTGTTTTCTCTTTATTTCTCTTATTCCTTATGCTTCTGTAATCCCCCTCTTCCGCGTTATCGGCCGATGTCCCTACCGTAGCACGGGTAGCGGCATTCCCGATGCCTCCCGATTTCTTCGAGCGTTCAGGTTCTATTTTCGCTTTGTTCCATATAGGATCGATCGGAGGGAGCGGATCCTCGGGCCAAGCGGTAAAAGGGAGGGACACAGTACTCGCTATAGTGAGAGAGGCCACGGAAAGTCTCATTGCATTTGGGAGGGTGAAATCCATGTATTTTTTCAGAGTCATTTGCTATGCTTGATTTTTTCAGATTTACAAATATAACTATTTTTCTATGATATAACGTATCCTGACTCCGAATTCCCTATTACGGGGCGTATTTCTGTCATGATTCAGACTTATTCTATCCAAATGCCGACTTGATTACAAATTATCGTTTTTTCGGCTATCCGATACTTTTTTTCGGTTGAAATATCGGCTGGACGAATTTTTTTTTGATAAAATTTGTTGTAAATGCAATTTCTTCATTTTGCCGAACGTTGTTAATTATGCCACTCTTGAGAGATGATTATTTTAAAGATTACTTTCATTTTGCAATTATTTTGCCCTTATTTGTGTTAATGAATGATATATTTATTTAGTGTGTTAACATAATTTAACAATTATGGATTTGGAGCAGCGTGAGAATTTGTATAATTTTAGGCCGCAGTTTTAAGGCTAATTGCAAGAAAATCATAACGTTTCGCAGCGTTGTTTTCCTCTCTGCGTTTGTCATAGAATCTGATACCATCATATTAACGACTGATAATTAACAACCCATATATTATACGTAACATTTTTACGAAATGAAACTACTCCATTCAATGGTACTTGCCGCGGGCCTCGCCCTTCCCGGTTTGGCTTTCGCCGGCAATATTCCGCAATACACCCTTTCCAACAAATACACCACCGGTGAGGATGCTGTGCTCGGTGAAGGCTGGGATTTCTTTACCGACGGTACTCCCGTAGGCAACAGCAGCAGTCAGGTGGCTTCCGCCTTTATTTTTGCCGACGGCACTCAGTCTATCAACGGCTACACCGGTCAAGGTTTCCCTATCGGATTCGATTTCCGTTTCGGCGGCAATACTTTCAATCAGTTCACAGTCTGCGCCAANGGTATGATTCAGCTTGGCAAGGATCAGGTAGAATATCGCGGTTGCAACATCCCCTTCACCCGCGTAGCTCTCGCTTATCAGGTGGAGAGCCCCTTTATCATCGCTATGACTCCTATGATGCTTGGCGTGAGGAGCGGCGAGGTGTCTTATAAAACAGTAGGCGAAGAGGGCAATCGTGTCCTTGTCGTGCAGTTCTATCGTATGGTGCTTAATGATATAGGCTCCAGCGTAGACAGCCGCCGAAGCAAATTCTCCCTCCAGATCCGTCTACATGAAGCCGACGGCAAGGTGGAGATGGCTTTCGTCGGTAACTATCCTTTTACAAGCAACGGTTTCATCACCGGTCTCCACGGTTGGGACCAGCGCGACCAGGCTATCGTAAAGGGTTCGGTTACCCGCTCCAAGACTCTGGTGACCGGTGTGCTCGCCGATATGCTCGACCCCGAGACATATATCGCATGGTCGGATATGGATGAGGATGATGAGAGTTTCGTGCTCACATTCACTCCCCCTGCCGATTCCCCCGCTCCGGAGAATGCTCCTACTGAGCTTACGGTGAGTCAGGTGGAGACTTCCGCCGTTATCTCCTGCAAGAAGGCCGAGGGCGCCGATGCTACTATGATTCTTGTAAGCAACGAACCCTTTACCGAAGCTGACTTCCCCACTGACGGTGTTTCCCCCCGTGTCTACAACGACATGAATAATTTCGGCACCAAGTTTGGAAACGCTACTCTCGTTTATTACCGCGACGATGAGAATCCCACCGTCACTGTGGATGAGGTGGAACCTGATGCCACTCTCTATGTAGCCGCTCTCAGTGTCAACGGTTATCCCAACTATAATAAGATTAATCCCGCTACGGCTACTATGGCCGTTACACAGCTTCCTCCCGATGTGTTCTATACAAAGGTGGAAGATGAGGGTATAAATGTGAAATGGGTGTCTGATCTCCCGGTTATCGTGGCTTACTCTCCCGAGGCTGCCCTTACTGACGAGGCTTATCGGGGTGTNTTCGGCAGTCTGCCTGAAGCTGACGCAAAAGTCGGCGACGAGCTCCCCGGCGGTGGCAAGATTGTCTATGCAGGCGAAGCTTCCGAGTTCTTCATGCCGAAGGCGGATCTGCGACCCAACTATCCCAATATGTTCCGTATATGGAATGTGAAGGATGGTGTGGTATCCGCTTCCGGAACTGATACCTATGGCATACCCGCTGTGACTCTCCCCTTTGAGCCTGACCTGGAGTTCTGGCCTTTCGGTCAGCTTCCCGTAGGATATCAGACTTCCAACGACCAGTGGGGCTGGACTCCTCGCCGTCGCGACTATGACAAGGAACGCACTTTCAACGGCACTCTTCCCAATAATGAAGATGAGGGCACGTCTTATAGCCTGACTTTCACTACTCCCGAGATTCCCTTTACCGATGGAGAGGCGTTCCTTGAATTCGAGTGGGCTATGGAGACTCAGAAACCGTGGTTGCCTGCCGATCCCTCCAATCCTGACGGTCCGAAGCTCCCGCAAGGTGCAGAGCCCGGTTGGTTTGGTGAGGTTAAGGGTGCTACTCCCGGTCTTACTATCGGCGTAGGCCCTGCCGGAAATGTAGAGGATGTGAAGACCCTTACCGAATACAACGGTACGATGGTGGAATACAGCGAAGCCGGCAACTGGGATGGCTCCGCTTCCTGGCAGCAGGAGAAGATTTCTCTCGGAGATCTCAAGGGTAACAATGTGATTACCTTTACCGGTTGTGCTCAGCGTGAGAGCGTGCTTATGCTCCGCAAGATAAGAGTTGACCAGAACAGCGCCGTTATGGAGATTGCTCCCGTTGCAGAGGGTGTGCAGGTAGTCGGATTCGAGGGTGGCCTCAATATCTCTTCTGCGGAGGCTGCTGATGTAGATATCTATAATCTCGTAGGTGTGCGCGTGGCTTCTGTAGCCGTGGCAGCCGGAGAGACTGTAAGTGTGGAACTCCCTGCCGGCCTCTATGTGGCTGCCGGTAAGAAGGTAGTGGTTCGCTAATCTTAATAAAGTTCAGGAAGGATGCGGAGTCGGTTTCGCTCTCCGACTCCGCACTGCTCCCCAACCAAATAACCATTTTTTATAACTAAAACTAATCATTTATGAGACGTATCAAGACTATTACGCTCTCGCTGCTTACTCTCCTTCTGGGAGTGACAGCATGGGCACAGGTGTCTCAGCGCGCCGCACGCGCCCCCAAAGCCGCCGGCGACTTGACAATTGTGTCAACCGATCCCGCTCCCGGAGTTATCACCGGAGAGCTGGCTGAAATCAATGTGACTTGGTCTTCCGACATTGGCTGGATTGACGATGGTGAATTCATCGTAGGCAAGGTTGTAGATGCATCCGGAACTAAAGTGGCTGATGTAGACTCTGAATTTGGAGCTTCTTGGGACCAGTGTAAACTTATCCTTAGACCCGGTATCAGTGATCCCGGTACATATACTGTTATCATCAATGAGAATTCATTTGGTGAGGATCTTACCGGTAATGGTGCCGACAAAAATGTGACAAATGCTCAGATCGAACTTGTATATACCATCCCCGGTGCAGGTGAGGTGGCAGGTACTCGTCCTCAGGTGGTAAGCTGGGTTCCGTCAGTTCCTGTAGCAGAGCTCTCCACTATCGAGGTGACTTTCGATCAGCCTGTGGAGCTTGGCCGTATGGCTACCCAGACCCTCTTTGATGTCTATGGAGCTGACTTCTTCAATGCCGCCACAGGTGCATACGCATCTATGAAGGAGGGTGATGACAAGACTGTAGTGTTCACTCTTCAGGCCAAACAGACTGAGTCTGCAACTTATGAACTCGTAATAACCGAGGGTGCAATATATCCCAAGGGTAATGTATCCGATGAGCTTGGCAACGAAGAACTGACTGTGTCTGTCGATGTTGCCGGTGAGGCAGCTGCCAACGCTAAGTTTGAGAATGTATTCCCTTACGGCGACACCGTAGAGGGTGAGACTTTCGGAAATATCAACTTCGAGGTTTCCGCCGGTTCCAAGCTCGACAGCTCTGTAAATCTCTTCCTCGTGGATGAGAACGGTCAGCAGTGGCCGCTGAATGTNANNNATATGATNNNNATGATGNANACCATCATNNTNAGAACCGATGAGGTCAACATCTCNGGCACNTANACTCTNAATATCCCCGCCGGNTNTGTCACAGATAAGAATGGCGCCAAGAGCGAGGCGTTCAGCAAGACTTGGACTTATACCAANCCCTTCGAGGGTCAGGGTGATGACGACCGCAAACTCGAGATCGAGTATGCTCTTCTCATCAACAACGAGACAGGTGAGCAGCTCGACCTTATGAATCCCAACACNGTAGTTCCCGTTCTCGGCGAGGGCTGGTCTATCCGCGTGCGTCCCAACGTATTNGATGCCGCAGCCGANGTCAATGTGGCTTTCACTCATGAAGGTATCGATGAGTATGGCAATGANGGCACNGTNATCGACAAGCGCATCGAGATGTGGCAGGGTTACGGCGATTGCAAGAAAGCCGAATACTTCGAAACAGNTATTTATGGTAATACCAAACTTGAGGAAGGTATCATCTANACTGTGACATTCGATTGTGAAGATTCCCATATCGCTCCNGACCTGCGTAAGGACTGGGGCACAGTGACTACTACCATCAAGGGTGGTTCCGCTGCTTACAAATACTCTCCCGCCNAGCTCGTCAGCGTATTCCCCGCNGATGGTGCCGAGATCTTCAACCCCAACCAGGTGTTCCGTNTNGAGTTCTCNCAGCCTGTTGANNTNANNGTTGACTTTATCGAGGGTNNNGGTNTGACNACTCNTCTTTATACNNCNATGCCCGCNAANGAGGAGCGCACTNTCTGGACATTCACTCTCNNCCCCAGCNTTGTGGAATANAGANACTGCTTATCTTGNNGTGCGTGTNGCTGCCAAGGATGATGACGGTCTCGTAGTAAAGGGTAACAATTCTATTGAGGATAAATCCGTATTNNCNNTTAGCTGGGATTGNCACCTCGGTTGCCCGAGAGTAACTATNACTCCNGANTCAGGTACTCTGGAGAGCATCTNCTCCTTTACTGCGGTAGCTGACGATGGCGGTGCTATCTCTCTCGGTTCTGCTCTTGATAAACCTTACCTCACCACTACCAGNGGTGCTCGCGTTGCTGAGGTGGATATGACCTCTGAGGTGAAATATGATGCCAATGGCAATGTANTGACTNNTGAAGGTATCGATGATACATTGNCTGTGAAGGTTTCCTTCAACCTTGACAAGGAAGTTGTGGCTCCCGGCAAGTATATCCTTGTAGTGCCCTTCGGNGCATTCTCTCTCGGTACTCAGTTCACCGGTTCTTCCAACCGTCCTATGAATATCGAATATCTCATCGACGGTACTCCCGAGTATGACCGTGTATCTGTAGCCGATGGCGCAAGCATGAGTGAACTCTCTTATGTGGTGGTTTATGTTAACTCTGCTGTATCTCTCGCTGAAAGAGCTCGCATGGTTCTCCGCGATGAGGAAGGCGTTCTTGCTAATGCAGAGCTTATCACTGCCGACAACAATGGTGTGACAATGCTTATCGCTGACTTCAATCAGGACGGCAAGCCNTATCAGCTTGAGGCCGGCAAGGATTATACTCTCCAGATCAACGCTAATTCAGTATTCCTCGAGGGTTCCGACATCGCGTTCCCCGCACTTCGTGTAAATATCACAGGTGCTTCCGCCGCTGCTGTAAGCCTCACTCAGGAGATCGCAGGTCTCTCCACTACTGTTTCCGACGTAGTCAAGGGTGCCGCTGCCAACGTTACTCTCGCTCCTGCCGAGGGTTGGAAGGTAGGCAAGGTTCTCTTCAACGATGCCGATGTCACTGCCGACGTCAAGAACAATGTCTACACTACTCCCGCTCTCGATGCCGACGCTACAGTGAAGGCTGAGTATGAGTTCGACGGTATTGTATTCGAAGGTGGCAGCAAGGTTGAGAGCGTGACTGACTTCGCCCTCAATGTCTACAGCGAGAACAGCGATATCGTAGTGGCCGGCCTCAAGGACGGTATGATCGTCAATGTCTTCACAATCAATGGTGCGGCTATGGGTACTTACACAGTATCCGGCGGCAACGATATCCTCAACGTAAGCGTACCTGCCGGTATCTACGTAGTGACAATCACATTCGAGGGTAAGACTCAGGCTGTGAAGATTCAGAACGACTGATTTCCTACGCCGAATTACTAATAATTGTAAAAATCGGCACATATTTATCTGTCACGGATAAATAAAGGAAATAATAACACGTTACTATAGGGACCGGGGGAGCTCGCGCCCCCCGGTCTCACCAAGAAAATCAGAATTTTTATTGTACAACAAAAACTCGAGAAATGAAAAAAATCTTTACCACTCTCTGCCTCGCCTCCCTCTGCCTCGGAGCAGGGGCACAGGATCTTACCGTAACTATCGACGGTAAGCCCGTGAGCAACGGCGATGTCATCACCTCAAGTACTGTAGAAGCAGTCGAGATTGGTGGTGTGGTCTACAGTTGGGAGCTTAAGCCCGAAATGAAATTAGTGTCTGAGAAAGGAACTGANGTCACTATGACCGTCACTAATCACACCGGAGGCTCGGTCAAATATTCTGATGGCTCTACCGTTAGTAATCCGGAGATTTGTTTCTGTGGTGTCAACATTCCTAATGGAACTCCGGGTAACTGTGTCAACCTCAAATTAGGTGAGTCCTCAACTCAGAGCCAGACTCTCGCTGCTGGTGTGGAAGGCACCGGTATGCTTTATTTCATGTCTACCAACTTCGCAAATCCTGTCCCTGTGGATCTGAATACTTCCGCGGCTGTAAAGGTGGTCTATGGTAGCGAGACTCTCGAGTTCACTGTCAATATGGTTTATCGCAATGATGATTCCGGTGTAGTCGGTGTAGCTTCCGAGGGCGTTGACTTCAAGGTGGTTGACGGCGCTGTGGTAGCTGACGGTGATGTTGAGGTTTACGACCTCGCAGGCCGTAGCGTGAAGAATGCAGNTCTCAATGGCGTGTATGTTGTGCGCGTTGCCGGTAAGACAGCTAAAGTGGTTGTGAAGTAATAGCTTCGCATCTGCAATCCAGATATAATTTCCTCTCCTCCCTTTGCCGGAGGTGTAGGCTTTCCGGAAGGGGAGGAGAGGATTTTACATTTTTTACTGCAAAAAGTCACGACATGAAAAAAGTTTTTACCACTTTCTTCCTTGCCTCTCTCTGTCTCGCAGCGGCAGCGCAGGATCTTACAGTCACAATTGACGGTAAGCCCGTGAGTAACGGCGATGTCATCACTTCAAACAATGTAGAAATGGCTGAGTCGGGAGGTTATATCTATAGTTGGGATATCAAGCCCGTCGTGCACTTTTTTTCCGAAAAGGGAACTGACATCACCGTCACTGTTACCAACCTCGGCAATGGCTATGCAAAATATGCCGACGGCGTTTCCGTAATTGATCCGAAAGTAAGATATTGCGGTGTCAAGGTGATTGGCGGATTCCCTTCCGGCACCTGTAAAAATCTTGGTGCCGGAGAATCGGATACTCAGTATCAGATTCTTCCTGCCGGTGTGACCGGTATCGGACAGATCTATTATGAATCAGGCAACTACAACCATCCTGTTCCCCTTGAAGTCAAGACATCATCTTTAGTTAAAGTGTTGTATGGACGTGAGACTCTTGAATTCACTCTCATTATGGAATACTCCGATCCTTCAGGTAGTGTTGCTGTAGAGAACATAGCATCCGAAGGAGCTGACTTCACAGTGGTTGCAGGTGCTGTCGTAGCCGATGGCGAAGTTGAGGTTTATGACCTTGCCGGTCGTCGCGTTCAGAATGACGGTCTGAACGGCATTTACATTATCCGTATTGCCGGTAAGACTGCTAAAGTGGTTGTGAAATAATATATTCCCATCCGCTTTCCCGATACAAAAATCCTCCACTCTGTTTGCCGGATGTATAGGCTTTCCGGAAGAAGAGGATTTATGTTCAGCCTATATATTTAATATTCTCATACTAACCTATTCAGAAATGAAGAATTTACAAAAATGGATGTTGGGTCTCGCCCTTCCCTCCGCTCTCATGGCAGGTGCCGTCACAGTGGAGAAGAACGGTGCTACTCTCACCACCTATTCTCTTCCGGGAGAAGGTTGGCTCCAGACTCTGTCCGATAATGGAGACTGGGCNCTTTGGAACTATCCNGCCAATGANGAGCCGGATGCCAAGCTTTCTGTAATCGATGTTCGTCAGGGTAAGCTCGTATGGTATCCTACCGGCGATCTTGAGGCCGGATCTACAGCCGTGCCTTGCGATATCACAAATGACGGTAAAAGAGTATTCGGTAATCTCAACAATGCTCCCGGATGGTATGATCTTGATTCCGGCACATGGGATTATCTCCCCCTTCCCCGCTCCCTCAGCAAATGGGGTGGTACTGCCGATGCATGTACTCCCGATGGCAAGGTTGTGATCGGTCTCGTGCATCAGGCATGGTCGATCTTTACCAGCCTCATCTGGACATGGGATGAAAAGAAAGAGGCATACACTGTGACTTCCGGTAACTTCCCTACCCGTAAGGATGCCTATGAGGCAGGCTTTATGCTTCGCGGCGACTGGGAGGANTATGAGACTTCCGGCGATACNGANGCCAATATTCGNCTNATGCAGATTTCTCCCGANGGAAANTATGCGATCGGTGGTATCGACCACAACCGTAGCTGGGGTAACGGCGTATTCTTCTATGATATCGAGAAGAAGGAATGGAGCTGGATNACTTATGAGAAGGATGGCAAGAGCTTCCCNGCCCGCTCCGCTATCATGAGTAACAACGGCAAATGGATTCTTGCTTTCCAGCATGGTTTCGACATGGAAGATGANGAGATCGACCGCGGTGGCCGTACATTCCTCAAGAATATGGAGACCGGAGAGATNACCTTCCCNAATGTTCTCGGAAATGTTTCCCATATCGANAATGACGGAAATCTGTATTATTCCGTAGGTGCTACTGTCAGCAGCCCTGTGAGCTCTTTCTGTGTGGATCACAACGGNACTCTNGTCGATGTACACATGATTCTCAATCAGGTATATGGTATCGACTTTGGTGCTTCTACCGGTTGGTCTTCTACCGGTTTTGCTATGGGCGTAAGTGATGACGGTCTNGTAATCGGTGCGAATGCTCTNCCGCGTGATACTCCATATACTCTTATACTTCCCAATAAGCTTCATGATGTAGCCGGGGATGTAAATGTGCTTGCAACATATCAATATGCACCCTATGCTAACAGCGATCTCGCTCATTTCCGCTACTTCACCATTTCTCTGTCCAATCATGCCGATATCAACAAGAATCTGAAAGCTACGATCAAGGACAAGAATGATAAGGTAGTGGCTGAGTCAGTGGATATCACGGCTGTCAACCAGACAAATTCNCAGTTCCGTATCGAGTTCCCCGAGACTGTCTTTGCTGCAGGGGATAACTATACTGTGACTATTCCCGAGGGTCTCTTCTATCTGGAAAATTCCAAGAGCAAGAACCCTGAGATTACGGTGAACTATGTAGGTCGTGAGGATGGNCCCGTACAGGTGCTCAGCATTGATCCTGATAATGGTATGTTCGTGAAAGATATCGATATGACGAATCCTATCTTCGTACGATTCAATACGAATATTGCCAAGACAAGCGGTGTCTATGCCAACCTTTATGTCAAGGGTAATCAGGCTCCTGTAGCATCTCTTGACGGTGTTGTCGACGGTAAGACTCTCAAGCTCTATAGCCCCACTGACTATAAGCTCAAGAAGGATACCGAGTATGTGATTCGTGTTCCCGAAGGTATCGTCACTGATATCGTGGGCTTCTGTCCCAATGAGGCTTTCGAGTTCGAATATACCGGTCTCTATACCTCAAGCGGCAGCACTGCTCCCGGTGTTCGCTTCTCCGACTCTTTTGACAGCCCCAACGAATCGCTCAACAATTGGATGCAGTATGAGGGCGACCACAATGCTCCTACTTCCGCTATGGAAGACTGGGGATTCGATGCCGACAATACTCCCTGGAACTTCTCTGTAAGAGAGGGTGATGACAGTTATGACTATGTCGCTTGCTCTCACTCCATGTANACTCCCGCCGGAAAGAGCGACGACTGGATGGTGACTAACCAGCTCCTTATCGATAACAAGGATATCTGGCTCTCCTTCAAGGCTCAGAGTTTCCGCTCTTTCAAGTCTGATTATCTCAAGGTGATCGTTTGGCCTTGTGATGAGACTTTCGGATCGGTGAATAAGGAGATTATCGAGCGTATGCGCAATGAGGGCGATGTAATCTTCAATGAGAAACTCAGCTCCGGTCGCACCGAGCAGGGTCTTGCCGGCGATTGGCAGGAGAAGGAGTTCCAGCTTGACAAGTATGTAGGTAAGAATGTCTACATCGCTTTCGTCAACGAGAACAACAATCAGTCTGCTATCTTCCTTGATGATATCCTCGTATCCTACAAGGGTAACTTCGTGGCCGGTCTTACTACTCCCGAGGTTGTTGTGGGTCAGGATGAGGTTGAGGTTAGTGCCTCCATCACCAACCAGAGCAAAGACCCCGTGAAGAAGATTGTCGCTTCCTACAAGAATGAGCTTACCGGCTCTTCCGACNCTTTCGANGCTGACGTGAATCTTGCTTCCGNCGAGACTTATGATTTCTCTTTCGCCAAGAAGATGAAGCTTGAGGGTGGTAAGGACAACGTCTACACAGTCACTCTNGATGTTGACGGCGACAAGCAGTCGATGTCCGGCAATGTGAAGAACCTCAAGTATGATTTCCAGAAGAAGGTACTCGTAGAGGAGATCACAGGCGCATGGTGTGGCAACTGTCCGCAGGGTACACTCGCATTCGAATATCTCGAATCNATGTATCCCGGTCAGATTATCCCCGTGGCTATCCACAATAATGATACCTACGCTTATCCCGAATATGAGAACTTCATCGGTCTCTCCGGCTATCCTTCCGGTAAGGTGAACCGTGCCGACCATATCAAGTCGCCGATGTACAACGGTCAGTTCTACACTCCCGAACGCAACGAGACTTGGTTCGATTATGTATCCCGTGAGCTCGAGAATCCTGCCGAGGCCAAGATCGAGATTGAGGAGGCCTACTATTGTCGTGAGAACGAGAAATACGAGGTTAAATTCAACGTCGAGTTCGCTCTCAACCGTGATAACGTCAACTATAACGTCTTCACTCTCGTTCTCGAGGATGAGCTCCCCGGTCTTCAGACCAACTACTTCTCCATGATGACCGATCCTATCTACGGCAAGTGGGGTAGCGGCGGTGAGTATGGTTCCGACCATGTTCTTGTCAACTATGCTCATGTAGCGCGTGGTATCGCCGGNAGCTCCTTCTATGGTCAGGGCAACCTTATCCCCCGCAATGTGAAGGTGGATGAAGTCTACGATCGTTGCATCGCTTTCAACCGTCCTGCATCGCTTTCAAGCAATGATCCCGAGAACAATGCAAATGTCTCCATCGCTTGTGTCATCATCGATGCTGTGACAGGAGCCGCTCTCACAGGTGATCTTATTCACACTGTAGGCGTGAAGGATATCTCCGGCAGCCGTGAGATTTCCGCTGAGGTAGGTAATGCAGAAATTATCCTCACCGTAGTCGATGGTAAGATTCTTGCCAACGGCAGTGAGCAGGGTGTGGAAGTTTACACTATCTCCGGCAGCCGCGTTGCCAACGAAGGTCTCAACGGCCTCTATATCGTTCGCGCAGCCGATGAGAACGGCAACTTCAAGACTGCAAAACTCGTGGTTCGCTAATTCATCGCGAATAATCCCATAATACAATTCAGGGCAATCCGGTTTTCCGGGTTGCCCTGAATTTGTTTCTATGTACAGCCACACCCCTCGATACCGGGTGAGAATATAATAATCCCCAATATCAAGCTTGATATTGGGGATTATTATATTGAGATTATATTTGAAAAAATCTTATCAATCTTTGTTGGCGTCAAGGAGCTTGATCTTATCTTCGAGTTCTTTCATCTCCTCTTTGATGCGGGAAATCTTGCGTTCAAGCTCTTTCACCATGGAGGATCCGGCGGAGGTCTTCACATTGAAGAAGCCCATATTGTTCTCGTATGTGGAAAGCTGGCCGCGTTTCTGATCGTAGGCACGAAGCAGACGCTCGCGCTCTGAGAACATCTTGTTGCCATCCTTGCTCATCTCCTTCACGCGGCGCTCGTAATTGCGTGCGCGATCCTGGCGTTCACGGTTCTTATAGGCATCATATACGGCATCACANGCCTTACGATACTCCTGATAAATCTTCTCCTTCTGCTTGAAGGGAACGAAACCGATCTGTCCCCATTCATCCTGGAGCGAACGGATCTCGGTGATGGCAGTGTTACGGTCGCCGTCGAGAGGAATATTCTTGATCTTCTCGATGAGCTCACGTTTGGCGGCGAGATTAGCCTCCTCTTCGTTGCGCTTCTCCGAGTCAACAGCGCGACGACGCTCGAATACAGCATCGCAAGCCTTATTGAAACGCTCCCAAAGGGTGTCGCTGATACGCGAACCTACATGGCCCGATTCCTTCCATTCCACGCGCATTCCCTTGACAGCCTCCACTGCTTTGGAGAGATTCTCTTCCGAAGCGAGAGCCTCGGCACGCTCCACGAGCGCTTTCTTCTTCTCCAGAGCTTTTGCCTGACGCTCCTTCATTTCAGTATAGAAAGCGGATTTACGTTCGAAGAAGAGATCGCAACGCTTGCGGAAACGCTGGAGCAACTCATTATTTACTTTGCGTGAGGCCATTCCGGTCTCTTTCCAGCGCTTCTGGATATCAAGCACCTTGGCGGTGGCCTCGTCCCAAAGTTTGGGAGTGGTGAGAGAATCGATATCCACCTCTTCCACTTCTACGCAGAGAGCGGTCTTAGCTTCCTCATTGGCTTTCTCCTCGGCCTTACGGTTCTCGAAAAATTCCTGGTGACGACGGTTGATGAGAGTGGATGCCTCCTTGAACTCTTCCCAAAGAGACTCACGCACCTCACGGTCTACGGGACCGATCTCGCGCCATTCCGCATGGATTGCCTGCAGGCGGCGGAAAGCCGCAAGGCGATCCTCGGCTGTAGTGAGNGCNTTGGCTTCATCGGCCAATTTACGNTTGGCTTCAAGATTTTTACGNAAATCAAGATCGCGAAGCTCCTTATTCATCTTCAGGCGATCATAGAACATCTCCGTCACTTCCTGATAGTCGCGCCAGAGATTATTGTCNGAGCCAGGGGGAACATCACCGATCTTCTTGAAATCTTCACGAAGATTGTTGAATTCAGCGAAATGGAGATTGATATTGTCGATATCCTCGGCAAGAGCTTTGAGGGAAGCTATTATAGCATTTTTAGCCTCGAGATTCTCCTGACGCTGTTTATCTTCTGCCTCAAGGAAAGCTGTGCGGCGCTCTTTGAATGTAGCGAGAAGCTCCTTGAGTTCTGTCTCTTCGGCATCGGCCGGAAATGAGAATGANAGGGGCTCNCCGCCTTCTTCCACATAGCGGTCGAAAGCCTCTTTCTCCTCTTTCTCTTTCAATACGAAGAATGACTGTTTGATTGCTGCCACATCCTTATGGGCATTCATTTCNTTAGCCTCCAGNATATCGCGCATGGCNTGCACGAGCTGGCTGCGTGTCATGGAGTGATAGCGACGTAGATCTGCCTTCTGCTCGATGGAATCGGCCGCGGCGGCTAATTCTTCGGAGGGAGATTCTGTCTCCACGCACTCTTTNTCTACAGTGCATGTCTCGGGATTGTTCTCGGCCGCGTTGACGGCCTCTGCGGGGGTAGCGGTCTCCTCTGCGGGAGTCTGCTTTTCAAGCTCGTTCATCTATCGGGTTTGATTTTGATTATCTGTCTTATTCCTCCACCTTCATGGAGATGATTTTTACATCCTCCTGNGGACGGTCGAAAGAATCGGTGGCTACGCCTTCGATTTTCTCCACTACATCCATTCCTTCGAGCACTTCGCCGAATACGGTGTACTGCCCGTCAAGGCTCGGAGCGCCGCCGCCGGCAAGATAGTCGGCTTTCATCTCCTCGGAGATGGTGACGGGCTTNACGTTNGCTTCTGTCTCGGCTATGAGCTGCTGNCGTAATTCCTCAAGTTTTTCTTTATCTCCTGCCTTCTGGAGCTCCTCGATCTCAGTCCAATGCTTGCGGCAAAGATCCTGGAAATATTTCTGCATGAGGTCGTTGGTCTGGCGTTGAGCCATGACTTCGAGTTGCTGCGCGCTCACCTGGCGCCCGGTGACGATATAGAACTGCGAACCGGAGCTGCGACGCTCCGGATTCACCTGGTCGCCGGTGCGTGCGGCTGCCAATGCGCCGCGTTTGTGGTAATGGCGAGGATAATCGATCTCGGCTTCCAAAGTATAACCCGGGTCGCCGGCTCCGAGGCGGGCTCCCGCCTCTGCATTCTTCGATTCGGGATCGCCTGCCTGCACCATGAAATCTTTGATGACACGGTGGAACAATACGCCATCGTAATAACCTTCGCGCACATGCTTGAGGAAGTTGTCGCGGTGGATGGGGGTGTCGTCGAAGAGACGCACCTTGATGTTGCCGGCCGATGTGACGATGTCTACGATAGGACCGGTCTCCTGTGGAGTCTGCATGGTAATCTGAGTAGGGTCGGCCGCGCCTGCGGATACTGCATTCTGCGCCGATACGGTCTGCATTCCGTAAGCGGCCAAAAGGAGCGTGAGGGCGGCGGAAGTGATTTTTTTCATTGTCTCAAAGGGGATTGATCGGGACGCTGACGAGAGGATTCGGAATAATCCGGTCGGAAACGCGCCGGTAGGGGAGGGGTGGATTCAGATAGGTTTGGTAGAGAAGAGACGCTTGTAGATACGTCGGAAATTATCGTCCTTTTCGCGCAGCTCTTCAGCGCACTCATGATAGTCGGGGCCCCAGAGAGCCTCGAGAAGCGAACCGATATATCGGCGTTCGCGATCTTTCTCTATCACGCCTTCCACCAGTTTGGGAATCCATTCGGCATAAGCCTCCTTATCGACGGCGTTGAGAAAACGCGCCGTGCTTGCCAGAAACTGACCCGAGACGTCACAACGTTTGAGATTGTCGATAAGGAAATCCATTTCAGCCGGACAATTTTCCGGATTGTTGACAATCCATTCNTAAGTAGCCATGCCGTCGGAGTCTTCTGTAAGATGTTTCAAAGAGTCATCCATAAGCGGAATAGTTGTTTATAGACTGCAAAAATAGTGATTTTATAAGTGTTCCCAACTATTTTTTTCTTTTTTTTTATCTTATACCCCCGGAAGCCTGTGATTTTTTTGTAATTTTGCATTGTAAAAGGAGAATTTTCCCCTTTTCGGATAAGTAAGGAATGAATATGAACAGTGTCATCGTCATAGGGCGTGAGTTCGGTAGCGGAGGGCGCGAGATAGCCCGTCGTCTTGCTGAAAGCCTCGGACATAAGTACTACGACCGCGAGCTTCTCTCCGAGGCTGCGGAACGTTGCGGGTTTTCCCCCGATCTCTTTGCCACTCGTGATGAGAAGCGTCCCTCNGCGTTGCGTTCGCTTCTTCATTTCGGTTATGGNATCAGTGACACTTATACCAATGGAGGGATGAGCTCCGAGGAGATTTATAAGACTCAATCCGGGGTGATACGCTCCCTTGCCGAAGAGAACAGTTGCGTATTCGTAGGACGCACTGCCGATTATGTGCTTCGCAATCATCCGCATATTCTGAGTGTATTCATCCATGCTCCTTTGGAAGAGAGAGTGAAGCGTATCATGGCGCGTGGCGAATGTTCCGATCCGCGTCAGGCCGCCGAGCTTGCACGCCGTATGGACCGCAAACGTCGNGACTACTATAACTACTTCACNGGGCGCGAATGGGGCGTAAGCTCCAANTACGATCTCTCCATAGATTCTTCCCGNTTCCCCCTCCCTCGAATCCTTGAACTCCTCACATCCCTCCATTCCTCGCTGGGAAAAGAAAATCCGGAAGGCGAAATCCGGCNCCCTCAATAATTCCGATTCCTCTGTTATTTTAAACAATATCACATAAATCAGCTTTATATTAGATATATTAATCTGCTAAATTGTGATATTATGAAAAATAGCAATTTCTCNGCCGTGTATATCGCGGCTCTGGTCATCGGCGCCATTCTCGTCCTGGCCAATAGTTCCGACTCGCTATATCAGACTATTGTGATAATAGTGGGTGTGCTTTTCCTCCTTACAAGCGGCTATATGCTTCTGAGCGCTTTTTTAAGAAAAGACAAGACGCAGGCCGACGGCACCGTAATCCATACCNCGAGACCCTGGTATCTCTATGTGGTAGCCGCTGCCGGAATAGCGTTGGGNATCTGGTTGCTCTGTATGCCCGGCTTCTTTGTGGGAGCGATAGTATATACATTCGGAGTATTGATGGTGATAGTAGGCTTCCTGCAAGTGCTGTTNATCTATGCNGGTAANCGTCAGGCCACGATGTCCGGATGGTGGTATCTCACNCCATGGCTTGTGATAGCCGCGGGATTTGTAGTGATTTTCATGGGACCGGCCCGTCTCGGAAAAATCGCGAATGTAGTCACAGGAATTGCCCTCGTGNTATATGGNCTGAACGGTCTCTTGTCCATGGGTAGCAGTTCGCTGAAGAATCATAAGATAGATAAACTCGAACGCAAGGAGNCCGAAGGTGAAAACTGAGGCTCCGGTTTGCGTCGGAAATAAAGAAAAAAAGACCGAGCCGAATCGGAAAGAGATGCGGACAGTCGCTTCACACNGGGAGTGTGAAGAGGAAAGTCCGGGCAACATAGAGCGGCATATTTTCTAACGGAAAGCCGGGGGCGACCCCGGGGATAAGTGACAGAAAACGACCGCCCTCGCGGGGTTTGGCCCGCGAGGGTAAGGGTGAAAAGGCGGGGTAAGAGCCCACCGGCTCCCATGGCGACATGGGAGGCCGCACATCCTATGCGTTGCAAGGCCAAATATACCGGCAGTCAAGGATTGCTCGTCCATTGCCGGGGGGTAGGCTGCTTGAGGCGGCGGGCAACCGTCGCAGTAGATAAATGACTGTCAGCGCTCAGCCTCGCGCGGGGCGCCACATAACCCGGCTTATAGCATCTCTTCCGATTCGGAACGGCCTTTTCTTTTATTTCCTTAATCCTGTTCCACTTATTTCTATTTCTTTATTTATTTCTCTCCTTTTTTGCTTTATATTTATCCACAATCTTGATTCCACACAGCTATGAAAGATACATCCAAANCTTCCCTCGTCTCCCGGCTTATAGATAGAGGGATGTCCATATTNAATTATTGTTGGACCGGAGTATGGCGCGATCCCAGTCGCTCGATGGGAGTAGGCATCATCAAGACTCTCAATCTCTCAGTACGTTCATTCATGGATCGCGGTNTGCAGAATCGCTCCATGAGCCTTACTTATTCCACTGTGCTGGCCATTGTTCCGGCCCTCGCCCTTCTTTTTGCAATTGGCAGGGGATTCGGTTTTCAGAAGCTGCTCGAAGGACAGCTTTACTCTTTCATACCTTCGCAGCACAAGGCCTTGGAGACGGCTCTCGGATTTGTGGATTCCTATCTTGCGCAGAGTTCGCAAGGTCTATTCGTAGGGATAGGTATTATCATGNTGCTTTGGACCCTTATCTCTCTACTTTCCACCATCGAGGACGCGTTTAATTTCGTATGGGATATAAAGCGGTCACGTTCGCTCTATCAAAAGGTGACCGACTATATCGCGATTTGTCTCATTATCCCCATTCTGATGGTATGCTCGGCCGGAGCGTCAATCTTTGTCAATACCATCTTGCAGAGTAATTCNCGGCTTGCCATATTCTCCCCCTTGCTTAACATTGGGCTTGAGCTGGCACCCTTGGTGCTTTCCTGGATGGCTCTTTCNCTGTCATATTATTTGATACCGAACACGAAAGTTAACTTCAAGTATGCCGCAATTGCGGGAGCCGTGAGTGCCATTCTCGTCACTATCGTGCAGCTNCTATTCGTCAACGGCCAGATTTATGTGTCGAAGTATAATGCTATCTACGGATCTTTCTCGTTCCTCCCTTTGCTTCTCATCTGGCTTCAGCTGTCATGGCTTATACTCCTTTCCGGATGTGTGCTGACTTACGCCATGCAGAATGTATTCAGTTTCAATTTTCTCGGAGATGTAAGTAGTGTAGCCCCTAATTATGCCCGTAAGATTCAGGTTGTGGTCTGTGCGGCTCTTGTGAAATCTTATCTTGACAACAAGAAGCCNATGACACGNTCCCAACTTGCGGAAGAATATAATGTGCCTATCAGAATTGTAGGCCGTATAGCTTCAAAACTCCATGAGGCAGGATTGATATATTATGTGATGTTGCCGAAGGAGAGGGTGGGACTCGCTCCCGCTATAGAGCTCGACCGGATGACAGTGGGTGAGCTCTTCCGACGGCTCGACACTCAGGGTGAGAGCGATTTCATACCGATGTTTGCCGAGATATACGGCTCTCTGCTTAAGGAAGTGGAAACATGGATCGACGACAGCTATACCCGTGAGGATGCCATCCAACTCAAGGATCTCACACTCCCTACTCCGGAAGAGATTGCGAAGATTATGGCGCCTGAAGAGAATCCTAAGGAAAAGCAGTGACATTTTGTCAGCATCCCGGCGTGCTATATGCTGTTTCAAAGGGTTAATCTTTCTTTTTGACACATTGAAATAGAAAACCTTGCAATTTGATAAAATATATTAAGAAATATTTTGCGTTTTGAAGAACATTTTATAGATTTGCGGTGTTTTTCCATAAAGGTATATCCTCCCCTCCCGGATTGACTTCGGCCTCTATGTTATTCCCTTACGTGAAGCCCTTTCGTTTCGGTGTACCCTTCCGGACGTATATAAACTGAAATCTTATAAAACGTAAATGAGTTACCTGAAATTTGACAAAAGTCTCATGATAAACTTGGAGCAGAGCCTTCCTAAGGAGATGCTCCGCACCAACAAATCGGGTGCTTATCATTGTACCACGATTGTGGGGTGCAACACTCGCAAGCAGCACGGTCTGCTTGTGATTCCTATTCCTGAGATGGATGATAAGGCCCATGTGCTCCTCTCATCGCTCGATGAGACTGTGATTCAGCATGGTGCTCCTTTCAATCTTGGCTTACATCAGTATGGAGAGGGCGTTTTCTCGCCAAACGGCCATAAATATATCCGTGAGTTTAACTGTGAGGCCGTGCCGACAGTTACTTATCGTGTCGGAGGTGTNATCCTCACTAAGGAGAAGGTATTCATATCCCATGAAAACCGTATTCTGATAAAATATACTCTCGTGGAGGCGCATTCTCCCACGACTCTGCAATTCCGACCGTTCCTCGCATTCCGTAATGCCAATGATCTATGCGTGGAGAACAATGTCATCAATCGCGAGGTNCGTCATGTGCCCAACGGTATATCCACATGTCTTTATCATGGCTATCCGGAGCTCTTCATGCAATTTTCTAAAGAAGTGAAATGGGTGGACGACGGACATTGGTACAAAGGCCTGGAATATTATAAGGANCGCGACCGAGGCATTCCTTATAAGGAAGATCTNTGGGTGCCGGGATATTTCGAACTCCCTATCAAAAAAGGGGAGAGTATAATCTTCTCCGCATCCACTTTCGAATGTGATCCCGCCTCTTTCGATTCTACTTATGAATCTGAGCTCACGGTGCGTACACGTCGCACATCTTTCTACAATTGTCTNAAGAATTCCGCAAAACAGTTCTATCTGAAGAACCATGAAGGTATGTATCTGATGGCGGGTTATCCATGGTATAATGTAAGAAGCCGCGATGAGCTGATCGGTCTCCCCGGGTGTACTCTCTCCATCGATCATGATGAGGATTACAAACTTATGNTCGGCACATTTATNAAGGCNCTGAGAAAATATATCGACACCGGAAAGCCCGACCGTACCATCACTGAAATAGATCTTCCCGANATACCTCTCTGGACTATCTGGACCATTCAGCAATACCGCCGCCTGAAAGGACGCGAGGCTTGCCGTCAGGAGTATGGCGAGGATGTAAGGGCTCTTGTGGAGGATATCCGCGCAGGGCGTATTAAGAATCTTAATCTTTGCCCCAACGGCCTTGTGTCTTCGGATGGACGAAACACCCCCGTCACCTGGCTTTCGGCCTCTATCGGCGGACGCCCCATCATCCCGCGATCGGGATATATCGTGGAATTTAACGCTCTTTGGTACAACGCTCTCTGTTTCTTGATCTCTCTGCTTGAGAACGATGAGGCTGAGGCGGATTATGTGGCTGAGCTCCGTAAGCTCGCATCCCGCACAGGGGAGAGCTTCATAAATACTTTCCTCAACGACTTCGGTTATCTTTATGATTATGTGGACGGCAACTATACCGATCTTGAGGTNCGTCCGAATATGGCTATCGCTATCGGNCTTGACTTCTCTCCGCTCGATCGCCGTCAGCGTAAAAAGATACTCGACCTCTGTACCCGTGAGCTCCTGACTCCNAAAGGTATACGCTCTTTATCACCGAAATCGTTGGCCTATACNCCTAATTATGTCGGAGGCCCGCTCGAACGTGAGCGTGCTGTGCATCAGGGGCCGGCTCGCCCCTGGCTCTTCGGATTCTATGCCGATGCTTATTTCAAGGTGTTCGGTGTAAGCGGTATAGGTTTTATAGAGAGAATGCTTATAGGCTATGAGGAGGAGATGGTGGAAGGTTGCATCGGCTCCCTCTCCGAGATGTATGACGGCAATCCTCCCTATACNGGTCGTGGCGCTGTCTCCACAGCCAAGAATGTGGGTGAGATTCTCCGTACGCTCCGCTCGGTAAAGGCCATGAACCATATCCAGTCAACTGATTCTGAACACACCACTAAGTAATAAGTCATGAAGGCATTAATGTTCGGATGGGAATTTCCTCCCCATATCCTCGGCGGTCTCGGCACCGCCTCCTATGGCCTCACCAAGGGAATGCACGCCAATGGCGATATGGATATCACTTTCGTGATTCCCAAACCTCACGGCGACGAGGAGAAAGGTTTCGCTCAGATTATCGGAGCNAACGATACTCCCGTGGCCTGGCGCGACGTCTCCTGGGACTATGTGCAGCATCGCATCGGCAATGTGATGGATCCTCAGCTCTATTTCGACCTCAGAGACCATATTTANGCCGATTTCAATTATATGCATCTCAACGATCTCGGATGCATAGAGTTTTCGGGCCGTTATCCCGACAATCTTATAGAGGAGATCAACAATTATTCCATTGTGGCCGGTGTCATNGCCCGTACTGTCCCTTGCGATGTNATACACTCCCACGACTGGCTCACTTANCCTGCCGGTATCCATGCGAAGAATATTACCGGGAAACCTCTTGTGATCCATGTNCATGCCACTGACTTCGACCGTTCCAGAGGTAACGTCAACCCNACTGTGTTCGCTATCGAGAANGACGGNATGGAGAACGCCGACCATATTATCTGCGTCAGCAATCTCACGAGGCGTACTGTAATCGAGAAGTACGGCATCAATCCCGACAANGTGTCTACGGTGCATAACGCTGTCTATCCTCTCTCGCAGGAGTATCTCGATATCGAACGTCATCCCTCTAAAGATAAGGTGGTCACTTTCCTCGGACGTATCACCATGCAGAAGGGTCCGGAGTATTTCGTGGAGGCTGCCGCCAAAGTGCTCAAGAAGAATAAGAATGTGAGATTCGTCATGGCCGGAAGCGGCGACATGATGGATGCCATGATTCAGCTTGCCGCAAAACGNGGCATTGCCGACAGATTTCATTTCACTGGATTCCTGAAGGGAAAACAGGTCTANGAGATGCTNCGCGATTCGGATGTGTATATAATGCCCTCCGTATCAGAGCCGTTCGGTATCTCNCCGCTCGAAGCNATGCAGATGGGTGTCCCCTCCATAATATCGAAGCAGAGCGGTTGCGCAGAAATTCTTGACAATGTGATCAAGACCGATTATTGGGATATCGATGCNATGGCCGATGCTATCCATGCCATAATTTCCTATCCTGCCCTNCACGAGCAGCTTAAGAACGACGGTTTGCGCGAGATCAACGAGATNACTTGGGAGAAGGCCGGCAAGAAAGTGATAGATATATATAAGAAAGTCATCGGAAATTGACTTCTCTCTTCCCAATTCTCCAATTATAAATAGAAATTATTACGAAGACAATGAAATCAGTTTGCTTCTATTTCAAGATACATCAGCCCAATCGTCTGAAACGCTATCGCTTTTTCGACATCGGCAACGACCATTATTACTATGACGATTTCGCCAATGACGAGATTGTCTCCCGTGTGGCTCGTATGAGCTATATCCCCATGTGTGAGACTCTTCTCCGCATGATAGAGAAGACGGGTGGAGCTTTCAAATGCGCTATCGCTATCACCGGCACTGCCATCGAGCAGCTTCAGGTATATGTGCCCGAGCTTCTCGACCTTCTCAAGAAGCTGGCTGCCACCGGTTGCGTGGAATTCCTGAGTGAGACTTACTCTCATTCTCTTGCCTCTCTTGAGGATCCTGAGGAATTTCTCCGCAGCGTGAAAGCTCACGATGATATGGTGAAAGCTCTTTTCGGAGTCAAGCCGGTGACTTTCATGAATACCGAGCTTATCTATGATGATGATATCGCTCTTCTTATCAACAGCATGGGATTTCACACTGCCCTCACCGAGGGGGCCAAACATGTGCTCGGATGGAAGTCGCCCAACTATGTATANTGTGCGTCTACTTGCCCCTCGCTCAAACTTCTCCTCTCCAATGATAAACTGGCCGAGGATATCTCGATGAATTTCAACAATCCCGCATGGGATGAGTATCCCCTGACAGCCGATAAATATATGAATTGGATCGCTGCTCTTCCGGAGCAGGAGCAGGTGGTGAACCTTGTATTCTCCATGGATACATTCGGCACATTCATTCCCGCCGAGACAGGTATCTTCAACTTCATGGAGGCTCTTCCGCGATTCGCCGCAGAGAGAGGTATCCGCTTTGCTACGCCTTCCGAAGTGGCTAAGAGCCTGAAGGCTGTCGACGANCTCGCTATCCCTTATCCGGTATCGGATGTGGATGAGGCCCGTGATGTTTCCGCATGGCGGGGCAATGATCTCCAGCGTGAAGCGCTCGCCAAGCTTTATGGAGCGGCCGAGCGTGTGAGTCTCTGCTCCGACCGTCGTCTGAAGCAGGATTGGGAGTATCTCCAGAGCTCCGACCATTTCTATTATATGAGCACGAAGAATAAGGCCGACGGAGCATCTCACGCAGCTTTCTCTCCATACGATTCTCCATTCGCAGCCTTCACCAACTATATGAATGTTTTGGCTGACTTCCTTGTGAGAGTGGATGAACAATATCCCGACACTATCGACAATGAGGAACTCAACTCCCTGCTTCTCACTATCCGCAACCAGTCGGGCGAGATCAATGAATTGAAAAAGGAGGTGAATTCTCTCCGCAACGGTGCTCTCAACGATGAAATGAAGGAGGAGAATCTTCCCATGGTGGAGGAATCGGCTCCAAAAAAGGGGAATAAGGCCCCGGCTAAGCGAACAGCTCGCAAAACTTCAAAGAAGTAAATTCCTCCCGGATACTATTCGAAAGCAAAATCCGTTTTGACTGAATATAGAGGGCGCGCCAATTACGACGCGCCCTCCTTTCTGAATAAGATATGGCAAAAAAGAAACAGGTAAAGGGTGTCGCAGAGCCGTCCCAATCACCGGATTCCGATATTTTTCTTGTTCCCGCCAAAGCCGGGGAAGGGAAGCTTACGGAGAAGATGAGCCGCTTCCTCTCGTTCGCACGCCCTGTGGCCTCGGCCGAGGAGGCAAGGGAGTTCGTGAAGAATCTGCAGAATGAATATCATGATGCCCGCCATGTCTGCTGGGCCTATATCCTCGGTGAAGAGGGGGAGGAATATCAGCTTAATGACAATGGCGAACCATCCGGCACGGCCGGACGCCCGATCCACGGGCAGATACGCAGCGCNGGGCTTACAAATGTCTGCGTGGCGGTGGTGAGATACTTCGGTGGTATCAAACTCGGCACTCCGGGTCTGATTGCCGCTTATAAAGAGAGTGCCCGTCTCGCTCTTGAGGATGCCGGTAGCAAAGAGTGCTGCAGGCAGAGCTCATTATGGGTGGAATTCCCTTATGAGGATATGGGAATAGTCATGAAGCTTGTCAAAGCGATGTCTTTGGAGGTGTACGGGCGGGAGATTGATAATATCAGCCGTATAGGCGTGAGATTTCCTCGAAGTCGGGGTAAAGAGGTGAGGGAACGCCTTGAAAAAGTGGGAAAAGTGGAGGATTAACGTCCTTTACGGCAAAAAAATCGTAAAAAAATGAGAGATTGGTGGCAAAAATCGCAGGTTGATATATGCTAATCAAAAAAAAATTCCGATATTTGCAGAGCCAATTAAAAGGCGAGATGTAAGCTATGTCAGCTTACGCAGGAATTATGCGTAAAAAAGAAACCAAAAAGGTATTTTTTTAACCACAATGACTAAAGCAGAAATAGTAAGCGAAATTTCGCGAAGCACAGGGCTCGAGAAAGCGGCGGTGCTCGCGACATTGGAAAAATTCATGGAAGTCGTGAAAGGCAGTCTCGCTGACGGCGAGAACGTATATCTTCGTGGCTTCGGTAGCTTCGTGCTTCGTACACGCAAGCAGAAAGTGGCTCGTAACATGTCTAACAATACTGCCGTTATCGTTCCACAGCATAGAGTGCCTTTCTTCAAGCCGTCACAGAGCTTTATCGACGACGTCTGGACTGAGGAAGACCTTTAAAAAAACAAATGAAGGATAGTCAATGCCGGGGGAGAACTTCGGTCTTGACACCAAGAGATAAATAAAAATATTATTAACCATATAAAACAACACCATCATGCCAAGCGGAAAGAAAAGAAAAGGCCACAAGATGGCTACCCACAAGCGCAAGAAAAGACTGAGAAAGAACCGTCATAAGAAGAAATAAGCCGATACAGCATTGTCTTGCCGGACTGCTTGGCGCAATCCGGCAAGACAGGCTTGAAGGCTTTCTTCGACAGAAGACTGACGGTCATTCCCCTTTCAAATGACTTCGAAGAGAACAGAAAAGGTGGGCGCCCACTCTTGCACGCCTTACCTTTTGACTGTTCTTTTTTTTAAGCCGGCCGGAACCTTCATTATCCATGCACTTAAGCCCCGTTTACGGTCCTGACGTGCCTTAAATTATCGGTTTCCGGCCTTCTACTAAATTTTACACATGAAAAGCGAATTAGTAGTAGACGTACAACAGAAAGATATCTCCATCGCGCTGCTTGAAGACACCCGACTCGTTTCCCTGCAGAAGGAGAGCCGCAACATCGCTTATGCGGTGGGCGATCTCTATCTTGCAAAGGTGAAGAAGCTGATGCCGGGTCTCAATGCCGCGTTTGTGGATGTAGGCTATGAAAAAGACGCTTTTCTCCATTATCTCGACCTGGGCCCGCAGTTCAGTACTTATTCCCGTTTCCTCGAGGAGGCTATGTCCGACAAAAGGAAGGTGCCTTCAATACAGAAATTCAAGACTGAACCCGATATCCCGAAACAGGGCACTATTACCGATCTTCTCAAACCCGGCCAGCAACTTCTCGTGCAGATAGCCAAGGAACCCATATCTTCAAAGGGGCCGCGTCTCACGACGGAGATCACTTTTACCGGACGCTATATGGTGCTCATCCCATTCGGCAGCAAGATATCGATTTCTCAGAAAATCAAATCCACCGAGGAGAAGATTCGTCTGCGTCAGCTCATAGGTAGTATCAAGCCGAAGGGATTCGGCGTTATTGTAAGGACCTCGGCGGAGAATAAGCGTGTGGCGGAACTTAATAATGAGATGCGCACTCTTGTCAAAGCCTGGGAGGAATCTATAGCCAAACTCCAACGTAGCCAACCCCCGACTCTCATTTATGAAGAAGACTCCAGGGCGGTGAGCGTGATCAGAGACATTTTCAGCCCCACTTTTGAAAATATCTATGTCAATGAGGTGGAGACTTTCACACAGATTCAGAATTATGTGAGTCTCATCTCGCCGGAGAATAAGGATATCGTGAAGCTATACAGCAAGGAAGTCCCTATCTTCGACAATTTCAATATCACCCGACAGATCAAAAGCAGTTTCGGGAAGACNGTATCTTTCAAAAGNGGTGCTTATATCATTATCGAGCATACGGAGGCTCTCCACGTTATCGACGTAAACTCCGGCAACCGCTCCAAGGCTTGTCCCGACCAGGAATCCAACGCTCTTGACGTCAACCTCAAGGCGGCCGACGAAATAGCCCGTCAGCTCCGCCTCCGCGATATGGGCGGCATTATTGTGATCGATTTTATCGATATGAGTAAAGCCGAGCATCGCCAGCAGCTCTACGACCACATGCGCGAGGTGATGGCCAACGANCGAGCACGCCATAATATCCTGCCATTAAGTAAGTTCGGACTTATGCAGATCACTCGCCAGCGTGTGCGTCCCGCTCTCGATATCACAACGGCCGAGACCTGTCCGAGCTGTTTCGGAAAGGGTGAGATTCAACCCTCGCTTCTTTTCACCGACAAACTCGACGAGAAACTTGATTATCTCGTAAATAATCTCAAGGTGAAGAAGTTTGTAATGTATGTGCATCCNTATGTCGATGCTTACATCAAGAAGGGTATGTTCTCCCTCTATGGCAAATGGCGCCGTAGGTATGGCCGAAGTTTCAAAATCATTGCCGATGAATCGTTGGCTTATCTGCAATATAAGGTAGTCGACGATGCCGGCGTAGAGATAGATCTCAAGGAGGAGAGCGATTTCAACAGTCGCCAGAGNAAAAGCCACTCCCGTGTGAAAGGAGATAAGGAGGAAGCGTGACTTCCCTGTAATTAAAACCGTAAGAAATGTGAAGCGGGCTGCATCGCCCTCCCTGAGGAGACGGATGCAGCCCGCTTTATGTGGATTTCCGCCTGACGTTTTCTTCTTTATCCGAAGAAGTTGCCACTGCTTACATCGGGACGATCAAGATAGAGAAGGCCGGTGGCTACTTCATCAGCCATATTTCGCCCCTTGTCTTCATTCACTATTGCAAGAGCCCACATCATGGCATTCGCCGGACCATTGCCGAGTACGAATTTACCACTCACCACTACAGGAGAATCCTCATACTTAGCTCCCTTAAGTTTCGACTCGAAACCGGGATAACAAGTGGCTCTTTCCCCCTCAAGCAATCCGAGTTCGCCAAGCACTACGGCGGGAGCGGCACAGATGGCGGCTATTCGCCCGTGGGCNGACGTCGCCTGTTGTNTCAGAAGTCCGCAGAGAGGGGCGAATCCGGCGAGATTGCTGGCTCCGGGCATACCTCCGGGGAGAATAAGCCAGGAGGGATCGGAGAAGAGGGTATTGTCATATAATACGTCCGCTGTCACTGTAACNCCATGTGCACCTGTCACCTGCAAAGATGCTGTGATAGAGACCGTCTTTACCGGAATGCCGGCACGACGCAGAATATCTACGGCTGTCAACGCTTCTATTTCTTCGAATCCGTTGGCCAAAAATAAATACGATTCTTTCATAAGGATTTGGATTTGGGAAGCTGTCTGAACTGATTTCGTAATCTATCTGAACTTCTATATGTGAATAAATTCAGCAACTTCAGTGAGTACAATTGTATTTAACGCCACTAAATTACGCANTTTTTTCCAATAATTGATTACCTTTGTAAAAATAATTCAAAATATTATATGTTTCCACGTCTCTTACGCTCTCTTCTCCTGCTTTTTCCCTCTGTTATGATGCTTTTCGGCATCTCCTGCCGTCGTGCCGAAAACTATGTGAACGAGGAAGGGTTGATTTGGAACACTTCCTTTCATGTCACTTATCGTGGCCCGGAGTCGTTGCGCGATTCTGTGCTTAAAGTATTGCAGGATGTAGGAAGTTCTCTCTCTGTATTCGATAAGAATTCCCTTATTTCCAAGATAAATGCTTCCGATTCCTTACCTATCGACCGCCATTTTCTTCAAGTGTATATGGCCTCGCTTAAAGTGAATTCGGAGAGCGAAGGGAGATTTGACCCTACCCTTTCCCCCCTTATCACTGCCTGGGGATTCGGTCCCGGACACAAGGCCACACCGGATACGGCCCGTGTAGACTCCCTGCTCCGATTCGTAGGTATCTCCAAGACCCGTATTTCCAACGGTTGTCTGGTGAAGGATGATCCCCGTATCCAATTCAATCTCTCCGCCGTGGCCAAAGGTTACGGTTGCGATGCAGTGGGAGAAATGCTTGCACGCAACGGAGTGAAGGATTATCTCGTGGAAATAGGAGGTGAGATCGNATCTGCCGGAGAGTCGCCGCGTGGCGGGGATTGGAAGGTCTCTATTGATCGCCCCGTATTTTCCCCNGACTATCCTATTCATGAAAGTGAGTGTATAATCCGNATAAGNGGAAAGGGCTTGGCCACTTCCGGCAACTACCGTAATATCCATAAAGTAGGAAAGGGGCACTATGGACACACCATTTCTCCCCTTACAGGACGNCCTGTGCAGACTGATGTCATCTCCGCCACAATTGTGGCGCCTACATGTATGGAAGCCGATGCATACGCCACAGCCTGTATGGCNATGGGTAGTGAAGCTTCGGAGAAGATGGTGGAGCGTCTGAAGCTTCCCGCTATGCTGGTGCTTGCCGATTCCACTGTCTGGATCAATGATTACTTCAGAAAACTAATCACGGAATGACCTCGATTGTGGTAATAGTGCTCGCGGCAGTGGCGCTTCTTGCCATAGCTCTTTGTGTGGTATTGGCCATGCGTATGTCAAAAGATTCCGGCAATCTTGAGTTGGAATCTACTCGCCGACAGCTTGACGAGGCTATGCGACACATAGCCGAACTGACCNCCCGTATCGAGCAGAATGCTGCCGAAGAGCGTAGAGCTGCCATTGAGGAAAGGCGGATGGCTGCTGAGGAGCGTCGCGCCGCTTCTTCCGAGTTTCGGTCTGCGGCAAGGGAAGCTATGCAGGAGTCATCGCAGACTCTCCGCTCTGCAAATGTACATGATATGACTGCATTGCTTACTCCTCTGCGCGATCAGCTCGGGGAGTTCCGACGTGCCGTTAACGATTCGTATGTCAATGAGAACGCCTCACGTCGCTCCTTGGCCGACCAGATAGAGCGCCTTATGCAGCTCAACCTCTCGATCGGAGAGGAAGCTCGCAACCTTACAGAGGCATTGAAGGGTAATTCGAAAGTTCAGGGAGATTGGGGGGAGATGATTCTTGTGACTCTCCTCGAGAATGCCGGAATGAAGAATGGTGTGAATTTCTTTACACAGGTGGCGGCTGATGAGGGTGGGAGCGCTTTGCGCGATGCTGAGACCGGACGCGGTCTGCGCCCCGATGTGGTGGTTTTGCTCCCCGACGGTCATAGGATAGTGGTGGACTCAAAAGTATCCCTCACTGCTTTTGCCGAGTATCATCAGGCTCGCAACAAGCAGGCTGAGGAGGCGGCCGGGCGACGCCATCTCTTGTCGGTGAAGAAGCATATCAATGAGTTGGCCGAGAAGCGATATCAGGATGTGATTAATTCAGCAGCTGAGCATGTCTTGATGTTTATCCCCAATGAAGGAGCCTTTATGCTTGCGCAGGCTCTCGATCCCATGCTTTGGAAATACGCTTATGAGAGAAATGTAGTCATCACTTCTCCTACGCATCTCTTCTCGGTATTGCAGATTGTGTCGCAACTGTGGCGAGAGGAGAATCAGAACCGCAACGCGATGGAGATAGCCCGTCAGGGGGGTGCGCTCTACGATAAGATTGTGAGTTTTATGACCGCATTCTCCTCTCTCGAATCCTCTCTCGAACGCACGCAGAGAGCATGTGCGGAAGTGCGCCATAATCTCTCCGGCACAAACCAAAGTCTCCTTGCCAAGGCCGAACGACTCCGCGACCTCGGGGCTAAAACCAAGCGCCGCCTTTCCCCCTCAGACCTCCCTCCGGATCTATGATACCCTCATATCTGCTTCAAGGTGTACCAATGTAGGGTCGTGATCTGTCGCGACCACTGCCGCCGCGAATGCGATCGCCCGTGAATAATAACTACGATATCGGTCGCGACTCAGCATGAGAATAAATTGTTACTTTTACGTTTTATAAGAAAATACCTTTCCCTATGAGCAAGCAGCCGATAATCAAGTACCCGATAGGGGAACAATCGTTCGAGGTAATTCGCAAGAACGATTATCTCTATGTGGATAAGACAAAGTATATCGAGACCATTATAAATGGCTCTCGGTATTACTTCCTCGGTCGTCCGCGCCGCTTCGGGAAGAGCCTTTTCCTCTCCACTCTCAAATGCTTCTTCGAGGGAAAGCGCGAGCTCTTCAAGGGTCTTTATGCCGATACCATGGATTGGGATTGGGAGGAGTACCCGGTGCTTCATCTCGACCTGAATATTTCCAAGTATAAAGATGAGAAAGAGCTTGATGATGTTATCGAGCAGCATCTTCTCAATTGGGAAAGAGAATACGATATCACCCCCGACGTCACCACTCATTCCGTTCGCTTCTCACAACTGATACGTCTCATTTCCGAAAAGACGGGAAAGACGGTGGTAATACTTGTGGATGAATACGACAAACCCCTCGTCAACAATATAGATAACCCGGAGCTTTTCAATGAATTCCGGAATACGTTGGCGGCACTTTACTCCAATTTCAAGAGCGGTGCCGATTATATACGACTCGTCTTCCTTACCGGCGTGAGCCGTTTCGGCAAGCTCAGTGTCTTCTCCGGCATCAACAATATCTCGGATATATCTTTCGATTATGAGTTCGCCGATGTATGTGGCATCACGGAAAATGAGCTGTTAGAGAATTTTCAGGATGGCATTAAAGTGCTGAGTGAGATTTCCGGTAAGTCTGAGGAAGAGACCGTTACGAGATTGAAACGTCTGTATGACGGCTATCATTTCACAGAAGTATCGCCTGATATTTACAATCCCTTCTCTCTGGTCAGTGTGTTTGGAAAAAAGCGGATTGCTAACTACTGGATAGAATCGGGCACACCGGATCTGTTGGTATCGCAACTCAAGCGTACGGATGTTGACCTTGAGAGGCTGATGAAAGCCGAATGTACACAGACACAGCTTTCCGGACTCGACATTGACAATATGGATCCAGTGTCTCTGTTGTACCAGACAGGGTATCTTACCATAAAGAGTTTCGACCCCGAAGACGAGATATATGAGCTCGGTCTGCCCAACGATGAAGTGCGCCAAGGCTTTCTGGAGTATATACTCCCATACTATGCGTCGCTCCACGATTATAATCCCCGTCTTCTTATCAGGGATTTCAGAAAGGAATTGCAACAAGGGCGTGTTGACGACTTCATGCGTCATCTGCAATCCCTCTTCTCCGACACGAGCTATGAGATGAAGATGGACGAGGAGCGCAATGTTCAGAACGCTATGTTTATCTTTTTCCGTCTCTTGGGACTTTCAGTCGATGTGGAATACCGTACCTCCGAGGGACGGATAGATATTCTCGTGCGCACCGACCGCTACGTCTACATAATGGAGTTGAAATACGACCGCTCCGCCGAAGAGGCTCTCGCTCAGATCGAGCGTAAGGAATATGCCCTCCCTTGGGCCATAGACTCCCGCGAGACCATAGCCATCGGCATCAACTACTCGACTTCCCGCCGCACTATCGACAGCTGGCTTGTCCGCCGCGAGTAATCCCTCTGCCGCATGTAGGGTCGCGACCTGTCGCGACCAATGCCGCCTCCGCCTATATTTAAAAACCTCCGGCAAAAGTCGTGACTCAGCATGAGAATAAATTGTTACTTTTACGTTCTATAAAAAATACCTTTCCCTATGAGCAAGCAACCGCTAATAAAATACCCGATAGGTCAGCAGTCATTCGAGATAATCCGTAAGAACGATTATCTCTATGTGGATAAGACAAAGTATATCGAGACCATTCTGAATGGTTCGCAATACTATTTTCTCGGTCGTCCGCGTCGCTTCGGAAAGAGTCTTTTCCTTGATACCCTCAGATGCTTCTTCGAGGGAAAGCGCAAGCTGTTCAATGGTCTTTATGCCGATACCATGGATTGGGATTGGGAGGAGTACCCCGTTTTTTATCTCGACTTCAACAACAGGAAATATAGGGAAGAAAAGAAATTGGATCTCTTTCTTGATGAATTTCTATCCTTTTATGAGGAGAAGTATGGCATAGAAAAGGCGCAGTCCGATTTCTCCGGTCGCTTCGCCAAACTGATACGAGAGGTATCGCTCAAGACGGGAAAGGGAGTTGTAATTCTTGTGGATGAGTATGACAAACCGCTTGTCAACAATCTTCATGACCATGCCCTGTTTGAGGATTTGCGTGATGAACTCGCTGAGATGTATTCCAATTTCAAGAGTTCAGCTCCTTATATACGTCTTGTATTCCTCACCGGTGTAAGCCGTTTCGGCAAGCTCAGCGTATTCTCCGGTCTCAACAATATCAGAGATATATCCATGCAGAATATGTTTGCAGGTATATGCGGAATCTCGGAGGAGGAATTACTTGAGAATTTCAAGGTCGGGATAAAGGAATTGGCGCTTGCTAACGATGCCACGGAAGCGGGTACCGTCAAGGAATTGAAACGCCGTTATGACGGCTATCATTTCTGCAAGGTTTCTCCTGATATGTATAATCCTTTCTCACTGCTCAATGTATTCGCTGCGAATGAATATTCCAACTACTGGATAGAATCGGGCACGCCGGAATTGTTGGTGGAGCAGCTCAAACGTACCAATGTAGACCTTGAGACCCTGATGACGGCGGAATGTACACAGACTCAGCTTGCCGGACTTGACATCGACAACATGGATCCCGTAGCATTGTTATACCAGACAGGGTATCTCACCATAAAGAGCTATGACGCCGAGGATGAGATCTATGGGCTCGGAATGCCCAACGATGAAGTGCGGCAGGGTTTTCTGGAGTATATCCTTCCCTCCTACGTCCAACTCCACAAATATAATCCCCACCTCCTTATCAGGGATTTCAGAAAGGAATTGCAGCAAGGACGCGTAGACGACTTCATGCGCCGTCTGCAATCCCTCTTCTCCGACACGAGCTATGAGATGAAGATGGACGAGGAACGCAATGTTCAGAACGCGATGTTCATCCTCTTCCGCCTCTTGGGTCTCTCTGTCAACGTGGAATACCGCACCTCCCAAGGCCGCATAGACATCCTCGTCCGCACCGACCGCTACGTCTACATAATGGAGCTTAAATACGACCGCAGCGCTGAGGAAGCCCTGACTCAGATCGAACGCAAGGATTACGCCCTCCCCTGGGCCATAGACTCCCGCGAGATCATAGCTATCGGCATCAACTTCTCCACCGCCCGCCGCACTATCGACAGCTGGCTTGTCCGCCGCGAGTAGCATCTTCAAAAACAACGGATATATCCCATATCGCTATATACTATCTCCGAAATTGACGCGTTCCTTACCATTATTATGGCATTGAGGAACGTGTTAAAGTTATCCCCGGCTCGATAATGATTTACTATCGAGATGGGGATTAAACTATAAGCCAGTGCGCAAAAGTAGCCGGTGGTTATATCAACATAAGGCCCTCGTTGAGGTCCTCAAGGTTGATTAGATGTTCGGTCAGAAAATCAAGGTATTCATTTTCGGAATCGAATCCATACCTTTCGAAGCGTTGTTTTTTCTCTTTTTTCGAGAATTTGCCCCACTCTTCCAAATCCTGACGTGCTTCCTTATAGGCCCATATGCCTCCGAAATCCTCAATGGCATTGAGATCACTTTTGTATTTACGACAGACAGGATACTCTGTTTTCTTGTCTATCACATCCTTTACCTCTACTACGAAGATCCAGTCGTCACCGAAATCATATACATATTCCAGCTTGTCGCCTTTCTGCTGCAAGAACTGTGTGACGGGTGTCTCCGCTGCATCATGGGTAATATAATCCAATCCGGGACTGAAAGGATTCTGTTGATCCATTTCCACACCAATCTGCAGGGACTCATCGTATGCTTTTACATTAAATTGCCAGAGGTGGGTGTCTTCAAGCCCGGTCACTTCCTGAATCACCTCATGAAGTCTCATGAAATTAAAATTAGCCGGAATCTCTACTTCTCTCCACATTGGAGGCTTCGTCACATCCTTCATCTGAATTTTCAGCACAAGTGTAGAGTTTTCAGCATCTTTCAGTGGAGTGTATTCCTTTATCTCACATCTGCATTTGTCGAAAACATTCCCTGAAAATGGAAAGGATGTATCATCGTCATCAAAGTCTGACGCCATTCCCTCGGTCAGCATAGCGCTTGCTTGGAAAATATCGTAAAACTGACCATATTCCTCAGGTGTCACCCCGTTTGAAGCAAGAGTCGACATCAATAAGAATAATCCCTTTTCTTCCTCCGGGAGTTCGGCCATCATCATGGAGACTATTTTCTCCGGAGTATTTATATCCGACAGACCGTTATCGGAATTTTTACCCTGGAAAGCGTTCAGAAGATCATCGCTAACCTCTATCTTATTTTTCTTTTTTGCCATAATTTATACTTTTTATAACGTAGCCAGAAGGTCGGCTACTACGAATGTGGAACCACCTACATATATGACATCGTCGGCGCTCGCATCGGCTCGTGCCGCCTCATAGGCTTCCCTTACATCGGGGATAACTTTGCCGCGAAGATCAACTGCTTCCGCACGCATCCCTAATTCTTCAGCTCCCAACGCACGAGGAATCATTGCATTGCAGAAGTAATAGTCGGCATCCTTGGGAAGCAGTTGAAGAATGTGCTCGATATCCTTATCGGCTACGAAGCCCATCACCATCTTCAATCGTCCTTGCGGGCGAGACTCCATCAACTCGCCAAGCTGACGCATATTGCTGCGTATGCCGGCTTCATTATGCCCGGTGTCGCAAATGCAAAGCGGAGTATCGCTCAGACGAGTCCAGCGTCCACGAAGACCGGTAAGAGTCTCCACCTCCGCAAAACCCTTTCTCACACTCTCGTCGCTTATCTCTATCCCAATTTCCCTGAGCATAGCCACAGCGCAGAGTACAGTATTGATATTCTTTAGTTGATAATCGCCTGACAAAGCAGCATGGAATCTCCCGGCAAGACGGCTGTCGCAATCCCAACCTCCCGTGGCCACACGCGAAGCCAAAGTCAGCTCCGGCTTCTCCTCGGCGAAACTGATCGGCGTACCCCTCTTCTCGGCAACAGATTGGAATACCTCCTTCACACTCCCTTCCGCTTCACCTACTACCGCCGGAATATCCTTCTTGAAGATACCCGCTTTCTCTCCCGCAATCTTCTCAAGCGTATCTCCCAAGAATTGCATATGGTCTGGCGAAATATTGGTGATAATACAAGCCTCCGGTGTGATGATGTTGGTGGAGTCGAGACGTCCCCCCATGCCAACTTCAATTATAGCATAATCCACACCTGCACGGGCAAACCAATCGAATGCCATCATCATGGTAAGCTCGAAGAACGAGGGATGACCGTCATAATCACAACCCTTCCAACGCTCCACGAAGTCAATCACCGCTTCACGCGGTATCATCTCCCCGTTGACACGTATACGCTCACGGAAATCGACAAGGTGAGGAGACGTGTAAAGACCTGTCTTATACCCCTCGGCCTGCAACATTGCAGCCAAAGTATGCGAACAGCTACCTTTGCCGTTGGTGCCTCCCACATGGATGCTTTTGAATTTACGGTGAGGATGGCCAAACCATTCATCAAGCTGCTCACTTGTCTGAAGCCCCGGTTTGTAAGCCGCACCCCCCACACGGGAAAACATCGGGAGTTGACTGTAGAGGAAGTCAAGAGCTTCCTTATATTTACCTCCGTCGCCACGGCGTGCAAAACCTCCGTCGCCCTCTTTTATGTCATTCATTTCGTATCAGATTTTAGAGGATTCCTGAAGGACCCTTCTTAATGTGAAAAAATCAATATATGATATATCCCGCCAGACCTGCCAGGATTATTACCAGTATAGGATGAAGCTTAATCTTCTTTCCCTTCCACGGGATTGGGAAAAATACCAGACAGAACGCCGCCACACATATAATGATGTTGGTGACAAGTTGCCACGTCACTCCATTGGGATTGAAATTGGCGGAATTCATAAGAAGAATAGCTGCCGACGCGATAAGTCCTACCACAACGGGACGCAATCCGCTGAAAATGGCTTTGATCGCACCGCTCTCCTGATGCCGGCGTATGAAATGGCTGCTGTAAAGCACAAGGAAGAAACTCGGGAGCACCACAGCCAATGTAGCGAGCATACTTCCCAATATCCCCCAGCCTACACCTTGGAAAGCCGGATCGACACTTCCGGGAGCCACATACCCGATATATGTGGCTGAATTGATACCGATAGGGCCCGGGGTCATCTGTGAGATAGCCACGATATCCGTGAACATTGTCTCGGATATCCATCCCGGTCCTACCACTGATTTCTCTACCAGCGACAGCATAGCGTAGCCGCCGCCGAATCCGAATATACCGATCTTGATATAAGCCCAGATCAGCTGCACATATATATTGTTCATCTCTTCTTGAGTCCTTTTTCAGATATTTTCCATACGGCGAACCCTCCCAGCGCCCCCAATACAATATAGAGGATAGGGGAGGAGACGGTACCCATATCCAAAGATATCATCAGGGCTGTCACTACGGGAATCCAAACAGTCTTCCATTGCAATTTGGCAGCCTTCGCGGATGTAATCACAGGAGCGATGATAAGAGCCACCACTGCCGGACGAATACCCATGAAAATCGCTGAGATTGTATGATTGTTCTTTATCATGTCAGGAGTGAGGAAAATTGCGATGAGGAGGATAAGGAGAAAAGAGGGGAGGATTGTGCCCAAGGCGGCCAAGGCGCTCCCCTTGAGCCCGTGCAGTTTATCCCCTACGGCAGTCGCGATATTCACCGCCAGGATACCCGGCAGCGACTGGGCCACCGCCAACAGATCGAGAAAGTCATCTCGTTCTATCCAATGATTCTTGTCCACGATCTCCCTTTCTATAATGGAAATCATAGCCCATCCTCCGCCGAATGTGAAGGCGCCGATCTTGAAAAATGAAGTGAATAGCTTTAGATAAAGATTCCTGTTATCTTTTTTTTCGGTCATAGTCTGCTATTGAAAAAAGACTGTTTTTTGAAAAATTGGTAGGGGACGGGGTGCGTGAGCCGCCCGTCCCCTTTAAGTTATATTGACCGGATAGGGCCAAATCTTACCTCTCGGGAAGATTTTTATAGTCCGTCCAAAATGAAATCAATATTTATGTCCATCCTCCTTGAGTTCATCGGGAGTAAGCTTGCGACGGTCCATCGAAGCCCACGCATACCATATATATCCCAATACGAAGGGAATGATAATGGATACGTAGCTCATGGCGGTCAGAGTGAACTCGGAGCTGCTGCTGTTACGCAGAGTGAGCGAACTCATCGGATCAAGGAGCGAAGGATAGTAGGCTCCCCCGCCGTATCCGGCTACCCAGAAGAGGCTGCACACCACGAGGAACACACCGAAACCTCCCCACCATATTCCCTTGGTATAATGATTCGCAACGATGCTGCGGATAAGAGCATAAAGCACCATCACCACACCGAGAAGCAGGGCTACGAGAGCCCACCAAAGGTGAAGATAATTGAAGAAGTAGAAATATTCGGTGGTCTCGACTGATGCGGTATATCCATATTCTCCGGTAGTCACGGTCAGACCCGGTGCGAGAAGCACCATGGTGAGAAACCAAAGGAAGAAGATAAGGAAAATCACTCCGTTTACCAACACACCGTTCTTAAGCGTACGGAAGAAGCTTACATCCTCTTTGATATTGTTCATCATGTAGAGGCAGGCGAGTGTACGGGCGAGGAAAAGCACAGCCACGCCGAGCACGAGATTCTTCCAGTTGAAGATTGCCTCGAATCCATGAGTGGGAGCCCATGTGGAGATGACGGGCGCCTGCGCGTCAAGAAGATTGCCGCGTGCCACGGTGAATTCAGCTCCGAAGAAGAACATCGAAACGGCTACACCGAGTAAAACACAACCTACCACACCGTTGATGAAGAGGAGCAGATCATAGAAGCGTGTGCCGTAGAGGTTACCTTTCTTTCTGCGGTATTCATAGCTTACGGCTTGCACCACGAAGCTGAAGAGAATGAGTATCCAGAGCCAATAAGCTCCGCCGAAGCTCGTGGAATAGAACAGAGGGAAGGATGCGAAGAAAGCTCCGCCGAACACTACGAGAGTAGTGAATGTGAGTTCCCATTTGCGTCCCATACTGTTGGCTATAAGGTTGCGGCGATCTGCCGAGCCGGTGAAGAGAAGCATAGACTGGCCGCCCTGTACGAAAAGCAGGAACACGAGAATGCCGCCGAGCACAGATATCAGGAGCCACCAATAATTCTGAAGATATTCTAATGTCATCATGGCTTTCAAAGATTAGCGGTTTCTAAATTAGTGGACGATCTCTTGCTGATCTGACGCATCATGATGCTCACCTCAGCTATTAGAAGCAAAGTGAAGATAGCGGCGAAGAGCCAGAAAGTAGTGATTACGGATGAGGAGGGTATGGAGGATATGGCAGCGCGGGTGGGAAGCAGATCCTGCACAGTCCAGGGCTGGCGGCCCACCTCGGCTACAACCCATCCCGCCTCGGAACATACCCACATGAAGGGGACGGAGACGATTGCCAGAAGCTGGAGCCAGCGGGTGCGCTCGATAGGAAGCTTATCCCAATATACGGCCAGCAGCACAAGGATATAGAAGGCAAGGAAATAAGAACCGAGAATCACCATTATACGGAAGCTGTAGAAAGTCATTGCCACAGGGGGAATAGCCTCATCCACACTCTCGAAATATCCGTAGCCGAAATAGGGATAATCAGCTTTTAGACGAGCACGGGCGTCATTTTCAAGTGCTTTGTCGCCGGCGGCACGCGCCTTGTCGAAATCACGCAAAGCCTCGTGAGCCGCTTTTCCTCTTGCGATACGCTCGGCATAACTTACTGTGTTGATAGTGTCGCCGGCCTCGTTGATATCGAAACCCTCGATAATATCGCTGATGCCGGGTACAAATGCGTTGGGATCATGTTTTGCGAGAATCGAAAGGCCGTAAGGCACACTTACTTCGAAGAGGTATTCATCCTCGGTGTTATCCCAAGTCTTGTCGGGATTCACCAGACCCATCGCCACGATCGACTGGGATTTGCTACCCTTGTACAGACCCTCCATCGCGGCCAGTTTCATAGGCTGTGTGCGAGTCACCTCCACTGCCGAACCGTCGCCGGTCCACATTGTCAGCAACAGTCCGGCAAGACCTACCCATGCCCCTACCTTGATGGAACGGATTGCAAACTCCGTATTGCGCTTCTTCCAGAGCATCCAGCAGCTTACGCCTATCACGAATACTCCCGAAAGAGCCCAGCCGCTCAGAGTGGCGTGGAGGAATTTATTCACGGCCATCCCTGAGAAGAGTGCCCAGAAATTATCCATCACATTGCGCATCTGCGCAGGGTCGAACTCCATACCTACGGGATACTGCATCCAGGCGTTGGCCACGAGAATCCAAAGTGCGGAGATGCTTGCGCCGATTGCAGTGAGCCATGTGGAGGCAAGGTGGAAGCGCGGACTCACTTTGTTCCATCCGAAGAACATTACGGCTACGAAGGTGGATTCCATAAAGAACGCCAACAGACCCTCGATAGCCAGTGGCGCTCCGAAGATATCGCCCACAAACCAGGAATAGTTGCTCCAGTTGGTGCCGAATTCGAATTCAAGGATAATGCCGGTAGCCACTCCGATAGCAAAGTTGATGCCGAAGAGTGTCATCCAGAACTTTGTAGCCGCGAGCCACTTCTCCGATTTTGTCTTAAGATAGATGCTTTCCATTATGGCAACTATCACTGACAATCCCAGAGTAAGAGGTACGAACAGCCAGTGGTAAATGGCTGTCAGGGCGAACTGTGCCCTCGACCAATCTACTACGGTCATTAAATCATCCATAAAAAGTCAGTTTAGTTTATATAATTAGTGTTTTTCGTTTATTCAGCGTTTCTCTCTCCGCTAAGGGTGGTGTTCCCTCCGTCAATACCGCCGTCTGTCGAGCGTCCCGGGTCGGTAAGTTCATGACGCACATGCTCGGCCCGCTCTTCATCGGTGGCATAGTCGCGTTGCAGGATATTGGGGAAAAACAACATCTTCATCACTACGAAAAAGATCACCAGTTTAAGCAGTATGATAGCCCAGAGCGTCCTCCCTACGGTCATAGAACGGAATCCCTCGTAATAGAACCTCCATATCCTTACGAAGATATTTTGTTTTTTACTATCCGATGTGTCCATATTCACCGTTTGAATAGTCTGAAATTCTGAAAATATTTCCCGGAGAAGGCTGTTCCAAATCTCTTGATTCAATTTCAGAAACAGTATAGGCTTGCTCCTTATGCAAAATTAGAAAAAATTTCCATGTATCCGCAATGTTTTTCCACTCTTTTTTCAATGAACTCCCCTTTTTTTTATAGATGTATCCCTATATGCCATTTTTTTATTATCTTTGCAACACTTATTCCATCCCTCTTCACCCCTTTCCCTCCTCATTAGGCGACTCTCTCCCCGATAATAAGTTATTCCACTGCAATATCTGCTAAATATCATGAAGAAAATAGTTTTGGTATCCGGAGCGACAAGCGGAATCGGCCGCGCGTGTGCTCTCAAGTTTGGTAAGGCCGGTTATCGTGTCATAGCCAACGGTCGTAATGCCGAGCGTCTTTCAGCTCTTTCCGGCCAGCTTGACGCGGAAGGGATAGAGCATATTGTAATGCTTGCCGATGTCCGCGATCGAGAAGCTCTCCATAAAGCTATCCTTGATCTCCCCGAGGAGTGGAAGAATATAGATGTACTCATAAATAATGCCGGTCTGGCTCTTGGTCTCGAACCGGAATACGAAGGCGATTTCGCCGATTGGGACACTATGATCGATACCAATATCAAGGGTCTCCTCTCCATGACCCGCTTCATCGTCCCCGGAATGGTGGAACGTGGTGAAGGTATGGTTATCAATATCGGCTCGGTAGCCGGAGATGCCGCTTATGCCGGAGGAAATGTATATTGCGCTACCAAAGCCGCTGTCAAGACTATCACCGATGGTCTGCGTATCGATCTTGCCGCCACTCCGGTGAGAGTCACCAATATCAAGCCGGGTCTGGTGGAGACCAACTTCAGCAATGTCCGTTTCCATGGCGATACCGAGCGCGCCGACAATGTCTACAAGGGAATCGATCCCCTCACCGGCGATGATATCGCCGATGTGGCTCTTTATGCCGCCCAGGCCCCGGCTCATGTCCAGATTGCCGAGGTGCTCGTGCTTGCCACAAATCAAGGCAACGGATCGGTAATCGTAAGAAAATAATTTTTAAACAGGATATATCAACCGATGAAGTGGTCCCGGATGTTTATATTTCGTTAGGACCACTTCAGCTTATCAATTTCTTATGTCTCTTTGGTTTGAATGTAAAGTAAGATACGATAAGATGCAGGAGAATGGTATGGTGAAGAAAGTCAACGAGCCTTATCTCGTTGACGCTCTTACTTTCACTGAGGCCGAAACCCGCATCAACGAGGAGATGAAACCCTATATATCGGGTGAATTTTCCATTTCGGCTGTCAAGAAGACGAAGATTTCCGAGATATTCTTCGATGATTCGGCCGACCGTTACTATATGGTGAAGGTGAATTTCATCACTCTCGATGAGAAAACCGGCACCGAGAAGAAGACCACTACCCAGATTCTCTGTCAGGCATCTGATTTCGATGGCGCGCTCGCTCGTCTGCGCAAAGGAATGGAAGGCACTATGGCCGACTATGAGGTGGCTTCTATCGCCGAGACTATGCTTATGGATGTCTTCCCTTTTGAGAAAGCTTGATTGATATGATTGCTGAAGAGATAATACGTATTCACGAGGCGCTCCCTGAGGGCGTGCGTCTGTGTGCTGTCTCTAAATTTCACCCGGCGGAGGCTGTGCGCGAAGCGTATGACGCCGGCCAGCGCATATTCGGCGAAAGCCGTGTGCAGGAACTCGAGCAGAAAGTAAAGGTGCTTCCATCCGATATCGTCTGGCATTTTATCGGGCATCTTCAGACCAACAAAGTGCGTAAGCTGATTTCGCTTCATCCGGCCATGATTGAAAGTGTGGATTCTCTTCGCCTTCTCGAAGCTATCGATGAAGCCTCGCGTAAGGAAGGAGTGGTCACAAAAGTGCTTTTGCAGGTGCATGTGGCCAAGGAGGAGACTAAATTCGGTTTTCTTCCCGAGGAAATATTGGAGTATTTCGACAATAAAGGATTCGAGACGCTTACCTCTACTCATATTTGCGGCATAATGGGTATGGCCTCCAATACCGATGACCGGGAGAGAGTGGCGACCGACTTCCGCTCCATAGCCGATATATATAATAAGGTAGGGGAGAAAGCTTCCGCTATCGGTCTTCGCGGATTCGACACTCTCTCGATGGGTATGAGCGGCGATTGGCCATTGGCTGTGGAGGAAGGTTCAAATCTCGTAAGAATAGGTTCGGCGATTTTTGGTTCAAGGGGCTATTGAGTGATAATCACTTCTCTACCTCTTTTCTCAGGAAAAATCCTGCTTCACTGCACACAACATAGGTAAAAAAGATTTTTTAATTTCATTTCAATACAAAAACAATGGCTTCTGTAAAGACTAATGCGAATGAAGGTTCGCAAAATGGAAAGCTCATCGCTATCATAGCGATGTTCTTCCTCTTCGCCATGATATCGTTCGTGACGAACCTTGCCGCTCCTATCGGCACAATATGGAAAACCAAGTATGAATGGTCAGGAATGCTTGGCAATATGATGAACTTCCTGGCTTATCTATTCATGGGTATACCGGCAGGTAATCTTCTTGTCCGTATCGGTTATAAGAAGACAGCTCTCTGGGCCATGGGAGTGGGTCTCGTTGGTCTGCTTTTCCAATGGCTTTCCGGTATCGTGGGTGCGGAAACTCCTGTATTCACAGTAGGGGAGCAGATTGTGACTCTCAACTTCTGCATCTATCTTCTCGGTGCGTTCGTCTGCGGTTTCTGCGTTTGTATGCTTAACACAGTTGTCAACCCCATGCTCAATATGCTTGGCGGAGGCGGCAACCGAGGCAACCAGATGGTGCAGGCCGGCGGTTCGCTCAACTCCCTTGCCGGTACTCTTACCCCTCTTTTCGTGGGTATGCTTGTGGGTGAGGTGTCCGACAAGACTACAATGGGTAATGTCTCTCCGCTTCTCTTCATCGCTATGGGTGTATTCGTACTCGCCTTTATCGTGATTTCCGCAGTCAAGATTCCCGAGCCGCATCTCCGCAAGGGTGGCGAGGTGAAAAAGAAAATGTCTCACTCTCCCTGGAATTTCCGCCATACAGTCCTTGGCGTTATCGGTATCTTCTTCTATGTAGGTATCGAGGTCGGTATTCCCGGTGTGCTTATCTTCTATCTGACCGATGTCACTGGTTCTGCAGCCGTAGCAGGTGGTGTGGCGGCTATCTATTGGCTTCTCATGCTTGTGGGCCGAATGATATCCTCCGCTATCTCCGGAAGTATATCGAGCCGTGTACAGCTTATTTTCGTATCGGCTCTTGCAATCGCTCTCATTGTAATCGCCATTTGTCTGCCCGATAGCAATGCTATCAATATGCCTTCTTATGCAGCCGACAATGGTTTCTCAATGGTTGAAGTGCCTACCAAGGCTCTCTTCTTCGTGCTTTGCGGTCTTTGTACATCGGTAATGTGGGGCGGTATCTTCAACCTTGCGGTTGAAGGTCTCGGCAAATATACGGCCCAGGCTTCCGGCATCTTCATGATGATGGTGGTAGGTGGTGGTGTCATGCCTCTTATCCAGAACGCTATCGCTGACAATGTGGGCTATATGGCCTCCTATTGGTTGGTAGTGGGTATGTTGGCCTACCTTCTTTTCTATGGACTTGTCGGTTGTAAGAATGTCAACACCGATATCCCCGTCAACGATGAAGATGAAGTGGAGGAGGAGAAAATCCCCGACGCTGTCTGATATCTGATGATCCGGAAATCCCGGATTCCCTCTATACCTCTCCCGCTCCGTAAAAAACGGGGTGGGGGAGACATATTGTTCTAAGCGATACCTTTATAACTTATCATACTGATGAATACTAATCTTATGAATCGTGCGGCCGACAATCTCCGTATCCTTATCGCGGAGATGGTGGAAAAAGCTAAATCCGGACACCCCGGTGGTGCCATGGGTGCGGCCGACTTCATTAATGTCCTCTTCTCGAAATTCATGGTTTATGATCCTGAGAATCCCGAATGGATCGCCCGTGACCGTTTCTTCCTTGACCCGGGCCACATGTCGCCGATGCTCTACAGCGTGCTTGCCCTCACAGGCCGTTACACACTCGATGAGCTTCAGCAGTTCCGCCAGTGGGGCAGTGTCACTCCCGGTCATCCCGAGCTCGATCCTGAGCGCGGAGTGGAGAATACTTCCGGACCTCTCGGTCAAGGCCACGTGATGGCGGTAGGCGCTGCTATCGCCGAGCGTGTCATCGTAGCCCGCTGCGGCGAGACCTGGGCGCATAAGACTTACGCGTTCATCTCCGACGGCGGCATTCAGGAGGAGGTTTCCCAGGGAGCGGGCCGTATCGCCGGCAATCTCGGTCTGCACAATCTCATCATGTTCTATGACTCCAATGATGTCCAGCTCTCCACTAAAGTCAATGAGGTGACGTGTGAGGATACCGCAGCCAAATATCGTGCATGGGGCTGGAATGTTCTCGAAGTCGATGGTTGCGATCCTGTTGCCATGGCCGGTGCGCTTGAAGTGGCACATGCCGAGACGCAACGTCCTACCCTTATCATCGGCCACACCGTGATGGCACGCAAGGCTGTTATGGCCGACGGCACATCAATGGAGGGATTCGTATCCACCCACGGTCAGCCTCTCTCGGCAGCCGGAGCTGATATCGCTCTCACAGTGAAGAATCTTGGTGGCGATCCCGAGAATCCTTGGGTAATCTTCGACGATGTCAAAAAGCTCTATGCCGACCGTCGGGAAGAACTCTGTCGCATTGCGGCCGAGCGCCATAAGGCAGAGGCCGAATGGGCTGAGAAGAATCCGGAACTTAATGCCAAGCTTCAGAGCTGGATCAATAAAGAGCTTCCCGCTCTCGATTGGAGCAAGATCGAATATAAAGCCAATCTCGCTACCCGTGCGGCTTCCGCTACAGTGCTCGGTTATCTCGCGGATCACGTGGAGAATATGATTGTAAGTTCCGCCGACCTTGCCAATTCCGATAAGACCGACGGCTTCCTCAAGAAGACAAAGGCTCTTATGCGCGGTGATTTCTCCGGCGCGTTCCTTCAGTCCGGTGTTGCCGAGCTGACAATGGCTTGTCTCATGAACGGTATCGCTCTTCACGGCGGTCTCATCGGAGCTTGTGGCACATTCTTCGTATTCTCCGACTATATGAAGCCCGCAATCCGAATCTCCGCTCTCATGGAGCAGCCTGTGAAATATATCTTCACTCACGATGCTTTCCGTGTAGGAGAGGACGGTCCCACTCACGAGCCTATTGAGCAGGAGTCACAGATCCGTCTCCTCGAGCTTATGAATAACCTTTCCGGCAAACGTGCCGCCCTCGTGCTTCGTCCCGCCGATTCCGCCGAGACAGTAGAGGCTTATCGTGTTGCCATGAACACATGGGATCGTCCCTCGGTGCTTATCTTCTCCCGTCAGAATCTCGAGGATCTTCCCGCTCTCGGAGCCTCACGTGCCGAAGACGCCAAGGGGCTTGAGAAGGGAGCTTACCTTGTTCGCAAGGCCGATGCTCCGGTTGTCACTCTCGTGGGCAACGGTTCGGAAGTATCCCTCCTTCTCCACGCCGCCGAAGCTCTTGCCGCCGAGGGCATGGATGCCAACGTTGTTTCAGTGCCCTCCGTTGGTCTGTTCCTCGATCAGGATAAGGCTTATCGCGACTCCGTCATAATCCCCGGAGTGAAGACATTCGCCGTATCTTCAGGCCTCCCGTCCGTATTCGATGCCATTCTTCCCGCCGAAGCAGGTAAATTCGGTCTCGCCCGCTTTGGAGCCTCCGCTCCCGCGAAGGTGCTGGATGAGAAATTTGGTTTCACAACGGCAAATATTGTAGAGCGCGTTAAACAATTTTTGTCTTAAATGCGTTTAAATAGCAAAAAAAATGTTAACTTTGCGGCTTAAAAAGGAAGGGAATCCTCTCATTCCGCCCCTTTTAAGTTAAAAGTAACGTTGAATTGCATAAAAATAAAAAATAACTAAATATTGTTGATCTATGAAGAAAAGTGTATTACTCGCATTTGCAGCGCTCGCGCTCGGTGCGGCTTCCAATAGCGCAAGCGCTCAGGAAGTCACTTACGTTGAGGATTGCTCGCAGGGTGTCCTTCTCAACAAGAACAAAGACAACTGGTTCATGACCGTTCGTGGAGGTACAAACATCCTCTTCAGCGACTATGACATCAAGGCTGACCTCAAGGACCGCTTCAGCGCAAACGCCGGTCTCTTCGTCGGCAAGTGGGTCACTCCTAACTTCGGTTTCCGTTTCGGCGCTAACTGGATCATGCCTAAGGGCGTGACTGAGGCCAACGGTCTCTTCCGTAAGATGAATGAGCCCGAGCTCGCTGATTATCCCGGTTTCTACCCCGAGAAATTCATGGCTGTGGGTCCTGAGTTCGACATCCTCATCAACCTTACCAACTGGTGGTGTGGCTATCGTCCCGGTCGTGTCTACAATGCTGTCCTTCATGGTGGCGGTGGCGCTTACTGGACATTCCGTCGCGCCTACAAGGAGATCGATGGTAAGGACGAACTCCGCTGGCGTGCCGCTCACGACACTCGTATGTTCGCCAATATCGGTCTTCAGAACAACTTCACAGTGTCCAAGCATGTTGATCTCTTCCTCGACGTTCAGTATGAGGTAATCAACTTCTCCAACTACAACCAGGATCTGAGCGCATCTATCGGTGTGAACATCAATTTCGGCAAGACCGACTGGAACTGCCCTGTCACTGCTGTTTGCCCCACTTGGAAGTATACAGATGCCGAGGGTGATGCTCTCGTAGCTCGCCTCAACCAGGCCGAGAACAAGATCAAGAGCCTCCAGCAGCAGCTCGACGCTTGTCTCGCCCGTCCCGCTCAGCAGGTTGTCAACTGCGAGGGTCTCGCTACTATCTACTATCCCATCAACCAGAGCTCTCTCAGCAACCGTGAGAAGACTATTCTTAAGTCTGTGGCTCAGGTTATGCAGGAGAACCCCAACCAGAAGTATGTGCTCACAGGCTGGGCTGACAACTACACAGGTACTGAGGAAATCAACACTCGTCTCCGCAACCAGCGTGTTGACGGCGTGAAGAATTACCTCCTCAAGTGTGGTGTTTCCGAGTCTCAGCTCGACGCTCGTATCGACGCAAGCAACCTTACCGACTTCGGTGCCAAGGGTGCTCCCCTCGATCGCGCTGTGACTATCAAGCTCGCTGACTGATTATCGAGATTACACACAACCGATAAATAAGATTAACCCCGGTGCCCATTCGGCGCCGGGGTTATTTTTTTTTGATATGTATTGCATTGGGAATGTCATAATGTCAATATGTCATAATGACAATACTGAATGTCAGAAGTGTTAGAAGTGTAATTCTTCCTCCTCCGTAATGGTGACAGGCTCCTTGCTTACGGGATGAACGAATTCTATTCTCCAGGCCTGAAGGGATATCCCGCCTCCCGGATTGCTGCGGCGTGCTCCATATTTCAAGTCTCCCTTTATAGGATGTCCGATCGATGCAAGCTGGCAGCGGATCTGATGCTTGCGTCCTGTGAGCAGATTCACTTCCACGATTGTATATCGGTCGCCCGTTTCTATCGTTCGGTAACGCAATTTCGACAATTTCGCACCCGGTGTCTTTTCATCGCATACGAAAGTCTTATTCATCCTTCCGTCGGATACGAGCCATGATTCAATCTCACCCTCCGGTTTTTCAAGTTTTCCTTCCACGATCGCACGATATGTCTTATGTATCTCTCCGCGACGAAGCATATCGTTGAGGCGGGTGAGAGCTTTGCTCGTGCGGGCGAAGATCACCAAGCCGCTCACCGGACGGTCTATGCGATGCACAACGCCACAGAATACGTTGCCCGGTTTCGCGTATTTCTCCTTGAGATAGCTCTTCACCATCTCCGACATAGGGGTATCGCCGGTCTTGTCGCCCTGAACGATCTCTCCACATTCCTTATGGCAGACAATCATGTGATTGTCCTCATACACTACTTTCATAATCTATTGTTGGGGTCATGTCAGATAATCCCGGCTGTTGTAAGAAAATATTATTTTCTTTAAGCCTTATATCAAGGATTATCATGTTATTGACGAATTAAAAAGAAAAGGCCGATTCGTCTGAATCGGCCTTCTTAGTGGCGGGGGCAGGACTCGAACCTACGACCTTTGGGTTATGAGCCCAACGAGCTACCACTGCTCCACCCCGCGGTGTGATTGTTTTGCTTACCCCTTATCTCGGGATTGCGATGCAAAATTACTGCCTTTTTCGTTACCCACCAAATATTTTGATAAAAAACTTGCGTTAATAAATGTTAATTGGATATATTAGGATTATATTGGACTCTTGGGGATGCGTTTCGGATAATTTTTTTAATGTGATTATCGATTATTCAATATTTTTAATTAATTTTGCTCAATATTTAGAATAATGTGCAATGGTAAGCAAGACTCGCGACAAATTCATTGAAGTAGCCCGCCAGCTTTTCGCAAGGAAAGGCGTGGAGAATACCACCATGAATGATATCGCCTCGGCCTCCGACAAAGGCCGACGCACCATCTACACGTATTTCAAAAGCAAGCGCGACATATTCAACGCTGTGATCGAGCGCGAAACGGATCAGCTTCTCAACAAGCTCCGTATTATTGTGGCCAAGCCTATATCTCCGGAGGAAAAATTTTACGAATATGTCAACTGTCGCTTCGAGACCATGAAGGAGATCGTAAGCCGCAACGGATCGTTGCGGGCCGGATTCTTCCGCGACGTTAGAAAAGTTGACCGGGCTCGCAAGATTATTTCCAAGAAGGAGATATCCATGCTCTATGATATCCTTGAAGAGGGGGTGCAACAGGGGGTATTTGAGATCGACGATATGAGTCGCACCGCTGTTATCATCACTCACGCTATTCACGGACTGGATGTGCCTTATATCCGTGACAATCTTGCCGACCAGGGTATAGATAAGGATATGTTGAGCAACTATATCGCTACTATTCTGCTCAACGGTATCAAGCGTTCCACATGATTCCCGTCGAGGAGCCATACTCTTCCCAACCATTAATAAAACTAACTTAACTGCGTATGTATATCAACTCCATGGGGCATTATATCCCCGCAATGCGAATAACCAATGATTATTTCGAGTCGGTCAATGGCCTTACTTCCGACTGGATAGTGCAGCGCACGGGTATAGAATCCCGTTCCAAGGCGGCTCCGGATGAAAATGTCAATACCATGGGGCTCGCTGCCGTGGAGGATGCTGTGTCGCGCCTTCCCTACGATGTTAAGGATGTAGATCTTATCGTGGCTGCCTCATACGCGGTATATGACACTGTGGCTACTCTCGCCCATGTGGCGCAGCGCGAGTTCGGTATCAGCGGGGCCAAGGCTTTCTATATGTCGGCCGCCTGTTCCTCTTTTATCAATGGTATGGAAGTGGTGGAAGCTTTCTTCAATTCGGGCAAGGCTTCGAAGGCGCTTCTAATATGCAGCGAGCAGAATACGTATTACAGCAATGAATCCGATCCCAAATCCGGTCATCTCTGGGGCGACGGTGCGGTGGCTTTCTTCCTTTCCAAGGAGAAGATAGCTGATACTGACGTTAAGGTGGTCGATGTGTATTCCGAAGGTCTCGGAGATATCGGCAAAGGCCCCGGAGGCGTGCGTCTGCGTCCCAAGGAGGATGGAATAGTCATGCCCGACGGACGCGATGTCTTTATCCACGCTTGCCGATATATGATTCATGCTCTTGATCGTTCGCTTGAAAATTCCGGTTTGAAAATCTCCGATCTTAAGAATATCATCACTCATCAGGCAAATAAGCGTATTGTGGCCCAGGTGGCTCATCAGCTTGACCTCCCGATGGATGCTTTCCTCAATAATATAGAGGAATTGGGCAACACCGGCTCCGCCTCGGCTCCTCTCGTGCTCTCTCAGTATGCCGCCGATTTCAAGAAAGGCGACCGGGTGGCGCTCACCGTATTCGGCGGTGGCTACTCCTGCGGATGTTTCATCGTGGAATTCTGATTTCTCTCTCCCCGCTAATTAAAGGAATAATCTAATTAATTTTACCATATAATCATGAAGTTACTACAAGGTAAAACAGCTCTCATCACAGGAGCTGCCCGAGGCATCGGTAAAGCCATTGCCCTCAAGTTTGCCGCTGAAGGCGCAGATATCGCATTCACAGATCTCGTAATCGACGAGAATGGAAAGCAGACCGAGGAAGAGATTGCCGCTCTCGGTGTGAAATGCAAGGGCTACGCTTCCAACGCAGCAGATTTTCAGCAGACTCACGAGGTAGTGGAGCAGGTGATGAAAGATTTCGGCCGTATCGATATCCTCGTCAACAACGCCGGTATCACCAAGGACGGTCTGATGATGCGTATGTCCGAGCAGCAGTGGGATGCCGTGATCGCCGTCAACCTCAAGTCGGCATTCAACTTTATCCACGCTTGTCTCCCCGTAATGATGCGTCAGCGTTCCGGTTCCATCATCAATATGGCTTCCGTAGTGGGTGTTCATGGTAATGCCGGTCAGGCCAACTACGCTTCTTCCAAGGCAGGCCTCATCGCTCTCGCAAAGAGCGTGGCCCAGGAGGTCGGTTCCCGCGGTATCCGCGCCAACGCTATCGCTCCCGGCTTTATCGAGACTGCCATGACTGCAGCTCTCCCCGAGGATGTGCGCAAAGAATGGGTATCCAAGATTCCCCTCCGTCGCGGCGGTCAGGTAGAGGATATCGCCAATGTGGCTACCTTCCTCGCTTCCGATCTCTCAAGCTATGTCTCCGGTCAGGTGATCCAGGTAGACGGCGGCATGAATATGTAATTCATTCCGAAGTTTCGGAAGAAATAGAATCCCTGTAGAAATTCAAACATAGCTTAAGGCTTATGTCCGAATACGCTATTATACTCGCCTCCGGTGCCGGTACGCGCGCCGGAGGCGATATTCCTAAGCAATTTCGCGTTGTCGCCGGTCGTCCACTCTTCTATTGGTCATTGAGAGCATTTGCCGAGACTCGTCCCTTTTGTGAGATAGTGGCGGTGGTGCATCCCGACTATGTGGACACCTGGAATACTCTTATGGCTTCGCTCCCCGAAGAGGATCGTATAAGATGCTATCTCACCACTGGTGGAGCCTCCCGTATAGAATCCGTAAGATGCGGCCTTGCAAAGGTGCGATCACTTGCCGGAGAGAGCTCCGACCCCGTTGTGGCTGTCCACGATGCCGCTCGCCCCATGGTGACGAGGATGATCATAGATTCAGGTTTCTGTCTGGCCGAGGATAAGAATGCCGTCATTGTGCCGGTGGTACCGGTCTCCGATTCTCTACGTGATGTAAAAGCCGGAGAAGATGAATCCGTACCTGTTGACCGTTCCTATTTCCGGGCCGTGCAGACTCCTCAGACGGCTCGTCTATCATGGTTTGAAAAGGGATATTCTCTCCCCACGAAGCCTTCGCATACCGACGATGCCTCCATCCTTCAGGATGCCGGGTATCCTATCGTTCTCATTAAGGGAGACCCCGTGAATATGAAAGTCACTACTATGATGGATTTCCTTATTGCCGAAGCATTGCTCACTGACCGGAGTGATTTTTAAAAGCATTTAATACCGCCTGCATTGAATACGGAAATAAAATATCTGAAAGGGATAGGGGAGGCACGTGCCCGGATTCTTGCAAAGGAAGCGGAGATACTCACTTTCTATGATCTTGTCATGTATTTCCCTTTCCGTCATGTTGACCGTACCCGCTTCTATCGTATCTCTGAATTGGGAGAGAATATGCCGGCGTTGCAGGTGAAAGGACGATTCATCAGTTTCACTACAGAGGGGGAAGGTGCCAAGAAAAGACTCAACGGCCTCTTTACCGACGGCACACGGATGATGACCGTCACATGGTTCTCCCGTATTGACACTATTGCCAAGCTATATCATCCGGGGGTGGACTACGTGATATTCGGTCAGCCTAAGTTCTATCGTAGCGTATGCACGATGGTTCATCCTGAAGTGGAGGTGTTCGATCCCTCCCGCCCCCCTCAAGGTTTACGTGGTATCTATTCCCTCACGGAGACCATGCGCAAGCGCGGCATTACCTCCCGCCTTCTGCGCGAGGCCGTCGACAAGGTTTTGGCCTCGCCTGCTTTCTCGCGCCTTGAAGAGACTCTCCCTCCCGGTATCCTCTCCCGTTATCGCCTGATGCCTCTGCGTGAGGCCGTAAAGGCGATGCATCATCCTGCCTCGGCACGCGAGCTCCAGCTTGCCACGGAGCGTATGAAATTTGAAGAGCTCTTCTATGTGGAGCTCCATATCCTCCGATATTCCAAACGCCGTAGCCGGGCCCTTTCCGGATATGTGTTTCCCCGCATCGGCGATTATTTCAATAATTTCTATTTCCGGCAGTTACCTTTTCAGCTCACGGGTGCACAGAAAAGGGTACTTCATGAGATACGCGATGATATGCGTTCCGGACGCCAGATGAATCGCCTTCTTCAAGGCGAGGTAGGGTGTGGAAAGACGATGGTGGCTTTCATGTCGATGCTGATGGCCTGTGACAACGGTTGTCAGGCTGCCATAATGGCTCCCACCGAGATTCTCGCCGCTCAGCATTTCGAGACTATTTCCGCATGGGCCGACCCGCTGGGCATAAAAGTGGCCCTGCTTACCGGCAGCACCCGTTCCAAGGCACGTCGCCTCGCGTTGGAGGGGATAGCTTCCGGGGAGATTCAGATGGCCGTAGGCACCCACGCTCTTATCGAAGACAAGGTGCAATTCAAGAATCTCGCGCTCGCGGTCATTGACGAACAGCATCGCTTCGGAGTGGCCCAGCGTGCCCGTATGTGGAGCAAGAATACGGTGGTACCCCATGTGCTTGTTATGACCGCTACTCCTATACCCAGGACACTTGCCATGACGGTCTACGGAGATCTTGATGTCTCAGTAATCGACGAGTTGCCTCCCGGACGCAAACCGGTGCAGACTTATCTGCGGTATGATGAGAATCGAATGGAAGTCAACCGCCTTATATATTCCCAGCTCCGCGAAGGACGCCAGATATATATAGTCTATCCCCTCGTGCATGAGAATGAGAAACTCGATTTGAAAAGTCTCGAACAGGGCTACGAGAGAGTGCAGTCCACATTTCCCGATTACAGGGTATGCTACGTTCACGGGCAGATGAAACCCGCCGAGAAGGATCATCAGATGGATCTTTTCGTAAATGGCGAAGCGCGGATTCTGGTGGCCACTACCGTGATAGAGGTAGGAGTCAATGTTCCCAACGCCTCTGTGATGGTCATAGAGAATGCCGAGAGATTCGGTCTCAGTCAGCTTCATCAGTTGCGTGGCAGGGTAGGGCGCGGAGCTGATAAAAGCTATTGTATATTGATGAGCCGGCAGAATATCGGAGGCGACACAAAGAAACGCCTGACGATAATGACGGAGACTACCGACGGCTTCCTCATATCAGAAGCCGATATGCAATTACGCGGTCCGGGCGATATGGAGGGAACCCAACAGAGTGGTTTGGCGTTTAATCTAAAAGTGGCTTCACTTGCACGTGACGGTCAGATACTTGTCCGGGCACGCGAAGCAGCCATGGCGGTGCTCGATTCCTCGGAAGAATTGCCCCCCTTGCTCGCTAAGGAATTGCATCGCCGTTTCGATAAATCTGTCGACTGGAGTCTGATATCATAGCCTTCCGCTATATGCCCTGCGGCTCCTCACTAAAGAAAATGTTATGAGAGAAAAAGAATTCCTGCCTCTTGTGAAAGAGCGCCTCGGCATTGAGGAGCTCAATCCTATGCAGCGTAAAATGCTTGATATATCTTCGGAAAGCCGTGATATAATACTGTTGTCACCCACAGGTTCGGGTAAGACCCTTGCATTCGCACTCCCCTTGATGAAGAATCTGCGTCCGTCCACCGGGCGTGTTCAAGCCGTTGTGGTGGCTCCTTCGCGCGAGCTTGTGGTGCAGATAGCCGGAATACTCCGGGAAATCGCGAAGGGCTTCAAAGTGACTGCCCTCTACGGTGGTCATAAAGTGGAAGATGAAGTCAACTCCTTGAGTGTCACTCCCGATATTATTGTGGCAACACCCGGTCGTCTTCTCGACCATGCCGTACGCCGCAATGTCGATCTCCTTCCGGTGCGTATCCTCGTTCTCGACGAGTTTGACAAATGTCTCGAACTCGGATTTGACGAGGAGATGTCGAAAATAGTGAAGCGTCTGAAAAATGTGAGTCGCGTTATCCTTACGTCCGCCACACCGTCCGCTACGCTCCCCGACTTCCTCAACCTTAACAATCCTCTCACTCTCGATTTCCTCCCCGCTTCGGATGAGAAATCCTCCCCGCGCTCAAGAATGAGAGTGCATCGCGTGGATTCCGACTCCCGCGACAAACTCGAGACTCTTCTCGGCCTCTTACTCCGTATATCATCTGACGCGAACCCGGAGAGAGCCATAATCTTCGTGAATCATCGCGAGAGCGCCGAGCGAGTGGCGGAATTCCTTATCTCACGCGGTGTCGACGCCGTTCTTTACCACGGGGCCCTTGATCAGCGTGAGCGCGAGATGGCGGTAGCCCGCTTCAACAACGGTTCGGCCCCCGTACTCGTGGCTACCGATCTTGCCGCACGCGGTCTCGATATAGAGAAGGTAGCCTCCGTGATCCATTATCATCAGCCCCTTACGCCCGAAGCATACACACATCGCAACGGCCGTACGGCCCGCGTGGATGCCAGCGGCGATATCTATCTCCTTCTTGGTCCCGACGAGGAAGTGAAACCCTTTGTAGATACCGACGATGCAATCACAGTGGATCCCGCCTCCGCCGGAGAACTCCGTTCCGGATGGAGAACGATTTATATTTCTGCCGGAAAGAAAGAGAAACTCTCCAAAGGGGATATCCTCGGATTCCTTGCCAAAGATCTCGGCCTGACAAAGGAAGAGATAGGGAAAATCGACCTTTTCGACCACTATGCGCTTGTGGCGGTAGACGCCGCGAAAGCACGTTATGTGGCCAAGGAGGGAAGCGCCCGAAAGATAAAAGGAACACGGCGTAAATTCTCCGTAGTCTGAAAAAATTCCCTTTGGAATTGGTCAGGTGGCGGATTTTTAGTAATTTTGCCCGGTAATCCGCCCCCTTTTTCCACAGTTCAAATCCGGGGCAACTGCCAAAGGCAGTCCGATATGGTCTCCCTTATGCAGGACTACAACCTATGAATTTTGAGAATTCTACAAGTAAAAAATAACTTATTACTACACACATTGTCATGAGCAAAGAAAAGCAATTCTTGACATGCGACGGCAACCAGGCTGCAGCCCACGTGAGCTATATGTTCACAGAGGTAGCTGCTATCTATCCTATCACCCCGTCGTCCACAATGGCTGAGTATGTCGATGATTGGTCGGCAGCCGGACGTAAGAATATCTTCGGAGAGACAGTTCTCGTACAGGAGATGCAGAGTGAGGGCGGTGCCGCCGGTGCTGTTCACGGTTCACTTCAGGCCGGTGCCCTGACTTCCACTTATACCGCTTCTCAGGGTCTTCTCCTGATGATTCCCAACATGTATAAGATTGCCGGTGAGCTCCTTCCCTGTGTATTCCATGTTTCCGCTCGTACTCTCGCTTCCCATGCGCTCTCCATCTTCGGCGACCATCAGGACGTGATGTCTGTACGTCAGACCGGTTTCGCGATGCTTTGCGAAGGCTCCGTGCAGGAAGTGATGGATCTATCCGGTGTGGCTCACCTTGCCACTATCAAAAGCCGTGTGCCTTTCGTCAACTTCTTCGACGGATTCCGCACATCCCACGAGATTCAGAAAATCGAGGCCCTCTCCAACGAAGACCTCGCTCCGCTCCTCGATCAGGAGGCTCTCGCTGACTTCCGCAAGCGCGCCCTCAACCCCGATGCTCCCGTAGCACGCGGTATGGCTGAGAACGGCGACGTATTCTTCCAGCACCGCGAGGCAAGCAACAAATATTACGATGCCGTTCCCGAGATCGTGGAGGAATACATGAAGGAGATCTCCAAGATCACAGGCCGCACATACAACCTCTTCGATTATTACGGCGATCCCGAGGCTGAGCGCGTCATCATCGCCATGGGCTCCGTCACTGAGGCTCTCCGCGAGACTGTAGACTATCTCCGCGAAAAGGGTGAGAAGGTAGGTCTCGTCAGCGTCCACCTCTATCGTCCCTTCTCCGCACGCCATTTCCTCGCCGCCGTGCCCGCCACAGCCAAGAGAATCGCCGTGCTCGACCGTACTAAGGAACCCGGTGCCAACGGCAATCCCCTCTACCTCGATGTTGTGGAGTGCTACAAGGGTAATGCCGATGCCCCCGTCATTGTAGGCGGCCGTTATGGTCTCGCTTCAAAGGACACTACTCCCGCCCAGCTCCTCTCCGTTTACGACAACCTCGCTCTTCCCGAGCCCAAGAACGATTTCACAATCGGTATCGTGGACGATGTGACTTTCCGTTCGCTCCCCGTTCTCCCCGAGATCGCTGTAGGAGGCAAGGGAATGTTCCAGGCTAAGTTCTATGGCCTTGGTGCCGACGGTACTGTAGGTGCCAACAAGAACTCTGTAAAGATCATCGGCGACAACACCGACAAATACTGTCAGGCTTACTTCGCTTACGACTCCAAGAAATCCGGCGGTTTCACCTGTTCTCACCTCCGCTTCGGTGACGAGCCCATCCGCTCCACATATCTGGTGAATACCCCCAACTTCGTGGCTTGCCACGTTCAGGCTTATCTCCACATGTATGATGTGACCCGCGGTCTCCAGCCCAACGGTACATTCCTTCTCAACACAATCTGGGAAGGTGAGGAGCTCGCCAAGAATCTCCCCGTGAGAGTCAAGAAGTATCTCGCCAAGAATAACATCACTCTCTATTATATCAACGCATCCAAGATCGCTCAGGAGATCGGTCTCGGCAACCGTACCAACACCATCCTCCAGAGCGCGTTCTTCCGCATCACTGAGGTTATCCCCGTTGAGCTCGCTGTGGAGCAGATGAAGAAATTCATCGTGAAATCCTACGGCAAGAAGGGCGAGAACATCGTGAATATGAACTATGCCGCTGTTGATCGTGGCAACGAGTACCATCGTCTCGACGTAGATCCCGCCTGGGCCGAGCTTCCCGATGAGGCTCCCGTAGCGAGCGATGCTCCCGAGTTCGTCACCAATGTGGTGATGCCTATCAATGCTCAGGATGGCGACCTTCTCCCCGTAAGCGCATTCGTTGATAATGCCGACGGCACATGGCCTCAGGGCACTGCCGCTTATGAGAAGCGCGGTGTTGCAGCTTTTGTTCCCGAGTGGAATCCCGAGAACTGTATACAGTGTAACAAATGCTCCTTCGTTTGTCCTCACGCTTGTATCCGTCCCTTCGTGCTCGATGCCGCAGAGATGGCTGCCGCTCCTTTCGGCGAGGATCAGACTATCCCCGCTCTCGGCAAGACTTTCACGGGTATGCGTTTCCGTCAGCAGGTCGACGTTCTCGACTGTCTCGGTTGCGGCAACTGTGTCGATGTCTGCCCCGGCAAGAAGGGCAACAAGGCCCTCTCCATGCAGCATGAGGAATCTCAGCTCGCCAACCAGAAGAACTGGGATTACTGCGTAGAGCATGTAAGCTCCAAGGCCGACCTCGTGGATATTAAGCTCAACGCAAAGAACAGCCAGTTCGCCCAGCCCCTCTTTGAGTTCTCGGGTGCTTGCTCCGGTTGTGGCGAGACTCCCTATGTGAAGCTCCTCACTCAGCTCTTCGGCGATCATCAGATGGTAGCCAACGCTACGGGATGTTCCTCTATCTACTCCGGCTCCGTTCCCTCCACTCCTTATACCACAAACGCTGCCGGACATGGTCCCGCTTGGGCCAATTCCCTCTTCGAGGACTTCTGCGAGTTCGGTCTCGGTATCAATATCGCTTACGAGAAGATGCGCAGCCGCCTCGTAGAGCTCTGCGAAAAGATTGCCGCTTGCGAGGAGGCTCCCGCCGAATATAAGGCAGCCGCTGCAAAATGGCTTGAGGTTCGCGAAGATGCCGTTGAATCCCGCAAGGCCGGTGAGGCTCTCGTAGCCGAGGCCCGCAAGGGTGCCGAGAAGGGTTGTGAGGACTGTAAGACAATTCTTGCTCTCAGTCATTATCTCACCAAGCGCAGCCACTGGATCATCGGTGGTGACGGCGCAAGCTATGATATCGGCTTCGGCGGTCTCGACCATGTGATCGCTTCCGGTAAGAATGTCAATATTCTCGTGCTCGACACTGAGGTTTACTCCAACACCGGTGGTCAGAGCTCCAAGGCTACTCCTATCGGTGCCATCGCCAAGTTTGCCGCAGCCGGCAAGCGTATCCGCAAGAAAGATCTCGGTCTTATCGCCACTACCTATGGCTATGTTTACGTGGCTCAGGTGGCTATGGGTGCCGACAACGCTCAGACTCTCAAAGCCATCCGCGAGGCCGAGGCTTACGATGGTCCTTCGCTTATCATCGCTTATGCTCCCTGTATCAACCACGGTCTCAAGGCCGGTATGGGTCATTCCCAGGAGGAGGAGCTTCGCGCTGTAGAGTGCGGCTACTGGCAGCTCTGGCGTTATAATCCCGCTCTCGAGGAGCAGGGTCAGAACCCCTTCATCCTCGACAGCAAGGAGCCGGATTGGAGCAAGTTCGACGATTTCCTCAAGGGTGAGGTACGCTTCGCATCCGTGATGAAGATGTATCCCAAAGAGGCTGAAGAGCTCTTCAAGGCTGCTCAGGATAATGCTCGTTGGCGCTATAACAACTACGTTCGTCTCTCCCGTCAGTCTTGGGGTGTTGATCCCGAGCTCACTCCCGAAGAGGAGAAGCTCCGTGGTGAGTGATTCCCCGCGGGTATCCGCTCGCTATAACCCATAGAAAAGGGCTTCGCCGTTCGGCGAAGCCCTTTTCATATTCTGTCAGATTCGAAATTCTGAAATCTTGTTTCAGGCTTTCTTTTCAAGGCAGGCTGTGACATTGCGCTCGATGCGGGCGGCGAGGTCTGTATCGTCGGCCTTCTCGAATTTCTTCCCTGTGATATGCTCATAGAGCTCGATATATCGCTCGGATACGCTCTCGATAAACTCCGGAGTCATCTCGGGCACCTGCTGGCCCTCTTTACCCATGAAGCCATGGTCGATAAGCCATTGGCGTACGAACTCTTTGCTGAGCTGACGCTGCTCCTCACCCTTCTCGAAACGCTCCTCATAGCCGTCGGCATAGAAATAGCGGGAAGAGTCGGGAGTGTGGATCTCATCGATAAGGATAACGTCGTCGCCCACCTTGCCGAACTCGTATTTGGTATCCACGAGGATAAGCCCCTTCTCCTTGGCCATTTTTTGGCCGAGAGCGAAAAGACGGCGGGTATAATCCTCCATCACTTTATAGTCAGCTTCGCTCACAAGACCCTGGCGGATAATCTCCTCGCGGGAGATATTCTCGTCATGACCCTCTACTGCCTTGGTGGTAGGAGTGATGATAGGCTCGGGGAAGGCTTCGTTCTCACGCATACCCTCGGGGAGTTTCACGCCGCAGAGCTCGCGACATCCGGCCTTGTATTCGCGCCATGCGCTGCCGGTAAGGTAGCCGCGGATAATCATCTCTACGGGGAAGGATTTGGCCTGTACGCCCACTGTCACCATAGGGTCGGGTACTGCCTGCTTCCAGTTGGGCACCACGTCGGCTGAGGCGTCGAGGAAGTAAGCCGCGATCTGGTTGAGCACCTGTCCCTTATAAGGGATACCTTCCGGAAGAATCACGTCGAATGCCGAGATACGGTCTGTAGCCACCATAGCCATAGTGTTGTCGCCGATAAAGTAGACATCACGTACCTTGCCATGATATACGGCAGTCTGGCCGGGGAAATTAAAGTCTGTGTTTACGAGAGTAGTTGCCATATTTCTGATTGATTGAATAATCTAACGCAAAATTAATAAATTTTCACCATATTCCGAAACTTCCCCCTCAAATCCCATCCTACAATCTCCACTCTCCATTTCATGCACCGATATAAAGAATCCTCCGCAGAGCGTAGTTACGCCGCTACGGAGGATTCACTCATTAACACCGGTTTTATCATAACGCCCGAAGGGCGCCTCTTAGTGTTATAGTATCGAAAAATTTATCAAGCCATATCCATTACTTGGACAAGATAAGTTTCACCGGGCAAGCATCATAGCGGTTGTTTGTCACATACGCACTGAAGTCAAGTGAAAAATAGTTCATATCCCAACCTAAGCAATGGTTTCTACCACTCTCATGTCCGTTTATCTTGATGCAATTTATCCAATAGATCGCTCCGGGACATTCAGGCATATTATACGGGATAGGGCGATAAATGTTATTAGCGTTCGAGGCCTGCGTAAGTGGTGCGTAGACATCTGCATAGCGGAGATACCCATAGTTGGCCGTACCATTCGTATTGAACTGTGTTCTTCTGCCCATTCCATATTTTCCAAGCGGGAAACAAATCTGATTGCCTGTGCTCCTGTTATATACTATCATGGCCCGTACGCCTAAATCGGAACGTATTTGCGTGTTTGTCTGATCCTCGAATCCCTGTGCGTCTTCAAACTCTTGACGTACACGGAGTGCACCATCCGCATATATGATACCTACCGCATATTCCGCGGCATCCAATGCGCGATAGTCATCATAGTGGGGCACACGATATACGCGGTCACCTTCATTTACATCCCTGATATTTTTGATCGTAAATGGAGCCCATTTATAGATTGTATCACCGGCACTGACTCCGGGTTGATAATATTTTATTTCATCCCAGGTGGCTTCTCCTTTGGTGATTTCGTCTGCTCCTTTCTTCAGATATCCGTAAGTGAGTTTACCACCGTTAAGGGGAACCAGCGGGCCATACTTGTCATTGTTAAGTGTTAAGATTGCATGTGAATAGTTCCTGCGTTTAAACAGAGAACCAATTGCCAAGGGATTCACAGTCACCAATGCAGGTACGCTGGAACTGAGACTTTGGTCGTCAAGTCCCTCTTCGCATGCATAGAGATTGAAGGAACTCCACTTGGCTCCTCCGGGGATTATTTCAACAGGTGTATTGTATCCTTGTCTTACGAGGATCTTGTGGGTACATTCATTGCCATGATATGATACATTGATTATGCATCCTTTTGTTGTACCGCTCGCTACAGTCCCTCGGAAATTCACATAAAACATAATTTCCGAGTCGGTATCTCCATGAATCACACTCTCCTCCGCTCCACCTTTCGATGTCGAAAGATAGCAGAATGTCTTGTCGCCGCTCTCGATGGTTGCTACCCACGATCCTTCGGATACTACGGGGCTATACTTCGCTGAGTTGGGGGCATCAAGCTGCATGAGATGTACGTAGAAGTCATCATTGTCATAGTATGAACGCCAGATAGCTTTCGGATTCACGAGACGACGCACCTGATATACCGGCACTTCCTTTACAATTTCCTTTTGCTGTGTCGGACTGACTTGGAATACGGCGGTGATTCTGACTACAGCCTTTCGCTGATAGAACTCGTAGGGATTGTTGCCGGAAAAACCGGAATTCGAAATCATCTGCTTGTTGCGGGTCCAGAACCGTATCTGATAGTTAAGGGATTGGCCGGCATCTGCTAAGGAGACACTATACTCATTATTCTCTCCCTTAAGATGTTCTCCTGGCTTTACGCTCAGATAGCGTTCCTTCTGACTATATTTATAGCCTTCGCTGTCTGTATATTCCGCCTCGTAATAATCCTTCAGCTGATTGAAAGCTGCAGGCTGATTATTGAAGTCCAGATCTATAATATTTTTAGCCGGTTGACCGGTAGCGTTAGGTACGGCCAAAGCTAAAAATCCCAGTTGGGGATAATCCTCCGGACCAAAACGATCGTATGCCGCTTTATTCCAGGTATATTCGGAAGTGGAGGGCACATTTTGCGCCTTATAGTCGTATGGAGCCCAACCGTTTTCGATAATCTCCACCTTGCAGCTTACGGCAGTACCGTTGAGCTTGAAGGGGAAATTGGTGTTCTGATTGTATAGATAAGGCATATAGAAGATTGGAGGAACGAGGATTCCCGGGTCTTCCTCGGTATATTCGATATGCCAGTCGGCCTGATTTGCCCAGCCACTCAGGAAGAGCGTCAGCTTGAAGTGGTGATTTCGCTCGCTGTTGTAATTATATGTTGTATTCTTTCCGAGCATGAATCGATATATGATCTTGCCGGAAGTCACATTTTCAGGATTGCGGGAGTCATAATATGCCTCCACTTCCACCCATGTGCCATACTCTACATTATCCTTCCAATCAGGTTGGCCTGGATCTACCAATATGCCGAGGTCTTTGGGATTATCACTCATCCTCTTGTCATACTTCTGCTTGTCGGGACTGTTCTCATAGTCTCCCTGCATATTCTCATAAAAGAATAAGGCGGGAGCTGTCTCTGAATGATCCGAACCCACTGACTCTCGGTCGGAGTTAGTCATTACGAGCCAATCATTATGATTTGTAGATTGTGTATAGCCGTCAGTCTCAGTGACAAGACCCTGATTATTATAATAGAACACACCTCCATTCGAAATGAGGGAGTCCTTGGAATGGGGAGAGTTGGATCTGCCGAGCGGACAATACATGGGGATATCCTTTATAGTCACCTTATTGATATATACCCATACATCATTCTTCAGTCCTTTTGTATTAAATGCGATCGTCACTTTGGAAGCAAGACGACGCATCCAGCCGGATAGGCTTGCTGAGTTTTGCTGCACTGTGATTACGGGTGCATCGAATCCTCCGTTTGTAGTGACGTCATCCGACTGGGTGAGATAGCCGAACATCTGATTGTTTTTTGCGACATTTGTCTCGTCCCATTTGTAGAGCCTGTCTTTTAATTCAGCCTCCGTAGCGGCCATCTCTTCAGTCACCTTTCCGATATTGGCTACGGCATATACACGATACTTCCCGTCAGGAATATTTTTCAGAGTAAAAGTAGCCTCCGGAGTCATGGCTTCTGCCTGATCCGTACCTGCAGGTGTGCCGGACGGCATCGAGGTGTTACCGGTTTGGTCGATAGCGAGATTCTCCATCTCCTCATCGCCCTGATTCACGATTTTTACCAATTTCCCATCCCTGTCGAAGAATATTATGGCGAAATTCTCGATATTCTTTATTGCATTGCCGGCAGCACGGGTATTGAGGCTCGTGGCTGTAAGGGGCTCGAAGGCTATCTTCATTCTTACGAGGCCGTCCTTCTCGTAATTGTCATAGAGAAGATCGTCGCGGCAACTTCCCAATAAGGAAAGCAGCACAGTCAATACAGTGCAGATTGCAATGTGACAGCGTCTGATATTAGGTAATGCTTTCATGTTTCCGTTTATGAATGTAGACATTTGGAAATCATTCCGACCTGGATTATTCGGCCATGATTCCTTGTTGTTTTTGTTCTGATTGCAGGGAAATCTTCCATCAATTTGTTGAAGGTTCCCTCGGTTTGGGAGGTTTTACGATGAAATCAAATCCGTACTCTACATTAAGAGTAATTCCGGTGTATGGCACTACTCTCACATCGCATGCCATATTAGCACCGTTAAACGTGAAAGCTACCACTACATGAGTGTTTCGAGCCATCCTAGGCAGATTGGGAAGCTTTACGGGACCATAAGTGAACTCAACATCATTGTCAGTCACAGTAGTCACATACACAGTAAAATTCTCGGCTCCAGATTCAAGAAGATAAGTAAGGGGAGTGTAGGATGAGGTAAGATTATCGGGCATAGTGTTCCCCGCTACCCCGAACGCTTCCGGTGTAAATGTGTAATTCCACATCGCCGCCGATTCGGGAGTCTCGAATCCTGTTATGACGCGCCCACCCATAGGTTCATCGGAGACGCTATATTTCCCAGGAGTGTAAGTAGTCTCTTTGGGAAAGAGATACGCTTCCGTGGCAAGATTGGAAACAGTTATCGTTTTTATCCTGATTCCCTTCTTATCATTTTGTGTTCCCTTGGCTGTAAAGGAGAATTTGCTGACAGCTCTTGTAATGAAAAGGCTTGCGGAGTCTTCAGTCACTTCCAATTCCGGATCACGTTCTTTTACGGTGATTTCGAAATACTCCGTCATCGGAACGTAGGTCTTGCGAGTGCCGTTATTGTCAATGAAGGGTGTTTCTCCAGCCGTCTTTACAAGTATATTTTGAAGATTCGTGGTGAAATTTCTTCCGGGATATAGTGTGCTCAGTATTTCCTGAGTATCCTCGGAAAGAGAATTCTCGTTGGCTACGAGATAGATAAATTTCTTCTCACCTCCCTCCACCGGGAAGGTCCATTCTCCGAGTTTCTGCTGAATCTGTTCCGTTTCCGGGAATGTCAGCAGTGTGTTATGCTCTATAGTCTTATTCTCATTGTCACGCACGATTATCACGCGTAGGGATTCCACCCCCTCCCATTGATTGGCCGGACCCTCGTAGTACCAATCGGCACGGGTAGCGTTTTCGGAGGGAACCCCGCGCAAGGCCTTGGTCTCTTCCGTATTTACGAAGAGATTCAGCCTGAGCTTCACCTGCCCGCCTGCGGGAATATCTTCCGCGTTATGGCTGCAGGAGAGCAGTGCGAGACTTCCTATGATGACTGTAGTCAATAGGGTTAATATTGATCTTATTTTCATTGTTTTGCGAATGAGGTCACTCTTTGACGGTATTGAATGAGTGTTTATATAACTTTGAATGATAGTGATATAAGTCAATACAATTAATCGAAACCGAGGTCATTGATACGTACCACCCAGCCGTTGATCACGATGCGGGTCTTGAGCCATTCATGATTCCTGTCAAGGAAGAAGATCATATTCCAGCGGCTCTCCCTGTCGAGGAATTCCTGAGCGGGCATCTCGGAATAATTCTCGCTCTTGAGAAGAAGGAGATAATTGATTAGAGGGATGGAGAGCACCTCATGTCCATCCTTGCGGGTGATGGTGAGGCGCGGCGCGTTATCGTTCACGAGCCGGGCCGTGCTGAACTCCGCGAAAGCCACCTGCGCGTCCACATCTGTACCGTCCCATGTGCCGGCCACTGCGTTGCCGCGTGTCCAGGGTTGATATGTCACGGTTGATGTCGGGATCACGGCGTTGTCCCACGCCATGAGGGTATTGTCGTCGGTGATGGTGAA
>JAAVEO010000018.1 GCA_014801225.1 Bacteroides sp.
CATTGAAAAGCTCCGGGTTATCTATATTGTTGACGAGGGGTTTGTCGTATTCATCCACAAGTATTACCACCGTCTTTCCTGTCTTTTCGGAAATGAGACGCAGCAGTTGTGAGAAACGAACGGAATGAGTGGTGACGTCGGGGGTGATATCGTATTCTCTTTCCCAATTGAGAAGATGCTGCTCTATCACATCATCAAGCTCTTTCTCATCTTTATACTTGGAAATATTCAGGTCGAGATGAAGTACCGGATACTCCTCCCAATCCCAATCCATAGTATCGGCATAAAGACCTTTGAAGAGCTCGCGCTTTCCTTCGAAGAAGCATTTGAGAGTGGAGAGGAAAAGACTCTTGCCGAAGCGACGCGGCCGTCCCAGGAAATAATACTTCGAACCATTAAGAATCGTCTCGATATACTTGGTTTTGTCCACGTAAAGGTTTTCTGCCTTTCGCAGAAGTTCGAACGATTGTTCCCCTATCGGGTATTTGATTATCGGTTGCTTACTCATAGTGAAAAAAGGAAAAATTTCTTATAAAACGTAAAAGTAACAATTTATTCTCATTCCGGGTCGTGACCGATGTCGCAGTTATTTTTTACGGGTGGTCGCATTTGCGGCGGCAGCGGTCGCGACCCTACATGCGGAGGTAATCATTCGCGGTGGCATTGCGGGCGAGCGGTGTCAGCGGGTGCCACAGGTCGCACTCCTGTATGGAGCGCTTCATGCTCCTTCCTCTTCTGCGGGGAGCAATGCTCCGCCAAGGAGCAGCCGCAACAGCCCCCCTTACCTTTGTTTTTCTTTGAAAATATCTTCACTCCAATCCAAACCAATGCGGCAATGATTATCACCGCCACAATCACATATTGCATCACGAGACTCTCCGTCTCCCGCGCTGCCGCAGCCAATATAATAAGTGCGTTTCCCATCTCTATTTAGTCTTAAAATCGTTTTTAATTCCTCCAATCCTTCCGATCCCTCCGGGAAATCCGATTCTTCCGATAATTCGGATTATTCTCCCTCTGCTTTTTTGCGGCTGCGCTTCTTAGGCTTCTCTTCAGCCGGCGCCGCCGGAGGTGCTGTGACCCTTCGATTACTGCTGTCGCACATAACTGCATTCGTAATCTCGATTATCATCTCCTTCTGCTTGTCGATAAACTCCTGCGCGCTATACTCCCCGCGCTCTATCATGCGAAGTCGACCCTCCCAGATACCCGTAAGTTTCGGACTCTTGAGCAGATCTTCCCTGATAAGATTGATAAGGTCGATACCGGCCTGAGTGGCCCGCAACGATTTCCTCTCCCTCACGATATATCCCCGCTTGAAGAGAATCTCGATAATCGCAGCACGGGTTGACGGGCGCCCGATACCGTTAGCTTTCAACGCCTCACGCATATCCTCGTCGTCCACAATACTCCCGGCCGTCTCCATCGCCTTCAGCAGTGTACCCTCAGTGAAATACTTCGGCGGTTGCGTAGTCTTCTTCTGCAACCCCGGAGTATGCGGACCGCTCTCTCCCACCGTGAAAGGGGGGAGCACACGTGAAGAATCATCAGTCTTGTCATCATCCTGAGTCTTCTGCTGGTTGGCATATACCACACGCCATCCCGGATCGGTAATCACCTTGCCGCCCACCTTGAATTTAGTTTTCCCCACAACGGCCTTCACCGTGGTTTGCTCGAATTTGCAATCCGGGAAGAATACGGCTACGAATCGACGCGCCACAGTGTCGAACACGTTCTTCTCCGCCTGCGACAATCCTCCCGGCAGATGCACCCCGGTAGGAATGATGGCATGGTGGTCGGTCACTTTGGAATTGTCGAACACCTTCTTGCTCTTCGGCAATTTCTTACCGCGGATCTGAGCGAGCAACGGTTGAAATTCCTTGAGAGAATTGAGGATCGACCCGCACTTGGGATACACATCGTCCGTAAGATAGGTGGTGTCCACACGCGGATAGGTGGTGAGTTTCTGCTCGTAAAGACTCTGGATCGTACGCAAAGTCTCATCGGCCGACATGTTGAAACGCTTGTTGCATTCCACTTGCAGACTGGTGAGGTCGAACAGCTTGGGAGGCGCCTCTTTCCCTGTCTTCTTCGTAACATCGGTCACGCTGAGCGGCAGATCCTTGATCTCCTCCATCACCTTGGCCGCGGCCTCCTCCGAGTCGAAATTCTTCCCTTCGGCCGTAAACCATACATCGCGATAGAGAGTGCGTAGCACCCAATAATCCTTGGGCACGAACTCATCAATTTCCTTCTGGCGGTTTACGATTATCGCGAGGGTAGGGGTCTGCACTCGCCCCACGGAAAGCACCTGCCCCCGCGCCCCATATTTCATGGTGTAGAGGCGCGTGGCGTTCATTCCCAAGATCCAATCTCCGATCGAACGGCACAGCCCCGCCATATAGAGGGGCTCAAGATCTTTCTCCGGTTTGAGATTGCGGAATCCCTCGATGATGGATTCATCCGTAAGGGAGGAGATCCAAAGGCGCTTCACCGGTTTTTTGCATCCGGCCTTCTGCATCACCCAACGTTGGATGAGTTCACCCTCCTGCCCGGCATCACCGCAGTTCACGATTTCGTCACACTCTCCGATAAGGCGTTCGATAGTGGCAAACTGTCGCTCGATAGAGGGCTGAGGTATCACTTTTATCCCGAATCGCGGCGGAAGCATAGGGAGGCGCGAAAGCGCCCACGCCTTCCAGGCGGGGGTATAGTCGGCCGGTTCCTTAAGGGTACAGAGGTGGCCGAAAGTCCAGGTGACGCAATAACCGTTACCTTCATAAAAACCGCTTCCGGGTTTGGTAGCACCTAAGATTCTGGCGATATCGCGTCCTACACTCGGTTTCTCGGTGATGCAGAGTATCATTCTTTCTGTGAGGAAGGTATTATTCGTTCTTGTGAGGAGGAGTGCTTATTTCTCAAGCTTCTTGGCTTCGTCCCAGATGGCGTCCATCTCTTCGAGGGTCATATCCTTCAGATTGCGCCCGAGCTCTTTGGCACGCTGCTCGAGATGATTGAAGCGGCTGATGAATTTGCGGTTGGTGCGCTCGAGTGCGTTCTCCGGATTCACACCATACAGACGCGCGGCATTCACTACGGAGAACAGCAGGTCGCCGAACTCCTTTTCAAGGTCTTCTTTATTTCCCGACTTGATTTCGGCCTCCACTTCCTCAATCTCTTCCCTCACTTTATCCCATACCTGCTCTTTCTCATCCCAGTCGAACCCCACATTGGCGGCTTTCTCCTGGATGCGGTCAGCCTTGATAAGGGCGGGAAGAGCCTTGGGCACTCCGCTCAACACTGTCTTGTTGCCCCCTTTCTCTTTCAGCTTGATCTCCTCCCAATTGCGAAGCACCTGCTCCGCATTGTCGGCCTTCACTTCGCCGTAGATATGGGGATGACGGAAAATCAATTTGTCGGTGAGGGAATCGCATACATCGGCTATGTCGAATTCTCCCTTCTCGGAAGCTATCTTCGAGTAGAACGCCACATGGAGCAACACATCTCCGAGCTCCTTGCGTATATTGGGTGTGTCGTCCGAAATAAGCGCGTCGCAAAGCTCGTATACTTCCTCTATCGTATTGGGACGCAGACTCTCGTTGGTCTGCTTCGCATCCCAGGGGCATTTCTCTCTGAGAGTGTCGAGCACATCGAGAAATCTGCCGAAACTCTCGAGTTTCTCTTCTCTTGTATGCATGATATTCAATCGGTTTTTACCTTTTTCTCAACTTTGAGTATGCAAATTTAGCAAAATATCTCAAATTATTACTATCTTTGTGGATTGAAAAGTAAAGAATGTATGGATAAACTTCTCAACGATAGCGAAGTAAAGGCTCTGGGCGAGATGCTCGGGGAGGCGCGCCGCATTGTGCTGACATGCCATGTGCGCCCCGACGGAGATGCCATCGGAAGCACACTTGGCCTCGCTCATCTGCTGCGTGCCCTCGGGAAAGAGGCCAATGTAGTGACCCCCGACCGTCCCCCGCGTTCGCTCGCTTTCCTCCCGGGATTCAACGAGATTGCGACATATACCCAGCATGAACCTTATTGCCGCCGCCTGGTGGAGGAGGCCGACCTTATCGTATGCTGTGATTTCAATAAGCCCTCGCGTCAGGATTCGATGGCTCCCCTTATTCAGGAGGCTCATTGCCGGAAGGTGCTTATCGATCATCATCAGGATCCTGACAAATGTGCTGACCTGATGATATCTTATCCCGATATGTCGTCCACTTGCGAACTTGTGTTCCGTCTCATCGCTTCCCTCGGTCTGTATGCCGACCTCAGCAAGGATGCCGCCACTTGCATACTTACCGGCCTCATCACGGATACCCGCAATTTCTCCGTGAATTGCAAGAATCCTGACATATATGAGGTGCTGATGCGTCTGCTTGAGAAGGGTTGCGATAAGACCCGCATTGTGAAGGAGGCGCTGGAGACCCGTAGCTTCTGGAGCCTTAAGCTGGAGGCGCACGCTCTTGCCGAAAAACTGGAGATTTTTCCGGAGTGTCGTGCGGCCGTGACTACTCTTTCGGCTCCCGAACTCAAGGAGTATCATTACGAACGTGGAGATACGGAAGGTCTCGTCAACCGTCCGCTGGAAATAGAGGGTGTAGTATGCTCCTTCTTCCTGCGTGAGGATAATGATTGTGTGAAAATCTCCGCCCGCAGTATCCTGGATTTTCCTGTCTCCGATATCTGCGAACGCTTCGGCGGCGGAGGCCACAGGATGGCGGCCGGAGCCGAATTTCACGGTTCGCTGGAGGATTGCCGAAAAAAACTTATCGAAATTCTCCCGGAATTTCAGCGTAGTCTCCCCAAACATCTCCCGAAACTACTCATCGACTGACCTTATTTCCCCTCTACAGAATAATGAAAAATCTGAATCTCTTCATTTTCCTCTCTTTCCCCGTGCTGATGGGGCTCCTCTGCTCCTGCAGCAAGACTGAAAGCTACTCCGAATTGCTTCGCGATGAGGAGCATGCCGTCAATTGGTGGTTGGCACAGCGCAGGGTAGTCACGGAGATTCCCACCGATTCCGTTTTCGAAGTTGGTGCCGGCGCACCCTTCTATAAGATGGATGAGGAAGGGAATGTCTATATGCAGGTGATCAATCCGGGAAGCCGCACAAATCGTCCCAAGAAGGACGACAAGGTGTATTTCCGCTTCATGCGTACCAATATCAAGAATCTCTACGATGGCTATCAGTCGGTGCCGGAAGGTAATGCCAATGATCTGGCTGTCACAGCCGCTACAAGCTTCATCTATGGCAACAATTCCATGCAGTCCACTTTACAGTATGGCACCGGTGTCCAGATTCCTATGGATTATCTTGGCTACGACTGTGAGGTGAATCTCGTGATCAAAGCCTACGCAGGTTTTGCCGAGGAGCAGTCGTATTGTATCCCTTACCTCATGAATATACGCTATTTCAAGGCTGAATATTGATGCGGGTGTTTCTTAAAGGGTAGGAAAGATTGTAATGATATCATAAGTTTAATATAAAAGAATAATAATGTCACTCATCAAATCCATTTCCGGTATCCGTGGTACTATCGGAGGCCGCTCCGGCGAAGGACTGGGCGGTGTTGACGTTGTAAAGTTCACTGCCGCTTATGCCGAATTCATGAATCGCCATGCCGGCGATCGTCCGCGCCGCATCGTCGTGGGTCGCGACGCACGTCTCTCCGGCAAGATGGTGGAGCATCTTGTAGTAGGCACTCTTATGGCCATGGGGTTCGATGTAATCAATATCGGCCTCGCCACTACTCCCACCACCGAACTTGCCGTGGTAGGGGAGAAAGCTTGCGGCGGTATCATCCTTACCGCTTCTCATAATCCCGCACAGTGGAACGCGCTCAAGCTTCTTAACGCCGACGGCGAATTCCTTTCCGACAAGGAGGGCAAGGAGGTGATCGCTATTGCCGATGCCGAGGATTTCTCTTTCGCCGAGGTGTTCTCTCTAGGTCAGGAGTTCAAGAATAATACATGGGCCGACCGTCATATAGAGATGGTGAAGGCTCTCCCGCTCGTGGATTGCGAGGCTATCGAGAAGGCTGATTTCACAGTGGCTGTGGATGCTGTCAATTCCGTGGGTGGTGAGGTTATCCCCCGTCTGCTCCGTGCCCTCGGCGTGAAGAAGGTGGTGGAGCTCAATTGCGAGGCCACCGGTAAGTTTGCCCATACTCCCGAACCTATTCCCGAGAATCTTACCCAGATCGCTTCCCTCATGAGCGATGGCAAAGCTGATGTAGGTTTCGTGGTGGATCCGGACGTTGACCGTCTCGCTATCGTGATGGAGAATGGTGAGATGTTTGTGGAAGAATATACTCTCGTAGCCGTGGCGGATTATGTGCTCGCACATACTCCCGGTGCCACTGTCTCCAATCTTTCCAGCTCCCGCGCTCTCCGTGATGTCACTGAGAAGCATGGTTGCACATATTCCGCCGCCGCTGTAGGCGAAGTGAACGTCACCTCCAAGATGAAAGAGACCGGTGCCGTGATCGGCGGCGAAGGTAATGGCGGTGTGATCTATCCCGAGCTTCATTATGGTCGCGACGCTCTCGTTGGTGTGGCGCTTTTCCTCACTCTGCTCGCCAAGTCGGGCAAGAAGGTATCGGAACTCAAGGCCGGGTATCCTCAATATGCTATCGCCAAAACTAAGATCGAACTTACCCCTGAGATCGATGTCGATGCTATTCTCGATGCTATGAAGGAACGCTTCTCCAATGAGAAGATCACTGATATCGACGGTGTCAAGATCGACTTTGCTGATTCCTGGGTACATCTCCGCAAATCCAACACGGAGCCGATCATACGTATCTACAGCGAGGCTTCCACAATGGAGAAGGCGGAGGCTCTCGGCGAGGAGATCAAGAATATCATGGCTTCCCTCGGATAATACGTATCCGGATTAGGGGATCGGGATGATTGTATGATCTTCGTTTACTCTTACGATTCCTATATTATATAAGAAGAAACAATATCCCATATCGCGGGCGACCGCGATATGGGAACCAATAAGAAAGATAACTAACAATAGAAAAACTAACAACAGAATATCAGGATGCTCAAGAAGTTTTTCATGAATGCGTTGTCATCATTCGTCGGAGCCTGGATAGCTTTGGCTCTTTTCGGCGTGATGGCTGTAATCGTGGGTATAGGAATAATGGCCAAACTCGGTGCCTCTTCCGACACTCCCTCTGTGTCGGGCCATAGTATTCTCCGCCTTGACCTTAATGGAGTGATAGAGGAGGTGCAACAGCCGATGAATTTATCTTATGCCGATTTTATGCGCGGTGATATATCGCGTCCACAATCTCTCAATGTTCTTGTTAAAGGTATTGAAGAAGGGGCCGAGAATCCTGATATCGAGGCTCTTTATATAGAATGTAACGGAGCTTCGGCTGCTTTGGCCACTCTGGATGCCCTTCGTAACGCTGTCCTGAAATTCAAGGAAAGCGGCAAGAAGGTATATGCCTACGGTCATTCCTATACGATGGGTGATTATTTCGTGGCCTCCGTGGCTGATTCCCTCTTCCTGAATAATGCGGGTATGATCGAGATGCAGGGTATCACCGGCACTTCTATATATATGAAAGACCTTTTCGATAAATTGGGTATCCGTTTCCAGATAGCGAAAGTCGGCACATTCAAAAGTGCTGTTGAGCCTGTGATTATGAATGAGATGTCGGCTCCGGCCCGTGCTCAGCTTGACACTCTTTACGGTAATATGTGGAGCTACGTGCGTAAAAGTATCTCGGATTCCCGCAAACGTCTCACTCCCAAGGGAATCGATAGCCTTATCAATGTTCGCAACATCACTTTCCAGCCGAGTAAGGATATGCTTGCGTGCGGATTGGTGGATAAGCTGGTTTATGCCCGTGAGATACCGCAGATTCTCGGCGACCTCATTGGGCGTGACCCCAAAAAATTGAATTTTGTCTCTCCCTCCGACTTGGTTGCCCAGACAAATTGGGGAAATGCTTACAATTCAAAGCATCAGGTGGCGGTGCTCTATGCTTGCGGTGAAATTGCCGATGGTGCCGGAAAGGGGATCGATTTCTTGAAGCTCGTGCCTGAGATTACCCGTCTCGCCGATGATGATAACGTAAAGGGGATGGTGTTGAGAGTCAATTCCCCGGGTGGTTCCGTCTTCGGTAGCGACCAGATAGGGGAGGCCCTCGATTATTTCATGTCGAAAGGTAAACCGCTCGCAGTCTCCATGGGCGACTATGCCGCTTCCGGCGGATATTGGATCTCCTGTTGCTCCGACCGTATCTTCGCCGATCCTCTTACTATCACCGGCTCTATCGGTATCTTCGGTATGTTCCCTGATTTCAAGGGTACAGCCGAGCTTATAGGGGTACATCCCCAGACGGTCAGCACCAATCCCTCAGCGGCTTTCCCTTCGATATTCCAACCTATGGATACCGCCCAGCTCGCTGTGCTCCAACAGAATGTCACAAGAGGATACGATCGGTTTGTGGCCCGTGTGGCCAAAGGGCGTAAACTTCCCGAAAGCACTGTTCGCCGTATTGCCGAAGGTCGTGTGTGGGATGCGCAGACTGCCGTGCGTCTGAAACTCGTGGATAAACTCGGATCCCTGCAGGATGCTGTGGACTGGGTATCTGCAAAAGCAAAACTCGGCAGTAATTATAGTGTTGCCGTCTATCCCAAACTCGAACCCTCTATCTGGGATTTCATTCCCTCCGACGCTCAGCTCGCTGTGATGGCTATGCTGCAAAGCAATTTCCCCGGTCAGCTCGACCGACGTACATTCGAATTGGCTTGCGATATCCTTACCCGCAAACCTATTCAGGCCAGAATGCCCGAGATGACTGTCACCTTCTGATTCTCTCCCTAATTACTCTCTGTTCTCTCTTTCCCTCACTCCCTCGAACATCCACGTTTATTATTCGTTGTAGAGATATATGTCAGGTTCTAATACAAAAGACAAATTGCTTACCTATATGCTTACCCCGGCCTCATGGCTGTATGGTGTGGGCGCGTGGGTAAGGAATATGCTTTACGATAAAGGAGTTTTCCGGCAGGAAAAATTCGATATTCCCGTTCTTTGTGTCGGTAATCTTTCCGTAGGGGGCACCGGTAAGACTCCGCATGTCGAGATGATAGTGAGAAATCTCGCCTCGGATGTCACTATGGCTGTCCTTAGCCGAGGCTACAAACGTGCCACTAAGGGATTCGTGCTTGCAAATCCCAAGAGCACCCCTCGCGAGATTGGCGACGAACCGATGCAGATCTACAGTAAATTCGGCTCTATGGTGAAGGTGGCTGTATGTGAATCGCGTGCGGAGGGTATACGTCGTCTTATGAAGCTGTATCCTCAGCTTGAATTGATCGTGCTCGATGACGCCTTCCAGCATCGTTCGGTGAAACCTACTGCCTCGGTGTTGCTTATGGATTATGCGCTCCCCACTTATGAAGACCGTCTTCTCCCTCTCGGGCGTCTGCGCGAGCAATCCAACGGTATATATCGCGCGGAGTTTGTGGTTGTGACCAAATGCCCCTCAGGAATGACTCCGCTTGATGTGCGTCTCATACGTAATGAGTTGCAGTTGATGTCGTTCCAGAAGCTTTTCTTCTCCCGAATGGAATATGGCCAGCTCTCCCCGGTATTCTCAGATGAAGCGAAATATCATGTCACACTTTCCGGTCTTACCGCAAAAGACTCTGTGATGGTAATGACGGGTATAGCTAATCCACGTCCCCTCGTGCGTCATCTCAAGATTTACCCTTTCCGAAAGAAGATATGCCACTATCCCGATCATCATGAATTCTCAAAAAAAGATATCGAGGATATCGAGAGGAGATTCAATAAGATGAAAGGGGAGCACCGGATCATTCTGACTACGGAGAAGGATGCCATGCGTTTGCAGGCCAATCCCTATTTCCCTCATCATCTTAAACCCTTCACATTCTATATCCCGGTGTCTGTGAGAATGGTGCCGGGACAGGAGGATGGCGATTTTATGACTGCCGTGCGTGATAGCCTCGGATTTCCTACCGATCTGCCGGACAGTGCTATCTATGAGTCTCCCTCTCCCGCAGATTATGACTCCTCTACTTCAGAAGATACCTCTTCTTCCACAGTTTCAGATACTTCCGGAGATTCTGATTCATCCGAAGAGTCATATCCTTCCGATACCTCCTCATTTGAAGATCGTGATTTTACTTCCGGATATCCATCCGACGGACACGTTAGTTTCGATGATGATGATCACGAAAGTGATTTCGATTAAAATAGTATCCGATAGAATTCAATATGAAATAAATCTCAATTTCAATATAGAATTAATCTTAAATCAATACATAAGAATATGGAAATGCTTGAAAATATTCGCACAATTGCCGCCTTCATCAAGGAGAAAGTGGGCAAGACTCCCGAGTACGGTATCATTCTCGGTACAGGTCTCGGCGACCTCGTGAATCATATAGAGATTACTGCAGAAATAGATTATAAGGATATACCGGGCTTTCCGGTATCTACTGTGGAAGGCCACAGCGGGCGTCTTATCTTCGGAAATCTGGGTGGTAAATATGTAATGGCAATGCAGGGGCGTTTCCATTATTATGAAGGGTATGACATGAAGCAGGTCACTCTCCCGGTGCGTGTGATGAAGCAGCTTGGAGTGGAGACTCTTTTCGTCAGCAATGCCGCAGGAGGTATGAACAAGGAGTTCCGAGTGGGCGATGTCATGATCATTACCGACCATATCAATCTTTTCCCCGAAAATCCCCTTCGTGGACGTAATTATGAAGAGCTCGGTCCTCGCTTCCCGGCTATGACAGAGGCCTATAATCATGACCTCATCGCTCTTGCCGACAAGGTTGCAGCTGAGTCGGATATACGTCTCATGCACGGTGTGTATGTAGGTACTCCCGGTCCTACTTTCGAGACTCCGGCTGAATATGAGTACTTCCGTATTATCGGTGGAGATGCCGTAGGTATGTCTACAGTGCCTGAGGTGATAGTGGCCAATCATGGCGGAATGAAGGTTTTCGGCGTTTCCGTCATTACCGACCTTGGCGGTAAGGATATCACTGATGTCCCCACTCATGAGGAGGTGCAGAAGGCGGCTATGAAGGCTCAGCCTGTGATGTGCTCTCTTATTGAGGAGATGCTTCGCCGCCTTTGATATTTCTGAACAATATATCTATTCACTTCGTTTTCCGAGAGACCGCTATTCCTTTTTTATAGCGGTCTCCCTGCCGTAAAATAGATTGCGGTGTTTATTATTCATTCCGAGGACATTCAAAGGTCCTTTATAATACCCTGATAAGATATGACCCAAAATAAAGCTTCCGAGACCGAGATCTCATCAATAGGCGAGTTCGGACTCATCGACCGTCTTACAAAAGATTTTCCTCTCCGCAACACTGAATCGAAAAAGGGTGTGGGCGACGATGCCGCTATCCTGAATTTCGGCGGTGAGGATGTGCTCGTCACTACAGATATGCTGCTGGAAGGTATACATTTCGATCTTCGATATGTACCCCTTAAGCATCTTGGCTACAAATCGGCTGTCGTGAATTTCAGCGATATTTATGCCATGAACGGCACTCCGAAGCAAATTACGGTTGGTATAGGCGCCTCCAGCCGATTCACTGTGGAGCATCTTGAGGAAATATATGCCGGCATTCGTCTTGCTTGCGAGATTTATGGGGTGGATATGGTAGGAGGCGACACTTGCGCTTCCCGTTCGGGTCTCGTAATCTCCGTCACTTGTATAGGGACGGCGAAGGCTGAGGATGTGGTTTGCCGTGACGGGGCGAAACCTACCGATCTCATCTGTGTGAGCGGCGACCTCGGTGCAGCCTATATGGGTCTGCAGCTTCTGGAGCGCGAGAATGCGGTGGCAGCCGGTCACGGACCTGATTTTCAACCCGATTTCGCCGGACGGGAATATATACTCGAACGTCAGCTGAAGCCGGAGGCTCGCCGCGACATCGTGGAGGCTCTCCGCGCTGAGGGTATCAAGCCTACAGCTATGATGGATGTAAGCGACGGCCTCTCTTCCGAGTTGCTCCATATATGCAAACAGAGCGACACCGGTTGCCGTGTATTCGAGGATCGTATTCCCATCGATTATCAGACTGCCTGCATGGCGGAGGAATTCAATATGAATCTCGTCACGGCGGCTATGAATGGCGGCGAGGATTATGAATTGCTTTTCACGGTGCCTCTCACGGATAAGGACAAAATAGAGAAAATAAAGGGTGTGCGTATGATAGGCTACGTCACTCAGCCGGAACTTGGATGTGCTCTCGTAGGGCGCGACGGATCAGAGATTCCTGTCAAGGCTCAGGGATGGAACGCTTTTTAACCTGAAATCAATATTATTTAACAGTAGTATTTGAGGCTTATTACTTAATTAATACTACTTTTGCATCAGATTTCACTCGGGACGCGTCTCTCTTCAGTCCCCTCTCAAAAGCAATTATAGATTTAATTCAGTATAGATTATTATGAATGAGACTGTAAACATTCGCGATCTCAATGACTTAATCGCTTCAAAAAGCAGTTTTCTCAGCCTGATCCGCAGCGGTATGGACCGCCGCATCGTAGGCCAGAAACATCTGGTGGATTCTCTCCTTATCGCTTTGCTCTGCAATGGCCACGTACTTCTGGAGGGTGTCCCCGGTCTGGCAAAGACTCTCGCTATCAAGACTCTCGCATCGCTCGTGGATGCTAAGTACAACCGCATACAGTTTACTCCCGATCTTCTCCCCGCCGACGTAATCGGTACGCTTATCTATTCAATTAAGAATGAGTCGTTCGAGGTGAAGAAGGGTCCTATTTTCGCCAACTTCGTGCTCGCCGATGAGATCAACCGTGCTCCTGCCAAGGTGCAGAGTGCGCTTCTCGAGGCTATGCAGGAGCGTCAGGTGACTATTGGCGACGAGACTTTCCGTCTTGATTCCCCCTTCCTCGTGATGGCAACCCAGAATCCTATCGAGCAGGAGGGTACATATCCTCTCCCCGAGGCACAGACCGACCGTTTCCTTCTCAAGGTCGTAATCGGTTATCCCACCAAAGAGGAGGAGAAAGCTATTATCCGCCAGAATATTAAAGGTGAACTCGAACCGGTTCGTCCTGTTGTCTCCACTTCCGAGATCACTGAGGTGCAGAAAATCGTTGAGAAAATCTATATCGACGAGAAGATCGAAAATTATATCGTGGATATCGTATTCGCTACCCGCGAACCGGCTAAATACGGTCTTAACGATCTTCAGAGCATCATTGCTTACGGTGCTTCCCCGCGTGCCTCTATCTCCTTGGCCAAGGCTTCCCGCGCTTATGCTTTCCTTCAGGGACGCGGATATGTGATTCCGGAGGATGTGCGTTCCGTATGCCATGACGTTATGCGTCATCGTATCGGTCTTACCTATGAGGCCGAGGCAAACAATATCGGCGCGGATGAGGTTATTTCCAATATCCTGGATAAGGTGGTGGTGCCTTGATTCTGCTTGATTACACCATCCGGCATGATAAGTTTTCATGCCGGATGAATTATTCTTATATCAATCGGACCTATGGATTCCAACGAACTTCTTAAGAAAGTCAGGAAAATAGAGATAAAGACTCGCGGGCTCAGCCAGAATATATTCGCGGGTGAATACCATACGGCTTTCAAGGGACGCGGCGTGATGTTCTCCGAAGTGCGCGAGTATCAGCCCGGCGACGATATACGTGATATCGACTGGAACGTCACGGCCCGACATAACAAACCCTTCGTAAAGGTGTATGAGGAGGAGCGTGAACTTACCGTTATGCTTCTCGTAGATGTCAGCGGTTCCCGTAATTTCGGGGCTGCCGGTCAGCCTAAGAAGGAGGTGATGGCGGAGATTGCGGCCACATTGGCTTTCTCTTCCATTCAAAATAATGATAAGGTAGGCGTGATATTCTTCTCCGACCGTATCGAGAAGTTTATACCTCCCAAAAAGGGAAGGAGGCATATCCTGCTGATTATACGCGAGATAATAGATTTCAAGCCGGAAAGTTCGGGTACTGATCTGGATGTGGCTCTTCGTTTCATGACCAACGCCATAAAAAAGCGTTGCACGGCTTTTATGATTTCCGATTTTATTGACAATCACGACTATATGAAGAGTATGTCGATTGCCAATCGAAAACATGATCTCGCCGCTATTCAAGTGTATGATCATCGCGATGCCCGCCTTCCGGATGTTGGCCTCGTGCGTGTGGCTGATCTGGAGACGGGAGCCGAACGTTGGCTCGACACTTCTTCCTCGCGAGTAAGAAAGGCTTATGAACGTGCCTGGTACGAACGTCAGCAACGCCTTTCCTCCACTACGGCAAAGTGTGGTGTAGACCTCGCTTCCGTAGCCACTGACGAGGATTTCGTCAAAGCTCTCCTTGCTCTCTTCTCCCGCAGGGGGACAAGATAGACTTAAAAAATGATAAGGTAATGAAATTTTCAATACGTCGTTTCCTCTTGCTTCTTACGGTAGTAGCAGCGGCTTTCGGAGCTCGCGCCGCTTATGTGAAGGTGGATGCGAAGCTTGATTCCGCCAGCGTGCTTATGGGGCGTCTTGCCACTCTGAAAGTGGAAGTGGCCCGCCAAGCAGGAGCGCCGGGTGGTTTCCCGCAGTTCAAGGAGTGTCCGGAGGATGGTTATGTTTCGTTTCAGGGTGATAGTATCGAACTGAGACGTCCGCGCCTCATGGATTCTCTCGTGCAGGGCGATAAGGAGATTCTTCGATATGAGGTTCCTGTGCAGGTATTTGATTCGGGTTATTATCAGCTTCCGGAAATCCTTTATGTAAGTGGAGGCGACACTGCCCGCAGCCGCTCCCTTTCTCTTAAAGTGATTCCTGTGGCCGTCAATGCCAACGACTCCATTGCCCCGTTTGCTCCTGTGCTCGATCCTGACGGATTTTCTGTCGTGGATTGGGTGCCTGATTGGATTATCGATTGGTGGTGGATAGCGTTGGTGATAGCTCTCGCTGTAATTGCCTTCCTTTGGGCAATGCGCAGATATAAAAAGGAGGGATCTATCCTTCCTCCCAAACCGTTACCCTCTCCTTATACTCAGGCCATCGGTCGCCTCACTACTCTGCATGGTAGAAAGCTTTGGGAGAATGGCAGGGAAAAGGAATATTTCACTGAGCTTACAGATATCCTCCGTGTATATCTGTATCGTCGCTTCGGCATCAATGCTATGGAGATGACTTCCCGCCAGATTATGGAGACCCTTGCCGACAATCCGGCTGTGAAGGATAAACGCGATTATATGCGCAATATCCTGAATATGGCCGACTTCGTGAAGTTTGCGAAGGTGCGTCCGTTGCCGGAAGATAATGTGGCGGCTTATAACAATGCTTTGAAATTCGTGGAGGAGACCAGGCCTACTCCCGAGGAGGAGCAGGCTCTTCTTCAGGCGGAGATGGAGCGTATGCGTCCTTCTGCCAACGTTAAGAAAAGTAAATCCGCAGCCACGGGGCTCTCTACCAAATCTTATAAGGGTAAATCCCGGTCTTCAAAGTCCGTTAAGAAAAAAGCGGCTAAGAAAGGAGGTGCGAAATGAGTCTTAAGTATCCTTGGCTTCTTTTGCTGTTTTTGGTATATCTCCCCCTGATAGCATGGTACATTGCCAAATACAAGAAGGCTTCTCCCTCTGTCGGAATGTCCACTCTGTCGGCGGTCGCAAAGATTCCGGTATCCTGGAAGGTGTATGTGCATCATTTCTGCTTCGCATTGGAGTTGGCGGCTATCGGTTGTCTTATCGTAGCTCTTTGTCGTCCGCAGAGTCATGACGCTTTCCGCACTTCCTCCGTGGAAGGTACGGATATCGTGTTGGCTCTCGATATCTCCGGATCTATGTCGGCCAACGATCTTGCGCCGACTCGCTTCGCTGCTGCTAAGGATGTGGCTATGAAGTTTGTAAATAAGCGCGATCATGATAATATGGGCTTAGTGGTTTTCTCGGGAGAATCTCTCTCTCTCATGCCCCTTACCAACGACCGCGCGGCTATTCTCGCCGCTATTCAGAATGTACAGATGGGCGACCTTCAGGATGGCACCGCTATCGGTGACGGTCTTGCAAGCGCGGTCAACCGTGTGGCGCAGGGCAACGCTAAGTCGAAAAGCATTATTCTCCTCACCGACGGTACCAACAATGCCGGCGACGTGCCTCCCTCTACAGCAGCTACTATCGCCAAGCAGAAGGGTATACGTGTCTATACAATCGGTATCGGCACCAACGGCACCATCGCTATTCAGGATCCCTATGGATTCTCCACCACTACTATGGAGACAAAGATTGATGAGGATCAGCTCAAATCTATAGCCGATGCCACAGGTGGAAAATATTTCCGTGCTACGGATTCTGGGATGTTACGCCGTGTATTCGATGAAATCGATGCTCTTGAGAAATCACGTCTTGATGTCACGAAGTTTACGCGTACCGAGGAGGATTTCATGCCGTGGACTGTAGCCGCTCTCTGTTGCTTCGGTATGATGATGTTGCTTCGTTATACTGTAGTACGCCGTATCCCTTGATTTTGTCAGATACTTATCCTATAAGAATATGATGACTTTCGCATATCCCTCTCTCCTTTTTCTTTTGCTCCTTGTGCCGGCCTATCTGGGTCTGTACGTCTGGGCGCGTTATGCTCGCAAAAGAAATCTGCGCAAATTCGGAAAGCTTACATCCCTGCTTCCTCTGATGCCGGATGTATCTCCCTATAAGCCGGCTATTAAGATTACGGTGCGCCTTATAGCTCTCGTCTGTATAATCCTTGCTGTGGCCCGTCCCTGGGGAGGTCTGAAGGATGAGAAGACTGATAAGGAGGGTATCGAAGTGGTGATAGCTGTCGATGCCAGTAATTCTATGCTTGCCTCGGCGGATGGCTCTGACAACGGCACTGACCGTATGCGCACGGCCAAGCTGATGCTGGAGAAACTTATCAATCGTCTGGACAATGATCGTGTAGGTCTTATAATGTATGCCGGAGAGGCTTATACTCTTATTCCTGTGACCAACGATTATGTCTCGGCAAAGACATTCCTTAATTCCATAGATCCTTCTCAAGTAACCAACCAGGGCACGAATATCTCGGCTGCCGTCAATATGGCGCTTTCTTCCTTTTCGGAGGATAAGCATATTGGAAAAGCTATCATTCTTATCACGGATGCTGAGGAGTTGGAGGATAAGCAGGCGGTGATGGAAAGCGCCAAACTTGCTACTCGTAATGGTGTGCAACTGGATGTAATCGGAGTTGGCTCATCCACACCCTCTAAGATTCCGATGGGAGGATCTTTTCTTATCGACCCTGAGACCGGAGCACCCGTGGAGACTGCTCTCAATGAAGATCTTGCTGCCGAGGTGGCGGCTGCCGGGAAGGGTATATATGTAAACGCGGCCAATAAGGATGCTTTGAATGAGCTTGAAAAACAACTTGATACTCTTAAGCGTACTACTTTGGAGGCAAGTGTATATGCGGTGCATGAGGAGCTTTTCCCAATTTTCGTATGGATTGCGCTCATCGCTATCTGCTTCGATATCTTTGTGCTCGACCACCGTATTCTCTGGCTTGATAAATTCACTTTCTTTAAAAAGGAGGATAAGAAATCATGAAGATTGTAATGCAAAATATATCTCGTTGTCGCCGGTTGATTCCTTTGCTGGCTGTCGCTGTCTTTCTTCTCATGCCGGTGTTTGCCCATGGGGCTCAGGCGCAGGAGTCGGTGAGAAAAGAACGACGTGCTATAAAAAGCGGTAACTCCCTTTATGAAGAGAAGAAGTATCGAGAGGCGGCTAAGTTGTATAATGATGCTCTTATGACTAATCCTGAATCTGCCGTAGGAAGATATAATCTTGGTATGGCCCAGATTCGTCAGGGTCTTGTGCCCGATACTACCAAGCAGACGCAGGAGATTCTCGCCGCCGGCTTGGATAATCTCAACAAGGTGGCTTCTCTCGGTTCGAAGAATTCAAGGGTGGCTTCTCTCGCAAACTTCAATCTCGGGAATGTTGCTTTCAATAAAGAGGATTACGCTTCTGCAATTAAATATTATAAGCAGACCCTTCGGCTGAATCCCTCCGATGATGCGGCTCGTCGCAATTTGCGTATCGCGCAGCTAAAACAACAGAATCAGGATAAGGATAATAAGGACGATAAGCAGAACCAGGATCAGAATAAGGATCAGAACCAAGAGCAGAATAAAGACCAAAATCAGAACCAAGACCAAAATCAGGATCAAAACAAGAATCAGAATAAGGATCAGCAGCAACCCCCCAAGGAGCAGGATATCAATCCTCAGACTGCCGATCAGATTCTGAAGGCTGTCGAGAATAAGGAAAACCAGACTCGTAATCGTGTGATGCGTGGTCAGGGTAGCGGTCAAGGTAAAGAGAAGGCCGGCGGCAACGGCGGTCGGAAGAATTGGTAACGCCGGATAGTATTATCGTATTTCTACATATAATCTTCTCTTAAGCTTTTTCTATATGAGAATCACATTCGCTTTCAGAACAATTGCGTTGCTGCTTTTTGGAGTATTGACCGCTCTATCTTCATCGAAGGTATGTGCGGAGGGCGTCACGCGTGCAGGAAAGGATTCCGGTGGAATCTATCTTGAGTCTTCTTTATCCAATGGGAAGACTATCGCCGGAGCACCGGTGTTATATGAGGTGAGTGTGGTTGCTCCTTCTCCCGAGTTGTCTCTGCTTTCTGTGCCTGCTAAGATTGATTGGAATGGTCTTTCAGTCTCTCCGGTTGCCGGTGATTCCCGCTTCCGGAGGGAGACGGTAAAGGGGAAGATTATTTATCGCGCTGTTATCGCACGATATTGGATAACGGCCGACGCCGCAGGAAAGTATCGCCTTCCGGAAGGAAAGTATGTGCTGGGAGTGCCGCAGGAGCGTGTGGTGCATGACCCTTTCTGGGGTAATATGCGGCAATCTTATTATGAGCAGCTTCCTCTTGAGGCCCCTTCTCTTTCTCTTAAAGTGGAGAATCTTCCCAATCTGCCGTCCGGATTTGATTTCTCTGGTGCTGTAGGAGAGTATGAGGTCAATGTATGGATTCCGGATGGATATATCGGGCCCGGTCAAGAGGCTCTCGCAATAGTCAATATTTCCGGCAAAGGAGACCTTTCGGAGGCTCGTATCCCTTCTTTGAGGGAGGCGTTTTCCGGAGAGGTACGTTTTAAGTCGGTGACTGAAGACAGATCTTCATATATTAAGGATGGAGAATTGTGTTCTGAAATTGAATTGGAAGTGACGTTCATTCCTCAGAGAACCGCTGACGGCTCAGAACCCGTAATAGGGGAAATTTCCTTCGGATACTATTCTCCCTCTTCAGGCAAATATCTGAAGGCTGTATCAGAGTCGGTGAAGGTGCCTTTTGGCAGCTCGGGCCAAAAGAAATCATCCCCTGCTGAATTTGGCGTATAAGTTTATATGCGGCTTCCATATTTCTCCTTTATTTTTAATCTTTCCTCTTTTTCTAATGAATGCTAATAAATAAAAGCCCGAAAGAATAATGAAATACCGCTTTGTATCCCCGGCCGGTTTTCTGACTGCATTGATGTTGGCTGTATTCGCGTTGGGATCTTCGTTATCGGCCTTTGGTCAGAAAGTAGATTTGCGCGTGGATATGCCCCGTGGTCAGCGCTCCATCGGAGTGGGAGATGAATTTCATCTTATTTATGTGGTGTCGGATATATCCGCCGCTCCCGAACGTCCGAATGTACCGGGAGCTAAACTCCTGTATTTCGACCGTACCGGTCAGTCCTCACGTTTCCAAAGCATCAACGGGCGTACTTCCCAAAGCGTCTCATATACATATACCGCCACTCTTCGCGCACAAAAGGAGGGCTCTTACTCCTTCGGTCCTGTTACGGTAGGGGGCACTAAAAGTAATACCGTACATTATTCTATCGGTAAGGCAGTCTCGGCTCAATCTCAATCCGGTCCATCCGGACAGGGAAATGCCGCCTCCGCGCAAGATCCTTCGGGATCATCGGCGCCTAAGTTTATTGGCAAAGGTGACGGTCATCTTTTCTTGAAAGCCAATGTCTCGAAGTCTTCCGCTTATGAGCAGGAGGCGTTGGTATACACTGTTAAGCTTTATACCACTTATTCTGCAATCAAGTTTATAGGAGCTGCTTCGGCTCCTAAGTTCGAGGGTTTTGTAGTGGAGGAATCGAAGAGTCGCGACGCTCAATTCAATTATGAGACTTATAACGGCAAGACTTATGCTACGGCTGTCATAGCACGCTACATTATTTTCCCTCAGATGGCAGGTAGTCTTAAGGTGCTGGGTAATACTTATACCGTGAGTGTGGACCAACGCGAATATTTCTCCGATCCTTTCTGGGGTAGTATGTCCTACAGCACTCCGCTTCAACTTAATGTGACTCCCAATGACCTTGTGGTCAATGTCAAACCGCTTCCCACTCCTCAGCCGGCTGATTTTAGCGGTGGAGTAGGTCAATTCCGTCTCTCTGTGAGTCTTCCTTCCACTGACCTCAAGAGCAATCAGGTGGCCTCTGTGGTCTATACTGTTTCCGGCGACGGTAATATCAAATATATCAAGCTTCCCGATCTTAATTCTCTTTATCCTAAAGAGTTGGAAGTATATTCTCCTACTACGGATATCAATGCTTCAGTAGGCGCATCCAATGTGTCGGGGTCAGTGAAGTTCGATTATTCTTTCATGCCTCTTGAACAGGGCAGTTTCCATATTCCGGATGTCACTCTTGTATTCTTTAATCCGGCTTCCGGACAATATGAACGTTCCGTGGCACATGGGTTCAATATCAGTGTGGGTAAAGGTTCGGCTTCAGATAAGTCGCAGTCACGCAGTCGTCTTGTATTTAATCCTCAACTACTCCCTGCGGATTCTTCATCTCTTGTGAAGGAGCGTACTCCCTGGGTTACAGGATTCCTTTATTGGCTTTGGTATATTGTCCCGGTCGGACTTCTTGGTGGTGCGGTTGTTGCCTGGCGCCGATATCTTAGCCAACATGCGGATATGGCAGCGTTTAATTCCCGCAGAGCCGGTAAAGTGGCACGTCGTCGCCTGAAGGCTGCCGCCGCTTGTTTGCGTCGTGGTGACAGTGCCCATTTTTATGATGAGATGCTTAAGGCGATATGGGGTTATCTTGGAGATAAGCTCAAGATGCCCGTTTCCGAACTTACCCGAGAGAATGTGCGCGGTGAATTTGAATCGATAGGTAAAGCTGACGAAAATCTTGATAATCTCCTTCGTCTTCTTGATGATTGTGAGTTTGCCAAGTATGCTCCGGGTGCCGATAACTCGGCTAATATGAGACAGATATATGAACAGGGTTCGGAAGCAATTGATAAATTGGAAGTCGCGCTTGCAAAGACAGCGGATCCCAAGATAAATTCTGACTCCGCCAGCGCCTACGACTCATATATCAATCAGAAATAATCAAGAGATGTCAAATAAGAGGATGAGACGTATGCACTCTCGCTCTATAATATGATTCCTCCGATGAACAATATAAAATATCTTTTCCTCTCTCTCGCTTTTCTAATTTGGCTTCCTTCTGCCTTTGGTGCTGAAATTGCCGAGGCTGACTCTGCTTATATGAAAGGGGAATATAAGGAAGCTGTACGTTTATATTCGGAAGTGGCCGATTCTATCGGCACTTCTGCTCCGCTCCTTTTTAATTTGGGTAATGCCGCTTATCAGGATGGCGACTATGGCTTGGCTGTAGTGAGTTATCGTCGCGCTCTCCGTCTTGATCCGGGCAACAAAGAGATTATCAACAATCTTGGTGTTGTGGAGAATAAAGTGGAGGATGGCAATCGTGCCGAGCTTAAAGGGAAACGGTTCTCTGTAGTGCCGGATGATCTTTCTTTTTTTGAATCGGTAAAAAAGAGTGTGGGCTCCGATGTAAGCAGTAATTTTTGGGCTGGTTGGGCGGCTGTTTGTTTCGTGCTTGGCGTAATCTGTATTGCTTCATATATATTTTTCAAAGGAGTAGTGATTAGAAAAGCCGGATTCTTCGGTGGTATCGGGTGTATTGCCCTTTCATTGCTGTTTGTAATCTTCTCGTTCATCGCGGCATCCGAGTTTAAAAGCCGGGATAAGGCTGTGATAATTGAATACAAGGTAGAGCTTAAAACTCAACCCGATGATGGGGCGAAGACCGTGGCAACTCCGTTGACACGCGGTACTGAGGTTACTGTATTGGAGAAGGAAGATTTGTCTGATGGAACCCCCGGCTGGTATCGCATCAAACTTAACCATGATTTTATTGGTTGGTTGCCGGCTGAGTATGTTGATATAATTTAAGGCGAACGGTTTTACGGAAGAAAATGAAAATCAGCGATTTATAGTACTTTGGAACAATAATATGTTTTATAACATCAAAAATAAATCGCTATAAAGTTGGTGGTGTCAGGAATTATTTCTAAATTTACGGAAAATTAAAAGAGATAATTCATATAACCTCAAAATATTGTTATTATGAGCAAGACAATCACATTCAATGAGCTTCGCAGACTCAAAGACAGTCTGCCCGACGGCTCCACTCATCGTATCGCCGACGAGCTGAATCTCACAGTCCAGACCGTACGCAACTATTTCGGTGGTGTCAACTACCAGTTCGGCAAGAATATCGGCATGCACATTGAGCCGGGTCCCGACGGTGGTCTCGTTGTGCTCGACGACACGACTATCTATGATATGGCCGTGAAAATTCTTGAGGAACAGAACGCTGGGGAAGCTGAGGCTTAATCCCTATTTTCCTTTTCTTTGTAATTCTTCCTCGGATCGATTCTCCTCTTTTTATTTCTCATTCTGATGACTTCGGATAGTAATCTTATCACTCTCGTAGTTCATACGCCAAAGCGTGCGGCGGAATTAAAAAAAATTCTCTCGGCTCATTCCATTTCCGCAGACCTTGTTCCGCTTTCTCCGGATAGTGTAGATGTTCCGGAATGTATGCAGGTTAAAATCGATCCTATTGCATTGCCCGTCGCTCTCAAAATAATTGAGAGCGGCGGTCCCTATTCTGCCGTCAAGGTGGATATGGAGCTCTCCGGATCATCGGGATGTGTGCTTATTCCGGTAGATTTTACGGAGCGGGCTTATTTGGCTTGTGAGGTGGGATTGGCTCTTGCTGTGCGTCTGGGTTTACATCCTGTTATTCTTCACGCGTATACGTCACCTCTCCGGCCCCTTGAATCTCAATTCGATGGTGGCGATCTTGCCTTCCTTGAATCTGAACAATCTGAAGTTGAGGCTGCCGAGGCCTACTTGGAGACTGAACATGAGCAGGCAAAGCTTTTGAAGAATTTTGCATCCAAGATTCGGGGCGCCCAGAAGGATGGCTCGATGCCCAATGTGGATTTTACGCTCTCTCTTGTCCCCGGTGTGCCGGAGGAGGCTATTGCAGAATATTGTCGTCAGACTCCTCCTGCCGTGGTGGTTATGGCCACCCGCGGCGCTCATCGTAAGGCTTCCGAGCTTATTGGAAGTGTCACTGCCGAAGTACTCGATTCTTCACGTATACCTGTCTTTGCTCTCCCTGAAGATTACGAGTTTATTGGCATGAAGGAGATAAAGAATCTCCTCTTCTTTTGTGATCTTGACCGTCAGGATCTGATCTCTATTGATTCTCTTATGAGAATGTTCGACTATCCTGATGTGAATATCACACTTGTACCTGTCAGCGAACGTCCGGCCTCTGCTCTTGTTGATAAATTGTCGGCGCTTTGTCGCTATCTCGCTCAGGCTTATCCTACAGCTACTTTCAATCGGATTGTATTCCCGAAGAAGACTTTCAGGGAAGATCTCGGTAGCTTTATATCACGTCAGAATATTCAACTTCTTATTGTGCCCAATAAGAAGTCCAATATATTCCGTCGTCTTTTCCGACCGGGCATAGCTCATAGGCTGCTCTTTGAAGGAGATATGCCGATGCTTGCTATTCCGGTCTGAATATATAATTTGCTTGTAAGGAGGTTGTCCTCCGCCCGCTATACGTATTCTCGGCCGGTGTATGCTGATGAGTGAGCATGGGATTACCCCCTTTGATTGTGTGTTTATAAGTTGTTATGGTATATCCGCAGGATTTTGAATCTAAAATAGGGTTCGACTCGGTTCGAACCGTCATCTCTTCCCGTTGTTTAAGTCGCATGGGACGCGACCGGGTGGCCGATATGTCTTTCGTGTCATCTTTCAATTCCGTAGAAGCTCGTCTTTTAGAGGTTGACGAAATGAAAGGGATTATTGAATCGGAATCCGATATTCCTCTCGGTTCGCTTCATGATGTCGCTCCCTGGCTCGTAGAGATACGTGCCCGTGATTCCTATATGGCTGCCGATCGTCTGTATCGCTTGAATTCAGTACTTGAGTCAATGGTGGAGGTGAAGAATTTCTTTGCTGCTACTGCCTCCGATGAAGACGATGATAGTGAGAAAAAGGAATTGAGGTATCCGGCTCTGAGTAGGGTAGTGGAGTCTCTTGGTGTCTTTCCGGAAGTTTCAAGAGAAATATCACGATGTGTAAATAAATTCGGTGAGGTAAAGGATTCCGCTTCCGACCGTCTTGGCGAAATCCGCAGGCAGTTGCAAGCTGCTTCGGGTTCTATCTCCAGAGCGATGCGTCGTGTGCTCGATAGAGCGGTAGCTGATGGAATCGTAGAACGCGATGCCTCTCCCTCCATACGCGACGGACGAATGGTCATTCCGGTATCTTCAATGATGAAGCGCAGGCTTGAAGGTATCGTTCATGATGAGAGTGCCACAGGTAAGACAGTGTTTATCGAGCCGGCGGAAGTCGTTGAGGCCGGCAATCGCTTGCGCGAACTCCAGATGGAAGAGCATCGCGAGATTGTAGTGGTACTACGCGGCATTGCTGATTTCATTCGTCCCTATATAGATGATATTCTTCAAGGTGTGGATCTGCTCGGCACTCTTGATTTCATACGGGCGAAAGCTCTTTTCGCGATTGATACAGGTGCTCAGCTGCCTGTACTTGAAAACAATCCCGAACTTGATTGGTATCATGCTCTTCATCCTGTACTGATGCTCTCGTTGCGTCAGCAGGGACGTGAGGCTGTGCCTCTGAATTTACGTCTGGGAGGTGAGCAACGTATTTTGGTTATCTCCGGTCCGAATGCCGGTGGTAAATCGGTATGTCTAAAGACGGTAGCCATTGTTCAGTACATGACTCAATGTGGCGTGCTTCCCACTTTGTATTCCAATTCTCACGTTGGAATATTCGAGAATCTTCTGATTGATATAGGTGACGAGCAGAGTATTGAGAACGATCTTTCCACTTACTCTTCTCATCTACGCAATATGAAATTTTTCCTCACTCATTCCAATAAGAAGACTCTTTTCCTTGCGGACGAGATGGGCTCGGGTACAGAGCCTCAGATAGGCGGTGCGTTGGCTCAGGCTATTCTTGAGTCGCTTGGGAAGGATGGAGCGTTTGGAGTGGTGACTACTCACTATCAGAATCTGAAGACCTTTGCCGAGGAGACTCCGGGATTCGTTAATGGTGCGATGCTTTATGATCGTCAGCATCTTCGTCCCACATTCCAGCTCTCTGTTGGTAATCCGGGCTCTTCTTTCGCGTTGGAAATCGCCCGTAATATTGGGCTCCCTCTTCCTGTGGTGGAGAAAGCCAAGGATATTGTGGGGTCCGATTATGTGAATATGGAGAAGTATCTTCTCGATATCGCGCGCGACCGCCGGTATTGGGCTAATAAACGTCAGAATATTAAGGAGAAGGAACATCGCCTCGATAATCTCCTTGATAGTTATGAAGATTCTGCTTCCGATCTGAAGAGCCGTCGTGCCGCTATCTTGCGGGAGGCTCGTGAGGAAGCTAAGGAGATTCTCTCCACTGCCAATGCCACTATAGAACGCACTATACATGAGATTCGTAAAAGTCAAGCTGAAAAGCAACGTACATTGCAGGTGCGTAAAGAGCTTCAGGAATATCGTGAGAGTCTGGAGCAGACTGTAACGCCTGAGGATGGCAAACTCCCCGCTGAGTTGAAAATGCCGGGGCGCCGTAAGAAAAAGGAATCTGCTCCCAAGCAGGCGGCTGTCCCTGCTCGAAAGGAGTTTGCAGTAGGTGATTATGTAAAGATGGAGGATGGAGGAGTAGCCGGAAAGATCCTCTCGATTGAGGGTAAGAAGGCTGAGGTGGCTTTTGGTGCGTTGCGTACTATCGTGGCTCTTTCGCGCTTGAAACATTCTTCGGCTCCGAAACCTTCCGCCGCTTCGCAGGTCACAACTGTCACGCGTTCCACAGCTGATGATTCGCGCGAGCGTCAGTTGAAATTCTCTACGGAGATTGATGTGCGCGGGATGCGTGCCGATGAGGCTCTGCAGGCCGTGACATATTTTATTGATGACGCTATTCAGTTCTCTGCTTCTCGTGTGCGTATCCTTCATGGTACAGGACATGGTATATTGCGTGATCTCATCCGAAAGATGCTTAAAGCCAATCCGGCTGTAATCTCTGCTGTAGATGAGGATGTGCGTTTCGGGGGGGCAGGTATCACTGTTGTTGAATTAGATTGAAAATAGAAAGTGGTATTCTCTGATCTCTTTTTCCTTTTCGTTTTTCTCCCGGCTTTCATTCTTCTCTATCTGTGTGCTTCTTGGATTGATAAGAGAATAGGGGAGAGGAAGGACAGTCCGGTTTTTTACTTGCGCAATGTAGCGCTCGTGATCTTCTCCCTTCTGTTCTATAGTTGGGGCGAACCGGTATATGTATTCCTGATGATCATTACGGTGTTGCTCAACTATATCTCGGGANTGATAATATCGCGCTCGCATAAGTTTCGTAAGTCGGCTCTGGTGATAGGGATAATTTGCAATCTCGCGATACTATGCTCTTTCAAGTATCTTGGATTCTTTGCGAAGATTCTTGTAGATATCGGTATCCCGGTGGATGTGCCGGAGATAGGACTCCCGATTGGCATTAGTTTCTATATATTCCAGTCGCTTTCATATCTTGTAGACGTATATCGAGAGGATTCTCCGGCGCAGAAGCATTATGGAGATTTGCTCCTGTATATATCNATGTTTCCGCAGTTGATAGCCGGACCTATCGTGCGGTATGGTAGTGTGGCGGAGGAGATTAATTCCCGAAAGGTATCCTTGCGTGATATATCCGATGGTAGTTTCAGATTCCTTATCGGTTTGGGAAAGAAGGTGATTCTTGCCAATCAGTTCTCGGAGATTGTAGATCAGTTTCTCGGTGGGGGAGTGCCGGCTCTCTCTCAGCTCTCCACTGCTGGAGCATGGGTAGGTATAATTGCTTTCTCTCTTCAGATATATTTCGATTTTTCCGGATATTCGGATATGGCCATAGGTATCGGCCGATGTCTTGGATTCCATTTCAATGAGAATTTCAATCATCCCTATGTCAGCCGAAATGCAAGTGAATTCTGGCGCCGATGGCACATGACTCTCGGTTCTTTTTTCCGCGATTATGTCTATATCCCTCTCGGTGGTAATCGCGCGCATCAATGGCTTAATATNCTGGTGGTGTGGATGCTCACAGGGCTTTGGCATGGAGCTTCATGGAATTTTGTTATCTGGGGCCTTTATTTCGGTTTCATTGTGGCCGTGGAGAAGTTCACTGTAATCCGTTGGCAGAAATATATACCGCGTCCTTTACTTCATCTCTATTGCATCCTGATTGTAGTGATAAGCTGGGGGATATTCTATTTTGAGGATTTTNATTCTCTAAAGGTTTTCTTTACGATGCTCTTCGGCGGTGCTGATAATATCTCTGACTTTAAGGTGGAGAGTGCTGTCTTCGATAATTTCTGGCTTTGGATCACCGGTCTTCTTTTCTGCCTTCCAGTGCGCAGTTTCGTTCAGGATTTTTCAATGAAACTTCGTCCGGAGAAGCACTCAGCAGTGGCTATAGCTTTTTCTATAACAAAAGCCGTTGTAGGAATTGCTATCCTTATTCTTTCCGTTACACTCCTTATAGGAGCTACCAATAATGCTTTCCTCTATACTCGATTCTGATGAAACGTCGACATGATCTCATTTTCATTCTTATAATAGCGCTGGCCTTCATTGCTCTTGGCGTCGTATTCTGTTTCTTTCCGCGTAGTTCTTTTTCCGAATTGGAACGCCGCGAACTTAAGAAATTTCCGGAGTTCTCTTTAGAGCGTCTGCGCTCNGGAGAATTCACGAAGGAAATCTCGGAATGGTTTTCTGATAGCGAACCGTTCCGAGATGTATTCATGTCATATAATATGGAGTTCAAACGTCGCCTCGCGCTTAATCGTTCTGACGAAGAAGCGGTCACGTTCCATGCCTCTTCCTCCGGCACAGGTGCTGATTTGCCGGATAATGCTTCAAATGAAAATTTTGCAGGCGATCGTGAGATTTCGGAGGTGGCCGGCCTCGGTGCAGAAGAAAATGGCAAACTGGCTGACGCTGGTATCATTATCGCCGGCTCGGGGCCGAATGCCCGTGCTCTTATGATATTCGGTGGTTCAGGTAAAGGTCCGAGCTCTTATGCTGGGACTCTCAACCGTTATCGTCGTGAACTCCCTTCAGATGTGCGTATCTACGCTATGGTCATCCCTACTTCCATCGAGTTCTATTGCCCGGANAAAGTGAAGAAGCACACCAATTCCGAACTCGCCACCATCCGAAATATCTATNCCCAGCTTTCCGACGATGTCACTGCNGTAGATGTATATACTCCCCTCGGTCAGCATGCCTCCGAACCCATCTTTCTTCGCACCGATCACCANTGGGCTCCTCTCGGAGCTTTCTATGCCGCAGAGAAATTTGCACATACGGCGGGTGTCCCTTTCCGTCCTCTTTCATCTTATAATAAAAAGATGGTACGCAATTTCGTTGGCACCATGTATGGATACTCGAAAGATATAAGCATCAAGAATGCGCCTGAAGATTTCATATATTATACTCCTAAAGATTCCTCCTACGTCACAACTATCATTGACTTTGATCTNGACAAGGATTTCCATATAATAAAGGAGCATGCTCCTCGCAATGGACANTTCTTCTATCGATACAAAGACGGCTCCGGCGGTGCTTATAGTACATTCATGGGTGGAGACCGGAAAATNGTGAGCGTAAAGACCGGGGTAAAGAACGGCCGCAAACTCCTTATTATAAAGGACAGCTTTGGAAACGCCCTCCCCGGCTATTTCTTCTATAGCTTCGGTGAAGTACACGTAGTCGACTTCCGTTACTTCAACCGCAACCTTCGGCGCTACATCGCCGACAACCACATCACTGACGTAGTGGTNGCACTTAACATCTTCAACGCCTACAGCTCCTCCGTAAGCAAAAAACTCCAATCCCTCCTCCAAACTCCCGTTTCATCTGTCCCCTCATCTCAGCAATCTCCCTCATCCACTCAATCTCCCTCCCCGAATCCCTCTTCATCTAAAATTCCCTCTTCCGCATCTCCAAACATCCCTCAGACATCCACTAATAAATCCTCCTCTCCNTCTTCGATACCGGAATCCTCACCCGCCAAAGCACCGGAATCCTCTCCGGCCAAAGCACCGGAATCCTTACCCGTAAATCACTCATCCCTCCCTCCCGATTCCATTTCTAAATAATCTCCTCCCAAAAAATCTCATCCCCCTCAAGAAAATTCCGAGAAAAATCCCCCTCAAATCCCNCCGCATCCCCTCAGTTNCCGTCCTGGTTCTGTGGGCGAGCTTCAGCTCGCCCGGGCGCGCAGCGCCCTATCCNGCCGCTCCCGGGCCCCAAATCTCCCCTCCAAATTCCATCTCCGCGCCAAAATCCCTCCAAAAATCCCCTTCCTCCCGAGAAAGANCCGGGAAAAATCCGAAAAAATCCCCCGACCGCGGCCCATATCGCTCCCTTTTC
>JAAVEO010000019.1 GCA_014801225.1 Bacteroides sp.
CCGGATGCGACAAACCTTTTAAATGCGACAAGGGATGCGCTTAAGCGCATCCCTTGTCGCATTTATTCCGGGGGATTACTTGGTGAGGAGGTTTAGGAAAAGGCGGCGGGCTACTGAGGCGGGGGCGGAGGGGTTGAGGAGGTTGGTTTCGAGATCGAAGGTATTGTAGATGATTTTCCCGTTGCCGTAGGAGTATTCGCCTAAGGCGCTTCCGAGGTGGAAGGGCCAGGAACGGTAGCTGCCGGCGAGCATATTCTCGTCTTCAAGTTCAAATCCCAACCGACGGTCACCATCACGTACGATAGCCTGATAGGGCCAACCCATTCCTGTGTTGACGGGCATACAGTCGAAGTAGGGATTATCTTTTACGAAGTGTACACCTCCAACCCAGTTACGTCCTACCGTATAGAATCCGTCATAGTCTTTACCTACAGCTTTACATACCGTCTCCATCCATGTGTCGGCATTGTCGAGAATTACGATTCTGGTGCCGGCATCATAAGCCTTATTCAAAATATTCTCGGGTGAGACCTCGCTTTGGCCGGGGAGAGTCCATACCAACTGCACATAACCGGAAGGGTCTGTCTGACGATACTGCACCTCCACATTCACTTTCTCTCCTTTGGTGAGAGTAAAAGGCCGGGCCTCCGCCAATTCCTTTTTATTACCCCAGTCATCCGTGATGGCCACACCATTGACTTTGAATCTTATTCCCTGATTGCTTTTCACTCCAAGCATGAATACACCGTCGGCCGGAGCTACGATATCACCGTTCCAGATAACCGAGAACGACTGATTCGCCGATAAGGATGAATGAGGCTGCTCTCCATCCACAAAAGTATGGTTGACGATAGGTTCCGTCACAGTGGTAGCCGGATCGGCTATATCATGATATCGGAAATAAGTGGTGGTGAATCCTTCCGGGCTGACAGCATCCTGAGGTATCGGCTGAGGGTCATCAAGCATAGAGCGGGATATGATGATCCAGTCGAGCCGGTCGGGAGTATCATCGTATATCGGGAGCTCTTTACCCGTGATACATTGATAGAACTCACGCACCGGAGAATCCTCTCTGCCATAGAAAGCACCCTTACCCAAATCAAGATTCTCATACTTATCATTCAAGGCAAGCACTTCATCATAACCGTCCATCACGACATTTCCTTCGGAATCGGTAAGGCGTGCTTCTATACGATACATTCCTTCCTCCTCACCTACTCGCATATTCAAATTCTCCTTGAGCAGCTGGCCAAACTTTTTTCCGCCGAGGATATCCACATTCATATCGATAGAATCCGAGATGACACCGGACGGCGACATGACACGCAACTCAAGAGCGCAAATACCGTTGACATCCACCTCGTTGACAGCAAAGATATCCATCGGCAGAGAGTCGCCTGGATTGACAAACTGACGGCGCGGACACACCGCGATATACGCTGGCCGGGTATATCGATACAAGGTCTCGGTATTCCCTTTGGCATTACGATAATCGTCTACTATTCCCGAATGATTGTCATAAGGCATGGATTCCCATCCGTTGACGGCATAGACATCACCGATATCCTGCATTCTCATACCTTGTATACGACGCCCCTGATGATCAAACTGGATATCACCGAGAGTGCGGGTCAAAGAATCTATATCGCCGAAATATGCGGCAAGGGCCTTATGATTGAAAAAGCGATCCCACTGCTCATATTGTTTCTCCCAGAAGAGACCGTCCCAACCGGTTTTGCCGGTGCGCACAATCTCCTCATGAATAGCGGCAATACGCGGAGGAGTGGATATCGCACCTTCCTCCCCTCTCATGTATATTTCTCTTATATTGTCGGTATACATTATATTGGATGAAGGAGATACGTAATAACCCTCCTCCCATGTGGCAGGGCCTCCGGCGCGATGATTGTCATACCATCCATTAAGATACAAAGTAGTATCGAACGGGAGCATATTTGCCTTAGCAAACTCATCGACATCCTTTTTTCCCGCCCATCCCGACGTAAATGTCATTACTCGGCTTGGATCTATTGCATGTGCTGTACGCATATCATCAAAGCGTTTCATGGTAAGTACAGTATCAGCCGCACGCGTACCTCCCCATTCATTTATAAGATTATAGATAACCAGAGAGGGATGACTACGATCGCGACGCACCATACGATCGAGCTTTATCTTAGCCATTTTTCGCATGAATGGATCATGATCGGCCGAATGAAAGCCACCCGGTTCTTCATACGCGAGTAATCCTATGGAATCAGCGGCAGAGAGAGCTCTTTCCGAACTCATGCTTCTATGGAAATTAACCATATTGAGCCCAAGACTTTTCGCTACCTCTGCTTGACGCGTAGCCATATCTCCGGAAGGGTAAAGACCCGTGACAGGCCAGAAACCCCAATTTATGGCAGTGCGCAACATTATCCTTTTGCCGTTGAGAGAAAGATATGCATCCTCGCCACATCCTTCCACTCCAAACCATCTGAATCCGAAATCTTGCGATTTGGAGTCATGCGATCCGGAGATGACAACCTCGCATGTATAAAGCCGGGGAGAGTCAATATTCCATAAATCTGCCCCCGGACAATCAAAGGATACCTCCACAATATTCTCGCCTGAAGAGAGAGAAACAAGCTTTACCTTCTTTTCAGACACAATCTCCCGGGGTCTTCCCTTGGGATAGATACGAATTAACAACTCCTCCTTTTTTTTGAAGGCACCATTATTAGCGACAGTAACAAAAGCCTTCACCTTATGAGGATCGGGCTGATTCTGCATATAGATATCGGAGATATTCACTTCCGGCACAATCTCCAGCAATACCGGAGCGAGGATACCGCCAAAACCACGGCTCGGCAACAATCGATATTCACCCCATTCCATCGGAGTGAAATCTTGCCAATGAAAATTTCCTCCGGGATGTGTGATTCTTACAGCAAGGCGATGTATACCTCCGGCCTTGACCGCCTCGGTGATATCAACATCAAACGGAGTTTCAGCTACCATATCATACCCCACCAGTTGAGAATCCACAAAAATCTCGGCACGATGACGCACCGAACCGAAATGCAATATGACCCTCTCTCCTTTAGCAACGAGTGGCAATTTAAAATCACGCACCCACCAACTGACACCGCTTTGATCCGAAGGATCAGGTTGGGAGCTTTGAGTGAAATATTCCTCTAATGTGCCCGGCACCGACACCGCCATACCATTCCCATCAAAGGAAGACCAACCCATTGTAGGAGGATTTAAGGGAAGTTCGCTCAGAGTAGCATAGTCTCCGGGAAGAAATAATTTATCAGATTGCCAGCTTGCCTCCTTATCAAGGAAAACACGCCAGTCGCTACCCGAAATGTCGATAGAAGTACGTGCCCATACAGGCACGACAATAGCGGAAGAAAGGAGAGACAAAAGGAATTTAGTCTTCATAAAGAATTAAATGTGTTGGCTCAATATAGACCGAAATAAGAATGAGCTCTTATTTCGTAGTGTAGATGACTCTATAGAGCTTAATAATCCAAATTCAGGTTTGTAGATTTTATCGTTGAACTGATACTCATTAACAATGGAGAACCACTTCAACGACAAAATTAGTAATTTTTGGCAGAATAAGCCGTGATGAAGAAGAAATTTAATTTTTTTCATCGGAGAGAAATCTTTTTTGAGGTAAGGTGTGTTATATGGATGTGAGTGGAAGAAACTCACGATGGAGTCAGCTGAATCCAAAAAAAGCATTGTTTAATCAAATTTGTATTTCATTATTGACTATGAATGATCCAATTGTAGTATGGTTTTTGGTAGCCGGCGCAGTATTGACTGCAGTAGTGTTTCACTTTATGCACGAGACATTCAGCCGCAATCATCATAGACAGGCAGTACGCCGCCATGTAATGGTGGAGAATGACTCCAATCGTCTTCGCCAGCGCCGGTAAGGGGTATAATCACGGAATCCATCCCCTCCACGGGAGAAGATTCATCTAAGATTATAACATTACCGATAGTCAGGAAAAGTACATCCTATATGGCTACGCGCAAGAGTTACGAGACACATCAGGATCCTCATCAGGAGCATACAAGAATCGGAGAAGCGGGAAAATTTCTCGCTTCTTATACTTCATGGCTATTGGGTTGCGGAGCGACGTGTGTGCGCGTTGAGAAGAATGTGACGCGCATGAGTGAAGCGTTCGGTTACGAGGCATCGTTAACTGTCTTTCCAAAGCATATAAGTCTTACCGTCACTGACAGCGAAACGGGGGCGACACGCACTTATATAGCCGATACCCATACATGCGGCATCAATTTCAATCTTAACTCCGATTTGAGTGCACTAAGTTGGGCAGTTGCCGATAATTCACTCTCACTTGAGGAGACGCGAGAGCGTTTCGACAAGATTATCGGAGAACGATACACCGACGGAGCGCAAATTCTGTTGCTCGCATCATTGGCCAACGCTGCCTTCTGCCGTCTTTTCGGAGGGGATGTGATAGCTATGCTGATAGTGTTTTGCAGCACCTGCGCCGGATATTTCTTCAAACAACGTCTTTTGGCCCATAAATTCGATATCAGATTAGTATTCCTTATCTGCGCTTTCATATCCGCATCACTTGCCGCCGGAGCCGAAATATTCCATTGGGGCACCACTCCGGAGATAGCCCTCGCCACGAGTGTGCTCTACCTTATCCCGGGAGTGCCGTTCATCAACGCGGCAAGTGATCTTATCGATAAACACTATCTATGCGCGTTAAGTAGATTTATAGACGCTTCGGTGCTCACGGCCTGTCTTTCGGCGGGACTTTATCTGGCAATAGTTCTAATGAAAATCAATCCGATATGGTAGATATAATTCTGAATCAGGCACCGGGAGAGCTTCCTTTCGCGCTCCATATCGTAGAAGACGCCGTATTTGCGGCAATAGCATCAATAGGTTTTGCAAGTATAAGCCATACGCCTCAGCGCACATATATTTTATGTGCGTTGGCAGCCGCTCTCGGTCATGCGTTACGCTTTATTCTCATGAATGGCGACTTCTTCCACCTTGACATAGTTCTGGCAAGTTCGATAGCGGCCTTTGTCATAGGCGTGATAGCCGTAGTGTGTTCGCCAACGGTGAAAGTGCCGGCTGAGGCGTGTCTGTTTCCGGCATTACTTCCCATGATACCGGGAATGTATGCCTATCGCACAGTTGAGGCATTGGTTTGCTTCCTGCGTACGTCCACAGAGGAATTGGCCTCTCATTATCTCTACCTTCTCGGATACAACGGATTTACTTGCGCCGCCATACTTTTAGGTATGGTAATAGGGGCGAATATCCCTATCTTCATGCTGAAACATATCTCCTTCCAGGCAACGCGCTAACTATCATTTTACGTAGGCCCATGAAGGGAGCGGAAGAGTAAGACGCCGGCAGTAGATCTGGCCGGAGGATGTAGCGGCCAATGCCCGAAGCGCCGGAACCGCTCCGGCTGCAGGACGCCGAATGAACGGACGAAAGAAAACATCGGCCAAGGGATCAAACCAGCGATGCATACGTATCATGCCTGAATCCACGATGCCGGGATCGGCACAATTCACTTTTATTCCCGCCGGTTTCAAACGTTCGGAGAGAGAGGCGGCATATACCGTTATCAGTTTTTTTGACAGTCCGTAAGTACTCAGCTGCCCGAACTGCTCATGGGAAATGCTTTCGGGGAAATTATGATGACCGCGCAAATAGCGTGTGAGGGAAGTGGTGAAGACAATGGCCCCACCCTCCGCGATATGCGGCAAAAGCAATTCAGTGAAGAGCTTCGTATTGTGATAATTGACATTAAGGGTATCTTCCCGTCCATCCGGACCAATATGAAATTCCCTATTCATCACCCCCGCATTATTTACCAATCCTCCCAATTTCATATCCGACGGAAGAAGAGCGGCCGCGGTGCGAACGGATTCCTCGCTTCCAAGATCGACAGGCAGGAAATAGATATCCCCGAAGAGAGAAAAGAAGCCGGCATCTTCGCAACCGGGAGAATCAGCAGGTATATTCATGCCTGAAAGCATATCAACAGCTTTCTTCCAGGAGCGGCAAGCCATCACCACGGGCACCTCCGCTTCATGAAGCGCACGGAATATCTCTCTACCGATAGCGCCTGTAGCGCCGGAAACGAGTATAGGGAGGAATTGTCCCTTGGAGTCGCGAGGGAGAGAAGAGAAATCGATATTCTTCATCGTCTGATTTTCTTATCGAGCATCCGGCGTTTAACAAGCATCCTCACCGGAGTAGGAGCCATACCTACGGCAAGAATCGTAAGACGATTGATGAATCCGTTGATATATTGTTTCTTACCTCTTTGCATGGCATCGAGTGCTTTCTTTACAAATCGCTCGGGAGTCTCCACCGCATGAAGCTTAAGGGCCAACTGCATAAGATTGGGGGGAAGGCCGAAAAGATCTGTAGATATACCTCCCGGACAAGCCACCATCACCTTCACTCCATAATCACGCATCTCATAATGCAACGCACGAGTGAAGGTGCGGATGAATGCTTTTGTGGAGGAATAGAGGGCAATGCCCGGCATAGGCATCCAGCATGACATTGACGACATATTCAGAATCCAACCCTTGCCGCGACGTTTGAAGCGATGTGCGAAGCGGCGTGATAGATTTGCCACAGCCCCTACATGGAGATTGATAAAGCTATTCATCTTCTCGGCCGAAGTCTCTATCACCGGCATAAAGGAGAAAATCCCGGCATTATTGATAAGAATAGAGGGGTCGATATCATGAGAATCCAGCCAGGAATCAATGGCACGCGCCACATTGGGTTCCGTGAGGTCGACGGCAAGAGGATATGTGCGTACTGCATATTCCTTGCGAATTGCCTCTGCACACTCCATAAGCTCCAAATCCTGATTGCTGATCATGACAAGGTCGCAACCACGGCGGGCAAGCTCGCGACAGAACTGAAGTCCGATACCACCGGAGGCACCGGTGACAACAGCTGTCAGACCGGCTATACTACTTTTGCGAAACATTTCTCTTCTTTATTTTCTCGATCTCCTTGCAAATACGCGGAGGAAGATTATCAAGATGTTTATGACAAGCCATCTCCCGAGAATACATCCGGGCAATGCAATAATTCACATGGTCGCAACCACAACGGTGGTGTTCAACGTCTCGCATACGGTTGACGAAATCCGGCTCGTTGAGGAGAGCCCTGCCCATCTGGATAAAATCGAATCCTTCATCATCGAGCACCTTTTCGGCACCATCGCGACTTACCACTCCTCCCACATAGACGAGCGGCAACTTGAGTTCACGGCGAAATTCCTTGGCGTCTTCAAGAAAATACAACTCCTTGAACGGTGCTTCGGGAATCATCATCTTGCCAAACATACGTACTCCATACTTAAGCCACCACTGCTTCATGTAGTACGTCATGGAATAGATGGGCATCTCTCCGCGCATCACATACATCGGCGCTTTGCTCACGAAACCTCCGGAAAGCACCAAGGCATGCGCTCCGAGATTCTCAAGTTCGCGGGCCACTCGAAGACACTGCTCCAATTCAAGCCCTCCTTTGAAACCATCGCGCATATTGGTCTTCACCAGTACACCCATATCGGAGCCGGCCGCTTTCATCACTTCCTCCATACATTCCCGCATGAAACGCATACGGGAATCAAGGTCGCCGCCATATTCGTCACGACGATGATTAGTATAGGGCGAAAGGAACTGCGAGATGAGATAACCATGACCGGCATGGACCTCCACACAATCGAAACCGGCATCACGGGCCGTACGAACAGCATCGCCGAAACATCGTGCGAGATCTTTGAGTTCATCCTTACGAAGCCCTCTGACGATAGTGGGAGAATATAGATTGAATCCGGAAGAAGCACCTACGGGAATACCACCTGCCGTGGCTATATGAGTCATATTGCCGCAGTGGCCTATCTGAATGGAGGCTTTTGCCCCGGCTGCATGGATATCATCCGTGATTTCCCTGAGAGAGGGTACAATCTCGGGCCTTAGCCAAAGCTGGGTGTCGAAACTCAGAGCCGAACGGCATATTCCGGCATAGGCAAGAGTGGTCATGCCCACTCCGCCCTCGGCTACAGAACGATGATAGGCACGGAGCATGGGAGTGGGCCCATTGTCCTTTCCCATACCCTCGAAGGCTGCTGAACGGATAGTACGATTGCGTAATTCCACCGGACCTATCCATCCCGGGGTAAAGAGTTTCATGTGGTGTCAGTATATGAAAGGTAATATATATTTACGATGAAGGGCAACATATTCATTGCCGAACTCCTGAAGATATCTTTTATGTATGCTTCGGGCTCGCGGAGCAAGGTTGGCGAAGGTCCAGAGAGCGAATACGGCTCCGGCCCACGACCAAGTGAGGATTGCGAATCCGGTCCATTCGATAAATTCCCCGAGATAATTGGCGGATGTGACGTAGCGATACATTCCCCCTTTGGGAATATAATGGCGAGTGTCGCCGGGACGACGGAGCGAACGCACGATATGATCGCTCTGAATATTCACGCCCATCCCGAAGAAGAACATGACTGTGCCTATTATAAACTGAGGCGACCATAACCATGAGACGGGATATGTATCCTCGGGCGAGACATAGAAAATCCATCCTCCGAGCATATAGGCATTGATAAGATTGAACGTGATTCCCATCGCCACAATCGAAACCGGCATCTTCCCTTTCCCCTTAAGCAGAAAGGGGAAAACAAAGGAACGCTGAAAATAATGAAGCAGGAAAAGAGAGGCCATCACTATCGGAGCAACCTGCGTAGCCCGGGAGCTGCACCACCAAAGGGCGAGCATGGCGAAGAATACCGGGGCTTCCATAAGTATCCATCCGATACGGTTGGATATTGCCACACCCCATTTTCCGGAACGCATCATGCCATATCCGGCGGTGACGAAATGAAGCAAGATGAACACGATTACTGCCAACACCGTCATCACGATAAGCACTGTGTAATAGAAATCAGGCGAGAACATCATGATATAAGCATCAGAGGGAGGTAGAATGTGGAGCAGACGAGTCCGAGCACGAAGGAGACTATAATCCATATCTCAGCCTTCTCCGATGAGCGCTTCGCCCCTTCATAATCATGAGCATAATAACGGGAGGAGACTTGAGATGAATAGATGATGGCCACAATACCCGGTATGAAACAACATAAGACAGTGCATAGCACCGACCATACAAGATAATTCTTCGGCATGGGAGGAAGCTCGCTTCCGGGAATCTCTGATTGCGGAGTATAGGCGGACTGCGGAGCATTTCCGATACCGGCATACGGATTAGAGGAGTGTGGCCCGGAAGAAGCGTATCCCGGCACGGGAGGGGGCACTGCCTTTATCTCCGATGGATTATACGGGATACCGAGAGTATCGGCCCATTGCTCCTCGATAGAGACATCTTTCTTCTCTTCATCTTCGCCGTCAATGGGGATATCACGTTCTACATGAGCCTCCTGCTTTACCGTCACATCAGAAACATCCGTCACAACAACGTCAGAGTCGGAAGTTTCCATATCCCGGATATGTGCGAATACAGCACGGGGGAGAAGGTTACGCTCAATCTCCGCGACTCTCTCCGCAAGAGTTTCCGGATCTACGCCGGCATCGCATGTCTCTTGAAGTATAATGGTGCCTGTGCCATCAGTATCTTCCGAACGGCATACAACCGCTCCCGCCAAGGCATCATCTGCCGCAATGACCTCCTTCTGCACAGCAAGAGAATCTACGGCTCCTACAGAATCGGAAGGAGTAAGAGAGGGGAATATGGCAAGAATGGCACCTCTATACGCCTCGAAAATCGGGGCGGGAATCAAAGACCCAAGGCCATCCGCCACAAGAATATCAATCTCGGCACTATGAAGGAGATCCAATATTTCCTCAGGGGAGGAAGTCCATTTCTCACGAGGCACATACAATGTCTCCACACCAAGCTCCTGCATAGCCTCGAGCATGGGAGAATTCTCGCGGTCGGAAATCGCGAGAACCACTTTTATGCGGTTGCCTTCATTGAATAGAGAAGCGAGCGCAACTGCCGCACGTCCCTCTCCGGAGGCAAAAACAGCTATTCTTTTCATAATCTTGTATCCGACCCCACAGCTAATATTTCTTGTGAGATGGGGTCTTACTTCGGTTCAAAATTACAAAAAATTTCCCAAAGAGCACAAAAGTGGAATAAAAAAGCTGTCAACAGGAGGAAAATCATGAAATTTTCCCAACCTGCCGACAGCTAAAAAAGAGGTATGTATCAAAGTTTACTTCGAGGAGGCCAATTGCTGCATGTCCACCAATCGGCGATAGTGGCCGTCAAGAGCCATAAGCTCATCATGAGTGCCACGTTCCACAATCCTTCCTTCATACATCACGCAGATAAGATCAGCGTTGGAGATAGTGGAGAGTCTATGGGCAATGACAACTGTGGTACGATCCTTCATCAGATGCTCGAGAGCCTGCTGCACGAGACGTTCGCTCTCAGTGTCGAGCGCGGAAGTGGCCTCATCAAGAATCAGTACCGGAGGATTCTTGAGAATAGCCCGTGCAATACTCACCCTCTGACGTTGGCCACCCGAGAGACGACATCCGCGGTCGCCCACAAGTGTGTCATATCCATCCGGAGTAGCCATAATGAAATCATGAGCGTTGGCGATCTTAGCGGCGGCTTCCACCTCTTCGCGGGTAGCACCCTCCACTCCGAAAGCGATATTGTTGAAGAAGGTGTCGTTGAATAGAATAGCCTCCTGATTCACATTACCCATAAGCGAGCGAAGGTCGGCAATACGATAGGAACGCACATCACGACCATTGACCAGCACCTCTCCCCTTTCCGTATCCCAGAAACGCGGGATAAGGTCGACAAGAGTAGATTTTCCCGATCCGGATTGTCCCACAATCGCCACTGTCTGTCCGGCCTTCACATCGAGATTGATATCGGAAAGCACCTTTCTCCCTTCATCGTAGCTGAAATCCACACCCTTGAACGAGATCGAGGCGGGCTGCGACTCTTCACCGGGCGTCAGACTGCCGGAGCCCTCCTTGATGGGATTCTCGGCATTGAGAATGACATCGATACGTTCGAGCGAAGCCATACCTTTACTCACGGCATAACTCGTCTTGGCAAGTTCTTTGGCGGGATTTATGATGCTGTAGAATATACCGATATAATAGATAAAGCTCGCGGCATCCATAGAGGAATCCTTGGAGAGAATCAACATTCCCCCGAACCAAAGCACAAGGGCGATGGCCACTGTGCCGAGAAATTCACTCATAGGATGAGCCAGGGCATAGCGCCGGCTAATGAGATTCATCTGACGATAATAGTCATCCGTCTCTTTCCCGAACCGACGTCTCATAAGTCCCTCGGCATTGAAAGCCTTGATGATACGCAGACCGCCGAGAGTCTCGTCGACTGTAGAGAGAATAAGACTCCAAAGCTCCTGAGCCTTATGCGACTGCGCTTTGAGCTTACGACCGATAAGCCCCATAAGCCCCCCTATTACCGGAAGGAGAAGTAGGACAAACACCGTAAGCTGCCAACTCACCATCAACATCATCGTAAGATAGATGACGATAGCTATCGGATGCTTGATAAGGGCATAGATACTCTGCACCACGGAAGCATCCACCTCAGTAACGTCGCCGGAGATACGCGCTATTATATCACCCTTGCGTTCGCCGGTGAAGAATCCTATGGGGAGGGAGAGTATCTTATCGTAGAGAGTGTTGCGCATATCGCGTACCACACCATTGCGCAAGCCAATCGTAAAATACTCCGAGAAGAAAGCGGAAAGGACTTTTAACAGCGTCATTGCCACAAGCACTCCGGCCAAAAGGCCGAGAGCCTTTACGGGGCCATTGCTTCCTACCACCTTTCCTATCAGATAATAGAAATCATTCACCACCACCTTATCAAGCGAAGCGGAACCGAGCGGCATGAACTCGTAGCTTTTCTGCTCACTGATGCCGAAAAGCATCTGAAGGATAGGGATTATGAAGGCGTATGAAAATACCGTAAGGAGCGCGGTCAGAAGATTTAGGACCACGCTCCATACAAGATTCCATTTATAAGGCGCCGTGAAGCGCCTTATAAACATCACTATATCTTTCATCAGTGAGATATCATCTACGCGGCATGCCCTGACCTTTCTGGGCCTGGCGCATCTGCGACATCATCTTCATGGGATTCTTAACATTTGTCACCATCCGCATCATCTTGCGGGTCTGCTCAAACTGCTTGAGAAGACGGTCCACTTCCTGACGGGTAGTGCCGGAACCTTTGGCGATACGGTCGCGGCGAGAGCCACGGATAATCTCGGGATTATGACGCTCATCAGGAGTCATGGAATAGATGATAGCTTCAATACCCTTGAAGGCATTGTCGTCGATATCGATATCCTTGATTGCTTTGCCCACGCCCGGAATCATCATGGCAAGATCCTTGATGTTACCCATCTTCTTGATCTGATGTACCTGCTTCAGAAAGTCCTCGAAGTCAAATTTATTCTTCTTGATCTTCTCGGCCATCTTCTGAGCCTCCTTCTCATCATATATCTCCTGTGCACGCTTGGCGAGCTCCACGATATCACCCATTCCGAGGATACGGGACGCCATACCTTCCGGATTGAATTCCTGGATATCCTCCATTTTCTCGCCGGTGCCGATATATTTAATCGGTTTCTTTACGACGGTACGGATTGTGAGGGCGGCACCGCCACGGGCATCACCATCGAGCTTGGTGAGGATAACGCCATCGAAGTCGATACGGTCGTTGAAGGCCTTGGCGGTATTCACGGCATCATTACCGGTCATGGAGTCCACCACGAAGAGAGTCTCCTGAGGATGAATGGCATTCTTGATACGTTCGATCTCATCCATCATCTCCTCATCGACAGCGAGACGACCGGCGGTATCGACGATTACCACATCATAACGGTTGGCCTTCGCATGTGCTATACCGTTGAGAGCGATCTGAACGGGATCGGTAGTATCCTCCTCTGTATAGACCGGCACATTGATACCCTCAGCAAGAATCCGGAGCTGCTCGCGAGCCGCGTCACGACGGGTATCGGCTGCGATAAGTAGAGGACGCTTACCCTTTGCGGAACGGAGCTTTCGGGCAAGTTTGCCGGTAAATGTAGTCTTACCGGAACCCTGCAGACCCGACATAAGGATGACACTGGGATTGCCTGAAAGGTTGAGTGGAGCTTCCTCACCGCCCATAAGTTCGGTAAGCTCGTCATGTACGATACGCACCATCAACTCACGGGGCTTGAGGGAAGTAATTACATTCTGGCCGAGAGCCTTCTGCTTGACAGTATCTGTAAAAGTCTTGGCCACTTTGAAGTTGACGTCGGCCGCAACGAGCGAACGGCGCACCTCCTTCATAGTCTCGGCAATATTAATCTCGGTGATCTTTCCCTCGCCCTTCAGTTTTTTGAAGGATTTCTCGAGGTTTTCGGAAAGGCTGTTGAACATCTTATCTTAATTATAGTTTTGAATCAAAGTCTATTAGTGGCAGTGTCGGGGAAAATCACAACCGGTTTGAAGCTCTCGGCCTCTTCCGGGGTCATTAGAGCATAGGTCATGATAATCACGATATCGCCGGGTTGAGCTTTACGGGCCGCGGCGCCATTGAGGCAAATCACTCCGCTACCTTCCTCGCCGGCAATGACATAAGTGTCAAAGCGCTCGCCATTGTTATTATTGACGATCCATACTCTCTGACCTTCGAGGATACCGGCGGCTTTAAGCAGAAGAGAGTCGATGGTGATGCTGCCTATATAATTGAGATTCGCCTGAGTGACTGTGACACGGTGAATCTTCGATTTCATCATTTCTATAAGCATGATGGTGTGATTTTATTTATTACGGGCGATAGGAGATATTGTCGATAAGGCGTACTTTACCGCAGTAGACTGTGATGCAACCCTGTATACGGGGCGACTCCTCCCATTCTTCCACAGGGAGAAGAGTGCGGGCATCCACTATTTCAAAGTATTCCACTTTGAGGCCGGGGATAGCGTCAAGGCGCTCCACTACAGAATCATGGGTTGCTCTTACGGAATGATCACGGGAATAGGCCACGCTATCGGCGAGAGCCTTATGAATCTCGGGAGCTATGGAGCGCTGCTCGGGAGTGAGGAGCGCATTGCGGGAAGAGAGTGCGAGACCATCGTCGGCCCGCTTGATGGGACAAGGGATGATCTCCACATCGAGATGCTCGGTCTCCACCATACGGGAGATCACTGCAATCTGCTGAAAATCCTTTTCACCGAAATAGGCGCGCTTTGGACGGCAGAGGCGGAAAAGACGGTCGACGATATAGGCGACCCCCTGGAAATGACCGGGACGCATCGCGCCCTCCATCACCTCCGCCACCGACCCGAGATCAAACTGTTTACGATCCGTATTTTCGGGTCCGTCGGGGAAAATCTCCTCAACAGAAGGGGCGAAAACGGCTGCCACACCGGCTTCAGCGAGCATACGGAAATCATCTTCCTCCTTACGGGGATAAGTGGCGAGATCATCGGGATTATTGAATTGCACGGGATTGACGAAGAGACTCACGATCACATCGTCATTATCAGCCACCGCACGCTGCACGAGCGATAGATGACCGGCATGCAGCGCTCCCATTGTAGGCACGAGGCCTATAGAGTGGTTGTTGGCCTTGAGCGAGTCGACGTAAGAATCGAGCTCAGCTATGGTTCTAATTATCAACATAGTTCTTTCGAAACTTCTTAGACGAAGTATATAACTTCCTATTTAGGATGCAAAATTAATGAAAAGCTGGGATATTGGGCAAAAAGAGGAGAAATTTCTTCTCAGGAGGAGACTTCTACTCTTAAACAACCTTAAAATTAAGGATATTTCGCCTTTAAATCTTGTTTATTTCAGATATTTTTATTAATTTTGCATCGCGTTATACCACACCACTTCGTCCAAGAGCGGATAGAAATCAGCCGACAAGCGATAGCGAGTATTGTCTGTCGGAGGGAGACGCACGGAACGGGAGCGAGGCCACGTCCTCACTTCTACATAGAACAAATAGTATGCCAAAAAAAAGAATCCTTTTTATCAATCAGGAAATTGCGCCGTATGTTCCGGCAGCCGAATTCTCCACACTAAGCCGCGAGCTTGCACAGGGAATCCAAAGCCGAGGATATGAGGTAAGAACCGTAATGCCAAAATACGGACTTGTCAACGAACGCCGCAATCAGCTGCACGAGGTGATACGCCTCAGCGGAATGAACATAATAATCAGCGATGCCGACCATCCCCTGATTATCAAGGTAGCCTCCATGCAGCCTTCCCGAATCCAGGTATATTTCATCGATAATGACGATTACTTCCAGAAACTTGATTCCGACGAGGATATCTATGGCAGCAACCGTACAGACAATGATGAGCGCGCCATTTTCTTCTCGCGCGGCACAATGGAGACAATCAAGAAATTGAAGTGGGATCCCGCCATCGTACACTGCTCGGGATGGATTACCGCGCTCGGTCCTCTTTATCTGCGTCGGGTATGCGGTGACGAACCGGGCTATAAGGCCACAAAGGTGGTGTATTCGGTTATTCCCGGGGAATTGACCGGCGGAGTCAACGAGGAGATTCTCAACAAGATGAAGGCCGACGGCATACCTGCCCGTGACATAAAAAAATTCAAGAGTATGGCCGCCGATACCAATCTTCTCCATAAGATCGCTATCGAATACAGCGACGCCGTGATATTCTATGAGGAAAATCCCGATTCCGAACTTCTTGACTTCGTGAAGAGTAAGGAGATACCTTATATCACGGGAGAAGAACTCAAAGCCAAGGGTATTGACGCATACGCCGAACTCTACAACCAATTATCGCCCAAATAAATGAAGCGCAGCAGATATCTGGCTATTCCCGCTGCAGCATTGCTATTGTTGCAGGCGTGCGACGATGACGTATCGGGTATCGGGTCGAGCCTCTCGCAAGGGGAGGTGACTATCACTGTGGACTCTCTGGAGCATAACTTGAGAGGAAGATCCGTATATCAGGAGCAGTTTGATTCCCGTTCCACTACCAATCTTCTCGGAAGAATCTCAGCCAACAATTACGGCACGCTGAAATGCTCTTTCGTGGGGCAACTCATGCCGGCCACATCCCTGGGTATCAATGACTCGATAATGGCGACTCAGGTGGATTCTCTTCAGATGGTGGTCAGTGTGGCCCGAGGAAATTTGACGGGCGACTCGCTGGCACCGCAGCGTCTGAAGCTGTTTGCACTCACGAAGCAACTTCCTTCCGACATTTCAAATAAATTCGACCCCACAGGATATTACGATGCCTCCAAGCCACTCGGCGAAGCCACATATACCCTTACTTCGCTTTCGAAGAACGACAGCTCTTTCTACAAGGATAAATATATCAATATCCATGTAAAACTGCCTGACGAGGATGCACGCCGACTCTTTTTGGCCTACAAGGATAACTCGGCTATCTTCCAGTGGCCACAGACGTTTGCACAGAAATTTCCGGGGATTTATGTGGAGCAAAGTTTCGGACGCGGATGTATCGCCAATATCTCGATGGTGAACTTCCAGCTCTATTATCATTATTCCTCTACGAAAGAGGAGATAATAGACGATGAGGTGGTCTATACTCCTGTAGCCCATCGCGATTCCACCTCCCTTTTTCGTATTACTCCGGAAGTGACCGGCGCCAACTGCATCTCTTACGAGCCTTCGGAAATGCTTCACAGAATGGCGGCCGAGGGGAAGTCGATAGTGACAAGTCCGGGAGGGTATGTCACGCGCATCACTTTCCCCGCAAAGGAGATTATCGATGATTACAACCGTCATGACAATAGTCTCGGCATCGTAAGCAATCTCACGTTCGCATTGCCGGTAAGTAAGATTGAGAATGAATACGGCATCGGTCTGCCCCCCACTCTGCTGATGGTGAAGACTTCCGAGATGGATGAATTCTTCCGTGAAAACAAGATTCCGGATGACAAGACCTCTTTCTGGGGCTCGTATGATTCCTCCCGCGGACGATATAATTTCACAGCCATGCGCGATTATATTATCTCGCTGATGGAAAACGGCAAAGAGATTACGGATGATGATGTGGATTTCACTCTTGTGCCCGTGAATCTTGTGACAGAGAGCGAGACCAACTCATATACGGGAGTTGTCACTACCTACGTGACGCGCTGTGCGCCTTATATGCTTTCTCCCGCTATGGCTCTTCTTGATACGGAGCACGCCGTGATCGTATTCACTTATTCCACTCAGACCATGAAATGACAAGGAAGCAACTTTCTCCCAAGTCATAAATTATAGCTACAATACACGCCGGCGTGTGCCTCTTCTCAATGGCAGACGCCGGCGCTCAAACTAAATTCTATATCTCCACACTCTCACCAATCTCCACTCTATTTCCATAATATGGGACTTTCATCCGTACTTCTCTTCAGCCTCTTATCGTTTATCACCGGAGCGGATTCTCCGGGTGATAAATCCGGTGTTGATCTTCTCTTCGCCGGCGATGCCATGCAGCATCAGGCACAACTCGACGCCGCTCTAAAAGCAGGGGGTGGGAAAAAGTATGACTACAGCGATTGCTTCACACTTATCGCTCCTACCGTGACGGAGGCTGATTATGCAGTGGTGAATCTGGAGGTTCCGCTCGGCGGAGGACCCACCTATTCCGGGTATCCCTGCTTCTCGGCTCCCGACTCTTACGCTCAGGCGCTTAAGGATGCGGGCTTCGATATGATGCTGACTGCCAATAATCATTGTTTCGATCGCGGAGACAAAGCGGCGCGTCGCACTCTTGTGGCGCTCGACTCTCTCGGACTCGACCATACGGGGACATTCCATGATGTGGCGCAGAGAGACTCTTTGGTGCCTTTCATCAAGGATATAAAGGGAATTAAATTCGCTTTCCTTAATTATACCTACGGTACCAATGGAATCGAACCGCGCGATGGGATGGAGGTGGCTCTTATTGACCGGGAGCGTATGGCTGCCGAAATAAAAGAGGCCCGAGAGGCCGGTGCCGAGATTATCGTGACAGCGATACATTGGGGAGTGGAATATGTACTTCGCGAGAATGCCAATCAGAGAAGTTTGGCCGACTTTCTTGTGGATCAGGGTGTCGACCTTATCATAGGAGGTCATCCCCACGTGATTCAACCGATGGAAATCGTACGCAACGAGAAGGAGGGGAAGGATGTGCTGGTGGTGTATTCTCTCGGCAATCTTATCTCCAATATGAAAACCAATGACACACGAGGCGGCGCTTTGGTGAGAGCAAGGGTAGAGAGAGGAGACGACGGTGTGGCGAGATTCGTACATGCCGATTATGACACCTTCCTCTCTGCCAAACCGGAGGGATTACCCAATTTCATGGTGGTGCCCTCATGGGCTGTGACCAAACTTCCGGGGGCGCAAAGGGGTCATTGGGAACTCTTCGACCGCTCGGCCACACGTATCTTCAATACCTACAATAAAGGAGTGAAGCGTGCGAATTATCCGGAAATAAAGAATATCAAAGAATAAGACAACCAAGATAAATATCTGACCGAGGCCTTTCCTGAGGCTTCGGAAGCTATTCTGACAGCAATGATACAAGTCAACAATTTAGGAATGCAATTCGGAAAGCGCGTGCTTTTCCAGGATGTTAATCTCACATTCAACCGTGGCAACTGCTACGGTATCATCGGAGCCAACGGAGCCGGCAAATCCACGCTTATGCGTATCATGTCGGGTCAGCTCTCCCCTACCCACGGCACAGTAACCTTCGGACCGGGCGAACGTCTGTCGGTGCTTAGCCAGGACCACTTCGAATTTGATGAGTGTACCGTTATCGAGACTGTACTACGCGGCCATACCGTACTTTGGGATATCATGCAGCAGAAAGATGCCCTTTATGCGAAACCTGATTTCTCGGATGAGGATGGTATCAAGGCAGCCGAGCTCGAGGAGAAGTTTGCGGAACTCGAAGGCTGGAACGCCGAAAGCGATGCCGCCGCACTTCTGAGCGGCCTTGGCATCAAGGAGGATCGCCACTATATGCTGATGAAGGATATGAGTGCGAATGAGAAGGTGCGTGTGCTTCTTGCCAAGGCACTCTTCGGCAATCCTGACAATCTTCTTCTCGATGAGCCTACCAACGACCTTGACCTGGAGACTGTGGCATGGCTGGAGAATTATCTCGCCAATTTCGAGAATACAGTGCTTGTGGTGAGCCATGACCGTCACTTCCTGAACGCTGTCAGCACCCACACCCTCGATATAGATTATAATAAAATTTCCATTTTCGCCGGCAACTACGACTTCTGGTATCAGTCGAGCCAGCTTGCTCTTCGTCAGCAGCAGGCTGCCAACAAGAAGGCCGAGGAGAAGCGTAAAGAACTTCTTGAGTTCATTCAGCGATTCTCTGCGAATGTGGCCAAGAGCAAGCAGACCACAAGCCGCAAGAAGATGCTTGAGAAGCTGAATGTAGAGGAGATTCAGCCCTCTTCGCGTCGCTATCCGGGTATCATCTTCACTCCTTGCCGAGAGGTTGGCAATAAGATCCTTGAGGTGAAGGGACTGAAGGCCAGTGTAGATGGCGAGGTGCTTTTCGATGATGTGAATTTCCAGATCGAGAAGGGTGACAAGGTGGCTTTCCTCAGCCGCGACCCCCGCGCAATGACCGCTCTCTTCGAGATTATCAACGGCAAGCGCAAGGCCGATGCCGGCGAATATGAGTGGGGACAGACCATCACTTCCGCTTATCTGCCTCTCGACAACAGTGAATTCTTCGAGAGCGATCTCAACCTTGTGGACTGGCTTTGCCAATACTCCAAGGATTCTTCCGAGATCTATCTCAAGGGATTCCTCGGCAAGATGCTTTTCAGCGGCGAGGAGGTATTGAAGAAAGCGAGTGTGCTTTCCGGTGGTGAGAAAATCCGCTGTATGATAGCCCGCATGATGCTGACTGATGCCAACACACTGGTGCTCGACTCCCCTACCAACCATCTTGACCTGGAGTCGATTCAGGCTTTCAACAACACTCTCCAGAACTTCAAGGGAGTGATCCTGATGTCGAGCCATGACCACGAGTTTATCCAGACCGTCTGCAACCGTGTGATCGAGCTCACTCCGAACGGCATCATAGACAAGATGATGGATTACGATGATTATATCGTAGACGAGAAGGTAGCGGCCGCCCGCGCACGTCTTTACGGCGACGCCGAGTAATTCAGAACCGATAACGTCCGAACTTATTTCTCTCAGTCGGGAGGAACAAGTTTGGACGATTTCAATAACACAAGTTTGGACGATTTCAATAATAAAGGAAAAGAGAAAAAATGGTAAAACATATCGTAATGTTCAAGCTCAAGGGGAGCGCTGAAGAGCGTCTGCGCATAGCCCGCGAGTTTGCGGCAGCCATCAACGCGCTGCCCGAGAAGATTGAAGTACTTCGCTCCGTAGAGAGTGCCGTCAACGAGAATCCGGCTGAAAACTGGGATGTAGTTCTGACCGCCGTTGTAGACACCATGGCCGATGTAGAGGTCTATGCCAAGCACCCGGCCCACGTAGCTGCCGCCGCCATCGTAGGTCCTCACAAGGAGGACCGCGCCTGCGTAGACTACGAATGCTGATTCCGTCAGCTTTTCGCAATCAATCCCACACCAATCCCCCAACCCGGATTCTTGCCGGCTTGGGGGATTGGTTTAACTCTTCCTATTCTAAACTCAAAATTTCGGCTCTACGGCCTTCGATTATCCGATGGTATCTTGATACTTGGTAATGGAGGTGTTAAAAACACTCGCACGTATAATGAAAATGATGAATTACGTGGATATGTCGTAACTCTATAGAATTTTGATAAGCTCATAAAGCAAGGTGAACGAGACGGAACTATCATTCTCACCGAGAACACAATAGAAACCGATAAAACCTTTGATATATGAAAACAGCATACGATACATTCGATGCCATGGTAGGGGCAATACCTCCTCATATTAAAGCAGAGGGAGATTTGGAATTTGCAATATCCACCCGCATATATGACCTTATGACGCAGAAAGGACTGTCTAAGGCTGAGTTTGCCAGAGCTGTAGGTAAGCGTCCATGTGAAATTACCAAGTTGCTGAGCGGCCAGCACAATTTCACTCTTTCCACTCTCGCTATGCTCTCCTCATTCTTCGGTCAACCAATAATTACCGTAGGATAATATCGCCATATCTATAGGATTGGGTAATTCCGCGGTACTTCGAACTTTGTCATAAAATTGTATAGGTAGGGGTGCAATAAATTGCGCCCGCATCGACCCGCGATGCTCGAATAAATTCCTGTGGTCGGTCATCGCGGGCGCTATTTATAGCGCCCCTACAGGTTTTTCATCACATATTTTTGGGGACAATACCCGTTTTCATCACATCTATTTGGCGGCAGTCATTGCATCTATCAAATCTTTTCATTGGTTGTATGGTTATTCGTCTATATCATCGACATGGGTTTCTATCTCGAAGTTGCCCCAAAACGGATGGGCGGCGTAAGCCTCGGCTCCATTCTCAGGAACGTAAAGTTTCACTTTGTCTTGCCAAGAGGGTATGGTGATAGTTCCTGTTGAAATTTTGCGGCTCGGTTGTTGTGGTGTCTCAGGAGGAACACTGCCAAGGCAAACAATCTCGCGAAGTGCGGTCATACCTACCATAGCATAATCGCCAATGTACTGCAAAGATGCAGGGAAAACAA
>JAAVEO010000020.1 GCA_014801225.1 Bacteroides sp.
CCCTTGACAACGGCATCCGCCTTCTCGACGGGGAGATGGATAAACTCCGCAAGGAGGGCAAGAGTACCCTTCCCGGCGAGACAGCCTTCACACTCTACGACACCTATGGTTTCCCGCTTGATCTCACGGAGCTTATACTGCGCGAGAACGGCATGGATCTTGACCGTAAGGGATTCGATGACGAGATGAAGAAGCAGAAGGAACGCGCACGCAACGCCGCCGCCGTGGAGGCCACTGACTGGGTGGAGGTTAATCCCGGTGAGGAGGAGTTCGTAGGCTATGACGAATTCGAGACTCCGACGAAGATACTGCGCTACCGCAAGGTGAAACAGAAGGGGAAAGAGTATTATCAGATACTTCTTTCAAAGACACCTTTCTATGCCGAGATGGGTGGACAGGTAGGCGACAGCGGTGTGCTTGTCGATGCCGCAGGCAATGAGACCATTGTATTCGACACTAAGAAGGAGAATAATATAGGAGTTCATCTGACCGAGACGCTCCCCGCAGATCCGGCCGCCGAACTGACGGCCCGCATCAACCTTGAGGCGCGAAAGGCCACGTCGGCCAACCACTCCGCCACACATCTTCTGCATCAGGCTCTTCGCGAGGTGTTGGGAACGCATGTGGAGCAGAAGGGTTCCTACGTCACCCCCACATCCCTGCGTTTCGACTTCTCTCATTTCCAGAAAGTGACACCGGAGGAGATTCGCAAGGTGGAGCATCTCGTCAATTCCCGTATCCGCGAGGCCCGCGAGCTTGAGGAGCGTCGCGAATGTCCGATCGATGAGGCGCGCGGAATGGGAGCCATGGCTCTTTTCGGAGAGAAATATGGCGACAAGGTGCGCGTAGTGAAGTTCGGTGATTCTATCGAGCTTTGCGGTGGCACGCACGTCGCAAATACTGGCAACATTGGCATGGTGCGTATCATCGGAGAGAGCTCAATCGCCGCCGGCATTCGCCGTATAGAGGCTATCACGGCAGCCGGAGTGGAGGATGTGCTCGATAACTTCCAGGACACCATGCGTGCGCTCCAGACACTTCTCGGCAACAATTCCGATGTCAAGCAGGCGGTGGAGAAGGCGATCGCCGAGAATGCGGAGCTACATAAGAAGGTGGAGGAATTCACTGAGGAGAAATTGCGTGCCCGCACAAAAGAGCTGCTTGCGAATGCACAGGTGGTGGATGGTGTGAGAATCGTAACCGTCGACGGCACGGTGGCTCCCGACCATGTGAAGACAATTGCATTCAATGTGCGGCGTGAGGCTAAGGAACCGACGGTATTCGTCGGCGCGACGGAGTTCGGAGGAAAACCGCTTCTGACAGTCGCCCTGACTGACGATCTCGTCAGCGAGACACGCAACGCTTCCAAGCTCGTCAGAGAGGCGGCGAAGAAGATCAAAGGCGGCGGCGGTGGCCAGCCATTCTTCGCTCAGGCCGGAGGTAAGGATGCGAGCGGTCTTGACGCGGCCAAGGTAGCTCTGATCGAGCTCCTCAAAGGTTGATTCTACCTGACGACCGATAAGATTCACCCCGATGGTTACAGAAAACCATCGGGGTAAATTTGTATTTTTGCGCGGCTGAAGCCGCGCGACAGTAGGAGCCAACTATTCTTCCGGCATGGTCGATCAGAATGAGAAATGGAGTGACAGGCGAAGACCGCTTCGTGCGGCTCCGGGATTATCGCGGTAAGACAGTCTCCATACATAATCGAGTCGCAGACATGTCAGGATATTGTCAATCCCGACTCCGGCCTCCATGTAGGGTGTGTGGCTCAGACGGCAGACCTCGGCATCGGCAGGGAATTGAAGCAGAGTCGGATCAAGATCCGGATCATTGCGCTTCGTCAGACCCCCGACGAGCCCCTTGAAGGTAATGATTTCCCTTAGTTTAAGTTTCTTAATCAGAGGTATATGGTTGAAGATTAGTCCATTCGCATTATATCCCAAATCAATCGATGCGTAGTGATCGACGGCGAATTCCATATCGACGGCACGGGACTCCCTCACCTTCTCATGAAGGCAGGCGGCTCAGTGCTTCCGGCTTCCGCAGAGACTGTGGCGGCTCGCGAGCATTATATCTATCAGGAAGGGCGAGTGGTATATAAGAATGCTGTCCGCGACATGCTTTCTTCCACACTCTCCGTGATGGAGCGCAATAATCTCTCGGTAGAGGAAATCGACTGGCTTGTGCCGCATCAGGCCAATCTCCGAATCATAGAGGCCGTCAGCGGTCGCACCAAGATCGATCCGGAGAAGGTGCTGATCAATATTCAACATTACGGCAACACCTCGGCCGCCTCTATCCCCCTTTGTCTCGACGAATTCAAAGGGAAACTCAAGAAGGGCGACAAGATTATGATGACTGCCTTCGGGGCCGGATTCACGTGGGGTGCGATGTATCTTATCTGGGCCTTCGATTCCTGAAAGCCGTTAAGCCTCACGTCTGTCGGCGCGACAAACTCTCGCTCCGCTTTTTGAATTTTCTACGGGTTGACGAAACGCCTCGCGCGCTTTCCTCGACCCGCTTTTTCTATAAAGCAAGTGCTGAAGGGTATAACCCCGACTCTCCGCAGGTAAATAAACCTGAGGGGCCTCCCGAGCGTTTAATATATAAAACGATGTATATAACCTCATATAATAACTAATAACAGAATTATGGAAGAAGAGAAAATCCAGAGCGTGGAGACCGGTCATAAGTCAGGTTTCGTAAATATAGTAGGCAACCCCAATGTAGGAAAGTCCACTCTTATGAACGACCTCGTGGGAGAGCGTATTTCTATTATCACGTCCAAGGCTCAGACTACACGCCATCGTATAATGGGTATTGTCAACACTCCCGAATATCAGATTGTGTATTCCGACACTCCGGGTGTGCTCAAGCCCAAATATAAGCTTCAGGAGTCGATGCTCGAATTCTCCGAAGGAGCCCTTACGGATGCCGATATCCTTCTCTATGTGAGTGATGTAGTGGAGGATCCCGAGAAGAACAGTGATTTCCTCGACCGTGTGGCCAAGGAGACTATCCCTGTGTTGCTCGTAATCAATAAGGTAGACCTGCTCAAAGATAACGCCGAGCTGGATAAACTCGTGGAGCAATGGAAGAAGCGTCTCCCCAATGCGGAGATTTTCCCCGTGTCGGCGAAAGAGCATTTTAATGTAGATAATCTCAAGGCCCGCATCGTGGAGTTGCTTCCGGTGAATCCTCCATTCTTCGGAAAGGACGCGCTCACCGATAAGCCCGCCCGATTCTTCGTCACCGAGATTATCCGGGAGAAGCTCCTCCTCAACTATGATAAGGAGATTCCTTACAGCACCGAAGTGCTTGTGGAGAAATTCGAGGAGAAGGAGAACAGCATCCATATCATGAGCGTCATCTATGTGGAGAGAGATTCCCAGAAGGGTATCATCATCGGCAAGGGTGGCGAGAAAATCAAGAAAGTGGGCATCGAGGCGAGAGCCGATATCGAGAAATTCTTCGGGAAGAAGGTATTCCTCGAGATGTTTGTGAAAGTAGAGAAGGACTGGCGCAATCGTGAGAACAAACTGCGTGCCTTCGGCTACATTGAGTAAAAGAATTATAGAAAATAAAAGCAATGAGCAAACTGATTGCAATAGTAGGGCGGCCGAACGTGGGCAAGAGCACACTGTTCAACCGTTTGACGCAGACACGTTCTGCCATAGTGGACGACACTGCAGGCACGACGCGCGATCGCCAGTATGGCAAAGTCGACTGGTGCGGACAGGAATTCTCCATCGTCGATACGGGCGGTTGGGTAGTGAATTCCGATGATATCTTCGAGGAGGAGATCAATAAGCAGGTGGCTATCGCCATTGAGGAGGCTGATGTGATCCTCTTCGTGGTGGATGCATCCACCGGTGTGACCGACCTTGACGACAAGGTGGCGGCTATCCTCCGTCGCTCCAAGAAGCCCGTGATTCTTGTGGCCAACAAGGAGGATAAGGGTGATGCCCGCTTCAATGTGCCCGAGTTCTATTCCCTCGGATTGGGAGATCCTATCGAGGTGTCGAGCGCCAACGGCAGCGGCACAGGGGATCTTCTCGACGAGATTGTGAAGGATATGCCCGAACGCGACGATGAGGAAGCCACAGAAGAGAATGTGGCCCGATTCGCAATCGTAGGCCGCCCGAACGCCGGAAAATCCTCTCTTATCAACGCCTTTATCGGAGAGGAGCGACATATTGTGACAGATATCGCCGGCACAACCCGCGACTCCATCTATCATCGCTACAATAAATTCGGTTTCGACTTCTATCTTGTGGATACAGCCGGTATCCGCAAGAAGCAGAAAGTGAACGAGGATATAGAGTATTACTCCGTGATACGCTCCATCCGCGCCATTGAGGCGAGCGATGTCTGTATCCTTATGATAGATGCCACCCGAGGCATCGAATCGCAGGATGCCAATATCTTCTCGTTAATACAGAAGAATAAGAAGGGGCTGGTGGTATGTGTCAACAAATGGGATCTTATGACCGACCGCTCGCTCGAGACTCAGAAGCGATATGAGAATGCCATACGTGAGCGATTCGCTCCCTTTACGGATTTCCCCATTCTCTTTACGTCAGCCCTCACCAAGCAGCGTATATTCAAAGTGTTGGAGACCGCTATCGAGGTCTATAACAACCGTCGCCGTATCATCCCCACCTCTCAGCTCAACACCTATATGCTTGAGCAGATAGCTATCACTCCGCCTCCCTCCAATAAGGGTAAATTCGTGAAAATCAAGTATGTGACTATGCTTAAGGATGCGATTATCCCGACATTCGTATTCTTCTGCAACCTCCCTCAATGGGTGAAGGATCCTTACCGTCGCTTCCTTGAGAACAAGATTCGCGAGAAGTGGGATTTCCATGGCACTCCTATATCCATCTTCATGCGCGACAAGAGTTGATGAGCCTGAAGTATTGCAACGAATAAATAAAGACGACATCACCGGATACCTGCAATATTACAGATATCCGATGACGTCGTCTTTTTAGTTAACTTTGCGGGAAATTAGCAAAATATTAACCATTATGGCAGATAAACTGAAGTATCAGGGTCTCTCCGAGGCCCAAGTGGCTGAAAGCCGCCGGAGCCATGGCGCTAATGTCATGTCGCCCCCGCCGAAGGATCCGCTCTGGAAGCAATTCCTGGAGAAATTCGAGGATCCTCTCATCATAATCCTCCTTATCGCCGGAGCCCTCTCCATCGGCATCTCCTGCTATGAATACTGGGGCCTCGGAGAAGGTGCCGGAGTATTCTTTGAGCCTATCGGCATTTTCATCGCTATCCTCCTCGCCACAGGACTCGCTTTCTATTTCGAGCTGAGGGCCGACAAGGAGTTCTCGCTTCTGAATCAGGTGAACGATGACGAACCTGTCACCGTGATTCGCGGGGGCGACGTGATGCAAGTGGCGCGAAAGGAAATAGTGGTAGGGGATATCGTCATTCTCAACACCGGCGAGGAGATTCCCGCCGACGGCACGTTGCTTGAATCCTCATCGCTGAGTGTGGATGAATCCACACTTACGGGCGAGCCCCTCTGCGCCAAGACTACGGTAGAGGCCGACTTCGATCCCGACGCCACTTTCCCCTCCAATCATGTGATGAAGGGCACAAAAGTGATGGAGGGTCACGGAGTGATGGAGGTGACAGCCGTAGGCGACGCCACAGAGAACGGTAAGGTGTTCGAGGCCGCGCAGATCGACAATAGTGTGAAGACTCCGCTCAATCAGCAGCTCGACGGATTGGGCGATCTTATCACAAAGATATCCTACGTGATAGCCGGACTTATCGTAGTGGGTCGTGTGATAATGTACTTCGCCTCCAACGATTTTGAATTCATAAGATTCCTCGCTTATCTGCTCCAGACGCTCATGATCGCCGTGACGCTGGTAGTAGTGGCTGTCCCGGAGGGTCTTCCTATGGCTGTGACCCTCTCCCTGGCTTACTCCATGCGCCGTATGCTCCGCACCAACAACCTTGTGCGTAAGATGCATGCTTGCGAGACAATGGGCGCCACCACCGTAATCTGTACCGACAAGACAGGTACGCTCACCGAGAACCAGATGCGTGTATATCAGACACGTTTCTATGGTCTCAAGGATCAGCAGCTCGCCTCAGATGTGCTTTCCGACATAGTGGCCGAGGGTATCGCCGCCAATTCCACAGCGCAGCTCGACCTGGAGAATCCCGAGCGACCGCAGGTGCTTGGCAATCCCACAGAGGGTGCGCTACTTCTCTGGCTCCGTTCGCAGGGAAAAGATTATCGTGAGCTTAAGAATAAGATTGTGCCCCTTCAGGAGATTCCTTTCTCTACGGAGCGCAAATATATGGCCACAGTGGTCAAGAACGCCGACGCACGCCGAATTCTCTATGTGAAGGGTGCTCCCGAGATTGTCTTCGGCATGTGTGCCGAGTATCCCGAGGGAGTGACCAAAGAGGGTGTTGACGCTCAGCTTCTCGCATATCAACAGCAGGCCATGCGTACGCTCGGCTTCGCTTATCAGGTGCTTGAGGATGGAGAGGAGGTAATCTCCGAGGGCAAACTCCATGCAAAGCGACTCACATTTGTAGGAATCGTGGCAATTTCCGACCCTGTGCGCTCCGATGTGCCCGCGGCGGTGGAGGAGGTGATGGATGCCGGAATACAAGTGAAGATCGTGACCGGCGATACTCCCGCGACAGCCCGCGAGATCGGCCGGCAGATCGGTCTCTGGAAAGACACCGACAGCGACGATGCCATCATCACCGGCACCGAATTTGCCGAATTGACGGATGATGAGCTTGACAAACGCGTACAGAAACTCAAGATTATCTCCCGTGCCCGTCCTATGGATAAGAAGCGTCTCGTAGAGTCGTTGCAGCGTCTCAATGAGGTAGTGGCCGTGACCGGCGACGGCACCAACGATGCGCCTGCCCTCAAGGCGGCCCATGTAGGCCTCTCGATGGGCGACGGCACATCAGTAGCCAAGGAGGCCAGCGATATCACTATCGTCGACAATTCCTTCGCCTCTATCGGCCGGGCTGTGATGTGGGGCCGCTCCCTCTATCAGAACATCCAGCGCTTCATCCTCTTCCAGATGACGGTGAATGTGGCAGCCTGCCTTATCGTGTTGGCCGGTGCGTTCATGGGCACAGAATCGCCGCTTACAGTGACTCAGATGCTTTGGGTCAACCTCATAATGGATACCTTCGCGGCGATGGCCCTTGCCTCGCTTCCCCCATCCGCGAGCGTGATGCGCGAGAAGCCCCGCGACCGCAACGCATTCATCATCAACCGGCCCATGTGGTGGAGCATAGTGGGAGTAGGCGGAATCTTCTTCCTGCTGCTTTTCGCCCTGCTGTGGATATTCGAGCATGCGGATATCACATCGCTTACGGATCTCTGCTCGCTCCATCTCGGAGGGGAGACAGGTCTGAGCGCGTATGAGCTCAGCCTCTTCTTCACAATCTTCGTGTTCCTCCAGTTCTGGAATTTATTCAACGCCCGTGCCTTCGAGACCGGACGCTCCGCGTTCCATTTCAAGAATTGCAGCGGATTCGTACTTATCGCGGCTGTGATACTCTTCGGCCAGATCGGCATTGTGAGCATAGGCGGAGAATTCTTCAACGTGACTCCGTTGAAGCTGACCGACTGGCTCATCATCATCGGCTCTACATCGCTTGTGCTTTGGATCGGTGAACTTGTGCGCCTGTTGAGTCCCTCACGCAAATGATTACATCAGGCAAGGCAATCTCATAAGTCCGGCTACTTTAAGAAAGTAGTCAGAGACTCCGATTAAATTTCGGCTTCCCTGTCATGAAATACTGACAGGGGAGGCCGAAATTTTTTTGAATGAAATATCAGGCGAAGTTGGTAAAGTCATAAAAAAATAGTAATTTTGCGCTATCCTCTTAATTTCCGGATGGAACATATATGTCGGCACTTACGGTTTAATCACGCATAACAGAATCGAATATAAAAGAAAGAACGCAGGCTTTTCGTTTCGGGAAGGGGTATTGAAGTTGAAAAAAGAAAAGCGATAGCAGATGATAAAGAATTCCCTAAAAAGGGCATTTTCATGGTATTTTTCAAAGGGTGCCCTTCCGTATTGGAGCATCCTCGTCATCGACTGTGTCATAATGATAGTGGCCGGTCTGGTGGCGTTCACCCTGAATCATGGAGCTACGTCCACGGCGCAGGTATTCTATCCCTTGGTAGGCACACTGTGTCTGTATCTGGTGGTCTATATAGTATGTTTCAGGATATTCCACACCTATTCCGGCATCATCCGCTTCTCCTCCTTCGTGGATTTGCAGAGGATGGGGATAGCGATTATGACCGGCACTCTCATAGTGCTTGTGCTTCAGGGGGCGTTCGCGCTCAATCATTATCTGGCGGAATTGTGGGTGGCGGATATAGTTCTGGCCGCTTTGATGGCCCTGATAGTCATGTGGACAGTCAGGATATGGGTGAAGCGGATTTACGATGTCACGGAGAGTCAGCACAAGACAACCCGGGCTTTCATCTACGGTGTCATGAGCGGCGGCACCTCCCTTGCCAAAAGTATCCGTGAGCCCGGTTCCCCCTTCTCTCTCGAG
>JAAVEO010000021.1 GCA_014801225.1 Bacteroides sp.
ATAAATTGAGAGTAAACGACTCCGATGCCAGGATTAAGGTACCTGCACCGGAGTCGTAATGACGGTTGATGATTTTACTTTTCACCTGCACCGCAAGCCGAGCCACATGCAGCGGGCTTGGGTTCGGGTTTTTCGTCGCCTGCGCCGCAGGCTGAACCACATGCTCCCGTAGGAGTACCGTTCTCTGCTTCTGCACAGAGGTAAGCCTGTGCGGAGTGCTTTACAGCACTGTTGATGATACGTGTCATAGTCTTGCTTGTTTTATATGATTTCACACTGTTTATCAACGCAAAATTAACAAAGATTGTTCTACTATTCAAGAGGTTACATTTTATATTGTTAGTAACCTATTTATCGCTTTTAGTGATTCACAGCCAATTGTAAAATAAAAAATTGATGTAAAATTTCACTTACCTCCTGATATTTGGATATACGAGATTAAAACACTAACTTTGGCATTAAAAGTAATACTGAAAATGAGAAGAAAAGAACAACTGAACTCAATTATCGAGATATGTCCTGTAAGAAATGTTGTGGCACGCTTCGGCAACAAGTGGGCGTTATTGGTAATTCTCGTCCTCAGCGAGAACGAGCCGATACGATATAACGAGCTTGGAAGAAAAATACCGGACATTTCATCCCGTGTACTTTCTAACACACTGCGGATTCTTGAAGCAGATGGACTTGTCAACCGTCGGTTTTATCAGGAAGTTCCTCCGAGGGTAGAATATTCGTTAACCGAAACAGGACGCTCACTGGTTCCTATAATAATAAAACTTACCGAATGGGCTCAGAATAATATGAAAACCATTATAGAGCACAGAAGCAAAAGCGAAAACAATAAATAAATACGGAGGTATGATGAATATTCAGGAATTTTACATCAACTTTGATGAATCGCGTTTTGCTGATTTGAGAAAGCGTATTGCTGAAACCCGATGGCCTGACGGTGCTTCTTTCAATGGATGGCAACACGGCACACCCATTGATGCCCTCCGCGAGATAATGGAATATTGGAGCAACGGATACGATTGGAAGACGAAAGAAGCGGAATTGAACAAGTACCCTCAGTACATCTGTGAGATTGATGATCTTTCGCTTCATTTCTTCCATATTCCAGGACAACGACCGGATGCCGTGCCTATACTTATGGCTCACGGCTGGCCCGACAGTTTCCTGCGGTATTCAAAAACTTTTCCGTTGCTAAGTGATTATAGTCTGGTGGTTCCCTCTATGCCCGGATTCGCTTTCTCCACACTGCCTGCAAAGGGTTATATAAATAACTCTGAAACGGCAGATTTGTATCACCGACTGATGACTGAAATCCTTGGCTATAAATCATACGTAGCAGTTGGAGGGGATATGGGGCGCGGAGTGGTCTGTTATCTTGCAACCCGCTATCCGGAATCTGTCAGGGGACTTTTGCTGACTGATGTTGGCTTTGCCAAGGATATCGCTACCGCCCCCGATAATCAGTTGACAAAAGAAGAACTCGATTATAAACGTGCCGCGACAGAGTGGATGCAGAAGGAAGGTGCATACATAAATATTCAAAGCACCAAACCCATGTCGCTTGGATTCGGGTTAAGTGATTCTCCTGCGGGTATGGCAGGATGGCTCGTGGAGAAGTATCATGACTGGTCTGACTGGGAACGGTTCTCAATCGACGACCTCCTCGACAACCTGACTCTCTACTGGATGACCAACTGCGCACAATCATCCATTCGACAATATTACGGCAATTCCTACACTCTCCCTCCGATGGGAAAAGTGACCGTTCCAACCGCCATCGCACGGTTTCCGAAAGATATTTTGCCTGTTCCTAAGCCGTGGATTAAGCGCAATTACCCCCTTATCCAGTTCTCGGAGATGCCCTACGGCGGACATTTCACCGCCATGGAAGCTCCCCAGCCATTTGCTGAAGCACTGATAAATTTTATAGGCAAAATATATTGGCAACTCGGAGTAAATTAGTGGGCAATATTTTGATTAATTTGCTTGTAGTCTGAACGCGCAAGACTTAACTCCTACTTGCTTTTTGAAGAAGCGTAGGAAATGCTGTGGATGCTGAAAACCAAGTTGCGCTGAGATACATTTCTAATATGTCGGCTAAGATTGTTAATATTGCAAACGAAAATGATATAAAATATGAAAACGATAAAATTTTCAGACGGTACCGAACTTTGCTCCCTGGGCCAAGGCACATGGAACATGGGGCGAAATCCTCTTAAACGAAAACAGGAGACTGAGGCACTGCTCACTGGCATTGACCTTGGGATGACAATGGTTGACACGGCTGAGATGTACGCCAACGAAGAATTTGTTGGTAAAGCCATTGACGGTATCCGTGACAAGGTATTCCTTGTCAGCAAGGTGCTTCCGGAGAACGCAAGTATTGAGGGAACCATCCGTGCTTGCGAAAACAGTCTGCGCAAACTCCACACTGATTGGCTTGACCTATATCTGCTTCATTGGAAAGGTTCCCACCCGTTTGAAGATACAATCGAGGCAATGACTCGTTTGCAACGTGACGGTAAGATCCTACGCTGGGGTGTAAGCAATATAGATATTCCCGATATGAATAAAATTGTAGCAATGCCCGGTGGAGCCGCTTGCGAGGCAAACCAAGTGCTTTATAATCTTGGTGAACGAGGTGTAGAGTTTGATCTCATACCTTGGTCACAGAGCTACCGGATTCCCATTATTGCTTATTCGCCCATAGCAGAGGGACGACTACTTAGAAATCCAGTTCTTTTGAAAATCGCGGAAAAACATGGTGTGACACCGGCTCAGATTGCATTAGCATGGACTATCAGACTTGATGGCGTAATGGCTATTCCAAAAGCTTCATCTTCGGCTCATGTGATGGACAACTTCAAGGCTCTTGACATTATTCTTGATGAAGATGATCTTCGTGCATTGGATGCGAGTTTCCCACCTCCCACAAAAAGAATCCCTCTTGCCGGTTGGTAAGCTAATTTATTTATGATAATAATAAAAATATATTAATTATGACACAGACAAATCTCACCTACGAATAGTATCTACCCACCAAAGTGCTTTTCGGTGCCGGACAGCTCAATAATTGGTGTATCACCAAACCCTACAATAAAGAATGTGACCGAAGGAGCAATTTTCCCATTCGGAAGTTATTATTTCGGGAAACAGCACCTGCCGAGACTCAATCATCCACATGAGAAAAGGCGACCAGATTGGATCGCCCAAATATTCATAATATCGACATAAACGCGTGAGCCATTGAAGTGAAGATGAAAGCGTAACCTCTATGGCTATGGCGTGTATGCCGTCATAGGCATAGCCGTCTATGTTGTCAATGTTGAACGACTCAGTTTTCAAAGATAATATGATAATCTTATTGAAGACGTTCTTTTGAGGAATCAATTCTATGTTTCATAATCTGCTCGGTATATTCTTTCGCCCATCCTATGATACTTTCGAGATATGGAACCAATGATTTTCCTATAGGACTAAGGGAGTATTCCACTGTTGGGGGAACAGTATTGAAGGAATGCCGTTCAACAAGTCCGTCTGCAACGAGAGTATTCAGAGTGGCACTCAGCATCCGGGCTGAAATGTCAGGTATCTCTTTTCTCAGTTCATTAAATCGCGTCGCTGGTTTAAGGGTAAGTGTATAGATGACGAGCAACCCCCACTTCTCCGAGAAGCGGGCAAGGATGTTGCGTATCGGACAATTAGGGTCAAAAGCATCGACCAGAGTGGATCTCTTCATTTTTTTCTAAAAATCTTTTGTTGTAAAACTATTTGAATCTGAGTAAAAGTAACATCAATGTTACTGATTCACAGTAATATTTATAAGAACCATATCTCAAATATTCTTGTTATATTTGCAAAGATAACAAAAAGTAACTAATTATAAAAACGAAGACTTTATGAAAGATATTGTTCTTTTGGGTGCTACCGGCTATGTTGGCCGCGCACTCCTTAATGAAGCTCTTGAAAGAGGAGAGAAAGTAACGGCAATAGTACGTAATGCCGACAAACTGAAAGATGTGACCGACTCCAATCTTACGGTTGTAGAGGGTGATGTGACGGATCCTGCCGTAATCGTAAAATACGCTAAAGGAAAAGACGCCATCGTAAGCGCCTATAATCCCGGATGGACTAATCCCAATCTATATGAGGATACATTGAAGAATTATCCGAAGATCCTTCAAGGAGCAAAGGAGTCAGGCGTACCTCGCCTGCTCATCGTCGGTGGTGCCGGAACATTGTTTGTGAAGCCGGGCTTGCGCCTTGTCGATACCGGCACTCTTCCGGAATCATGGTTACCGGGAGTAAAATCTTTGGGAGAGTTCTATCTGAACACACTGACGAAGGAAAACGATATTGATTGGATTTTCCTTTCCCCGGCCGCCAATCTCGGTAATCTCGAATATGGAAAGAGGACAGGAAAGTACCGCGTCGGTAAAGATGATCTTCTCGTTGATGAGAAGGGCGACAGTTTCATCTCAGTCGAGGACTACGCAGTAGCGATGCTGGATGAACTTGAGAATCCGAAACATCATAAGGAACGTTTCACAGTAGCATACTGAATGGAAAAGGCCTTTGATTTCCTGAGAGAAAACAAGGATGTCGCGTTTGGGACGGTTGAGAACAACCGCCCCAATCTGCGCGTTTTATTCCGTCTAAGACCAAAGAGCGTAGGCCTGAGGCTTGCGTCTCAACCGTGACGCGAAGGGGGTGTTGCAGAACTGGCAAAATGCGATTGAATTCACTTCTGTTAACGCGATACAGGCCTTGTAGAGCATCTTTAATTTTCAAAAATTGAGTTCTGCAATCCCCTCCTTGCTCATTATATAAAAAATGACTATCTTTGCAGAGTCTTGGAAGGAGTCGCCGAGAATTCTTGCAGCCCTCAAATGGACATTTTTGATATGAACAAATGGATAATCCTGATTCTTGCAGGATGTATGGAAGTTGCCTTTACCTTTTGTTTGGGTAAAACAAAATCGGCAGTTGGTCATGAACGGGTCGGTTGGTGGATAGGTTTCTTGGTTGCATTAGCTTTAAGCATGTATCTGATGGCGAAAGCATCGGAAAAGC
>JAAVEO010000022.1 GCA_014801225.1 Bacteroides sp.
GGTAAACTCCGGAAGATCGGTTTCTTCTCTTTGAAGGGTAATATTTACTTTCTTGGATAGTGCATTAGCATACACAGTGTTCCATCCCGATTTTGCAAATCTCAGAATTTCGTTCTCGGAATTAATTTTAATTTCAAAATTACCTTCACCGTCAGTAAGCACAAGATTGGTCACAACACTGTCAGGCAACTGGATAGCAGACACCAACACCTGCGGCAACGGCTGGGAGTCAAATGAATCCATTACAGTGCCACCAACGGTAGCCACTTCTTTGGAAAAGGCTGAGCCACTACCGAACAATATGAAAGAGAGTAAAAAGAACAGCTTATAGGTAGTATCTTTCATGACTAATACAATTTATTGAAAGGTAAAAATAAATCTACTGAAAAATGATCACTATTAATTGTCAGATGGAACCTCCTTATAAACTACATTACAATGTGTTATGTGGAATCTATATTCTTCTCAAGAGCCCCCTTATGACTCTTAAAACGATGTGGAAGTTATTTCTGAAATATTCTGTGGCAAAGTTATAAAATATTTTTATTTCTGCAAATCGGGGGGGTAAATCATTCTCTTTTGACCATAAATAATTCTTTTTGGCCAATATTGTGGCCAAAAACAGTGCTTAATAAGATAAAAGGGTAAAAGAAATTGTCATGAAGTAATCGAAGGGGATAGATAAGAACTCGTCCTTAAGGCATAACAAACAGCATTGAGAGTTGAATCGGACCGGAATAGTACGGCTACGCTTGTTTTCTTCTTTAAATTTTTTACTAACTTTGCACTCGTAACAGCCTTCGTTCATTTCGGGATGAAGGCTTAATCCTGAAAGTATATGAAAAAGATTAAGATAGTGCTCTTATCTGTTGTGGCGGCTATGAGCGCGTTTATGGCGGAGGCTGATGATTATGTCGTGATCGGTCATGAGGGTAAGGTGTTTGACAGCCCTAAAACCAAAAGCTACACCACCACCAATCAGGAGGGTGAGGATGTAGTGGTGAAGGAGGGAATGGTTTTCAAGAAAAAAGAATCCCGTCAAGGCTGGGATCGCATAGAGTACACTCCCGGTCTCAACGGTTTTATTCTTCAATCTCTTGAGGCAGAGGCCAATTCTTTGAAAACTCCTGCCGCAGGCAGTTATACTGTGGCTAACAATCCCGAAGCCAAGGTTACTGTGGCTAAAGAGGGTACTAACTGGATAGCCACATCCGGAGCAAAGAAATATTCAGGTCAACTTCACGATGGCGCAGTAATATTCTATGACGCCGATGGCAATATCGCTCTCTCACTCGTAGTGCTCAATGGTTCGCCCGTGGTCTTCGACTATGATAACACTCTCAGCCGCTTCTTCTAAAATACCTGATAATTCCAATAATTCCAATTACCGTGTTATCCCTTCATAGACTATCTCGGAAATCTCGGCGATTAGTCCGGAGGTCTCGGCCATATCATATCCCGAATCAGCCACGAATACCGCAATGGAGTAATACTGTCCGTCAGGCAATTTTACATAACCACAGTCATTGACTGCCGATATTCGTCCGGGTGTCAGCATATCTCCCGTGCCGGTCTTATGGCCCAATATGGCTCCCGTGTCTTTTAAAGGGGTATACAATCGGTCGGTGCCTGTCTTGCAGCTCTCGATCATTCCGGCTATTTCTTTGAACTGCTTTGTCCTTTCATGTACGGTGGCTCGGAAATCATCAAACAGCTCGGCCATATCTATCGGTGTGGAAAGATTAAGATAAGAGAGATATGGGTCTCGGTGCATATCATCTTCCGAGGCTCCTACTTTTATCCCTGCCGGCATATCCATCACTCCCATATAGGCTGTCATCCCTTTTACTCCTCCTACATACTTCAGCAATATATCGGCCGCATTATTGTCGCTTTCCTGAAGTGACCATTCGAGAAGCTCCCGAAGTGTAAGCCGAAGCGTATGCTTTCCATATTTCTTGAGCATCGGGCTGTAGGTATTCTCTTTCAGTTCGTCAGGGGTGATGTCTATTTTCTCATTCAGATCCACACCTAATCGGTTGGTGAAGTTGGCTACGACAAGCGCCAATGGAAATTTAAATACACTCATCATCGGAAACTCGCGATTCCCGTTTACGGCGACAGTGTCTTTCCCGTTGACAATCACTGCCACACCGATCCTTGCGTCTTTGCCGTTCACAAACTCTTTCAATCGGTTTTCCAGCCCCGAAGCGTCAAACGTATTCGGTTGCTCAGTGGAATCAACCGCAGAATCAGCTGACACAAAAGTATTCCCCGATGACACGCTTGCAACACCGGCTTTACCGGCACAGGCTACTGTCATCAGGGAGAATAGGGTAAAAAGAACTGAAGTCTTTCTCTTCATTTAGAATATTTATCAGTCGTATTTTACAAATTCACCTTTGGCGTTGAATTTGATATCCACTCCGTCGGATAATTCCACGTCATAACCGTTGCGCTCTTTCTCCAATCCTACAATCTTCGCCCCCCTATGGTTCTTTGCAACGTATGTGCTTATCCCCTTTGGCACAAATGCTGAGGGCACGGAGCTTCTATTGTTGGTCTCCACCTCTTTCCAGTTGCCGTCGCGGTCGAAAGTCACGACTACACCATCGGTCATCACTACCTCATATTCGTCTACTCTTCCGAAGTCTTTGTCAATCTTGACAACACTGACTTTGGATTTCAGATTATTGGCTAATGTAGTCTGTGCCGCTTTGGGGAGCACGGATGCATCATGAGCATAAATGTCCTTCGCTTGAGCCGACATTACGAAGCCTGCGGCTAAGAGCGCGCAAATCATCAGTTTTTTCATAATCTTTGATTTTAATGTTATATAGAATCAAACAATTAACGTATTTAAAAGGTTTTGCCTGAGGTAAGATCTATACTGCCGACTCGATTACGAGCATCGTCACTACTCCTGCCACCAATGCGTAGGTAGCCGCTTTCTGGAAGCCGTGTGAATGGGTCTCCGGTATCATCTCGTCGCTTATCACATACAGCATGGCACCACCGGCCAGCGATAGCATAAACGGCAATAATATAGCGGAGATCTCGCCCAAGGCGAATCCCAAGAATACTCCGACCACTTCCAACACGGCAATCGCTATGGCTATCAGGGTCGTGTTCAGGAATTTCACTCCCGACATCAGGAGAGGAGTGACTACTACCATTCCCTCCGGTATATTCTGCAACGCTATGGTTAGGGCTACGGCAAAGGCGTTGTCTTGTGCTCCGTTGAGTGAGATGCCGGTGGCCAATCCTTCGGGGAGTTTATGCAAGGCGATAGCCAATACAAAGAGCAGCGTACGGTTGAGCGATGCTGTCGACACCCGGTGTTCTTCTTCTTCCTTTATCCCTGAGAGGTGATGAAGGTGAGGTGTGAATTTATCAAGGAGGCCGATCAGAAGTACTCCGGCCGCCACTCCGGCTGCCACCTGCCAGATCCCTCCCAAACCGCTGCTCTCCACAGCCGGCATTATTAAGCAGACTATAGAGGCGGTAAGCATCATTCCGGCACAGAACCCTAAAAATATGTCGTTCCAGCGATGTGGAATCCTTCTTACTATCAGGCCGATTGCCGAACCTAACAGGGAGGATAACCCCAGACCGGCGGCTGTGATGAATAGTTCTTGCATATTATTTTAGAGAGAGCCTCGTTAAGAGGATCATTGTCAAAATGTCATAATGACAAAATGTCAGTTTTTATTATCTCAAAGTACAGGAGGGTGATTCTCGCACCGGGATAGGGAGGAGTTGTAATATCTCGGGTCGCCCGTGACATCCCTGCCAACAAAGGGGGGCAGGGGATAGGGGGTATCTTCCGAAGGAAGCTCAATCTCGGCTACAATCAGCGGAGCGAGGTCTCCCTCAAATCGATCCACCTCCCATGTAAAACCTTGATAATCCACATAGTAGCGAGTCTTGGAAATAACTTTCTCTTCGCAGAGCCCGAGCAATTTCTTGGCATCCTCTACGGGAATCTCATATTCATACTCTTCCCGCGAGGCTCCTCGATTGATACCTTTTACAGTGATAAATCCCTTGTCTCCGCTCACTCTTACGCGCACAGTGCGTTCCGGCACACGGGAAAGATACCCTTGCGCCATTCTCACACTCCCGGATGCTAACTCGATATAGCTGTCATCCTTCACCAGATATTTATGTTCGGTTTCAATTCCCATTTTTTCAATTTTCTTTTCTCTTATAACGCCGATGCACGCGAATATTTTCCTTTTGCCGATCTTTTGAAGCATATCCTTGTAAAAATACCTGTAACAAGGTATCTTTTATTCTCAAAAATTGTTAAGAGGTGTGGAGGTGGGATGGAGTCGGTATATTTTTTATTCTCATTTCGCGTTTATGCTTAGACGGGAGCAATACACATCTCTTTTTCTTCTCCGTGGAAAAATTGTGCTCCTTTTGTGCTCCGCTTTATTTTAATCTGACATTATGACGTTTATTTCACGCATTTTTTATGACGCTTTTATGCGGGTCATGACCTTTGTCATGACTCTCTCGCTGTGTGCTTCGGCTTTAGCTGCCGTGCCTGCACATCGAGTGAAGGGTATCGTGCGCGATTCGGTCACAAAGGAACCACTCCCTTTCGTAAATGTCTATGCCAAGGAAATATCCAAGGGATCGGTAACGGATGAGAATGGTGAATTCTCTTTCATAGTTCCATCGCAGGGCCTTACCGTCCGGGCTTATTCTATGGGATATGAGGAGAATAACCGTAAGTTTCTCCCTACCGATACAATTCTCCAACTTCTCCTCTCTCCATCTACGACTGAGCTTGAAGAGGTATTTGTAAAACCGAAGAAAACCAAATATTCCAAGCGCAACAATCCGGCTGTAGATTTCATGCAACGTATTCGTGCGGCCGCCAAACTGACTGATCCGCGTACACAACCCAATTATTCTTATCGCGTGTATGATAAGACAGTGCTCGGCCTGAACGATTTCAATTCTGATCTGACTGTTGGTAAGGTCAGGAAAAAGTTTGCTTTCATGGAGAATTGTATCGACACGGCTTTATGGTCGGGGAAACGTGTGCTTGATCTTTCTCTCAAGGAGAAGGTGGCCACAAGAGTTTTCTCTACCGACCCTGATGCCCGTAAGGAAATTGTGGAGGGTCTGCGCTCTGTCGGTATAGATGAGATTATCGACCAATCGAATGTGCATAAGGCTGTCGGCGACGTCATGAGGGAGGTGGATATCTACGAACCGAGTATCACGCTTATGCAGAATCGCTTCGTAAGTCCGCTTTCCCCTCTGGGACCTGATGTGTATCGTTATTATCTTTCCGATACTCTCATGGTGGGAGGCGAACGTTGTGTGGAACTCTCGTTCTCTCCCCGCAATCCGGAGACTATGGGATTCAACGGAAAGATTTTTGTGCCTGTTGGCGACAGCACCATGTTTATCAAGCGCGTTACGATGCGTGTGCCGCAGTCGATTAATCTCAATTATATCAAGAATCTGGTGATTAGCCAGAATTTCGTGCGCGACAGCCTTGGCAATCGCCATAAGACTATCGATGACATGAGTGTGGAACTGCAGATTATTCCGGGTACTCCGGAATTTTATGCACGCCGTCTCGCTCTCTATGACGATTTCTCTTACGATCCTCATCCCACATTCTCGTCCTATCTCTCTTCTCTTGGTAATATATTTGTGCTGGATGAGGCTGACTCCCGTCAGACGGGTTTTTGGGATGCTGCGCGTATGGTGCCGTTATCTTATGCCGAACATAATGTGAGCGATGTCACGGCCGGACTTCGCAAGATGCCGTTGCTTTATTGGGGTGAGAAGATCATTGGAGTCATATCGCGAGGATATATCAAGACTGCAAAAGAGAGCCGTTTCGATTTCGGTCCGCTCAACAGTTTTATAAGCTACAATGCCGCGGAAGGTATGCGTCTTAAAGTGGGTGGGCTTACCACAGCCAATCTCTCTCCCCGATGGTTTGCCCGTGGTTATCTCGCCTATGGATGTAAGGACGGGAAGTTCAAATACAGTATCGAGGGAGAGCATTCTTTCATCAACAAGAAGTATCATTCCCGCGAATTTCCTGTGCATGCCATCCGTGCATTGCATAGCTATGACACTGACCAACTCGGCCAGCACTATCTTTTCACGAGTCCTGACAATATCTTCCTCTCTTTCAAGAGAAAGGCAAGCGACCTTATTACGTATCGTCGTCTCTCGGAGTTGAGTTATATCCTTGAGTTGAGAAACAATTTCTCCCTTCAGGCCACATTTCGACATGAGAAACAGGAGGGCACCAAATGGGTGAATTTCACTGATGGAGCCGGGTACTCCTACCCGTCGTTTACACAGGTAGCTTTCGCTGTGGCTCTGAGATGGGCTCCGGGGGAGACTTTCACACAAGGATATACCAATCGGGCGCCTATCAATCTTGATGCTCCGGTCTTTATCCTTACTCATGAATACGGTCCGAAAGGTGTGCTTGGAGCTGCGTTCACGCTCAACCGCACTGAACTCTCGGTGCAGAAGCGTATCTGGCTTTCAGCGTTTGGATATTTCGATGCGATTGCAAAGGCGGGTATTATCTGGAGTCAGGTGCAGTTTCCGGCTCTTCTATGGCCTAATGCCAATCTTTCCTATACTATTCAGCCGGAAAGCTATGCGCTGATGGATGCCATGGAATTTGCCAACGACCGTTACGCCTCGCTCGATCTTACTTATTTCAGCCAGGGCCTTCTCTTCAATCATATCCCCGGGCTGAGCAAGTTGCGCCTTCGCGAGGTGGTGGGATTCAAGGCTTTGTTCGGGGGGGTGTCGAAGAAAAATAATCCGCAGTACAATGAGAATCTTTTCCGCTTCCCCTCCGATGCTCCTGCCAGGGTGATGTCTTCCCGTCCGTATATGGAGATAAGCGCCGGACTCGACAATATATTTACCATTTTGAGGGTGGAATATGTATGGCGTCTCTCTTACCGCGACACTCCCGGTTGTGACAAGAGCGGTCTCAGAGTGGCTCTTCATTTCAGCTTTTAAACAAGCAATTTACGCAAAGTATAGTATATATCTCCGTGTTTTTTACTAATTTTGTGAGATGAAGAAGGTAAAATCGGTTGTAGAGCGATTTCCACTTTCTTTATCTCACAAACGCATATATACACCCATGACAGAACAGATATCGAAAGCGAAAATATCTCTGGTAGCCTCTCTCGCTCAGCGTAAGATGCGCCGCCGTCATTCCCTTTTTGTGGCTGAAGGGGCCAAGTGTGTGGCGGATACTCTCGGATATTTCCGTCTGAGGTTTGCGGTAGCCACGCCGTCAGCCATAGAAAGTGGTCTGGCGGATGATATCCCTTCCGATTTTCTCTTTTCAGCCTCTCCGGAGGTAATGAGTAAGATGTCGTCGCTCTCTACGGCTCCTGATGTCATGGCAATATATGAGCTCCCCTCGGATACGGAAGCGCCTGCTCCGGAAAAGGATAGGATATCATTAGTGCTCGACGGAGTGCAGGATCCCGGTAATTTAGGCACTATCGTAAGGGCTGCCCATTGGTTTGGGATAAAGCGTATCTACTGTTCGCCGGATACTGTAGATCTATTCAATCCGAAGACTCTCATGGCCACAATGGGCTCTATCGGTCATCTGGAGATTTTCTATTGCGATATAATCTCTTTATTGCGCGATGTCAGCGGTAAGATACCGATTTACGGTACTCTTCTCAGTGGTGAAGATATTTATTCCGCCCCTTTGTCAAGTGGGGGGCTTATCGTTATGGGGAATGAGGGTAAAGGTATGTCGGAAGAGGCGAAGCAATATATCTCTTCGGCTCTTACCATCCCTCCCGGAGATCCGTCCGACCATGCGGAGTCTCTGAATGTAGGGGTAGCTACAGCCGTGGTTCTTTCCCAATTCCGTGCGAAGCATCCCCTCTGATAGTTCCAATATTTCCAATTCCTCAAAAAATTCCGATAATCCTCCTCCCAAGTTATGGCTACAAAGACCAAATCCGTATATTTCTGCGGAGCCTGCGGCTATGAATCGCCCAAATGGCTCGGAAAGTGTCCCTCTTGCGGCGAATGGAATACATTCGTTGAGGAGAAGGTGACTGTCTCCTCATCTGCAAAGAAGTCTTCGAAAGGTTCGAAGCTTAAGACTGAGCGTCCTGTGAAGCTATCGGAGATAGAATTGAGCGAAGAACCGCGCATAGCAATGCCTTCCTCCGAACTCAACCGTGTGCTCGGCGGAGGATTGGTGGCCGGGAGTATGACTCTTATAGGAGGTGAACCCGGTATCGGAAAGTCTACTCTTCTCCTCCAGAATATCCTCTCGATTCGTAATCGTCGTATTCTATATGTCTCGGGAGAGGAGAGTTCCACTCAGCTCAAACTCAGGGCCGACCGCCTCGGAAAGGTGAGCGAGGATACTTATATTCTCTGCGAGACCCGCCTTGAGAATATCTTTACTCAGATTGAGAATGTCAATCCCGATATCCTCATTATCGATTCTATTCAGACGATCGCCACTGATGAGATAGAATCATCGGCCGGAAGTGTGAGTCAGGTGCGGGAATGTGCCGCACGTCTCCTGCGTTATGCAAAGGAGAGCGGAGTTCCGGTGATTCTGGTAGGACATATCAATAAAGAGGGAGCTATTGCCGGGCCTAAAGTGCTGGAACATATTGTCGATACCGTACTCCAATTTGAAGGCGACCGGCAATATCTCTATCGAATATTGCGTGCGATAAAGAATCGATTCGGATCTACTTCGGAAATAGGTATTTATGAAATGGTGGCACGCGGTCTGCGTGAGGTGAAGAATCCTTCTGAGATGCTTCTTTCGGATAATCGGGAAGAGGAGATGAGCGGAGTGGCTATCGGTGTCACGGTGGAAGGTGCGCGTCCGCTGATGGTGGAAGTGCAGGCATTGGTATCAAGTGCCGCTTATGGTACGCCGCAACGTTCCGTCACCGGTTTTGATCAGCGCCGTCTGAATATGCTTCTTGCCGTTCTTGAGAAAAGAGCGAGGTTCAAGCTGGGACAGAAGGATGTCTTCCTGAATATTGCGGGTGGTCTTAAAGTGGCCGACCCGGCATTGGATATGGCTGTCGTGTCGGCCGTTATGTCGTCGAATTTCGATCTTCCCATCCGTAGGCGCACTGCCTTTATCGGAGAGGTGGGCCTTTCGGGAGAAATACGTACCGTCACTCGTGTGGAACAGCGTGTGGCCGAGGCTCAGAAACTCGGTTTCGAGCAGGTATATGTTCCGGTGGGTAATATGAAGGGTCTTCAATTCTCGCCTACGATAAAGGTGATAGAGGTGGGAAAAGTGGAGGATCTTTTCCGCTCCCTTTTCTCCGACTGAAAAAGGCCTGTTTTGGTAGCCTCGTGATTTTTTGTTAATTTTGCAATATGCTTCAGGATATATCATTGCGAGTATCGCCCAAGACTGCCGCCGTCACCTCCCTTCTCAAGAGGGAGGCTGCCCGGCAGCTTCACATTCCCGAGGAGGAAATAAATGATTTGAGAATCCTCCGTCGCTCTGTCGATGCACGTCAGCGTCAGGTGATGGTCTCCCTCACCGTGAGGGTGGCCGTCGGAGAAGACGATTGTGTGAAAGAGATTTCCGAACCGGTGGAGTTTGCTCCTCTTCCGGACGATGCTCCGGAGATGGTGATTGTCGGTGCCGGTCCCGCCGGATTGTTTGCGGCATTGGAGGCCATACAGACCGGTGTCCGTCCGATTCTCCTTGAACGGGGAAAAGATGTGGATTCCCGCCGTATCGACCTTGCGGATATTAGTCGCAAGGGAGTGGTTGACACGGATTCCAATTATTGTTTCGGAGAGGGTGGTGCCGGAGCGTATAGCGATGGCAAACTCTTCACACGTAGTAAGAAACGCGGTGATGTACGCAGTGTGCTTCAATTGCTTTATCAGCATGGTGCCGATGAATCGGTGCTTATTGATGCTCATCCGCATATAGGTAGCGACCGCTTGCCGCATGTGATCCGCAATATACGCAATACTATCATACAGGCCGGAGGCGAAGTGCGCTTCGGTGCCAAAGTCACTGATCTCATCATTCGAGACAATCGTGTGGAAGGCGTGATCCTTGCTGATGGTTCTGAAGTAAAAGGTCCGGTAGTGCTTGCCACAGGCCATTCGGCTCGCGATGTATATCGGATGCTTTCCGCTCGCAATGTGGCTCTTGAAGCGAAGGGCTTCGCCATGGGTGTGCGTCTGGAGCATCCCCAGCAACTCATAGATGTATTGCAGTATCACTCGAAAGAGGGGAGAGGTAAATATCTTCCGGCTGCCGACTATAGTTTTGTATCTCAGGCTGACGGCCGAGGCGTCTACTCTTTCTGTATGTGTCCCGGCGGTGTGATCGTTCCTGCGGCGTCAGCCCCCGGAGAGTTGGTGGTCAACGGTATGTCGGCTTCCGCACGTGCCGGACAATGGGCCAACTCGGGTATAGTGGTCGAGATTCGTCCCGGCGATTTCCCCGAGTATGAGAAATATGGCGAACTGCAACTTATGCATCTGCAGGAGGATGTAGAGAAAGCTTTCTTTAAGGAGAGTGGAGATTCTCTCAATGCTCCGGCACAGCGAATGACGGATTTTGTCAATTCCCGACTCTCTTCGTCTCTCCCGAAAGGAAGTTATCCGGCCGGAATGCATTCGGCGCGTGTTGATAAGTTGCTCCCTGATTTTGTAGCTAAGAGATTGCAGAAAGGATTCCGTGATTTCGACCGACGCTGCAAAGGGTTCCTTACGCCGGAGGCCACGGTAGTTGGGCTTGAATCGCGCACCTCAAGTCCGGTACGTGTACCGCGCGATCCGGCTACGATGGCACATCCCGAAGTAGCCGGGCTGTATCCTGCCGGCGAAGGAGCCGGATATGCCGGAGGTATCGTCTCTGCGGCTATCGACGGACAGAGATGCGCAAGGGCTTGCGCCGAATTTCTAAGTAGCTAAGAATAATAAATGATATGATAGATGCGAGATAATTTTGAGGCAGGTTGACCGCGGAGAGAAGGAGCTTAGCGAGCTAAGCGACTGAACTACAAGGTCAAGATGGCCAAATTGAAAATCGACGAGTTTCCTATGAAAAATAGCAATGACGAGTCAAATTAGCCGCATATAGCATATCAAGATTGTTTCAAAGCTACTTAGTCATATATCGTTTTATTTTTCTTA
>JAAVEO010000023.1 GCA_014801225.1 Bacteroides sp.
TATGCAAATATCTACATGACTCCTCTTAAACGTATTGACATCAGCAAGGTTAACCAGGATTATCGTAATCTCTACCTTGATTACAACGATAACCTTACTGAAATAAAAGTTTGGCCCGGCTTTGATATCGAGAATCCTCCGGCATCAGTACAGAAACCCGCCAACGCCAAATTCGTATATGAGTTTACAGCCGACTAATTCATTCATCCAATTAAATTAAGGATATTCAGAAAATAGTTAACTGATTATTTGTCAGAGTCGTTGATAATTTGTGACCTTACAAAGAACCCCCGAAGGACCCATCACGGGCTTATTCGGGGGTTAAATACATTTTTATCGACGTGAAGTTACAAAAAATATCTGAAATTACACCCACATTGCCCTTTAGCGTGAATTCAACACTAAATTTTTCGCAAATATCTTGGTAATCCGGAATAAATGAATTATACTTGCCTCATCTTTACTCCAATGCAATTCTTCCTGATTTATTGCAACAAGAATAAAGCCATAATATTCATCTCAAAATAAACACATTATGACCCACCCCAACAACTTGAAAACATTGATTTGGACAATATTATTGTCCATAGCCTGCGGTACGGTCTACACCTCCGCTCAGGATTCCGATTCCGAAGCCATGTCATTCAGAGTAGTCCCTCCGCAATATCCTGAAGGTATGGAGCCGGAAATAGTTCCCAGATATTTATACTCCTCTATCAAAGGGAAAACTCTATCCGAAAACCAAGAAGAAGACAATATCATTCTTTACCCGGATAAATTCAGAGTATGGACTACTGATACCAATGCCGTGTACAATGTTCTTGGGAACAGAAAGTTCATAACAAATGCTTTAGCTATGGGTAGCGGAGAGTATATGGTGGATTGTGCCGTAGGAGATGGCATTCTTGGTCGCCAACTTCGTGATAGTCTGATGAATATGCCTCAAGTGATACGTGCGGATTATTTTGGATATACCCCAGATGGAGTAGGTTATCTGCTTAAACCTCTTCTATTTTTAGGCGTCCGGCTATTCGAGGAAAAAGACTCAACTCAATTGAAAGAGATTACTGATTCTTTAGGTCTGAGATTATACCGAGCCATTACCTTTGGCTCCGGTCCTATCCTTAGGTGGAATGTCAGCCTCAAAAATACAAAAGAATCCACTACCGAAATAGCTAAAAAGTTATTAAATACCGGGATATGTGAAAGAGTTAGTAACGCATTAGAAATAGGAGTTATCAACTGTTTCACCTATGACCCTGAAGTAAGCAAACAATGGGGACTTTATAATTTAGATAATATATCCAAACCTATCGAAAACGATTATACTGATCTTGCGGTCAGTCTTGCTTGGAATTATGCCACAGGTGATGGCATCAAGATTTGTGTAGTAGACGATGGTTTTGATGTTAAGAATAAGGACTTGGCTGCAAACATTATCAAATGCTATAATCCCGCAACCGGATCCGACACTATACCAATACCGGCTATGCACGGCACCGGATGTGCCGGTATTGCAAGTGCTATACGAAATAACAATTATGGTATCTCAGGCGTTGCGCCTGATGCAAAATTGATGCTTGCGATACATTCTAATACGGGTTCTTCCAAAAACCAAAATAATTCAGTTATATTTGCAGCCAAAGCAATTGAATGGGCCTGGAAAAACGGAGCTGATGTTATATCATGTTCCTGGAAAGTGGAGGAAAAGGAAGACAAAGAAGAAGGATATCCTATTAAAAAAGCTATCTCTGACGCTGTCAAATATGGAAGAGGGGGTAAAGGATGCGTAATTGTAAAAGCTGCCGGAAACGATGGTGATTCAATTACTTATCCGGGAAATATAGAGGGTGTCATAAATGTCGGAGCCATTGATAAAAACATGAAAATATGGCCGAGCAGTTGCTTTGGCTCTTCGCTATGGGTGGTAGCCCCCGGGGTTGACATATTCACCTTGGACGATACAGGAGGATTCCAACTAAATAAAGGGACCTCCTTCTCAACTCCTTGCGTTGCCGGAATCGCAGCACTGATATTGGAGGTATTTCCCGATGCCACAGAAGAAGAAGTCCGTAATATTATCGCAATTAGCGCAAAACTCCCAAAGGGAGTAGAAACTAATAAATACAAACCCATAGAAAAAACCGACTATATGTGGGATGATAGATATGGTTTCGGACTTGCCAACGCTTATAATGCTGTGATTAAAGCTTATTTAAGAGGTAAAAAACAGGAAATAAAAGATGCTGAGATTCCAAATATTTCCGAGTAAGCTAAATTCATATTTTCTATCTTTTTCATTAACTTTCATTTCACAAGAACATATGAAACACTTCCTATCACTTATTTTTTGCATGATGATCGTCTGCGATGCATTAGGCTCAATAGGAGGAATTGCAGACAACGGCTCAACTGATCGTACTATCATTTCTAATCCGTTCTATTCCAAATCGGCCGAAAAGTCTTGTATAACCTTTGAAGTCAAGGTGGAAAGTCCGGATGTATACTATGTATCTTTCTGGCTACTTCCCATTAAAATAAATAAACTGGATTATCCTGTCTATGATATATTCATTGATTCCAATAAATTAGATCAAATTAAACCCACTCAAGGAGGATGGCAAGTAATTTCCGGCAAAAATAAAAAGAAAGCATATCTCTCGGAGGGTACACATTATATATCAGTAACGGTGCCACATCCAATCCCTCTAAACGTAGAAAAATTATATCTCTCCCAAAATGTAATAGGAAAAAATGAAGACAGCGAGAAATATGAGGCATATTTGGAATCTTGCAAAGATGAATCTGTAATTGATTTCGTACAAGAGGCCAAGGATACACGAGATTTATCCTTCCTTGGGAACGGCGAAGTACTTGATATGCCTCTCCTTTACACGTTTCATAATTACTTACCTCTTAAGGAAGGTGATATTCTAAAAATCAGATCGGTTGGACGGTTAGCTCATTGCTTAGATTTAGTTTTTTATGGGTCTCCTAAATTTACAGGTGTCATTCCGCCAATAAGACCTGTAAATGATTCTAATCTCACAGCATCGGACGATCCTGTAATCAACACCGGACTTGTACCTGCCACCACTGAAGAGATGTCCGGCCTGACCTGGACTGCAGGAAGCAGACTCAATAAAGGCTTTGGGGTCAATCTCTATGGGGAATATGAAACTGAACAAAAAATAAAAATACCCAAGACCGGCACATACTATCTCAGAGCCAGAGCTTTGGATAACGGTAAATCAGGCACAGCGATGATAGAGTACACTACCGGGGAATTTGAAGGAGAATGGGAAGAGATTCCAATTTCCAACTCCTATAAATTAGTCTATTTCCCACCAAATCACATCTATCAATGCAATACATATTGCGCTGACCTAAACAATATTGAACATGTAATGACTCTGCAATTATATGTAGGGGATCGTATTCAGGATTACAAGTTCTCCACTCCCGGAAATTCCGATAAAGATATATCTTTATCGAACAAGCTTAAATATCCTACAGGAGTTATAAGTATCAACGGTACTTCAAGTTCGACTCCTGAATCAAAATGTGATTTATTTTATAATTGTAGCCCTTATTCTAAAGAATTATACAATCTTATTAAGGCAAGGAAAATAGCAGAAGTAGACAAAATTTCTTTCCAAAACCAGGGATTGAGGGCCATTATTACTGAATCCGATCTTATAGTAAATTCAGAAGAAGCCGGTCTACTTGAGATATATGATATTAATGGAATATTTCTTGCTTCAAGACAAATCACCAATCCTTCAAAGGACATGACATTCTCTTTAACGGACCTTAATATCCCTGAAAAGGGTATCTTCATTCTCAAGCTGTCGTACGAGAAAGGCATGCACTCTTTAAAGCTTGTGAGATAATACCTTTTCCCTTCCCCCATCCGAAAAAGATGATAAAATCGTGAATCCTGTGAGTATTAATTCTGCTTATTATAATTATATAAAAACGACAAGAGCTACTACCTGAGATTCAGATGGTCGCTCTCGGAATTTTTGCGGTGGTGGTCAGTCTATGAGCTCGCCGCGTAGTGGGCGAAAGGGCACCATACAAGTCTTATTATGCCTGAATAAAAATGGTTATTGCAATGATGGTTTTTATGGAATGATTATTGCAATAATAGTTTTTGAGAAATGATTATTACAATGATGGTTTTTATGAAATGATCATTGCAATAATCATTTTTTATTATCTTTGCAGTCTGAAAAATTTAATTTATGGAAACCCTCAAACGCAAATATAATCGTCTCTTGAAACTTACATCTACTAAACATGTAAGAGAAATCTATGACAGGATATCCTGGGAGACCCGGCTCGTAGGAATAAAAGGCGCACGCGGAGTAGGTAAGACCACACTCCTGCTGCAGCGTATAAAACTTTATTTCCCCGACACATCGAAAGCACTATATGTGTCGCTTGACGACATATGGTTTGCAAGCCATTCGCTGACTGAGCTTGGCGATATGGCGGAAGCGGAAGGAATCACCCACCTCTTCATCGACGAAGTGCATCGAATGCCTGACTGGGAGAGGCAAATAAAGAATCTGTATGATTTCTTTCCCAATATCAAGACCGCATTTACCGGAAGCAGCCTGCTGATCATCGACCATTCCATCGCTGACCTCTCACGTCGCTGCCTCCTATACGACATGCGCGGACTTTCCTTCCGGGAATATCTTGAATTCCAGGGTATATCGTTCCGGCCTCTCAGCATGCACGATATACTGTATGACCATATGCGTATTGCCTCGGAAATAACTGACCGGATTGATGTGCTCTCGCTCTTCCATAAATATCTCAGACATGGTTTCTATCCGTTCTATACCACTGAAACCGAGACGGACTACCTGATAAGAGTCAACAACATGATCACCAGCGTCATCGACTACGACATTCCGGCAGTCGAAAAAGTCGAATACGCCACATTACTGAAAGCAAAACATCTTCTCACCATCATCGCCACTCAGACACCATCGCCGCTGAATGCCAAACTGACGTCGGAAATGCTTGGGGTGACGCCGAATCAGCTGGTGAAAATACTCTCTTTGCTTGAACGGTCGCAGATATTGAGGCTTTTATACTACAATGGAGAGCGCAATCCCAAGTCGATGGCAAAACCGCAGAAAGTGATTTTCGACAATCCTTCCATAATCAATTCCCTCGGACAGGCCGATAAAGGAAAGCTCCGTGAGACATTTCTTGCCTCAATGATGTCTCACTCACATAAGGTAGCCTATCCGAAGGATGGAGATCTGCTGGTAGATCGTCGCTATCTTTTTGAAGTGGGCGGGGCCAGGAAAAGCTTCGCGCAGATAAAGGATATCCCCGACAGTTTCATAGCGGCAGACGATATCCCAATAGGTCTCGGTAATAAAATACCCCTCTGGCTATTCGGTTTCCTTTATTGAGGGACTTCATAAAAAGCACCCCAAAAGTTTTTTGTCTAACTTTTGGGGTGCAATTCATTTTGACACAGCCTCCCGGAATTCTTGCGGTGGTGGTCAGTCTATGAGCTCGCCGCGAAGTGTGGCGGAGCTGGACGAGATGATTTTTACTTTCACGAAGTCGCCGGGCTTATGGCCGCCGTGAGGGAAGACCACCATCTTATTCTGCGATGTCCGGCCGCAAAGATCCTCGGCCGAACGCTTCGAACGGCCCTCTACCAATACCTCGAACTCTTTTCCTTCATCAGCTTTGTTGCTGGCGGCTGACAGTTCGTTCTGCAAAGCAATCATGCGGTTGAGACGATCTATCTTCACCTCTTCCGGGACATTGTCAGGCATCGTGCGGGAAGCGAGAGTGCCGGGGCGCTCGGAGTATTTGAACATGAACGCACTGTCGAATCCGGCCTCGCGCATCAACGAGAGAGTCTCCTGAAAATCCTCCTCGGTCTCATTATGAAAACCGGTGAACATATCCGTAGAGAGTCCGGCATCCGGAAGTATGCGACGAATGGCACGTACGCGGTCCATATACCATTCACGGGTATACTTGCGATTCATAAGACGCAACACTTCGTTGCTTCCGCTCTGCACCGGCAGATGCACATGACGCGCGATATTGGGATGAGCCGCCATCGTGAGGAGAGTATCATCATCCATATCCTTGGGATGGGAGGTGGTGTATCTCACACGCATCTCAGGTGCGGCCTCGGCCACCATAGCCAACAGTTGCGGAAAAGCGGTGACATTTCCATCGGCATCCACATAGCGGTAGCTATTGACATTCTGCCCGAGAAGGGTCACCTCCTTGAATCCGCGCTCACGCAGGTCGGCAAGTTCGCGGAGTATGCTCTGCGGTTCGCGCGAGCGTTCGCGCCCACGAGTATAGGGCACAATACAATAGGAACAGAAATTATTGCAACCGCGCATGATCGAGATGAAACCTGATATATTGGCCGGCGAGAGACGACGGGGAGTCACCTCCCGATACGTCTCCGTAGTGGACAGCTCCACATTGATAGCCTTCTGCCCTGTCTCGGCAGCCGCCACAAGGTTGGGCAAGTCGAGATAAGAATCAGGACCGGCCACAAGGTCTACCCCATGTTTCTCGATAAGTTCGTCACGCATGCGCTCGGCCATACATCCGATCACACCTATAATAATATTATGCCCCGTACGGCGGCGTACAGAATTCCAATATGCCAGACGGGAGAAAATCTTCTGCTCGGCATTGTCGCGGATCGAGCACGTATTGAGCAACACGGCGGCAGCTTCCGAATCATTCTCGGTAGGTTCGTACCCGGCGGTCTGCATAACAGCCGCCACCACCTCGGAATCGGCCACATTCATCTGGCATCCGTAGGTTTCGATGCGCACTTTTCGGGGAGAAGTGCAATTTTTATCGTTATTCGGTAAAAAAAATGGCTCCATATAATGTATATCTCGGAGAATAGTATTACTTTTGTGCAAAATTACCATTAAAATCTAAACGTGACAAATGAGCATCCCTTTTATTACCGCCGAAGAGGCCGCGAGCTATATTAAAAACGGTGACAACGTAGGATTCTCCGGCTTTACCGCCTCCGGTACGCCGAAAGTAGTGTCAGTAGCACTTGCAAAGCGCGCACGTGAACTCCATGAAAAAGGCGAACCTTTCAAAGTGAATCTTTTCACAGGTGCCTCCACCAATGATTATGTCGATGGCGAGCTCTCCCGCGCCGATGCCATAGGTATCCGCACTCCCTATCAGGGCCACAAGCCTGCACGCGATCTTGTCAACAAGGGAGGCATGCACTATTTCGACACTCACCTGAGCCACCTCAGCCAGGACATCCGTTACGGATTCTACGGCGATATCGATGTAGCTATTATCGAAGCTACCGAGATGAGCCCCAACGGCGAGATTATCCTCGGCGCCGGACTCGGCATGACTCCCACCATCGCCATGATGGCCAAGAAGGTGATTATCGAGTATTCCTCCTATTACAAGACTTCTTTCAGAGGCTTCCATGACAACTATGTGCCTCTGGATCTGCCCCATCGTCGCGAAATTCCTATCTACAAATCTTCCGACCGTATCGGCAGCACTGTAATCAAGATCGACCCCAACAAGATTATCGGTGTTGTGCCTTCCAACGCTTCCGAGAGCATCGCTCCTTTTACAGCTCCCGATGAAATCTCCCAGCGTATCGGCAACAATATCAGTACATTCCTCGCCGAAGAGCTCCGCAATGGAAAAATCCCCAAGGAGTTCCTTCCTGTTCAGTCAGGTGTGGGCAATGTAGCGAATGCCGTGCTCTATGGTCTTGGTGAGAATCCCGACATTCCCCAGTTCGAGATGTACACCGAGGTAATCCAGGATGCCGTAATGCATCTTATGGAGGCCGGCAAATGTAAGTTCGCCTCTACATGCGCACTTACTTTCTCCGACGATGCCATGCTCCATTTCATGGACAATATCGACTTCTTCCGCGACAAAATTCTCATGCGTCCCAGCGAGATTTCCAACCATCCGGAAATCGTACGCCGACTCGGTCTTATCGCGATGAATACTGCCCTTGAAGCCGACATCTTCGGTAATGTAAACTCCACTCATGTACTCGGCACCAAGATGATGAACGGTATCGGCGGTTCGGCTGACTTCTCCCGCAACGCTTACCTCTCCATCTTCTCCTGTCCCTCTATCCAGAAGGGCGGCATGATCTCTACTTTCGTTCCTATGGTAAGCCATGTCGACCACAGCGAGCACTCCGTGAAGATTCTCGCTACCGAGCAGGGTGTGGCCGACCTTCGCGGCAAGGATCCCCGCCAGCGTGCCGAGACTATCATCGAGAACTGTGTACACCCCATGTACAAAGAGCTCATGTGGGATTATCTCAAGCTCTCTCAGGGCGGACATACTCCCCACAATCTCCGTGCCGCTTTCGCTTTCCACGAAACTTTCATGGACTGCGGCGACATGAGCCAGACCGACTTCGCCAAATTCGTGAAGTAATTTCCCGACGCTCTCATTCATTCCAGATAACAAGCGGGCGAATCCCCCCTACCGGGATTCGCCCGCTTCGCTTATTCTATACCCACTGATTAAACCGAAGCAGGATTTTTTGTCTATAAGTGGGAAGCCATACCGGAGTTTTAGACTCGGCATCGGCTCTCAAAACGAATTTATGTCTAACATTCTAAAGGATTTGCTTATGAGCCGGATTAAAAGTTTTGCCTGCATCATGACGGTAGCGTTGGCTATGCTTGGATTCTCTTGCGGAAGAGAAGCTGAGGAACAACCCCGACAAATCAATATCGTATCCACTCTCCGCGATACAGGTCGCCTTGAAGTAGCGCAGATGTCGATAGGAAAAGTGGGAATGGTATCCGATCCTTCTTTCAGGAAATCAGAGGGATTTATGGCCAAAGCCGGCGCGCTTCTTGATAAAATCAAGGTAGGCGACCGTATCGCCGTATATTCATATGACACTTATCTTCATGCTTCTATCGACCTCACCGATCTTTCGGAAGAGGATGTGAGTGTGGATGAGGAGAACAAGACCGTAGAATTGCGGTTACCTCCCGTTGATGTGGCATACGACGGACGCGATATAACTTTGCGTGAGGAACACTATCGGGTAAACGGTCTGCGTTCTCAGATATCTTCTCAAGAGAGAGCGGCCCTGAAAGAGCAGATGAATACGGAAGTGAAACGAGAGCTAGCCTCCGACAAGGAACTCACCGAACGTCTGCGCAATATCGGGGAGCGACGCGCCAAAATCTTCTTTGCCTCCCTCCTCTCCGACATGGGATATGAGGCTCATATAAGTTTCAAATAATTCATAATATAAGGGCTCTCCCTCATGCGGGCCCTCCCAAAAACAATATAGAATCATGCGTTGGCTTTATAGAATATGTATCGTTCTGGTGCTCCTTCTTGCGGGAGGATACATCTATTGGTATTTTACCCGCCCTGTGGAGGAGCAAAAATTTGAAACGCGTCCGGCAGAACTGAAGGCTATCCGGGAGATGGCACAACTCGCCACACTCGATTTCCATGAAGAGATGACCGTGAAGGATCAGATTGACGGAAAATGGCTCGTAGCCCGGATGACAGTGGAAGGAAGTGTGAAATACGACCTCGACAGTATCCGATTCGACCAAAAAGGAGATACGGTGGTCATAATCCTTCCGAAAGAGAAGATCGATATTTACGAATCCACCGATAAAGGAGCCTACGAGGTGCTTGACACATGGGACGCAAATCGCCCCATATTAGGACGCAAACTGACAGCCGCGGAAGAGAATGCCATCAAGGAGCGTGCCCGCGGTCGCCTTGAGCAGACCATCCGCAATCGTGGCTACGTGAAGCGCGCCCAAGACAACGCACGTGTCACGCTCACTCCACTCCTGTCCCGTCTCTATCCCGATACTCCCTACCGCCTCTGCCTCTCCTCCTCTCCCGAATAATTCCACCCTCCTCCACCTCCGCCGTATAATTGCGCCGAATTGGTTCTGTGTAAGCCCTTTAGGGCGCAAAAAAGGATTATTTCTCAAGGAAAAGAGTTAACTTTGTCAATTGATTAATCAATCATTGGCAAATGAAACAAACAAGATTTGGCTCGGCTCTGATTCCGAGTTGTATTATCATGCTGTCGGCAGCCTTCAGCAGCTATGGCCTTGCGGCCTCGGCTACAGGGCAGCCGACTTCTTATGTAGATCCCCTTATAGGCTCGGGAGGTCATGGCCATGTATTCGTAGGTGCAAATGTGCCCTTCGGTATGCTTCAGGTAGGCCCGACAAGTGTCACGGAAGGCTGGGACTGGTGTTCAGGCTATCATCAGTCGGACTCTACTGTGATAGGATTCTCCCAGACTCATCTCTCAGGCACCGGTTGCGCGGATCTGATGGATGTCACCATAATGCCCGTCATTGGGAATGACCTTGTCTATGCGCGTGGCAACGCCTCATCCCCGGAGTCGGGATTATGGTCGTATGCCGACCGTTCACGCGAGACAGTGCGCCCCGGATATTATTCAGTGCCTCTCACCCGCTATGGCATCAATGCCGAGATGACATCAACTTCACGTGTAGGTCTGCATCGATTTACCTTTCCCAAATCGGAAGAGGCAGCGGTGGTGTTCGATCTCCGCGATGGCGGTTCTTGGGAATCTCCCACGGATATACATATCGAAGCCGTAGGCGACCGTCGCATACAGGGTTGGCGCCACACCAAAGGTTGGGCCCCCGATCAGAAGGTCTTCTTCGTAGCCGAATTCTCCAAGCCTTTCAAGAGTTTCGAACTTAAAGGAGATGAGGGACATTTCGGCAGGGTAGACTTCTCCACTGCCGCCGACGAACCTATTCTCGTGAAAGTAGCGCTATCCGCCGTATCTCCGGAAGGAGCTTTGGCCAACATGCAGGCCGAACTTCCGGGTTGGGATTTCGATGCCACTGCAAAAGCAGCCGAAAATCTTTGGAATACGGAATTGGGTAAAATCAAAATCAAGGGAGCATCGGATGATGAAAAGAAGATTTTCTATACTGCCCTCTACCATACAATGATAGCTCCTTCCGAATTCAGTGATGTCTCGGGCAACTGGAGAGGTGCCGACGGAAAAGTGCATGAAGGCGACGGCACAGTGAAATATACCACCTATTCCTTATGGGACACCTATCGCGCTGCCATGCCGCTTCTCAGCATTATTCAGCCTCAGCGATATGCCGATATGGTGAATACGATGAGCGATATCTTCGATGAGCAAGGGCGTCTGCCGGTATGGCACTTATGGGGATGTGAGACCGACTGTATGGTGGGGAGCCCGGCTATTCCCGTTATGGCTGACGCTATCGTGAAGAATATTCCGGGTGTAGATAAGGAAAGGGCCTATAAGGCGATGGTCACAACTGCCATGGATACCATAAGAGGCAACGGAGCACGCCAGAAATATGGCTATATCCCCTTCGACCTCTGGAACGAGTCAGTGGCCTACGATATGGAATACGCTCTCGCCGACGGCGCAGCCGCTCTCGCCGCGAAAGCGATGGGCGATAATGCCAATTACAAATATTTCACCGACCGCAGCCATTCCTATCGCAATTACTTCGATTCATCAGTAGGATTTATGAGAGGAAAGGACAGCAATGGAGCTTGGCGCGAACCGTTCAATGAATTTGATACTTCCCATCGTGCCAACGACTATTGCGAGGGAAACGCATGGCAGTACACCTTCCTGGTACCTCACGACATAAAGGGACTTCAGGATTGCTTCGGCTCCAGAGATAAACTCATATCGAAACTCGACTCCCTGTTCATTGTGGAAAGCAAGCTTGAGGGTTTGGATGTGTCTCCCGATGTGTCGGGCCTTATCGGCCAATATGCCCATGGCAACGAACCGGGTCACCACACATTATATCTCTATACTCTTCTGGGCGAACCGGAGAAGGGAGCCGACAAATTGAGGGAGGTAATGACTACAATGTATTCCACAGACCCGGATGGTCTTTCCGGCAATGAGGATGTAGGCCAGATGTCGGCATGGTATCTGCTTTCGGCTATGGGACTTTACGAGGCGGAACCCGGTTCGGGACGCTACGTATTCGGCACTCCGCTTTTCGATGAAGTGGAGATCGAGGTGCCAGGAGGTATGTTCCGCATAGTGGCGGAGGGCAATGGAGCTGACCGGCCCTATATCAGTTCCGCTTATCTCAACGGGAAAAAGCTGAAGGAGAACTTCATCACTTATTCCGACATTATGTCAGGCGGAGAATTGAAGTTCCGTATGAAATGAGAAGTTGACACAGGCAGATGCAAATATAGTCCGGATCGCAATGCGGTCCGGACTTATTTCTTTTCTTGAGATACGTCGTGATTCAGCCGAATTATTCAGCAGGCTTGGGAGCCGGAGCAGCTGCGGGAGTCGCTGCAGGCTTTGCTGCGGGAGCAGGCGCGGCCTCAGGCTTGGCAGCCGGGGCGGGAGCTGCTGTAGTGGCGGGAGCAGCCGCGGGAGCGATGGAGGATACATTCATAGGCGCCTTCACTGTGAATGCAGCAAGGATGCTGAGCACACAGATGAAGATTGCCAGCGACCAGGTAGCCTTCTCGATAAAATCGGTAGTCTTACGATAACCGAGGTACTGGTTGCCACCGGAATAATCAGAGGCGAGACCGCCACCTTTGGATTTCTGAATGAGCACTGCGCCCACGAGGAGCAGACATGCGATCACGATGAGGATGCTGAGAAAAATATACATTTCTTATGTTCCGTATTATTATTCGTTGGTGTTATGATTCCACACAGACTGCGGAATCAGTCTGCAAAGTAAACACTTTTTTTCCGATTATTCAAACATATCCCTGAAAAACTGCCTATTACGCCTCACGATACTCCCAATATACGTAATCTCACCCTAATTTAAGCCTATTTGCGCTCTTTTACTTATTATTTTGCAGTGGAATTGATGATCAATTTGCGGAGGAAGCGTATCTGGTCTTCGAAGTAGGGATTCTCCGGTGCAAGCACCTGTAATTTGGTAATGATATCAAGTGCCTTGCCGTAGTCTCCTTCCGCAATCTTAGCTCGTGCCGCAGCCGCACTAAGCACCTCTTCTGCCTGACCCTCCTCTGCCGGGGTGTCCTCTGCCTGAACATTCTCTTCCGGCACAATGCTCGCCGGAGCCATAGCCGCAAGAAATCCGTCTATGGCCTCGGTAGTGGCATCCGCCGTCGCCCCGGGCCTACCCTCCGCATCGGGCATTGGCGCGTCGGCCTCTGCCTCCATACGGTCAAGCATCGTGACATAATCAATGGCAGGCGCCACAGCCACCTCTCCTCCTCCTGCCGACGGCATATCTTCTTCTCCTTTTCCAAATCTCTGAAGAAAGGTGGAGATAGTGTCGTAAGTGGAGAGATCGGGTTGAGCCTGATCGGGATAGAAACAGACAAATTCCTCCGGATCGAGTCCAAGCAACGCTCTCAACGCTATCGGGTCGCCGATATATGTCGCTACTCTTCGCGCCAGCAATTCCCGCTGAGCGGAGTCGGTAGCCGCAGAGAGTGCCTCCGCCTGTGGAAATAGGAAGTAGGGATATTTCTTGAATGAAACTTCTGCAGTCATGTCAGAAAAGGATATTTTAGGGGAGATAAAGCATGAACGTCACCAGTTGCCGAGAGTGGCATTGAAGATAAGATCCACAAGCTCATCGGATATCTGTTCACATAGTTCATCCTGAACATCCGTGAGCAACAGCGAGGAGGAGAATTGCCGATATGCGGAGAATGACTGGTCGATGTCGTTGGCCGAATTCTTGGTATCGGTGTATTTCACTCTCACTGTTATCGTAAGACGAGTCTCTGTGGCATAAGCATTCTCTCCCACGGCCTGCGGCGAAAGGGAATACCCCGTAATTTCACCCGACATGTGAAGATCAGCGTTACCGTCCACCTCCTGCAGACGAGTCTGCCTGGTCACGGCGTTAAGCAATTTATTCTCGAATGTCTGCTGCAAGGGGGGATACACCAATGCGGCACGTATCGGGAATTCACCTATATCGATGGTCTTATAAATGTCATAGTTGATAGCCGACCCGTTGAATTTATACACAGGTATGCACCCCCCGGCGAAAAGCAGGGGGAGCATGGCGGCCGCAGCGACTACCGCTCTCATCGGAGAAATGGCGTGCATGGCACGCATAAACTTGGTCAGGATCATTCGAATGTCTCGTCGATACCGTACTCCCGGATCTTACGATAGAGAGTGCGGGTGGATATGTTGAGATCTTCGGCCGCACGACTTTTGTTGCCACCGTTGCGGCGTAACGCGGCCACAACGAGTTCGCGCTCGGAATTTTCAAGGGTGCTTGCAAGCGAAGGAATCACGGGCGCATCCTCGTATCTCACTAAAGATGTGGTGGCCACTCCTTCCCCCGGAAGTTCGGTGGCCCTTACTGCCGTAGCTCTCTGCCCTTGAGCCGGAACGCTGCAACGCCCAAGCTCATCGCGCAGGGAGGCAATCTCATTCTTCATGGCGAATATGGCCTGCCAGAGCATATCGCGATCACGGTCGGGGCCGTCACGATGAACGGTGCAGATCGCGGTATCGGCAGATGAAGACGCCGGCAGAATCTCGCTCAGCTGACGGCGCGATATCTCCTCTCCCGCATAGAAGAGGGCAAGCTGTTCTATCACATTCTTCAGCTGACGTACGTTTCCGGGCCAACGATAGAGCATCATGGCACGCGAGGCCTCCTCGGAAAAGGATATACGCTCGGTCATGTATCGCTCGGAGAAGTCAGCGGCGAATTTTCTGGCAAGCAGTGTGATGTCGGCTCCACGATCATGCAGGTTGGGGACAGTTATCGTCACTGTAGAGAGACGATAGTACAGGTCCTCGCGGAATTTACCTTCGGCCACTGCTCGAAGCAAATCCACATTTGTGGCGGCAACGATGCGCACATCTGTCTTCTGCACTTCGGAGGAACCTACTTTCAGAAATTCTCCCGATTCCAACACTCGGAGCAGACGGGCCTGAGTGGTGAGAGGAAGCTCGGCTACTTCGTCCAGAAAGACTGTGCCTCCGTCGGCCTCCTCGAAATACCCTTTTCGGGTGGCCACAGCTCCGGTGAAACTTCCCTTCTCATGGCCGAAGAGTTCACTGTCGATAGTGCCTTCGGGGATGGCGCCGCAGTTGACGGCGATATATTTCTTATGCTTGCGGGGACCAAGATTATGGATAATCTTGGGAAAGAATTCCTTGCCGCTGCCGCTTTCGCCCGTGACAAGCACGGAGAGATCTACCGCTGCTACTTTCACGGCTCTCTCTATGGCATTGATAAGTGCCGGGGAATTACCTATTATAGAGAAGCGCTGTTTGGCCTTGAGCACGGCTTCCGGCACTTCTCTTTCTACTGCGTTATCTTTTGTTCTCATAATAATGTTTTCATACTTTTTCAAGGGAGCTTCTCGAGCTCGTATGTGCGTTGGCGCAAGAATGCTCCAAGCTCTTCGAGACTCTTATGCTTGGCCTGCTCCTCCGGAGATATCGGCTCTCCAATCGATACATGCACCTCTGAACCAACTTTCTTAAAAAGTTCGCGGGGGAGACGCAAGGAGCGCAGACGCCAATCTATCATACCGAGAATATTGAAAAAGGTGGAGTTGTGTCCATGGAAATAGATGGGAATCACGGGCACCTTCATCTGCTGTATCAGACGTATGATGGTAGGCTGCCACTCGCGGTCGCGGATATGGAGCGAACGGTCTACTTTCGATACGGCTCCGGCTGGAAAGAATCCTACGGGATGCCCCTCCTTGATGCGGCGCATCGCCTCACGGATACCTTGCATAGTGACTTTTTTCTTCTCCGGATCATCTGTCTTGATCGGATCCACGGCTATGAAAGAGGGACGCATGGCCGTGATATTGTTGAGAAACATATTGACCATCACCTTATAATCATTGCGATGACGTCCTACAAGGTCAATCAACACGATGCCGTCATAGGAGCCGAAAGGATGATTGCTGACGGTGATAAAGGCTCCCTCCGGAAATCTGTCGAGCACCTCCTCATTATCGATACGAAGCTTGAATTTGAACGCATCGTTCACCAAATGTTCGGCGAAGGGGATGCCGGAGGTATGACACCATGCGGCATGCACGGCGTTGCATTTGTCAAGCCATAGAAAACGCATAGCCTTTTCCACAAGCTTTGGATGCCCGTCGAGAGCAGGTATCATCTTGCGGATATCATCGTAATTGATAATGTCGGGGCGAATCCCATAGGGATTGGCGGCATCCGTCATATTGTTCTCCTGATCCATAAAGTGTGTCCGGATTTACGGCACTTCGGGCAATTCTCTTTTCCGGGCTGGATAAGAGCACGACCCTCCGGCCTGATTTTATTGACAAAATTAATAAAAATTTCCCATAGCGCCTTAGGGATGCATATAAAAAGGGGAAGGAGCCTTCCGCTTGGATGCGAAGGGCTCCTTCTCTCATTTTATCTATAACAACCGCTGACGGCTAAATTTCCTAACGGACTATTTACTACCGTCAGTCTCTGTCTCTGCTTGAAATCAGAGCTTAGGACCGGCAGCTACGAGAGCCTTGCCGGCGGGGTTGAACTCGAACTTCTTGAAGTTCTTGATGAACATTTCGGCGAGCTTGGTAGCCTTTGCTGTCCACTCCTCGGGGTTAGCGTAAGTGTCGCGGGGATCGAGAATCTTGGGATCCACACCTTCGAGCTCAGTAGGAACTGTGAAGTCGAAGATAGGAATCTGCTTGGTGGGAGCAGTAAGGATATTGCCGTCGAGGATAGCGTCGATGATGCCACGGGTATCGCGGATGGAGATACGCTTGCCTGTGCCGTTCCAGCCGGTATTCACGAGGTAAGCCTTGGCACCATTGGCCTTCATCTTCTTCACGAGCTCCTCAGCATATTTTGTGGGGTGAAGCTCGAGGAATGCCTGACCGAAGCAAGCGGAGAATGTCGGAGTGGGCTCAGTGATACCGCGCTCTGTACCGGCGAGCTTGGAAGTGAAGCCGGAGAGGAAGTAGTACTGAGTCTGCTCGGGTGTCAGGATAGACACGGGAGGAAGCACACCGAATGCGTCGGCGGAAAGGAAGATCACATTCTTGGCAGCCGGGCCGGCGGATACGGGGGCCACGATGCTTTCGATGTGGTTGATGGGATAGGATACACGAGTATTCTCAGTCACGCTCTTGTCGGCGAAATCGATCTTGCCGTTCTCGTCTACAGTCACATTCTCGAGAAGTGCGTCGCGACGGATAGCCTTGTAGATATCGGGCTCGCTCTCCTTGTCGAGGTTGATAACCTTAGCGTAGCAACCACCCTCGAAGTTGAAGACACCGTTGTCGTCCCAACCGTGCTCGTCGTCGCCGATGAGGAGACGCTTCGGGTCAGTGGAAAGAGTAGTCTTGCCTGTGCCGGAGAGACCGAAGAAGATAGCTGTGTTCTTACCCTCTTTGTCTGTGTTGGCGGAGCAGTGCATGGAAGCGATGCCGTTCTGGGGAAGATAGTAGTTCATCATGGAGAACATACCCTTCTTCATCTCGCCGCCATACCATGTGTTGATGATTACCTGCTCTTTGGAAGTAGTGTTGAATACTACGGCAGTCTCGGAGTTGAGGCCGAGCTCCTTGAAGTTCTCAACTTTAGCCTTGGATGCGTTGTATACTACGAAGTCGGGCTTGAAGTCTTTGAGTTCCTCCTCTGTGGGGGCGATGAACATGTTGGTCACGAAGTGAGCCTGCCATGCCACCTCCACGATGAAGCGAACAGCCATACGGGTGTCCTTGTTGGCACCGCAGAAACGGTCAACAACATAGAGTTTCTTGCCGGAAAGCTCCTTGACAGCGATCTCTTTGATCTTGGCCCATGCCTCTTCAGTCACAGGCTTGTTGTCGTTGGGATACTCCTCGGTAGTCCACCATACGCGATCCTTGGAGTTGTCGTCGAGAACGATGAATTTATCTTTGGGGGAACGACCGGTGTATACACCTGTCATTACGTTTACAGCGCCGAGCTCTGTCACTGTGCCTTTCTCGAAGCCCTCGAGGGAGGGATCGGTCTCGGCCTTGAAAAGTTCCTCGTAAGAGGGATTGTAGATTACCTCCTTGACATCTTTGATGCCGTACTGGGACAAATCTATCTGTGCCATATTATAATACTATATTGTTTAAAATTATATCCGGATTTGTCACGCATTCCTTCCCTTCATCGGGCCGGACGCGTACTGTTTTTTACCTATAGAACACACGATTTCGGTTTCCGACCGCAAAGTTAACTATATTTCTGCATTCTTTAACAAGAATTAGAGAAAAATTTCCATAATTCTTTTCCTCGATGTAAAAAAGAGCGGGCACGCCCTCCTACTGAGTTCGGGCGTGCCTGTCCTTTTGACGAAGCCGTGGGCTCCGGATATGTCGTTTTCTATTATTCGGCTACTATGAGGTAGTAGTTCTTCTTGCCGCGCTGGGCGAGAATATATTTGCCGCCGATAAGGCTGTCGGCCCCTATCGTGGCGGCGGGGTCGGTGAGCTTGGCCTTGTTGATGCTCACTCCGCCTCCCTGCACCATCTTGCGGGCTTCTCCCTTGCTGGGGAATACGGATGTCTTCACGGAGAGGAAGTCGAGTGCGGGGATTCCGGCTTCGAGTTCTTCGCGCGAAATGTTGAAGCGGGGCACTCCGTCGAAGAGGTCGAGAAGTGTGGCTTCATCGAGGCGCATGAGGGCATCGCGGGTATCGTTGCTGAAGAGTATCCGGGATGCCTCCACGGCTGCATTGTAGGCTTCTTCGCCGTGTACCATCTCGGTCACTTCCTTGGCGAGGCGTTTCTGCATGGGGCGCTGACCGGGATCAGCAGCATGCTCGGCGGCAAGGGCCTCGATCTCCTCCTTGGTGAGGAATGTGAATATCTTGAGATATTTCTCAGCATCGGCATCGCTTACATTGAGCCAGAACTGATAGAATTTATAGGGGGAGGTGTATTTGGCGTCAAGCCAGATATTGCCGCTCTCTGTCTTACCGAATTTTCCTCCGTCAGCCTTTGTGATGAGGGGACAGGTGAGGGCAAATACCTCTCCGCCGAGTTTGCGGCGGATGAGCTCGCTGCCGGTGGTGATGTTGCCCCATTGGTCGCTACCGCCGAGTTGAAGCTTGCAGTTCTTGTCCTGATAGAGATGGAGGAAGTCGAATCCCTGAAGAAGTTGGTATGTGAATTCGGTGAAGGAGAGTCCGTCGCGGGCCTCTCCGTTGAGACGCTTCTGCACGGAGTCTTTGGCCATCATGTAGTTGACGGTGATATGCTTTCCTATCTCACGGGCGAAGTCGAGGAAGCTGACGTCCTTCATCCAGTCGTAGTTGTTCACGAGTTCGGCTCTGTTGGGAGCATCGCTCTCGAAATCGAGGAAGCGGCCAAGCTGTTTTTTGATAGCCTCCTGGTTATGACGCAGTGTGGATTCGTCGAGAAGGTTGCGCTCGGCCGATTTGCCGGAGGGGTCGCCGATCATACCGGTGGCGCCGCCCACGAGGGCGATGGGTTTATGGCCGCAACGCTGGAAATGACGCAGCATCATCACTCCGCAGAGATGGCCGATATGGAGGCTGTCGGCGGTGGGGTCGATACCGAGGTAAGCGGTAGTCATCTCTTTCTTAAGCTGCTCGTCGGTGCCGGGCATCATGGTGTGGATCATGCCACGCCAGGTGAGTTCGTCTATGAAATCCATATTATATCGTAGTCTTTTTTGTTTTTATTTTATGCGTTTGTCAATTATCGCGTAGGTATGTGGCCACAGTCTCGCCTACGGCTTTGAGTGTGGCACGGTCGATTCCCTCCATATTGTCGGAGGTGGTGTGCCAGCGGGGATTAAATCCGCTTTCGGCATCGGGATTGAATTCGATAATATCGATTGCGGGGATTCCATGCTCTATGAGCTGGATATGATCATCCGTGACGGCTCCTCCCATACGGTTGATAAAGAGGGAGTTGTAGCCGAGGGCTGATCCGGTGCGCCAGATGGCGTCATTCAGCGCTGGAGCCGTCTGCTGTGAGAAATACTCGCGGCAAAACCGTGCTCCTTCCCCTCCTACCATGTCGAGAAGGATGGCCTCGCGGGGACTATAGTCGGCCACCGGGGGATTCTCCACGAAGTAGCGGGTGCCGAGTGCCCAGGAGTTTTCGTTATTGTCGGTGCCCCAGTCTTCTGCATCCACGAAGAGAATGTCTACACCCTTGCCGGAGTCTGACACCCCTAATTGACGGGCTATCTCGAGAAGCACTCCTACACCGCTGGCACCATCGTTGGCGCCGTCTACGGGTTCTTTTCTGCGAGTAGGATCGGGATCTTTGTCGGCCCAAGGGCGACAGTCCCAGTGTGCCAGGAGAAGTATTCGCTGCGATGCTTCGGGATTGAATCGGCCGAATATGTTTACGGCGGGAAGCCGTGTGCCGTCGAAGGCGGTAAGATCGGTTTTCTGAAGTATCACCTCAGCACCGTGGCGGCGCAGTTCGGCGGCGAGCCATTCTCCGGCACGACGATGAGCCTCCGTGCCGGGCACTCTCGGACCGAACGCCACCTGACGCTCCACGTATGCATACGCACTGTCGGCATCGAATGGCGCGGCGCTGAGTGTGGTCTCGGCCGATGGTGTCTCGGCAGCCTCGGTAGAGGCGCTCCCTTTGCCGCAGGCGGCAAGCGCGAGAGTAGCGAGGAGTATTGTAAATATCTTCATCATTTCCTTTTGGCGTAATTTTTCCGACGGCTCGATCCGTCGCCCTGACCGGCTGTGAATTCCGGCCGACTGCAAAAATAGCAATTTTTTTTCAGTCGGCCTCATTTTGTATGAAGATAGCGGCCGCTTGGGGGTGTGTTACTATCTCTTTCTCTGAAAAAATCATTCCTTGAAGAGGGATGCCGCTACCCCTTTCAGTTCGCGTATGAAGCGGGGATAAGCGAAGCGGCTATGGAATGTCTCAAGCCCTTTCTCCCCTATCCTGCGTCGCAAATCCGCAGATTCGGCAACGGTTCGGATGGCTTTGGCGAGTGCGTCGGTATTATCGGGGGGCACGAGCAGGCCGTCTTCTCCTGATGTTATAACCTCGGGCTGAGCGCCGTGATCGGTAGTGATTACGGGTACTCCCTGCGACATAAACTCAAGCAATACGAGGCCGAAGGATTCGCGGGCCGTGCTGGGGGCCACACCTATATCCGCACGCCTTATCTCCTCATATACGTCGTCGCAATGACCGAGCCATTCCACTCTGTCGGTGACGTTGGCTCGCCATACCTCTCCTTTAAGACGGGATACGTATGGTCCTTTCCCTACTCCGGCTATCCGAAGCCGCAGGGGGAGGTCGCGGAGCCGGCCGAGGGCTCGGATAAGGGTCTCAAGCCCTTTCTCCTCCGAAATGCGTCCTATGAAAAGGAGTGTCACTTCATTGGAATTTCGTGGTTCGGGAGTAGACTCTGCGCTGTTTACCGCCGGCGGATTCAGGGATATGAAGTTATCCCGGGGAGGGATAATGCTGTTGTGTACCACATGCAGCTTCTCGGGGTTCACCTCCGGATTTCCGCTGAGAAATTCCCGGCGTGCAAGTTCTGAAACGAATATTATGCCGTCCAATCCTGAATATATACCTGTGGCGCGAGCCGAGCGTTTGCCGGTTTTTACAAGGTGGCGTGTGCAGAGTATGCATATCTCTTTCCCGCAGTTGCCGGCAAGGGCCCTGGCCTTCACAGCCAAGGAGGCCATGCGGAAGTTATGCACATGGATAAGTATGCGACGCGAGGGGTCGCGGCGCAGTCGGCGGCTGAGGAGTATCGGCGAGATGATATCGAATTCTCCTCCCAACGGAAGGCGTGATACGCTCAGCCCCGCGTTTTTGAATGGTTCGTCGGTAGGTTTCTCCCCTTTGGTGATTATCTCTACCTCCTCGCCTTCGTTCTTAAGTGTACGCGCCAAGTCGAGCACATACCTTTCGCCTCCGCCCCATGTCCTGCTGGCTACAATTTCTATGGTCTTCATCGGCATGAATATATTTTTATCTCCTTCTTGCAACTCATGTGGCCGGGAGATTCCGCTTTTTTCATTACAATCGTATTTAAAATACAAAGGTAGGTCATTTTGACCTACCTTGCAATCTATCACACGATATAGTGACTTTTTTCCATTATTTTTTCCTTTCGGATAAAACTCTCATTACGATATCCGTAGTCAGCGTTCTATCTTAAGTTTACCGCCTTGGATATACATTTGTCCCGCAACGGGCTTCTCGATTTTGCGTCCGAGCATATCGTAAGCCGAATCATCCCTTACGGAGTCTCCCGACACTTCCGATACTCCGGCAGCCTCTCTAAGATATACTACTCCATCCGCCGGCGTGGACGCAGAAATTAGCCATTTGGTCAATCCTGTCAGGTCGAAATCAACATTTCCGATCAACCCTGCAGTACTTCCTATACCTTTAAGCCAACTCCCCTCCTCAGTATCATTTCCCCATGACTCTCTACTGAGTTCTATATTCATCCTCTCCACATCAGGATTATTGGAATCTTTTTCCACTCCAATACATCTCACGTCCATTTCCCATGGGCGGGAAGAAGATGACGTCGGAAAAGAGATAGTACTCACGGTGGTTGACTCTTCGGGTTGGAGACCAAAGTCATAAAGAAGGCTCCATTCCTTTGTATCAAGATTGTTCATGAACCATATCTTCTCTCCTTCTTTACGTAAATAGGTCAGAAAATGGGGTTCTCCACCATTGTCCAATTTTCTCATCACGCGAAGACATTCCACTCCATCCACGAGTGCGTTACTTTCAATGTACACCGTATCCGTACCTTCAGTAGGAGTTGAACTACTTGTGCCAAAATATCCGCATACCCACTGCGCACCCACGGTGAACATATCGAATGCTTGTGCCTCACCCGAGGCCAACACGCACATACATCCAATCAGTATTATTCTGAGTAATTTCGTCATCATACTCTCAAATTTAGTCTGTCCTCATATTTTTTACGCCAATGTATTTCTCTACTAAAAATATATATTTTTTAGCGTCAAATATTTCCCCGGTATAATACCCGTTGGAGTCTCCTTGCCATCCCCAATCACAATGAATATAGTATGTTATGGGACCATTCCATTCACCATTATTGGTAAAACCTAATCCGTCTGCTAACCATGCATGCCCCTTTCTTTCTGAGATTCCATCAACCAACCCATGTAATATAATTATCTCATTATTTATTATACGTTCTCCTACCTCTGCGATCGTAAAACCCCTGAAGTCATATGTTGTCACATTTGGGCTTAATGTTCTCAATAAATTAATTCCTTTAGACATCGAGGCAGCACTTCCTGTAGTGTCATATTTAACCCCCATATCTTTTCCAAGTTCAAAAAGCAATTTTGCAATTACATCAATAGCGTCCAGATAGGAGATTTCAATATCCATATTAGTTCCATCAGGCAATACATCTCCTTTCAACGATTGAAAATCAGTGGAGGGAGGGAAATATATATCTTTCATAGCTCTACGAATACTTTTAAAGTTCCAATTCGAGCCATGATATCCCAATAAATTATCTTGGGTATTCATCAGAGCCAATGCCACAGCTACGGGCACACAACCGGCAGGACAACCTGGATGTTCTTGAGCTACATACTTATTAAATGGATAATTTTGTCCAACTTGAGTAACAATCTTAGGTGCTACGATCTCTACAAAATTCGTCAATTCCACATTATTTGTAGAGTTCGTATTAATGTGCTCTTGCAAATAGGGGCCAATATTGGCAATAAACACATCTGCCACAGCCTCATTCTCCAAGGAAAAATGTCCAGTATCCGAAAATGCAAGAAGTGGAGCCACTCTGTTATCAGCAGATATGATGGCAAAACCTCCTTCATCGGCGTAATTAATAACATACGCCAAAGTATCCGGAAGATCCTGTGATCTCGTTTTTACATTGTTGAGTACATAGTCTACCGTAGCTACGGCTGAGGTAGTGGATCGCGTGACACCTCTTCCAACAGCGTTCTCTGCTATCACAAGTGCCTCTCCTAAGTTGATGTGTGTCCCCTTCTTTGGCTTAGCCGGAATTACTTCCCCTTCTTCCAGCCAACAATTCTGATTCTCGCAGGCTGTGAAGAGAATTCCGAAAACCATCAATAAAAGCAAATGGATTTTCTTCATAGTGGATTATTTTTTTGGTGAATATAATGTGCATTAACCGTAAAGGAATAATTCTGTATCCAAATATCTCAGGCACCTTAATATAAGATTATTCAGACCAAGATTTTCATGCCACTACATGTATGCGCCACAAAATTAACAATATTATTTCACATTTCCAAACATTTCTTTATTTTTCTTCACAATACGCTTTAATTGCCGGAATTATCAGAGAAATAGCGCTCCAGAACGAGGTGGGAGATGATGCGCTCCCGGCGCCTGTCGGCAAAACGCTCAGCCCAAACCTGAGAATTCCGCGAGATGGCCTCCGCCTCTTCGGGATGCGCGAAGTAATACTCCATCTTCTCTTGAAGATCACTGTAATCGGGTGCTATCTCTACATAATGCACTCCGGCCTCCATCTTGCCATGCATCAACCATCCCTCCACCGTAGGACGTGTCATGACCGGGACACATCCACTCGCCATAACCCACTGCAAGGATGAGCAAACATCATTCCCTTCGGGACAGAGTATATACCGATAACGGAAATGATCTGTCACCTTCACCATCGAACGCTTCCACGGGGATTCCCAATCGGTGGAAGTGTCGCCGAAATCAGTGAACGGTGCATCGGCCCACATCTCCATCATACGTATCCTGTGAGGCTTATGACTCACCGCTCCCCGGAAGAACAGCACATCCTCTTTCTCCGCAAACGGGACAGGATCCACCACTTTCATGAAGTGACGCCTATAATCCATATTGAATAGTGTGGAAAGTGATGCTTTAGAGTCAAGGCGACGTGTCTTGATGATGGTAGGCACATCGGGATTCTCTATAGTATCTCCCGAAAAGAAATTGAGGCGCCGCCTTCCGGGCCAACCATGCAGAAAACTTTGCAGATCGAATACATACTTTGAATTGAATCGCCATGGTGTAATCTCCCTCGCTTCCAGCTCTCCGTCATTTTTACCCAGAGGGTATTGGCAATAGTAATTCACACGTTCGCGTATATCTTCCGCATCCGGACGCCGCTCCCACCCTCGCAACAACAAACGACGTTGCAGCCGCCGTATCACCCTCGGCAACATCATACGCCAGAGGGAGAGACACACATAAGGGAAATTCGGTATTTTCTTTGCTTGGGCCTTCATCAATTGATATCGGATTGCATGGATGAATCTCTGTTATTCTCCTTGTCACACTCTTTCGGGGATATACGGGAGTCGGGAGAAGTGTGATGAAGCGTATCGTATGATACGGGGGAAGGAGGTACAAACCGGTCAATGTTATAGCGGGGACGCCGCTTCACTTCGGTATAGATCTTTCCCAAGTATTCCCCTATCACTCCCAACGACATCAGCAGCACTCCCGTGCAGAACCAGATGGAGAGCATCATAGAGCTCCATCCGGCTACGACGTGCCCCTGCGCCCAACGGATAGCGATATATACCGCCATACCGAGGGCAAAAAGTGTAAAGAGCAGTCCGAGAGTGAAGATCATTCTTACGGGTTTCACGCTGAAGGAGGTGATGCCGTCAAGCATGAAATTAATCATTCGCCCCAAGGGATATTTTGACCGTCCTGCTTGACGCGGTCGGCGGTCGTAATAGACCTCGGCCTGATGATAACCGAGTTTCGGCACTAATCCGCGAAGAAAGAGATTGCTCTCCCCGTATCGGCATAGCTGACGCATCGCCCGCGACGACATAAGCCGGAAGTCGGCATGATTATATACGGATTTCACTCCCAATCCCCGCATCATCCGATAGAAGCAGAGGGCCGTGTTGCGCTTGAACCATGAATCGGACGCCCGGCTCCGACGCACTCCGTAGACTATGTCGCACCCTTCGGCATATTTATCCACCATCTCGCGTATGGCCTCCGGAGCGTCCTGCAGGTCGGCATCTATAGATACGGATATATCACATCGCTCGGCAGCCGTCTCTATTCCGGCCATCAGTGCATTCTGATGCCCGACATTGGCCGCCAACATAAGTAACGCCACTTCCGAGGGGTATCGGTCAGCAAGGCGGGAGAGAATCTCAGGAGTGGCATCCGTGCTGCCATCGTCTACGAGCAGAACATAACTCCCTATCCCTATGCGCCCTTCTCGCTTCATTTCAGCAAGCCGGGCAAGGAGTGTGACCACGGTAGCTTCCACCGCTTCCGCCTCATTGTAGCATGGCACTATCACGGCCAGACGCGGCTCTCTCACCACTCCCTCACTACTCTCTTCAGGACTTCTTACTTCTGTGCTGATCTTCATTCTCGGCCTCTATGATTTGACATAATGCGCAAAAATAGTAATAAATTTATGTATCTCGGCTTTTTTGATTAATTTTATCTCTATTTTTAAAATATTGCTCAATATTCCTCGCTCACTGCTCATTATTCACGCAAGAAAAAAAATAATTATGATACCTGACATTCAATTCATGCAAGATTCTTTCCGGCGTTTCAATGCCGAGATTTTCGGGGGTGAGCTCCCTGTCCCTGCGTTCCTTCTTTCCAATGGGCGCTCGTTTCAGGGGAAGTGTATATTCACTCGCAGGGGGAATACTGTCTGCAATCCCAAGATTCGCCTGAGTATATGCTTCGATCTCCCTCTAAGGGAATGGGAGGATGTGATGATTCATGAGATGCTCCATCTTCGGATAGCTCTTATCCCGGAATGTAAGGAGACTCCCCACGGCCCAACATTCATGCGAATGATGCGTGAGATCAATTCCAAATTCGGAAGGAATCTTTCCGTTTCCTACAGGGAGCCGGCTGCCTCTTCATCTCAGTCATCATCATCTTCTTCTCAATCCTCATCTGCCTTGGAAGGTATAGCCGACGGTCCGATTCGCCGGCATTATATTTGTCTCGGGGTAACTCCAGGGGGCAGACCGGTAGTATTCCGCGCTGCCGCCAGCAGAATGTTTAAAGTTTGGGATGTTCAGGAGAGATTCCCGGATATCAAAAGCCGGATATGGATAGGAAGCTTGGATCCCCGTCTCGAAAGGATTCCCAAAGCTCTCGAACCGCGTTTCTATTTCCTTCCCGATGTAAATGAATGGAAGGATATCCTATCCTCTGCCTTCGCGCTTTATCGCAGAGGCTCAACGATAGGCCCCGGCACACGCGCCACTCTCACCGATTGGCTTAAGGAGTACTGCCCGGCTCTCCTCCCCGACTGAAACTAATAGATTTCCGATAAAATTAAGCCGTCTCGGCTATAAATATTATTGGCGTAATGGGGGCAAAGCTCCCGTTTAAAATCCCCATTTGATTTATTCGGAAAAATATTGTAACTTTGCATTTTGCTCTCCTCTGCGTTATATCGACTTATTTTTTGCTCTCCTCGTAAATCTACGAAATAACAATCACTGAAAAAATGGAAAAAAATTTCAAACGCACGCTTATCACGTCGGCCCTCCCCTACGCCAACGGTCCGGTGCATATCGGACACCTTGCGGGAGTCTACGTGCCGGCCGACATCTACGCCCGTTATCTCCGTCTTAAAGGGGAAGAGGTCATGTTCGTCGGCGGCAGCGACGAGCATGGTGTGCCCATCACCATCAAGGCCAAGGCCGAGGGTGTGACGCCTCAGGATATCGTAGACCGTTACCATAACATCATCAAGGACAGTTTCGCCGAACTCGGCATCTCTTTCGATGTATATGGCCGCACCACATCCGAGACGCATCGCAAGACAGCTTCCGAATTTTTCCGCCGTCTCTATGAGAAGGGGGAGTTTGTGGAGAAGTCTTCCATGCAGCTCTATGACGAAAAGGCCGACCAGTTTCTTGCCGACCGATACGTGACCGGCACTTGCCCCCATTGCGGCAATACCAACGCTTATGGCGACCAGTGTGAGGCCTGCGGCACTTCCCTCAATGCCACCGATCTTATCGATCCCCGCTCTGCTATCACCGGCAATACTCCCGTGCTTCGCGAGACAAAGCATTGGTATCTCCCTCTCGATAAATGGGAACCGCGTCTGCGCCAATGGATTCTGGAGGAGCATAAGGAGTGGAAACCCAATGTCTACGGTCAGTGCAAATCCTGGCTCGACATGGGCCTCCAGCCCCGCGCCGTAAGCCGCGACCTCGACTGGGGTATCCCGGTGCCGGTGGAAGGTGCCGAGGGTAAGGTGCTCTATGTATGGTTTGACGCTCCTATCGGTTATATCTCCAATACTATCGACTGTGTCGGAGATGATTGGGAGAAATGGTGGAAGGATCCGGAGACTCGTATGCTCCATTTCATCGGAAAGGACAATATCGTGTTCCATTGCATCGTATTCCCCTCCATGCTTATGGCCGACGGCACTTACAATCTCCCCGAGAATGTCCCCGCCAACGAGTTCCTGAATCTCGAGGACGACAAAATTTCCACTTCCCGCAACTGGGCGGTTTGGCTCCACGAGTATCTGCGCGAACTCCCCGGCAAACAGGATGTGCTCCGCTATGTGCTCACAGCCAATGCTCCCGAGACAAAGGATAATAATTTCACTTGGAAAGATTTCCAGGCTCGCAATAATTCCGAACTCGTGGCTATCCTCGGTAATTTCGTCAACCGTGCTACAGTGCTTATCCATAAGTACTATGAAGGCTCCGTACCGGTAGCCGGCGAGTTCAACGATGCCGATCTCGCAGCCATGAATGAGATCAATGCCTCCATAAAGGCTTGCGCCGAGAATCTTGACCACTTCAAATTCCGCGAGGCTCTCAAGGATGCTATGAATGTGGCGCGTATCGGTAATAAGTATCTTGCTGATTCCGAACCATGGAAACTCATCAAGACCGATCCCGATCGTGTCGCCACAATCCTCAACCTCGCCGTTCAGATCTGCGCTAACCTCGCAATCGTATGCGAGCCTTTCATGCCTTTCATGAGCGCATCCCTCTGCCGTCAGCTTGGCCTTGATCTTATCAAATGGGATATGGCCGGACGTTTCGACCTTGTTCAGGCCGGAAGCGTGATTGCAAAACCCGAACTTCTCTTCGAGAAAATCGAGGATAGCGTAGTGGAGGAGCAGGTAGCTAAACTTCAGCACGCTAAAGAACAGAATGTACTGAATTCCTGGAAACCGGAAGCTGTGAAACCCACAGTAGACTTCCCGACTTTCGAGAAACTGGATATCCGCGTAGGTACTGTGCTTGAGTGTGAGAAGGTGCCCAAGGCCGACAAGCTCCTCAAATTCAAGATCGACGACGGCATGGGCGGACGTACCATCGTGAGCGGCATAGCCAAATACTACAACCCCGAAGACCTCGTAGGGAAGCAAGTACTCTTCATTGCCAACTTCGAGCCTCGCAAACTCAAAGGCGTACTCTCCGAAGGAATGATTCTAAGCGCCGTAGACGCCGACGGAAGCCTCGTGGTAGCCTCACCCTCACGCGAAGTAAAATCGGGCGCCAGCGTAGGCTAAAAGACGCCTCAGCCCTAACTAAATAAAATCCTCCCGAGCCGATTGGCGCCCGGGAGGATTTTCTATATGGGCCGGGATAGAACGCTGCACGCCCGGGCGAGCTGAAGCTCTCCCACAGAACCAAGACGGTAAAACTTTGCACAAAATGACAGATGTAGGGTCGCGACCAATGCCGCTGGTAATATTCATCGAAGCAATCGAAATGGCTGGCATTCAGGAGGGGGGATAAAAGAAAAGGGAGAATCCTCATCGGATTCTCCCTTCAAGTAAGGTGGCGATTACCTACTCTCCCGCTTTCGCAGTACCATCGGCGTGATAAGGTTTAACTTCTCTGTTCGGAATGGGAAGAGGTGGAGCCCTTATGCTGTCA
>JAAVEO010000024.1 GCA_014801225.1 Bacteroides sp.
CCCCGGCCTGCTTCGCGGCGGCCGGATCGGCGCGGATTGAGGGCGCGGAAATTACCGAGGATGGATTTGGCTCATGTACGGTCGCGACCTTTGCCGGTGGTATTTTTTTGAGCGGCAATCTGCGGGAATCAGGCCGCTGCGTTAGCAGGCCGTGGTCCTTTCTGCGTCCGCCACATGCCGGCTCAATTTAAAAGATCTGCGCAAGATCTGCGGGCCCAATCTGCGGAGATCCGCGATCAAAAAAATCGCGAATGGCGGGGTAATTTTTTTGGCAGGATGCGGGGCGGCATTGGTCCACTACTCTTTCATGAAATAATATATCATGCATTATTATTGTTATTATAATATATTTGTATTAACTTTGCATTATAAAATAATATAGTCATGGATGTAGCATTGAAGAAAAACCAGAGTTTCCGCCTGTCAGTAGCCCTTATTGATCGTCTCAAGCAGCTCGCTAAACTTCAGAATCGAAGCCTCAACAACTATGTGGAGACTTTGCTTCTCGATGCGGCTTATCACGTACCCAATGCCGATACAATCGCAGCCATGAAAGAAGCTGAAAGCGGAGTGCTTCGCAACGAACCCGCTATTGACCTTTCGTCAATTCAAGCAATGGAAAAATCCATGGGGTTATGAAAAAACTCAAACCTACCGGGCAATATAAAAAAAGACTACAAACGCTTTCGCAACAATCCCCAAAAACTTAAAAAGCTCTTCAAGATATTGGGATTGCTGCAAAACGAATTGCCGATACCGGAAGGAAATCGTCCGCATCAATTGACAGGAGATTACGCCGGGCACATGGAATGCCATATTGAAGGTGACTTTCTTCTAATATGGTTTGATCCGGACTCAGACGAAATTACCCTTGTTCGATTGGGCTCCCACTCAGAGTTGTTTGGTTAGGGCTCATTGCATACGTGCTACACCATATTCTTACAAGCGATTGCTCATGGCGGCGGATATTGGGGATGGGTGGATATTCCTTTGGTCGCGGATCTTTTTTGGTCGCAGATTCTCGCAGATTGGGCCCGCGGATCGGGCGCGGATCTTTTTATTGTGGGGTCGCGCTTTTTGACGCAGATGGGGACCACGGCCTGCTTCGCGGCGGCCGGATCGGCGCGGATTGACGGCGCGGGGGATTACCGATTAGCTGAGGTAATTTCCGGATTGGCAATCTGCGGGAATCAGGCTGCCGCGTTAGCAGGCCGTGGTCTCGATCTGCGTCCGCCACATGCGCGCCGGCTAAATTTAAAAGATCTGCGCCCGATCCGCGGGCCCAATCTGCGGAGATCTGCGATCAAAAAAAATCGCGAATGGCGGGGTAATTTTTGGGGCCCGATGCGCGGGGGCGGGTATCGGGAATTGGGCGGAAAATTTGGTGGGATGGATTTTTTTTTGTAATTTTGCGGGTGAGTTTCGTGCGCGGAGGGCCGCGCGCGAAAAGGTGGAGAAATTTGGCTGCTTGCAACCACTTGAAAAAATGCTAAAACTGCTTCGATACGGCTGCACCGCCTCCGGCGGTACGCCCCCCGCAGATGCATTTATGGCTCCATCGTCGCCATAGATGCTTTTTTTATATCCGTACCGGGCGGCCGACATCCATTTTGACAATTTGACAATCTGACAATCTGACATTTTGACAATTTGACAATCTGACAATAATAAAAGAATATATAATATGAGCTATCTATTTACGTCGGAATCAGTGTCCGAAGGACACCCCGACAAAGTGGCTGACCAGATCAGCGACGCTATCCTTGACGAATTCCTCGCCCGCGACCCTCAGTCGCATGTGGCCGTGGAAACCCTCTGCACCACCGGCCAGGTAGTTGTGGCCGGCGAGGTGAGCAGCAACGCTTACGTGGATATCCCGGTTGTGGTGCGCAAGGTGATCAACAATATCGGCTATTCGCGCGGTGCATACCGCTTCGACGGCGATTCCTGCGGTATCTTCTCCGCTATCCATGAGCAAAGCGGCGACATCGCCCGCGGCGTAAACCGCGAGGAGGAACACGCCCAGGGCGCCGGCGACCAGGGCATGATGTTCGGCTACGCTACCAACGAGACCGAGAATTATATGCCCCTCACCCTCGACCTCTCCCACCGTATCCTGCTTGAACTCGCCAAGATTCGCCGCGAGGGTGACGCCATGAACTATTACCGCAAGGGGAAACTTACCACTTACCTGCGCCCCGACGCCAAGAGCCAGGTCACTGTGGAGTATGACGACAATGGCCGGCCGCTGCGTGTGCATACCATCGTGGTCTCCACCCAGCATGACGAGTTTGTAGAACCGATGGACGAAACCCCCGAGGCACTCAAATCGGCCGAGAACGAGATGCTCGCCCAGATCCGCAAGGATGTGGAGGAGGTGCTTCTCCCGCGTGTCATCGCTTCCCTCCCCGAGGAGACTCAGAAGCTCTTCGCCGAGAAGCCGAAGCTCCATGTCAACCCCACCGGCAAATTCGTGCTCGGCGGCCCGCATGCGGATACCGGTCTCACAGGCCGCAAGATAATCGTGGACACCTACGGCGGCCACGGTGCCCACGGCGGCGGAGCCTTCTCGGGCAAGGACCCCTCGAAAGTAGACCGCAGCGCGGCCTACGCCTGCCGCCACATAGCCAAGAATATGGTGGCCGCCGGAGTGGCCGACCAGGTGCTCGTGCAGGTGGCCTACGCCATCGGTGTGGCTGAGCCGGTCAGCGTGATGGTCAATACCTACGGCACGGCGAAAGTGCCCCTCACCGACGCTCAGATAGCCGACGTGATCCGCGAGACCGTCTCCCTCACTCCCAAGGCCATCGAGGACCGCCTTCAGCTGCGCAACCCCATCTATCTCGAGACAGCCGCCTACGGCCACATGGGACGTCAGCCCCGCCGCGTCACCAAGACCTACACCGACAAGAACCTGCGCGACGGCGAATTCAAACGCGAGGTGAAACTCTTCACCTGGGAGGAGCTCGACCTGGTGGACACACTTAAAAAAGCCTTTAAAATCCACTGATTTTAAAAATTTATCTAAGAAAAGGGGCTGAAAATTGCCTGTTTACGTCAAAAGTGTTATCTTTGCGTGTTCTTTTGGAGGCTACCTGACAGCCGGTGCCCCACGGGGGCCGGCGCACGGCGCCCCTTTTCTCATTTGAATCAATAACAAAATCAGCTATACCAACAAGAATGGCAACTTTAGAGAAAATCAGAAGCAAGTCGGGACTGCTTATCATCGTGATAGGTCTGGCCCTGCTGGCCTTCATCGTCGGTGACGCCCTCACCAACAGCCGCAACCTTTTCGGCGACCATACCACAGTCGCCAAGATCGGCGGCGAGAAAATCGACTACACCGAATATCAGCGCAAGCGCGAGGAGCTCAACAATCAGCTTGAGGCCGCCCGCAAGCAGAATCCCGGACAGTACGCCAATTTCGACACCCAGCTTCTGGCGCAGATGGCTGTGGAGCAGCTCGTCAACGAGCATCTCCTCGACCGCGCCGTCAGCAAAGCCGGCATCCGCACCGGCTCCGAGCAGCTCCGCTTCTATGTGCTCGACAATCCCGTGAATTCCCAGCGTCTCTCCGAGATTATACAGCAGCTCAACGCCAATAATCTCAATGTCACGACTCCCCAGCAGGCCTACGAGGTGATCTTCAATCCCAAGCAGCACGGCCTCACCGATGCCGACATGGCTCCCTTCCAGAGAGCCTGGATCGCTATGGAGAACGAGACAAAGGTGCTCATCGCCCGCAATACATACCAGCGCCTGCTCTACGGCACCGTGAAAGCCAACGACCTCGACAAGAAGGCTCTCTATGACGACAATGTGGCCACCGCCACCGTTGACCTCGCTTTCATGCCCTACGGCAAGATCGACGAGAAGAAGTATCCCGTAAGCGATGCCGATATCAACGCTCTCTATGATCAGGAGAAAGGTCGCTTCAAAGTGGAGGAGCCTACCAAGGATGTAAGCTTCATCGCCGTCAATATCAGCGCTTCCGATGCCGACCGCGCCGAGGCCAAGCGTCTCGCGCAGGAGACTCTCAAGAGCCTCGCCGACAGCGCCGGCAGCGTCAGCAAGGATGCCCGCAAGGCGGGTGTGGCAGTGGAGCGCCGTTCGCTCCGCGCTTCCGATATGAGAGCCGGAGCCGTGAAGGATTGGGTGCTCAACGCCCCCGCCGACTCCGTGAAGCTCATCAGCGAGAATTTCCAGGGCTTCACAATCGTGAAGATGGGCAATCGTCAGGCCGAGACCGACTCCATCCAGCTCAATATCGTGCAGGTGGTGGGCAAGACTCTCCCGGCGCGTGTGCTCGCCCGTCTTAACGCCGGCCTCCCCGCCGACTCCGTAAGCAAGGCTTTCTCCGCCGACTCCGTGATGGCCCAGACCGAGCAGTGGATACCCCTCTTCACAGCGCAGGGTAAGACCGGCGCTCTCCAGGATTCACAGCTCGACTCCCTCTATAACGCCGGCGACAAATACATCTCCCTCATGAGCACCGACGAAGGCGCAGTGCTCGCCAAGGTGGTGAAGCGCAACGCTCCGGTGACTGTCTACAACTATGACGAGATCACTTACGAGCTCAAACCCTCTGCGAAGACAGTGGAAGATGCCCGCGTGAAATTCGAGAAATTCCTCGCCGCCAACAAGACAGCGGCTGATTTCAACAAGAATGCCTCCAAGGAGGGATACACCATACAGAAATACTCCCTCACCCAGTCCTCTCCCGCTGTGCCCCGCATGATGGGTATGCAGAGCTTCTATCCCGACTCCCGTCAGGTGGTACGCTGGGTGATGATCGACGGCAAGCCCGGCGAGGTGAGCCATATCTACGAATCCAAGGATGCCGACCATCCCTCCCTCTACGCAGTGGCTGTGGATGCCGAATATGACGAATACGTACCCGCCACCAATGCCGACGCCCGTCAGTACCTCACTGACAAGGTGCGCCGTCAGAAAGCGGGCGACGACCTCGTGAAGAAGTATACCCCCGCCGCGAAGAGCGTGGCCGGCGCGGCTCAGGCTATGGGCGTGCAGGCCGGTCAGCCCAAGGTGCGCATGGCGCGCAGCGGCGCCGTACGCGACGCGAAGGTGCTCGGCCGTATCCTCGGCTCGAAGAAGGGTGGCAAGCCCGTCATCGTGAGAGGTGACGACGGTATCTACGTATATCAGATCACAGGCGTGGAGACCGAGAAATTCCCCTTCAACGCCCAGCAGTATGAGCAGCAGTACTTCCAGATGGTCAATCCTCAGCTTCAGGAGATGCTGAGAGGCGCCGACAAAGTAGTGAACAATACTTACAAGTTTGAGGCAGGCGAGTGATTCGTCAGGCCGATAACGGGTTTTTAAAATTTCATACTCATTATTTTTTTGATTGCGGGAGCCGCCCGGGGGATGTAAGGATTTACTCCCCCGACGGCTCCCAAAATTATTATTCCGATTTAATCTTAAACCCCGTCATGATTCCGGACTGACAAAGAGAGATCGCCATCATGACCTTACGACAACAGCTATGGATTTAAAAGAACAATTACCCCCCCTGATAGGAATGAATCTCGAGGAGCTGCAAGGAGTGGCCCTCTCGGGGAAGATGCCCAAGTTTGTAGGCAAACAGCTTGCCGAATGGCTCTACGATAAGAAAGTGACCGAATTCGACGAGATGGTCAATATCTCCAAGAAGAATCGGGCCTGGCTCGCCGAGAACTACCGTATCGGGCGCGAGCGCCCGGTGAAGAGTTCGGTCTCGGCCGACGGCACGGTGAAGTATCTCTTCGCCACACGCAAGGGTCCGGGCGTGGAGGCGGTGTATATCCCTGACCGCGACCGGGCCACACTCTGCGTCTCTTCGCAGGTGGGCTGCAAGATGAATTGCTATTTCTGCGCCACCGGCAAACTCGGCTTCAAAGCCAATCTCACGGCGGCGGAGATCGTCAATCAGTTTCTTTCCATTCCGCCGGCTCCGGAGCCGGGGCGCAAGGAGATGAACCCGCTGACCAATATCGTATTCATGGGAATGGGCGAACCGCTCGACAATTTCGCGGCCGTACGCCGTGCCATCGAGATTCTGACGTCGCCCTGGGGATTAGCGTGGAGCCCGAAGCGTATCACGGTCTCCACCGTCGGCAAGATGCCGGAATTGAAGGATCTGCTGGATAAGACACAGGTGCATGTGGCTGTGAGTCTGCATACAGCTGATTCCGGGGAGCGTCAGGCGATGATGCCGGCTCAGAAGGCCTTCCCTATCTCCAGCGTGATAAAACTGCTTCAGGGGTATGATTTCTCGCATCAGCGGCGACTGATATTCGAGTATATAATGTGGCGCGGGGTGAATGATGACATTCGTCATGCGGAGATGCTGGCGAAGATGGTGGAAGGGTTGAATTGCCGGGTGAATCTGATCCGTTTCCACGCCATCCCCGGGGTAGACCTTCATCCCTGCAGCGAAGAGCGGATGCTGATGTTCCGCAACTTCCTGAACTCGAAAGGGATCACAGCGACGATCCGCGCCTCGCGCGGCGAAGACATCGACGGCGCCTGCGGCATGCTCGCCGCCAAATCCTGATAATAATAATACCCGCCGCATGTATGCATAATATCTGCCGCATGTACGGTCGCGGAGATTACTTTGGTCGCGGATCTTTTTTTGGTCGCGGATTCTCGCAGATCGGGAACGCGGATCGGGCGCAGATCTTTTTTTGCTAATTGGCGGTCCGCAGATTGTGAACCGGCCTGCTACGCGGCGGCCGGATAAACGCAGATTGTCAACGCAAAGATTACCGATTGCCTCCGGTAATTTTGAGGGGCGGCAATCTGCGAAAATCCGGCCGCCGCGTAGCAGGCCGCGGTCTTAATCTGCGTCCCCTCCGATTGCCGTTATTAAAAAGATCCGCGCCCGATCCTGCGGGCCCAATCCGCGAAGATCTGCGACCAAAAAATGAGCGTCCAAAAGAAATCTTCAATCAGAAAATCAACCGACAAAAGGAATCTGAGTCTTAAGTAAACAGCATTGTGTCGCGACCTTTGCCGGTGGTATTTTTTGATATATGGTGGCTGGTATTGGGGCGCGCGCGGCAATCTGCGTTGATCCGGCCGCCGCGTTAGCAGGCCGTGGTCATGATCTGCGTTGCCCCTTGCGTCCGGCTCAATTTAAAAGATCTGCGCAAGATCCGCGGGCTCTATCTGCGGAGATCTGCGATCAAAAAAATTGCGATTGGCGGGGTAATTTTTGGGGCCGGCGGGGGATAATACCTCCGGCAGTGGTCGCGACAGGTCGTGACGGGACATGCGGCGGGTATTGGTACGGTCGC
>JAAVEO010000025.1 GCA_014801225.1 Bacteroides sp.
ATCAGGCGCGGATCTTTTTATTTTTTGGTCGCGCTTTTTGACGCAGATTGGGACCTCGGCCTGCTTCGCGGCGGCCGGATTCTCGCGGATTGCCGACACGAAGATTACCGATTGAACACTACCTCACGCCTTGAACTTACGCGGATTACCGATCGCTATGGTAATTTGGGGACGGAGATCCGCGTTGATCAGGCCGCCGCGAAGCAGGCCGTGGTTCCGATCCGCGTCGCCCCCTACTCCGGCTCATTAAAAAGATCCGCGCAAGATCCGCGGGCCCAATCTGCGAAGATCCGCGATCAAAAAAAATTGCGCATACCAAGGTAATTTTTGAGCGCAGGATTACTTTGACCGCTCGATTTTTTGTCGTGGAATTACTTCTGCCACTCGTTTTTGTTGGTCGCAGATCTCCGCAGATGGAGCCCGCGGATCAGGCGCGGATCTTTTTATTTTTTGGTCGCGCTTTTTGACGCAGATTGGGACCTCGGCCTGCTTCGCGGCGGCCGGAATTCCGCGGATTGCCGACGCAAGGATTACCGATATCTATTGCGAGGATTACCTTTGGCTATTACAAAGATTCCCGATTGCTATAGTAATTTGGGGACGGAGATCCGCGATCAAAAAAAACGCGCATCCTCGAGGTAATTTTTAGTCCGAGGAATTACTTTGGCAGCTCTTTGGGGACGCATATTGACGACACGGGGATAGCACAAGTCATATAAAATTGAAGAAGTTGAATCGGATATTAGGCTAGTAGGAAATAATTTATTAATTTTGAGGATAATAGAAATTAATAACTTTATGACAAAACAAAATCTTGATAGTATTGGATTCGATATAATTGGATGCGCCTACGAGGTAAGAAAAACAGTTGGCCCGCTTCTTCGTGAAAATTATTATAAACATGCCCTCGCATTTGAACTGAGAGAACGGGGCCATACAGCCGAATGTGAAGTTATACTTCCGGCCTTGTACAAAGGCCATCAAATACTTGATTCTTTCCGAATTGATATATTGGTTGACAATGAAGTTTTAGTAGAGACAAAGAGCCTACCCCTTATGTCAAGTGCGGATGCACGTCAACTGATGACATATCTTAAAGTCTCAGGCAGGAAGTTGGGCTATCTGATAAATTTCGGCGCTAAAGAATTGGACTTCGGGAAGCTTGGCGACCCTATATATGATAAAGGGATATATCGATTGGTGAACAACATCTAAGTTGTGATAAAGCCCTCTAATCACGATAATCCACGCAATAGTTGTTGGTAATATTAGAGCTGGCGATCCGCGTGCGATCAGGCCGCTGCGTTAGCAGGCCGTGGTCCCAATCCGCGTTGCCCCCTACTCCGGCTCATTAAAAAGATCTGCGCTAGATCCGCGGGCCCAATCTGCGGAGATCCGCGATCAAAAAAAAACGCGCATCTAAGGGTAATTTTGATAAAGCAATGTATCAAATAAACAGCGGCGGCAACGGTCGCGACCATTGCCGCCGGGATTAATCGCCGGTGGAGGAGGGCGGCAGGTGATTTTAGCGGAGGGAGGCGAGGCAATCGCGGCAGATGCGCTCATGCCGCGCTATCATATACACCAGCAGAATGTTCAGCACCACCAGCTCGAAAGCGAAATAAAGCCAGGGCATCCTGAATATCAGGATCGCCGCGAAGAGAGCGAACGTACGTGTATTGAACGATAATATATTGGTGTACTTCATCAGAGGCTTGCTAAGCGCCCGGAATTTCTCACGGAATTCCGGCGGGATATTATCCCCGTACTTCTCCTTCAGCGCCTTTCGCAATTCCTGCATCCGCGGCGTACGCTTCTCCTGCCCGGAAGTATAGTTGGCATAGAACATCTGCGTGAGCTTCTTCCAGAAATTCCTCTTCCAGGATAAGGCATGGAATTTATCCCATTCCTCCTGAGCCGTATCCAGCTCGCTTCCATCTTTCCCCTTCACGAAGAAGAGATGAAACTGCCGGTAATAGTCGGCCATCGCCGCCTGTGTGCCATGGCAGATGCCGGTCACCACGGCCATCACCCATATCACCCAGTGATGCGCCGAGAAGAATTCGGAAGTGACGTTCTCGCGCAGACATATCGCGATATATATGGCCGCAAACCAGAAGTCGCCGCTGAGACCGTCGAGTATTCGTCCGATCCGCGAATATTGCTTCGTCATACGCGCCAGCTGTCCGTCGGCCGAATCGAAAGAGTCGGCCCATACCAGCAATATCACGCCCAGGATATTCAGCCAGAGATTATTGTAATAGAAGAGCACGCCCGCACCCACCCCGAGGAATATCGAGGCGATAGTGATGGCATTGGGCGTGATTCCGACTTTCGCAGCCAGACGTGCCCAGATATATCCTATAGGACGATAGAACATCAGGTCGAAAGTCTCCTCCGTGTCCTCCGACTTCAGGGTAGACTTATAATCGTCCCAAAAACCTTTCTTTTGACTCATAGTCTTTTTTACCTGTATATATTATATCCGTATTATTTTTCCTGCCATTCCTTCACGGCGGCAAGCACGCATTTGGCGATATAGGGAGCGGCCTCCTTGCGGCAGGGTGCGAAACTCGGCCAATCGTTGAAGTCGATGATGCGTATGGAGCCGTCACGGTCGATGATGCAGTCGCCGCCGTAGATCTTCACTTCGGTCACGTCCGACGCCTTCTGGCATATCTCCTTGAGATATGATTCCTCAAAGTGAAGTCCTTGCGATTTTCCGTTGACAGCCTCATACCCATACTTGCTGTGTCCCTCGTCGAAGGGATAGAACCAGAAGAAGAAGGGCTGACCGGATATACCGTAGAATTTCACAAGGTCGCCTACGAGGTGACGATTGATGACGGCCCTCTTTATCCCTCGGTAGAAATACTCGTGGAGCATCTCCTGAGCCTCCTCCGGATGACGGCAATAGCTCACGTCCTCCTTGTGCATGGCATGGAAATCACCCCGCTTTATCCAGCAGGAGGAGTATCCGGCGTTGCGGAGGTCGTCCGCCACATTCTCGTTTGTATTCACGATCAGGGAATCGGGATAAGGCACTCCGTTCCCCATCAGCAGACGTGTCATGCGCTCGCGCGTACAGTTCTCGATTCCATACCCGGAATTGATCACGAGCCGACCTTCATCCTCCAGACGCTGGAGTTTGGCGATCGATTCCTGCTCGCGACACATGTTCAGGATAATCCTCTCGGGGATATCCTCCTTGCAGAATTGCTCCTCGCTGTAGATATTCACCTCACAGCCGCGTTTGCGCAATTCATCGGCGGCCGCGTTGAAGATAGCGGCATCATTCCCGATATGGTTGGGCGAATAGGCGCCGGCTCTCATCACTCCGGCTATCTTTATATCTGACATTTTTTTCAAATAACCTTGATTAATTTCTTTTTCACTTCGAAGCCAGGAATTCCTCGGCGGTGGCGATATCGGCCGAATGGTCCACATCCACGATCTTCGGGATCTCGTATCCCCGGATATCGAGCCCGTCGGCCACGAGCGCGCGCTGATAATTGCGCATGCGGCTCACACCCTGCTCCACACAGCGCCCGAGCACATCCACAGCCGCGTCCGAGAGTCCGTAGATTCCGCCGCTCACATATTTCACACCCTCCCATGCCTCATCGCGGAAGGCCACTATACGCATATCGGCGTCAGTCTCCACATAGAGGGGTTTCTCATCATCGATGAAGGGGGTGATGGCCATCATCCCCTGCACATCGGCCGGGGCTTCGGCGTATGCACGGGCATAGGCCGCGAATTCCTCCTCGCGGAAGATGGTGTCTACGGTGGTGACGATAAATCTCCCCTTCCCTTTCAGCAGGGAGGAAAGATGCCAGAAGCTATGCATGGAGGAGGGGGTGGATTTCACTATCATCTCCAGCTTCACGGGGAGAATCTCCTCGCGCACCTTCTCCAGATATTCGGCCACTTCAGTCATCTCTTCGTTGACAATCACGGCCACCGACTTTGCGCCGCAGCGGCAGAAGATGTCGATAAGGCGGCGGATCATCGGTGTGCCTTCTATATTCACGAGCGGTTTGGGCAGACTCACACCCTCCTGCCTCAGGCGCGAGCCTTCGCCGGCAGCTATGATTCCGAAATTCAATGCGGGGGCTTCCTGCGGGGCCGGTTCCTTTTTCTCGGCGGCAGCCGGTGCCTTCTCGGCGGGCGCCTCCCCCTCCTGACGGGGCTGACGCGGCTCCTTGCGCTGTTTGTCGCGACCCTTATCCTTCTCTATGGCCACCTCCGAGAGGGGATTTTCCCGTGCCTCCTCATATCGGCAGCGCGAGCGGTAGATGTCAATAGCGCGGTATATGGCCTGACGCATGGATGTGGGGTCGGCCTCACCCTGCCAGGCGATGTCGAAGGCGGTGCCATGGTCGGGAGAGGTGCGTACGAAGGGGAGCCCGGCGGTAAAGTTCACGCCGTTTTCGCCGGCCAGCGCCTTGAAGGGCGCAAGTCCCTGGTCATGGTACATGGCCACTACGCCGTCATATTTCCGGAAAGCCCCTGAAGAGAAGAAGCCGTCGGCGGCGAAGGGGCCGAAAGCGAAGATCCCTTCCTTGCAGCTTTTCTCGATAGCGGGGATGATCACATCATTCTCCTCCCCGCCCAGCAGACCGCCGTCGCCGCAGTGGGGATTGAGGGAGAGCACTGCTATCTTGGGGCGTGAAATCATGAAATCCATCTTCAGCGAGTCGCTGAGGGCCCTTATCGTGGCTTCCACTTTCTCTTCGGTTATGGCCTCGGCCACTTTCGATATGGGGAGATGAGTGGTGACGAGCGCGATGCGTACATTGTCGTCGAAGAGGATCATCAGCGATTTGGCACCCTTTCCGAGGCGCTCCTGAAGATACTCCGTATGTCCCGGGAAGTTGAATTCGGGACTGTTGGTCGATTCTTTGCAGATAGGGGCGGTGACGAGTACGTCGATCACTCCGTCTTCGAGTGCCTGCGCGGCGGCCTCGAGCGCGGCCACTGCGGCCTCTCCCGCTTCGGGAGAGGTGATGCCGGGTGTGAGGCGCACATTATCGCGATTCACGTCCACGACGCTGATCTCGCCGTCATCGGCTTCGGCCGCATATTTCACCTTGCGATATTTGAAACCCTCCATATTGAGGTCGCGGCGGCATTTGTCCACCAGACGCGGCGAACCAAATATAATCGGCGTGCAGATCTCCGTGAACCCTTCATCGCCGATGGCCTTGAGGATTATCTCATATCCCACGCCATTTATATCTCCATGGGTGATACCCACCCTGACTTTCTCTTCCATATTATAAATAATTTTGGGCGCGTGATTCCGGCCAATAGCCGGAACGCGCGCCCAAAATTACAAAAAAAAAACGATATTCCCGCCACACACGCCCGAATGATACCGGATACCATCCCATGTACGGTCGCGACCCAATGCTGTTTACTTAAGTCCACTAGGAAATAAAAAATAAACAATCGGACATAGTCGCCCAATTGTTATTTATTTACCACAATACAAAAACAATGTGCTTATGTCCGATTATAATTTTAATTTAATAAACACCGTAAGATCGGAGTTTGTTAAATACGGCAATATCGAAAATCTTAAAAATTTTTGCAAGTCCCAT
>JAAVEO010000026.1 GCA_014801225.1 Bacteroides sp.
AAATGACCTATAGCGGCATTTACTCTGACTCAAAACGGCTTCAATTGCTTTGATGTGCTATAAGAAACAGTAATATAGTTGGTTACAACGACTTTAGCCTGCAAATTGACCTATATGCCTATTCTTTTGAGCCCGGCAGGGCTCTATGTGTCAGCGCGGGGATATTACTTGTCGCAGCTGTCCATCGGACAGCGGGGCTTGAGCTGCTTAAAGAAGTCGTTGCCTTTGTTGTCAACGAGGATGAAGGCGGGGAAGTTCTCCACCTCGATCTTCCAGATAGCCTCCATGCCGAGCTCGGGATACTCCAGAAGCTCTACATTCTTGATGCTGTCTTTAGCGAGGATGGCTGCCGGTCCGCCGATAGAACCGAGATAGAATCCACCGTGCTTCTTGCAAGCATCAGTCACCTGCTGCGAACGGTTGCCCTTGGCAATCATCACCATCGAACCGCCTGCTGCCTGGAACTGATCTACATAGCTGTCCATACGGCCGGCTGTGGTAGGTCCGAACGAACCGGAAGGCATACCCTCCGGCTTCTTGGCCGGTCCGGCATAGTAGATAGGATGATCCTTGAGGTACTGTGGCATCGGTTCGCCGGCATCAAGACGCTCTTTGATCTTGGCGTGAGCGATGTCACGACCTACGATGATGGTGCCCTTGAGGCTCAGACGAGTGGATACGGGATACTTGTCGAGTTCGGCAAGAATCTCAGGCATCGGACGGTTGAGGTCGATCTCGATTACCTCGCCCTCACCCTTCTGACGGTACTCTTCGGGGATGAGTTCGCCGGGGAATTCATCGAGCTTCTCTATCCAGAGACCCTCACGGTTGATCTTGGCTTTCACGTTGCGGTCGGCAGAGCAGCTTACGCCCATACCTACGGGGCAGGAGGCACCGTGGCGGGGAAGACGGATCACACGTACATCATGTGCGAAGTATTTGCCGCCGAACTGTGCGCCGAGACCCAGACAATGAGCAGCCTCAAGAAGTTCCTTCTCAAGCTCTACATCGCGGAACGCACGACCATACTCATTGCCGGTAGTGGGGAGCGCATCATAATATTTAGTGGAGGCTTTCTTCACAGCCGCGAGATTAGCCTCGGCGGAAGTACCGCCGATTACGAATGCGATATGATAGGGAGGACAAGCGGCTGTGCCGAGAGTCTTCATCTTCTCGATAAGGAAAGGCACGAGAGTCTTCTTATTGAGAATAGCCTTTGTCTCCTGATAGAGATAAGTCTTGTTGGCGCTGCCGCCACCCTTGGCTACGAAGAGGAATTTATATTCGTCGCCCTCTGTGGCGTGGATGTCGATCTGGGCGGGAAGGTTGCAGCCTGTATTCACCTCGTCATACATTGTGAGGGGAGCATTCTGCGAATAGCGGAGATTATTCTCGGTGTAAGTCTTGTAGACTCCGTAAGAGATCTTCTCCTCATCGTTGCAGCCTGTCCATACCTGCTGTCCCTTGTAGCCGGCGCAGATGGATGTACCGGTGTCCTGGCAGAAGGGGAGTACACCCTTGCAAGCTACTTCGGCATTGCGAAGCATGGTGAGCGCTACGAATTTATCGTTCTCCGATGCTTCGGGATCGCGAAGAATCTTCGCTACCATCTCGTTGTGCGCTCTGCGGAGCATGAAGGAGCAGTTGTGGCTCGCTACATTGGCGATCACTGTCAAAGCTTCCGGATCCACCACGAGCATCTCGTGGCCATTCCAGTTCTCCACCTTCACGTAGTCTTTCGTGATAAGCTGATATTCGGTTGTGTCAGGGCCTAAGGGGAATGGCTCCTGATAATGGAAAGGTTTGGTTGCCATTTCTATATTTCGAGTTAGATATTGTTCTTGACGCGAAATTAAGAAAAATAATTCAAATGAGAATCCCTTTCCCCGAAAAACTTTTTTCAGGAAAAGGGATTCTCATGTTTTATTCTTTCTTTCGGCTGAAATCGCCGATATATGCCCTCGCGTCAGGCGGGGTTGATGTCGTTGCGGTTGTCCAGCAATTCGAAAAGTTGTTCGGATGCTGTCTTGGTCTGCACTTTCACTACTTTGTCGGTCACTGTGCCGTTGTTGTCGGTGACAAAAGTGGTGCGTACGATTCCCATATATTCGCGTCCGGCCATCTTTTTCTTCTGCCATACTCCGGCGAGCTGACAGAGTGTTGTCTCGGTGTCGGCCACAAGGGGAAACTGCAAACCGAATTTGTCGCGGAATTTCACATGGCTCGCCTCGCTGTCTTTGCTCACTCCGATCACCTGGTAGCCCATCTTCTCGAATATTTCGAAGTTGTCGCGGAAGTTGCAGGCCTCGGCTGTGCAGCCGGGTGTATTGTCCTTGGGATAGAAGTAGATGATGAAGTTCTTGCCGGGGTAATCGGAAAGTCTTACCTCTTTTCCATCGGCATCTTTGCCGAGCAAGTCGGGAAATTTGTCGCCTATATTCATGGTCTTGTTCGTTTTGAAGGGTTATATACTCTATTTTTACGCTCAAGGGGGATTCGCTCAATCCTCGCGCAGTGCGTTTTCTTTAATAACACGCGGAATCCGCTTTTTTCTTTTCTTCTTCGATTTTTGCGAGTTCCGAGAAGGCTTCTTCTCTCCCTGATGTGATACGCTCGGGACGATGAGCATCGCTGTTCACAACAAACCGGCATCCCTCGGCGGCGAATATCTCCCACCATCTTCTTGCCGGGAAGAATCGCTTCTTATCTGCCAGTGCTTTTGTGTTGATCTCCACCAATACTCCGGCCGAGGCGGCGTGGCGTGCCACATCTTCTATCAGTGCCCTGTACCATCCTTGGTTCTCGATTTCGGCATCGGCTCCGGCGGCGTTGGCGGCAATCTTGTCGGCATGACCGAGTATGTCGAACCCTCCTCTCTCCAGCATGGTGAGCACTTGCTCGAAGTAACGCTCTACTACATATCGGAGGTCGCCCTCATAAGCCCTCTTCAGGTTATCGGCAAACCGTTCGAACTTCCCGTCGCAGTCCACGGGTATGCCGTCTTGTGTTGGTACAAAATGCACTGATCCTATCCTGTATTCGAGTGGCAGATTCTGAAAATAGTCGATATGCGGACCCCAATCCGGGGAAAGGAAATCAATTTCCATACCGGTGTAGAGGTTCATCCTCCCGGTATAGATCTCTTTCACTCTTTCCATCTCGGTGAAGTAAGCGTCGGTCTGTTCGGCTGCCATATTGCAAGGGGAGGGGATAGGCACCGGTGAATGAGGACTGACACCATAATGCTCCATACCGCACCGCCAAGCACTCTCCGCCATCTCAGCTATAGGAGCGCGACCATCGCAGTATTCGCTGTGAGAATGAAAGTTATAGTTGTGTGTAGTTCTGACAATACCATTAATATCCATACTTCCATAACGCCCCAGCCCTACAAAAAATTATCCCGAAGCCATACACGCCTCGGGATAATTATTACTTCTTTTCCAACTGGGTGTCAGGCCGGGTTGGATATCTTGCTGTCTACGGTAAGTTTGTTCTTCCATGAATAGAATATCCATGTCATGACGGCTGTCGCGGTCAGACCGATACCGAGAGCTATTTCATAGCCGATACCTACTCCGAGCAGAAGCTCGGTAAGCGCTCCGAATCCTTCGGGGGCGAAGAAGATGTATGTGACGGTGACGCTCGTCATGAACATGGCCGGAATCATCGTGATATGGTAATTCTTTCCGTGGCGAGCCAGATAGACGGTGATCGCCCATAGAGTAAATACGGAGAGCACCTGATTGCTCCAGGCGAAATAGCGCCAGAGTGCATCGTAGGGTATAAGCATTATCACGAAGCAGAGCGCGAATATCGGCAGGGAGATGGCAAGACGTTTCATCACTCTCTTCTGCTTCACGCCGAAGAAGTCGGCGGCAATGAGACGCGCGCTGCGAAGCGCGGTGTCGCCGGAGGTGATGGGAGCGGCTATCACACCGAGTATCGCCAATATTCCGCCCACTGTGCCCAGCCAGCTTTTTGAAATATTATTCACAAGAATAGCCGGACTTCCGCTACCCAAGAATTCCTGAAGCGAAGCATAGCCTCCGGTGAAGGTGATTGCCGCCGCTGCCCAGATAAGGGCTACTATCCCTTCTGTCACCATCGCCCCGTAGAACACCGGCCGCGCATGCTTCTCTGTGGCGAGACAGCGGGCCATCATCGGCGACTGTGTGGCGTGAAATCCCGAGATCGCCCCGCAAGCTATGCTTACGAACATCATCGGGAAGATTGGATTGGCGGCGGGGTCGGCTTTCTGATTGTGGAAGTGTTCCCATATTTCGGGCATCCCGGCACCATTCACGTAGAGCATCACGAGTATACCGACGGCCATGAAAAGGAGCGCCACTCCGAAAAGAGGGTAGAGGTTGCCTATCAATTTGTCGATGGGCAAGAGGGTGGCTGCCATATAATATAGGAATATGGCTACAATCCAGAATGTTTTGTCAAGATGGTCGGGCGTTAGCATCGCCAGCAGGTCGGCGGGATTGTATACGAATACGGCTCCTACCAGAATCATGAGAAGTAGGGTGAATATCCCCATCAAGCCTTTCACTTTCCGCCCGAGTTCTTTCCCGACGATATCGGGGAGCGAAGCACCGTTCTTGCGGATGGAGAGCATTCCGGAGAGGTAGTCGTGTACGGCACCGGCGAAGATAGTGCCGAACACTATCCAGAGAAAAGCCGCCGGACCGTACATCACACCCATTATCGCACCAAATATGGGGCCCAGTCCGGCGATATTAAGGAATTGGATGAGGAATATTTTCCAGGTGGGAAGCTTCACGTAGTCCACACCGTCGGCCATGGTCTGCACGGGTGTCGGGCGATCGGGCTGCATGCCGAACACCCGCTCCACAAATTTCCCGTATGTGAAGTATCCGGCGATAAGCACTATCAAAGCAATGGTAAAAGATAACATAAGGTCAATCGAAAAAAATAATAGTGAGATGGTTTATCTTAGCGTCTGAGAGCGCGATATACTTCGCTACGTGCTTTTCTGAGTTTTTCAGCCGCGGCAGCTTCCTCTTTCTCCAGTCGGCTTATCTCCGCTCCCTGCGCTTTGGAGGGGCGCTCGTGATATTCTCTTCGCATTGCATCCAGATCGGCGGCGAGAGAGTCGTACTCTTTCTGAGTGGCGAGATATTGTTTCATCATCGAGCGGGAGGTCTGGTCGGGGAAATCATCGAGAGTGGTGTATTCCCTCCCTCCTCCTATGGGGAAATGAAAGTCGGCTCTGCGGGCTGTCTGCTCGGGGTTGATACTCTTTACGGCAGCCAAGGCTTCCTCGATGCGGGGCGCATCCTCTTCTTCCTGAGTGTCGCGCCAATTGCGTATCATGGCATAATCGAGAATCTCATCCTCGTCAAGTTCTTCGCTGTCATAATTCTTGCGAATGTCATTCACCATGAATACATATACAGTCACCTTATCTCCCAGCCGGTTGCGGTCAGTGGCCCACCATCCTATGCCGTTCAGTTCGTCAATCGCCAGCAGATAGTCGTCATAGGGGGAATTGTAGGGCATACCGATATTCTGAGGCTGGAGATATTCCCCGGTGGCGGCATCGCGTGTGGCGATGAAAATATCAAGACCTCCGATCGACTCCTCTCCGTCGTTGGCATAGTAGAGGGTGGTGCCGTCGGCCATCATGAATGGAAAATCGGCGTTCCCGCCTCCGTTCAGAGTTTCGGGTGCGAGGATAGGGGTGTTCCATTTTCCATCGGTGAGGCGGATACTCTCGGCAAGGCGTGTATAGCCGGTGCTGTCTGCTTCGCACCACATCATGAAATCCCTGTTCTCGTTGGCGAATACCATCACGGAATCATCGCGTCTGTCGGCAAATGGGATGGAGTCTGCTGGGAGTAGCGCACCTGCCGACACCGGTAAGCGATAAGCCTTGAAAAAGGAGTCGGCATTCACGGCAATGCTGTCGATAATCGTGATTTTCTCCACTCTCTCCATGAATCCTTTGGCATCGCGAAGCTGGCGCTCGCTCTCGCTCAGAAGTTTCAAACCATGTTCGGAAGCTTTCTTGCGCTGTTTGGAGTAGGCGGCGTAGTGACTGCGTGCTTTGTCGAATTCATAATTACGGTAGGCCATGCGTCCTAAATAGAGTTCCGCATCGTGGTTGCCGACATTCTTGGCTTCCTCTAAGATTGCTATCGCGCCCTGGCGGTCGCCGCGCATCTCGAGAGCGTTCGCTTCATCTGCATAATCGGCTGACGCAATCGCAGTCCCGATAGCGAGGGCTCCGGTCAGTAACAGTAACCGTGACGGAGAAAGGTGCGAGGGGAGAATAGGAGAGAATATAGGGATTTTATTTTTATTCATTCGTTATTCTATTGATTGTTGAGGTTACGGAGCAAAGTTAAGTAAAATCGGGCGTTTGCGCAACACTTAAACCGATTAATACGAAAAAATTGCTTCCATTTCAAAAAAAATCACTAACTTTGCGCAGACCATGTTTTGAATAAACGTAAACATTATAATTATATCAATTATGAGTTTAAATATCATTGTGCTTGCCAAGCAGGTGCCTGATACCCGTAATGTCGGGAAAGACGCGATGAAGGAAGACGGCACTGTCAACCGTGCCGCTCTGCCCGCGATCTTCAATCCGGAGGACCTCAACGCTCTTGAGCAGGCCCTCAAGCTTAAGGAGATGTATCCCGGCAGCAAGGTGACTCTGCTTACTATGGGTCCCGCCCGCGCGGCCGAGATTATCCGCGAGGGTCTCTATCGTGGTGCCGACAATGGTGTAGTGCTTTCCGACCGTGCTTTCGCCGGATCCGATACTCTCGCCACTTCCTACGCTCTCTCTGCGGCTGTGAAGAAAATCGGTGATTATGACATTATCCTCGGTGGCCGTCAGGCTATCGATGGCGATACAGCTCAGGTCGGTCCTCAGGTAGCCGAGAAGCTTGGTCTTCCTCAGGTTACGTATGCAGAGGATATCCTTTCCGCCGAGAATGGCAAGGTAAAGGTGGTTCGCCGTATCGAAAGCGGCGTCGAGACTGTGACTTGCCCTATGCCGGTGGTTGTCACTGTCAATGGTTCGGCTGCCGACTGCCGTCCGCGCAACGCACGTGCCGTTCAGAAATATAAATATGCGGCTCTCCCCTCTGAGGTGGCCGCTGACGAAAAGAAGAAGGCTTTCATCGAGGCTCGCCCTTACCTCAATATAGGGGAGTGGAACGCTGAGACTGTAGAGGCTGATCTCGCTCAGTGCGGTCTCTCCGGTTCTCCCACAAAGGTGAAGCAGATAGAGAATGTGGTGTTCACGGCTAAAGAGGCCCGTGAGGTGGAACCTACTGATGAGGCTTTGGAGGATCTCGTGAAAGAACTCATAGCCAACCATACCATCGGCTGATATAGGCCATCCATATATAAACTGATATCAAAATGGCAGACAAGAATAATCTTATCGTTTATTGCGAATTTGAGGATGGAAAGGTGGCCGACGTCTCCCTTGAACTCCTCACAAAGGGTCGTCAGTTAGCCGATCGTCTCGGTATCCGCCTCGAAGCTCTCGTGGCCGGCGACAATCTCAAGGATGTGGAGAAGCAGCTCTTCCCCTATGGAGTGGACACTGTATATAAGGTGGAGGATAAGCGTCTCTATCCTTACACTTCCCTTCCTCATTCCTCTATCCTCATCAATCTCTTCCGCGAGATCGAGCCGCGTATCGCATTCATGGGTGCTACTTCCATCGGTCGTGACCTTGGCCCGCGTGTGAGCTCCGCCCTCCATTCCGGTCTCACCGCTGACTGTACTTCTCTTGAAATCGGCGACTATACCGATGCCAAGACAGGTAAGGAATACAAGGATCTTCTCTATCAGATCCGTCCCGCTTTCGGTGGTAATATCGTTGCCACCATCGTCAATCCCGACTGCCGTCCGCAGATGGCCACAGTGCGTGAGGGTGTGATGAAGAAAGAGGTGAAGGATTCCAACTATACCGGTAAGGTGGTTGACCTTGATGTAAATAAATATACTTCTCCCGAGGATTTCGTAGTCGACATTATCGACCGTCATGTAGAGAAATCCAAAGTCAACCTCAAGGGTAGCCCCATCGTAGTAGGTGGCGGTTACGGCGTGGGCAGCAAGGAGAATTTCGATCTCCTTTTCCAGCTTGCCGATACTCTCGGCGGTGAGGTAGGTGCTTCCCGTGCGGCTGTCGATGCCGGTTGGGTGGATCATGACCGTCAGATAGGTCAGACAGGTGTCACTGTCCGCCCCAAACTCTATATCGCTTGCGGTATCTCCGGTCAGATCCAGCACGTGGCAGGTATGCAGGAGTCTTCTCTCATTATCTCCATCAACTCCGATCCCAACGCTCCCATCAATTCCATCGCCGATATCGTCATCACAGGCAAGGTGGAGGATGTAGTGCCCAAGCTTATCAAATACTACAAAAAGAATTCCAAGTAATCTGAAGAACAATGGCTAATTTCTATATAGACAATCCTTCCCTGAAGCTTCATCTCTCTCATCCGATGATGAAGAAAATCGTGGAGTTGAAAGAGAGAAACTTCGCCGATGCCGATAAGTATGACTACGCTCCTCAGGATTTCGATGACGCCATGGATTCATATGACCGTGTGCTCGAGATCGTCGGTGAGATCTGTGGCGATGTTATCGCTCCTAACGCCGAGGATGTAGATCATCAGGGCCCTCACGTGGAGAATGGCCGCGTGGTATATGCCGATGGCACTGCCCGTAATCTTGAGGCTTGCCGCAAGGCCGGCCTTATGGGTATGTCGATGCCCCGTCGCCTTGGAGGTCTCAACTTCCCTATCACTCCCTATATCATGGCTGCCGATATCGTCAGCCGCGCCGATGCCGGATTTGAGAATCTCTGGGGACTTCAGGATTGCGCCGAGACTATCTATGAGTTCGCTTCCGAAGAGCAGAAGCAGAAATACATTCCCCGTGTTTGTGCCGGCGAGACCATGTCGATGGACCTCACCGAGCCTGATGCCGGTTCCGACCTTCAGTCTGTAATGCTCAAGGCTACTCAGAAGGAGGATGGCTCTTGGGTGCTCAATGGTGTGAAGCGATTCATCACTAATGGTGACTCCGATATTCATCTCGTGCTTGCCCGCTCCGAAGAGGGCACTAAGGATGGGCGCGGCCTTTCAATGTTTATCTATGATAAGCGAAATGGCGGCGTAAACGTTCGCCGTATCGAGAATAAGATGGGTATCAAGGGCAGCCCCACATGCGAGCTCGTATATAAGGATGCCCCCGCCGAACTCGTAGGTTCCACACGTCTTGGTCTTATCAAGTATGTGATGGCTCTTATGAACGGTGCTCGTCTCGGTATCGCCGCCCAGAGTGTAGGCATCAGCGAGGCCGCCTATCGTGAGGCTCTCGCTTATGCCAAGGATCGTAAGCAGTTCGGTCAGGCTATCATCAATTTCCCTGCCGTGGCAGAGATTCTTTCTGTAATGAAAGCTAAGCTCGATGCAAGCCGCGCGCTTCTCTATGCATGCTCTCGTTTCGTCGATATGTATAAGGTATACGACGATATCGCTAAAGAGCGTCCTCTCACTCTCGATGAGAAGAAGGAAGCCAAATACTATTCCCGTCTTGCCGATGCCTTCACTCCCCTTGCAAAGGGTATGACCTCCGAATTCTGTAATCAGAATACATACGACTGTATCCAGATTCATGGTGGTTCCGGTTTCATGAAGGATTACGCTTGCGAGCGTCTCTATCGCGACGCACGTATCACCTCTATCTATGAGGGTACGACTCAGCTTCAGGTAGTGGCTGCTATCCGCCACGTCACCACCGGCACTTATCTCAACAAGATCAAGGAGATGGAGGAGCAGCAGGTGTTGCCTGAGGATGAGGCTGTGAAGAATACTCTCGTCTTCATGACTCAGCAGTATGCAAATGCAGTGCAGAGTGTGGAAGGCGTGAAGAGCTCGGAATACCGTGACTTCATGGCTCGTCGTCTCGTGGAGATGGCCGGCCACATCATCATGGGTTACCTCCTTCTCGAGGATACTCAGCGTGATGCTTCCTTCCGTCGCTCGCTCAATGTCTACGTCAAGTATGGGCAGGCTGAGGTAGCCAAGCATGCCGACTTTATCGGCAACTTCGGTCCCGACGCTCTTTCCTTCTATATCCCCGTAGAAGAATAATCTCCCCACTTAAACTTATACTCGAAAGCGGCGAATCAGAATTTCAATTCTGATTCGCCGCTTTCTCACCCCGTCATCTACAAATCAGTCCAACTCTCCCTTTGATTCCCTATTCCTCGGCTCTAACTCTCCCTTAGTTACAACTCTCCCTCTTCCCTGATGAATAGTAAAAATACGAATTCTTCATATATCAGATAATTTCAAAGCGTCATAGTCATTATATCATTTAGTTTTTCTTAGTGACTCAGCCGCCTATAAATCCGAATAAAATTACCATTCTCCATTCAGTATTTGTTTCCAGCATTGGGCGCTTGCGCCCAAATCCCCATTCGTCACAGCAACCTCTCTATTCTCATCCTTGGAAGATTTACCCACATCCATGCAGCGCAGTAGCGAGTTTTTTTATCCGATAAAATTTTGCTATTTATCCGAAAAATTGTAACTTTGTCTTCACAGACCGCCTCAGAAGTCCCGGTCAAGGGATGAGAGTGGCGAGATGTGCGGCGGCGCAGCGCGCCCCGGTCACATATTTTTTAAGCGTTTATCCGCGCTGATTTCTTGACGAATCGAAATTCTCGCAAAATTTCAATCAATAGTCAAGGGATTGAGCAACGATAGATGCCCGTGAGTATGCCATACCGTTTTCATGCTTCGGTGCGTTGTCTCGTGATGAGATGTCGTCCCCGTTGCTGCGGTTGTATATACATGCGTGGGCTTCTGCGTTGCCGTCCGACTATTGATGGGCAATGCGAGAAGCCCCGATTCGTAGGACGGCAACAGATACAGACTCTCACGCTTTTTCCATTTTTCCATAATTCACCGATGCCAACGAGGAGAAGACCGAGGCTCACAAATCGATTTCAGTCTATGAAACATCGAAAACACTTCCATGCCGGCTACTCCCTCGCTGTCTGGGCCACATTCGTAGGGCTTAGTGTTGCGCTTCCGGCCATCGCCGACACCGAGGTGCCATGCCTCGTGTTGTCAGGCCACGCACAGAGCGAACACTCTATTGACCTATCAAAACTCAACCGTATCACCTTCGGTTCTGAATCCATGACTATCAGCCGTGCAGGCGGCGATGCAAAGGAAACGCAAGAACTCCTCTATTCCCTCTACCACCACATCGAAATCAAAAATGCGATGCCCGACATAGAGACCGGAGCCGATATAACAGCTGCAGACGGTAGCTTCAAATTGCTCTATCTCCCCGACACACGTTCTCTGTTGATCGACTCCGGGGACTACGGTGTCTTCACTGTCGGCATCTTCCATCTTGATGGAGGTATGATCATGACAGCCGAAATGACCCCGGGCAACCCCCTTCCACTTGAAAGACTTCCTGAAGGAATCTACGTGGCCGTTGCCACCGACAAGCGAATCAATCTCAATATAAAGTTCAGATTAAAATAATACTTTATTCAACTTACACACAGCAACAACAAAAACATATTGCAATCATGAACAATATTTTTAACAAAAGAACAATACTCGCGTCGCTGTTCTCGCTCCTTATGCTCATCGGCTATGCCGAGCGCGAGAAGGTTGTGCAAATTTTCCGTGGGGGAGAGGTTGTGCAGGAATACGCCATCTCCGACATCGACTACATTGAGGTGAACGACCGCATAGAGTCTCCCTCCAAGGTGGAGGCAGAGGTAGACGAGAAAAGCATTACAATCACATGGAACGCCGTTGAGGGAGCGACTTACAACATCTACCGCTCCGCCGACAACGTCAACTTCACCCTCCTTGCCAAGGATCTCAAGGAGACCTCCTACACCGACTCCGAACCCCTCTCCGGCTCCAATTTCTACAAGGTCAAAGCCATAGTCGACGGACAAGAAAGTGCCTACACCCAGTCCGCCGCCGCCAGCTTCTCCGACACCGAACTCCCCAGCGGTGTCTACCTCGGCATTACCGGCTTCAACCAGTCTCTTATGGAGTATCCTGTACATAGTCTAACTAAGAGCTCGGTGACAGGTTTCAACGACTTTATCGACGGGCTGGAGATGAAAAACGGCACTATTCTCTACCATTCCTTTGACAAGGCACTTGACGCACTACAAGCAAGCAATCTTCCTGAAGACCTCACTACTGCAGCGATAATTACATTCACCGACGGCCTTGACCAGGGTTCCTTTATGATGAATCCGGCACACGCTAACAACGATGACTATCTCAAGGCCATGAACAAGAGAATCAAAGAGGAGAAAGTTTTTGGAAAGGCTATTGAGGCCTATTCCATCGGTCTGAAGGGTTCTGATGTGAAAGATGACGAAGCTTTCACAAGAAATCTTCAGCAACTTGCCTCCTCACCTGCAAACGCGACTGAACTTAACAACATGGATGAAGTCAATGCTCGTTTTAGGGAAATCGCGGAGTAGCTCACGCAAAGTAGCTATATTCAAGCCATCAACCTGACAATCCCTGGACTTGCAATGGGAACTCGAGTGCGATTTACATTTGATAATGTTGGAAGTGCTGATAAATCAAACCTTTATATTGAAGGAAGTTTTAATCTTACGGATTGTTCGCTTGAAGATGTAAAATACGTTGGCCTTACTTCGACCAGTGGAACAGTTGTTAAGGGCAACGTGGATGGCATTTTTGTCACTTTCACTTTTGATAATGTTCATACCGATACCAATACATTGATAAGGAGTTCTTATATAGATGAATGGAACTATATAGAGACAAATTCATCATGGCAAATCAACTCCGAGTTTGACAAGACGGAGAATTCGGATATCGTCACTAATCGCAGCTCCGCAGCCATCATGCTCGTACTAGATTGCTCCAGCTCCCTGAAGGATGACTTTATAAAGGCTCAAAAAAATGCTAAAGATTTCATCAAGACCCTTTTAAATGCTACAGTAGAGAAGCCTTTTAAAAGAAGAATGGTGCTTGAAGAAAATTGTGGAGTTGCAGATGGATGGTGTATAAGAGCTATTTATGGTGTTAAAACATTCTTCGAAGAACTTAAGAATGTTGGTGAAGATGACAACTTTATAGTAATAGATGTTCATAATTACGGCTCTGGCGCTGATCCCATGTTTTGTAAAACATATGAATCCTGGAGTAGTAAATATAATATAAACGCGTCTCCTCAAGGAACTATTAATAGAATAAATACCTTTTTGGGTTTTGATCCTTCTTTGGAGAATCTCAGGGAAATATTTCCCAAGATTAATATCGGTTGCAATGAATATGTTGAGATACAAGCAAATTTTGATACTGACAACGAAAATGTTATAGCTGAAACAACTATGAAATTTGCAGAGAGTTTGAAAAATGCAAATTATGGTTTATCATACGTTTTAGTGCAGAATGAAATAGGTCCTTATTACCAAAGCAATTTTTATTCTGGCGGACAATCCGGAGAGATGGGAGGTTATGAGAATTTATCTTCAATCGTACCTCAAATGTATAACCACGTTGCTAGGGAGATATGTAATTGGGAAGGTGATAAAACTGCATGTCCATCTGAAATTATTGAAGGTGAGGAGTATGTCCATATTCAGAAGCTATCCTTAGAAAAGTGTAAAACACTGAATAATGCGTCTTTGTCCAATGTGGAGGTTGTAGTACTTCTAATAAATTGTGAAACAGGTGAGATTGCAAATGCCGCTAAATGTAAAGTAAATGGTTGAAAAACGCAAAAACAGTTGATAATAATGGGCTTCCGGGGATTCTAAAGCATAGTCGGCACTGGAGGTGCCTCCCCATTTAACCTCGGGTCCTTGTGACCCGAGGTTTTTTATACCTTCTTGGATGTGACGGCTTCCCTCTGTTCTACAGCACCCCCGTCATATATAATATATAGAGGTAGGTAGATAATGCCATCCTTGATTTCTAAATCTTTTGCATGTAAGTATCTCGTAAAAATAAATTAATGCATTGATATGTTAAGCCACAGCTTTACTGAAATTAATCGTGTATTGTTGGTCAACGATGGAGAGAATCTCTTCTACGGTGGAGAACAATCTATGTTTATTTCCATAGTGATGTGGCTGTATCCATTTTCCTTTCATTATACACCAAAGAGTTTCGGCGATATTGAGGTGAGGGGAATAAGGAGGGAGATGAAATATGTGGAAGCCTCTTTCCTTCCATCTTTGAAGACAGTCCTTTACCTTGCGGCTCTTGTGGACCGTGGAGTTATCCAAAACGACCACAGTCTCCTTGCGGATGCCAAGAGAGAAGTTCTCTATAAATTCTATAAACGTAAGCATTAATTGAAGTACACCTTTTGGAGGTTGTGGTTAGGTTGTAATTTTGCAGAGTAAAGTTGCACTAACTGCAACCTCCAATTATTATGACAAAATCAGAGTTCCTTGATCTACAGAACAAAGCAGCCGCAAGCGGCAAGACACTGAAGGCGTTCCTTCAGGCGGAGGGTGTGGCCTATTCCACATACAACTTCTTTTTCATTAATCGAATAAAATTTCGGTGTAAATTTGCGTAATCGGCTGAAAAGTTGTAACTTTGCATCAGTTTTCGGCCGGCGAATCCTTGTTTTGAGGATTAAGAGGTTGAAAATCAAGAGATTAACTAATATCAATTAATAAAACGTATGAATCGTTACGAGACCGTTTTCATTTTAACTCCCGTTTTGTCTGATGAGCAGATGAAGGAAGCGGTAGAGAAATTCAAAGACGTCCTCAAGCAGAACGGTGCTGAGATCGTCAATGAGGAGCTTTGGGGTCTGCGCAAGCTCGCTTATCCCATCCAGAAGAAATCCACAGGTTTCTACTGCCTGTTGGAGTATGCAGCCGAGCCCACTATCGTTAAGAAGCTCGACGTTGCCTTCCGTCGTGATGAGCGTGTGATCCGCTATCTCAACTTCCGTCTTGACAAATATGCTGTCGAGTATGCTGAGAAGCGTCGTCGCGTGAGAGCAGAAAAAGCAAGTCAAACCCCCGCTGAGGCTGTTGTAGCCGAGGCTGAAGTAAAGGAGAACTAATCATGGCATCCAATAGCGAAATCCGTTACCTCACTCCCCTTACTGTCGACACTAAGAAGAAGAAATACTGCCGTTTCAAACGTAGCGGTATCAAATATATCGACTACAAGGATCCTGAATTCCTCAAGAAGTTCCTCAACGAGCAGGGCAAGATTCTTCCCCGTCGTATCACCGGTACTTCCCTCAAGTTCCAGCGTCGTGTGGCTCAGGCCGTGAAGCGTGCCCGTCATCTCGCTCTTCTTCCCTACGTGACCGACCTCATGAAGTAATTCCATTTTTTATTCACGACATAAAAGAACACAATCCAAATGAAACTTATACTTAAGGAAAATGTAGCCGATCTTGGCTATAAGGACGACGTTGTCGAGGTGAAAGATGGTTACGGCCGCAACTACCTTATCCCCCAGGGTAAGGCTGTTATCGCCACTGAGTCCGCTCTCAAGCAGCTCGCCGAGAATCAGCGTCAGCGTGCCCACAAACTCGCTCAGATCAAAGCTGAGGCCGAGGCTGCTGCCAAGGCTCTCGAAGGCGTTAAGCTTACTATCGGCGCCAAGACAAGCTCCACAGGCACTGTATTCGGTTCTGTGAACGCTATCCAGATCGCCGAGGCTCTCGAGAAACTCGGTCACAATGTAGATCGCAAGATTATCTACATCAAGGAGCCCGTGAAAGAGGTAGGTGTATACACCGCCACTATCAAGTTTCACAAAGAGGTGGTTGCCGAGATCGAATTCGAGGTTGTAGCCGAGTAATTTCCTTCTCTTTATCTCCTTTCCGGAGATAAAGGAATAGTGAAATTGATTAAGCTTATAAATCTTTCATACCAAACAAGGCATCGGATTTACTCCGGTGTCTTGTTTTTTATTTTTATTAGCTACTTATAGTGGTGTTGTTGTCGAAATTAACAACAACTTCTTTTGGTATTTTCGCGATGTTTTTCTAATTTTGTGAAATTAATTGCATAATTGCGCCATCGCGGATATGGGGCCTCCCCGAATTCATGCTTGATGACGCTCTGTTCTCACTGAAAAACAGATTCGATATATGAAATTCAACGTAGCCGGCAAAGCCTTTTACGAACAGCTCTCTGCTGTGGCTAAGGTGATTAATGCCAAGAATACTCTCTCCATTCTCGATAATTTCCTGCTTCGCCTTTCAGGCGAGACCCTCTATATCATCGGCTCCGACCAGGAGAATGAAATTATCGCTACTATAGAAGTGTTCGATGTAGATAATGACGGTGCGGTAGCTGTTTCCGCAAAGCAACTTCTTGAAATTGTTAAGGAGATATCTTCCCAGCCTCTCACTATAACCGTCGATGAGAACACTTTCGCTATCAAGATAGAATATATGAGCGGCCACTTCGATTTCATGGGTGTAAGTCCTGTGGAATTCCCTACCAAGGAGGAGAAGGCTGATGAGGTTGTCGCTGAATTTTCAGTGCCGGCGGCAGAAGTGCGCCGTGCGCTCGAATTGACTCTCTATGCTGTCAGCACTGAGCCGATTCGCCCTATGATGACCGGTGTGCTCTGGGATATTGAACCCGAACGTATCACTTTCGTCAGCTCGGATACCCATAAGCTCGTTCGCTATCGCAATATGGAGGCAAAACCCGGTGTCACTGCCCGTTTCATCATGCCTGCGAAACCCGCTTCTATTATAAAAGGTCTTATTGATAAGGATGATACGGATGTGCATATTGTAGCTACTGAGAAGGGAGCTTCCTTATCTTTTGGAAGCTATGTGCTCTCTTGCCGCTTCATAAAGGGTAATTATCCAAACTATGACCGAGTGATTCCTACTGATAACCCGTTCAGCCTGACTGCCGACCGCGCCACTCTTCTTTCCGGAATGCGCCGAGCATCTCTCTTTGCAAGCAAGGCTTCGAGTCTCGTACGTCTTGAGATATCTTCATCTGAAATCAAGATTACAGGTCAGGACCTGGATTATGCCACTCTTGCCGAAGAGCGTGTTGATTGCGACTATGTGGGTAATCCTATGACTATTGGTTTTAACGCTCTTTATTGTCAGGAGGTGCTCTCCAATATGCCGTGTGACACAGTTCGTATCGAATTGTCAGATCCGGCTCGTCCCGGGGTATTCATGCCTGACGAGCAGAAACAGGACGAGGAGCTCGTCACTATCCAGATGCCGATGCAGGTGCTTGAATAATTTTTATTTCATAGGGTATACGCCCCCGGTTCCTGATATTCCTCAAAGGGGAGAAGGGGCGTGCTATTTTTTCTCTCTCCCAAGACCACTAACCGTATGACAAAACTTAATCTTGAACGTCCGATTATCTTCTTCGATCTGGAGACTACCGGCACCAATATCACCCACGACCGTATTGTGGAGCTTTCTTATGTGAAGGTGTTTCCCGATGGCACGGAAGAGAAGAAATCGCGTCGTATCAATCCCGGTATGCCTATCCCGCCAGCATCTACCGCCGTGCATCATATCACGGATGAGGATGTGAAGGATTGTCCCTCTTTCTCTCAGATATCTAAATCGCTTCTCGCTATCTTCGATGATTGCGATATTGCGGGATATAATAGCAATCGCTTCGATGTGCCTCTCCTTATGGAGGAATTCAATAGGGTAGGACTCAACTTTGATGTCACGGGACGCCGCTTCATAGATGTGCAGAATATCTTCCATAAGATGGAGCAGCGTACTCTCGTTGCGGCCTACCGCTTCTACTGCGGTAAGGAACTTGAGAATGCTCATTCTGCGCTCGCCGATACTGAGGCCACTTATGAAGTGCTTCTCGGTCAGCTGAATAAATATCCCGAGCTTCAGAATAATATCGATTATCTTGCCGAATTCTCCGCTTCAGGTAGAAATCTCGACCTTGCCGGTCGTATCGTACTTGACGAGAATGATACTCCCGTATTTAATTTTGGCAAGCATAAGGGGAAGTCGGTGAAGGATGTGCTTCGTCGTGAACCCTCTTTCTACGAGTGGATGATGCAGGGCGACTTCCCTAAGAATACGAAGGATGTCCTCAAGCAGTTGAAGTTCCAATTCATGAATGAAAAGAACGCCAAATGAGTAGCTGTCTTTCAGGAAAACATATAGTACTTGGGATATCGGGTGGCATTGCCGCATATAAATCGGTATATCTGCTCCGCCTCCTTGTAAAAGCCGGTGCGGAGGTGCAGGTGGTGATTACTCCGAATGGTAAGGAATTCATCACTCCTGTCACACTCTCTTCACTTAGCGGCAACCCGGTGATAAGCGAGTTCTTTACGGCCAATACAGGTGAATGGCATTCCCATGTCGACATTGGTCAGTGGGCCGACTTGATGGTGATTGCTCCGGCTACGGCTTCTACCATCGCCAAGATGGCCAACGGTGTGGCTGACAATATGCTCATTACGACATATCTTTCGGCTAAGGAGCATGTGATGGTAGCTCCTGCTATGGACCTTGATATGTGGGCGCATCCGGCTACTCAGCGCAACATTGCTACTCTTCGTGCCGATGGAGTCGACATAATCGAACCGGGTAGTGGCGAACTCGCTTCTCACCTCTGCGGCAAAGGCCGTATGGAAGAGCCGGAGAAAATTGTGGAGGCTATTGAGGAGTATTTTCGTAGTGAGGAGGCACCGCTCCCTCTGGCCGGTAAAAAAGTGATGATTACGGCCGGGCCTACTTATGAGGCAATCGACCCCGTCCGCTTTATCGGAAATCATTCCAGTGGAAAAATGGGGTTTGCTCTCGCTCGGGAGTGCCGGCGTCTTGGTGCCGATACTGTGGTTGTGGCCGGTCCTGTCAATAAATCTCTTACTCCCGAGGGTGTCCGTCGTGTCGATGTCGTGACAGCCCGCGAGATGCTTGCGGCTTGCGAAGCTGAATTCGAGGATACGGATATATGTATCTTTGCCGCTGCTGTGGCTGACTATGCTCCCGCAGAATGTGCCGAGCGTAAGATCAAGCGCGAGAATGTGGAAGAGATGGATTTGCGGCTTGTTCGCAATCCGGATATCGCGGCTACCCTTGGAAAGAGAAAAGGAGAGCGAACCATGATTGGTTTCGCTCTTGAAAGCGATCACGGTCAGGAGAACGCATGTAGGAAACTCAAAGCGAAGAATTTCGATTGGATTGTTCTCAATTCCCTCTCTGATGAAGGGGCCTGCTTCAATACGGATACTAATAAGGTGACTGTATTTGGAGCTGATTCTTCTTCTGTATCGTTCCCTCTTGAAAGTAAGGATAAGGTGGCGAAGGATATAATGAATGTCATTGTCGCCGGTTTACTCTGATAAATGAAATATTACCCTCGCTGAGCGCGTTTTATTGTCATGACAAAGAAACTACTTCCCATATTTGGCGCCGCTCTCCTGGCGTGGGGGAGCGCTGATGCCTCGGCTCAAGAGCTCAATTGTACCGTCGAGGTGAACAGTTCGCAGATCGAGGGTACCAATAAGAGTGTTTTTGAATCCTTACAGTCGTCGATCAACGATTATTTCAACGAAACTCGCTGGAGTAATGCCACTTTTTCACCGGTGGAACGTATAGAATGTCGCTTTTTTCTTACAGTCAAGGAGTATGACAACGATCGTATAAAAGGGGATATTCAAGTTCAACTTTCACGCCCGGTATATAATAGCACTTATACTACTACTCTTTTCAATTTCCGCGATACAAGAGTGGAGTTTGATTATCGCGACGGAGACCCTCTCATTTTTAATGAGAATTCGTTCGATAATAATCTTACTGCTATCCTCAATTATTATGCATATCTCCTCCTTGCGATAGATTTCGACAGTTTCTCTCCTAACGGTGGACAACCTTTCTTCGATAAGGCTGCCGCGGTGGTGCAGCAGGCTCAGTCGCTGGGTGAGATCGGTTGGCGTACTTTTGAGGATAACAAGAACAGAAGCGCGGTGCTTAGTTCTTTCACTGATGCCAATACCTCGGCTGTGAGAAAGATGAATTATGAATATCATCGCAAAGGACTTGACGAGATGGTGACCTCGCCCGATAAGGGACGTTCCGCCATTACGGAGGCTATCAAGGCGATTGGCTCCGTGTATGAAAATGCTCCTATGTCGGTGGCACTTTCGATTTTCAGGGATTCAAAACTTGATGAATTGGTAAATGTCTATTCCAAGGCTCCGCAGTCGGAACGCGATGAGGTATATGAACTCCTCAAACGCGTTTACCCTACTGACACCGAACGCCTTGATAAGATAAAAAATCCCGATAACAATTAATCTGATCTCGATGCTCTCAAAACTCACCATAAGGAATTACGCCCTTATCGATTCCCTATCTCTTGATTTTTCCGATGGCCTCACTATAATCACCGGTGAGACCGGTGCCGGAAAATCAATTATGCTCGGGGCGCTCTCGATGTTGCTCGGCGCACGTGCCGAAACCAGAGTGATTGCCGATTCCAATGCGAAATCGGTGGTCGAGGCTCGTTTCTCCAATGTGGCCCCCTCCCTGCGTTCGGTTTTCGAGCAGCATCAGCTCGATTGGATTCCGGAAGAGACTATTATACGGCGCGAGATTTCCGCTTCCGGCAGATCGCGCGCTTTTGTAAACGATTCTCCCGTGAATCTCCAGACTCTCTCGGATATCACCTCTTTACTTGTGGATATTCATTCCCAACATTCCACACTCTCCTTATTGCAGGGGAGAAGCCAATTGGAGGTGATCGATTCATTTGCTGATAATTCCTCTTATCTTGCAGATTATCGCGAGGCTTTCGCAGATTATCGTCGTTTGCATTCCGCTATACGGCGCCGTCGTGAGGAGTTGGAGTCCAATCGTAAGAATATGGCGATTATGGCTTTTCAGCTCGAACAGCTTGATAAGCTTGATCCCAAACCCGGCGAACTCGAAAGTATCGAGAAGGAGTTCGATATTCTTAGCGATGCCGATGAGATTCGTGAACGCCTGTCGGCAGCTTATCGTAAGATGGATATCTCGGATGATTCTGCTCTTATGGCGCTTGCGGAAACTGTGGAGCATCTCCGTCATGTGGATTTCTCTCTTTTCTCTACTCCCGGAGATGAAGATCCCGCCATTATGGAGCGTCTGTCGCAGGTAGGTGTGGAGTTGCGCGATATTGCCGATACTGTGCGTGGATATTGCGAATCAGTGAATTCCGATCCTGTGCGTCTTTCCAAGATCTCACAGCGTATGCAGCAACTTTATGAGGCTGAGAAATATTTCCGTATCTCGGAGAAAGATGGCCTTGTGAAATTGCGTGACGAGTTGCGCGCACAGGTGAATTCCGTGAATTGCGGCGACTCCGATCTTGCTGAAATGGAGGCTGAAGCCCGTAGAAAGGCCCGTCAGCTCAAGATGAAGGCCAATGATCTTACGGTCCGGCGTGTGAAGGCGGCAGGGGATTTTGCCGAACTCCTCACTCTCACGGCCATACCTCTCGGATTGCCTAACTTACATTTCGAAGTGGCTGTGACTCAAGGTAAGCTTGGTGTCGACGGTCAGGATACAGTGGAATTTCTTACGGCTTTCAATAAGAATCAGATGCCTATGCCTCTCGGAAAAGTTGCCTCCGGCGGTGAAATGTCGCGTCTGATGCTCTCTGTGAAGAGTATCATGTCCGGACGTATGGATATGCCCACTGTTATTTTCGATGAGATCGATACCGGAGTTTCCGGTGAGATTGCTGATAAGATGGGTGCGATGATGCAGAGTATGGCAATGGGGAAGCAGGTGCTGGCCATCACTCATCTTCCGCAGGTGGCGGCAAAAGGAGTGGCCCACCTCTATGTCTATAAGGAGGATTCGGAATCACGTACCGTCTCCAATGTGCGTACTCTGTCAGAAGAGGAGCGTCTGCGTGAGATTGCCCGCATGATATCAGGTTCTTCTGTCACACCTGAGGCCCTCAGTGCGGCCAAAGCCCTTATGGCTTAATGTAGTAAAATATTTATGGAAAAGAACGATTTCGTTTTCGGCCGCCGTGCCGTGATGGAGGCTATTGCCGCCGGTAAGAATATTGATAAGGTGCTCATCAGGAAGGATCTCTCCGGTGAGCTCGCTTCCGAACTCCTGTCTATGATTAAGGAGTATGGTATTGTCATGCAGCGTGTACCCGTGGAGCGGATCAATCGTATTACGATGAAAAACCATCAAGGTGCCGTGGCTCTTCTGTCGCCTGTGGCTTATCAAAAACTTGACAATATTCTCCCTGCTCTTTATGAAGAGGGATGTGTAGGTCTTGTTGCGGTGCTCGACGGCCTTACCGATACGCGAAATTTCGGAGCTATAGGCCGTACCGCCGATTGTGCCGGAGTTGATGCGATAGTTATCCCTGAACGCAATAGCGTATCGGTCACTCCCGATGCGGTGAAGACTTCTGCCGGCGGACTTTTCTATGTTCCGGTATGTCGTGAGCGTGATGTGGTGGGTGCCGTAAAAAAACTTAAGGAATATGGCTATCGTATTGTAGGTGCCTCTGAGAAAGCTGCAATCAATTATACTCAGGCCGACTATACAGTGCCGGTGGCTATCGTGATGGGTGCCGAAGACACCGGTATTTCTCCCGAAGTGCTTCGTCTTTGCGATGATCTGGTAGCTATTCCCATGCTTGGCAATATCGGCTCGCTCAATGTCTCCGTGGCTGCCGGAGTGCTTCTTTACGAGGCTGTGCGTCAGCGTATGGATTTCGGTATGAAGCCCGAATGACTAAATTAAATTAAGGAAATACGCCCCGTAATTTGGTCAAGTATCGGCAAAATCTTAATTTTGTAGTCCCGTTTGCGGGGAATCCTCTCTTCTAAAAAGGAAAAATAAGAAAATACGCGAACATAAAGAGTTATGATCAATCGAGTGTTAATTAGAATAAAGGTGATTCAACTGCTTTATTCTTACCTCCTTACGGAGAATCAGTTTATGCTTGAGTCGCAACCGTCGGCTCCCACCAAAGAGAAAAGGTTTGCTTACAACCTCTATCTCGATACTCTCGTCCTTATGGTGAGAATAGCCGAGAAGGTGGAAAGACGCGGCCTCGGCACTCCTTTGGCCGACACTCGGTTCATCACAAAGATAAAAGCCGATGAAAAGGTGCGCACTCTTCTCCATCGTTACCACATGGAGCACTTCCCTTTCGAGGATATAGTTGCGCCTTTGGCCGACATTGTGAAAGAATCCGCTATCTATAAGCGATTCCTCAAGGATTTGGGCAATTTCAATGCCGGTTCCGATGCGGTGTGGCAGGAGATTTTCAATATAATCATCTCCCCTTATCCCGAATATAACGCTCTTATTGAGAAACGTGAGAATTTCACATTCCGAGGCGTTGACCGCATGAAGGAGATGATGGCCCATACTTTCGTCAATTTCCTTGCTACCCGCGACAATCTTGATGATGCTCTCGCCCAGCTAAAGCGTAGTCTCGATAAAGCACGTGAGCTTTATCTCCGTCTCCTCTCTCTTCCTGTGGATATCACTTTCCTCCGCAATCAGCAGCTTGACAACAACCGTTATAAATATATCCGTACAGAGGAAGACCTCAACCCCAATCTCCGCTTCGTGGAGAATCAGCTCGTAGAGGTCCTCTCCAAAGATACCCGTATCTCGGCTGAACTTAAGAACCGTACTATTTCCTGGCTTCCTGACGATCGCGACTTGCTGGAGCGTCTGCTCAAGCTTATTCTTGAGTCTGATCTCTATAAGGAGTATATGGAATTCCCCGTCACTGATTATAAGACTGACTGTGAACTCTGGCGCAATCTCATGAAGCAGGTGATTCTCCCCTCGAAAGATTTCCTTGAATATATGGAGGAAAAATCCGTATTCTGGAACGATGACCTTGAGATTATCGGCACATTCGCTCTCAAGACTCTCAAACGCTTTGAAGATGGCAATGAGGAGGACGCAGTGCTTGCAATGTTCAAGGATAAGGAGGACGCCGAATTCGGTCCTGAACTCCTTGCTCGCGTAGTGCGCAATAAGGATCTTTATCGTGGTTGGATTAACGGTTTTATTGACAATTCCTCCTGGGATACCGATCGTCTGGCATTCATGGATGTTGTGATTATCATGACTGCATTGGCTGAGATTACAGGTTTTCCCTCCATTCCTCTCACTGTCAGCATGAACGAGTATATCGAGATTGCAAAGTGCTATTCCACTCCCAAGAGCGGTTCTTTCGTGCATGGTGTTCTCGCCGCGATTGTCAATCGCCTTCAGGAGGATGGCATCCTTCTCAAGAAGAGTATGCCGAAGGCTGCCGAAAAGACTCCCGTCCGTAGGGATGTGCCTGTGGAATCCAAACCTACGGCAGAGGAGGAAAAAGTTCTCAAGCGTCCGCGCAAGTCAGGTCGTAAGACTGTGAGAGAGACTGACGCAGAGAAAATGAACAACGAATAAGTAGCTAAGAAAAATAAATGATATGATAGATGCGAGATAATTTTGAGGCAGGTTGGCCGCGGAGAGAAGGAGCTTAGCGAGCTAAGCGACTGAACGACAAGGTCAAGATGGCCAAA